>JAFGXY010000009.1 GCA_016936395.1 Paracoccaceae bacterium | reverse complement strand
TGGGGGGATTACCGGGCCAGCTCCCGTCCCGCCAGAGGGGTCCCTTTTGCACGCCGATCAGGGGTCCCAATTGGATGCCGATTGACAATCTGGCCCTGACGTCAGGAGGGTTGATGCTATGGCCTTTCGTCAGGTGCCGCCATCAATGGGCACAGCGATGTTCAGGCCGACGTCCAAGGACCCGTCAAATCCGCGCGCCTTGCGGGCGCGCGGTTTGTTGGTGTGAAGACGAGGCTTGGCCGGGTCAGGCCAGAGACGGATCAATCGCCTTGCAGGCCGTGACCAGACCCTTGACCGCTTCGACCGATTTGTCGAACATCGCCTGCTCATCCCTGGTCAGGGTGATGTTGACGATCCGTTCGACCCCGCCGGCGCCGATCACAGTGGGCACGCCGACATACATGCCGTTCAGGCCGAACATCCCGTCAACGTAGGCGGCGCAAGGCAACAGGCGCTTTTGGTCCTTCAGGTAGGCTTCGGCCATTTCGATGGCGGCGGTGGCAGGCGCATAGAAGGCCGAACCGGTTTTCAACAGGCCGACGATTTCGGCGCCGCCATCACGGGTGCGCTGGACGATGGCATCCAGTTTGTCCTGCGTGGTCCAGCCCATCGCCACCAGATCGGGCAGCGGCACGCCGCCGACGGTGGAATAGCGGGGCAGCGGCACCATTGTGTCGCCATGGCCACCCAGCACGAAGGCGGTCACATCGCGCATCGACACTTCAAATTCGACCGATAGGAAGTGGCGGAAACGGGCACTGTCAAGCACGCCGGCCATGCCGACAATCTTGTGATGCGGCAGACCCGAAAACTCTCGCAGCGCCCAGACCATGGCATCCAGCGGGTTGGTGATGCAGATCACGAAGGCGTCGGGCGCATGCGCCTTGATGCCTTCGCCGACCGCTTTCATCACCTTGAGGTTGATGCCCAGCAGATCATCGCGCGACATGCCGGGCTTGCGCGGCACGCCGGCGGTGACGATGCAGACATCAGCGTCCGCAATATCGGCATAGGAATTGGTGCCCTTCATCACGGCGTCAAAGCCTTCGGACGGCCCCGATTGCGCGATGTCCAGTGCCTTGCCTTGCGGCATGCCTTCGGCGATGTCGAAAATCACGATATCGCCAAGTTCCTTGATGGCGGCAAGGTGGGCCAAAGTGCCGCCGATCTGGCCGGCGCCGATAAGGGCGATCTTGGGTCGTGCCATGGGTCAGTCTCCCGTCTGGTGAAAGAGTCGCGACTTGGGTAGCCCCTTCTTTGGCCTGAGGCAAGCGGGCAGAAGGGCCCATTGTATGCAATTGTGTGCCAACATTTTCGCGGGTGACTGGCAAGCCGCCGGTGTTTGCGCTAACCCGGTGGCGCGAACCCGGTGGCAAAGCGGAGGGGCGATGGACGGAACGGCATTCTGGCTGGCAGCGCTGCTGGCGTCGGCGCTGGTCGGCATGGGCAAGGGTGGCCTGCCGGTGGTGGGCATGCTGGGGGTGCCGGTGCTGGCGCTGGTGATCTCGCCCGTGACGGCGGCGGGAGTGCTGCTGCCGGTCTATGTGCTGTCGGACGCCTTCGGTCTTTACGCCTATCGCCATGGGTTTGACCGCCGGGTGCTGGCCATTCTGGTGCCGGGCATGGTCGCCGGGGTGGCGGTGGGCTGGGCCACGGCGCGGATCGTGCCCGAAGCCGCGGTGACGGGACTGGTCGGTGCCATCGGTCTGGTGTTTGCGCTCAGCTTGCTGGTGCGGCGCAGGCTGTCGTCGACGCCCCGGCGGGCCAAGGTGGCGCCCGGTCTGTTCTGGGGCGTCCTGACCGGTTTCACCAGTTTTGTCAGCCACTCGGGTGCGCCGCCCTATCAGGTATACGTCCTGCCGTTGGGATTGGGCAAGATGGCGTTTGCCGCAACCGGGACCGTGGCCTTTGCCATTCTGAACGCTGTCAAACTGCTGCCCTATTGGCATCTGGGGCAGTTGAGCCCGGCCAATTTGCAGGTGGCGGTGGTGCTGATGCCGGTGGCGGCGCTGTCGGTGTTTGTTGGCCTGCGGTTGGTGCGCTGGTTGCCCGAAGCGGTTTTCTTTCGCGTCGTGACCTGGGCGCTGCTGGCGGTGTCGCTGAAACTGCTGTGGGACGCCATCGGAGCATAAAGAAGGGTGCCCGTTAAGGCACCCTGTCAAACTCGTGAAAAACGCAAAGGATCAGATCTTGTCGATGGTGTCTTTTACGGCGTCTTTGGCGTTGCCGACGGATTGCTGGGCTTCGCCCTTGATCTCTTGCGCGATGCCCTCGGCCTCAAGCTTCGGATTGTCAGTCGCTTTGCCAATGGCTTGCTTCACGTTGCCGGCGGCCTGATTTGCCATACCGACGATTTTATCTGATGTGCTGCTCATGACGATATTTCTTCCATTAATTATTATCATTGCAAATTGTATCACGCCAGCGACTTTGAGTCAAAGAGTCCACGCAGCGACCTGGAATTCGGTTCCCGGTAAGTGCAGATTTTTTCTGGATCAGGATTTCCGGGCATTAAGCCGAGCCGAAATCCCGACGACACTTGAAAATGCTGCGCCGCGGCAAGTTTGCGCTTGCGGATTGTGACGATTTGGGCGTTTTGGGCGCAAGATTGTTACCAAGGGACGAATCATGACCAAACCAGCCCGCCCCTTCCGCTCGGTCCTGTATATCCCCGGCTCCAAGGAACGGGCGTTGGAAAAGGCGCGCGATCTTGCGACCGATGCGATCATCTTCGACCTGGAAGACGCGGTTGCCCCGGATGAAAAGCCGCATGCCCGCGTGATCTTGGCCGAAGCCTTGCACGCAGATTATGGCCGCCGGGCGCGGATCGTGCGGATCAACGGTTTTGACACCGGTTGGGGCCGCGAGGATGCCATGGCCTTTGCCGACCATCCGGGGGTGGATGCGGTGCTGATCCCCAAGGTCAGCACGCCCGCCGATCTGGATGCGGTGGCAGCCGTGGTGCCGGGCAAGCCGCTGTGGGCGATGATGGAAACCGCGCTTGGCATGCTGAACGCGGCAGCGATTGCGGCGAATCCGGCGTTGCAGGGCATGGTGATGGGCACCAATGATCTGGCCAAGGAGTTGGGCAGCCATTTCCGGCCTGACCGTCTGCCCTTGCAAACCGGGCTGGGGCTGTGCGTGCTGGCGGCCAAGGTGCACCACCGGGTGATCATCGACGGCGTCTACAATGCCTTCAAGGATGATGATGGCCTGCGTGCCGAATGTTATCAGGGCCGTGACATGGGCTTTGACGGCAAGACCCTGATCCACCCGATGCAGTTGGACATCGCCAATGCCGCCTTTGCCCCCAGCGAGGCCGAGGTCGATCTGGCCCGTCGGCAAATCGCGGCCTTTGATACGGCGATGGCGCAGGGGCAGGCGGTGGCGGTGGTCGATGGCAAGATCGTCGAAAACCTGCACATCGTGACCGCAAAAACCACCCTCGCCAAGGCCGAAGCAATTGCGGCGATGGCCGAATAGCGCCAAGGTGCGCCGCAACATAGCCGGAGGTTTGCGATGACTGTTCTGATCCTTGGAGTTGCCCTGTGGTGGGCGGCGCATCTGTTCAAACGCGTGGCCCCTGCCCAACGCGAGGCGATGGGAAACAACGGCAAGTTGCTGGCCACGGGCCTGCTTTTGTTGTCGGTGGTGCTTATGGTGGTGGGCTATCGCAGCGCCGCCGTGATCGAGGTCGGGACGCCGCCGGCGTTTCTGACCCATGTCAACAACCTGCTGATGATCCTTGCCTTCTACTTCTATGCGGCCTCGGGTATGAAAACCGCGATCACCCGCAAGGTCCGGCACCCGCAACTGGCCGGGTTCAACACCTGGGCCATCGCGCACCTTCTTGTGAACGGCGATGTGGCCAGTCTTGTGCTGTTTGGCGGGCTGCTGGCCTGGGCGGTGGTGTCGGTGATCGTGATCAATCGGGCGCAACCGACCTGGACGCCGCCCACGCCAAAGCCTGCCAAGTTTGAGCTGTTCGCCCTTGCTGGAACGCTGGTCGTGGTGGCGGTGGTGATGCTGATCCATTACTGGCTGGGCGTGCAACCTTGGGGAACAAGCGCTTGATCCTGTATCGGTTCTTGTCCGAAGATGACACATCGGCGTTTTGTCACAAGGTGACGGCGGCATTGAATCAGGGCTGGTCGCTGCATGGTGATCCCACCTATGCGTTTGACGCAGCAAGGGGTGTCATGCGCTGCGGGCAGGCCGCGGTGAAAGAGGTGCCCGGCAGTTACACGCCCGACATCAAATTGGGCGATCACTAGGGCGCAGGTTCGTTGGAGAAACGCATGAAAACCAATCCGGGCCGCTTTTTTGAGGATTACCGTCTGGGTGAGACGATCACCCATGCCGTGCCGCGCACGCTGTCGGGGGGCGAACGGGCGCTGTATCACGCGCTTTATCCCGCCCGTCACGCGCTGCATTCGTCCGACCAGTTTGCCCAAGGCTGCGGCCTGCCCGCGGCACCGTTTGACGATCTGCTGGCGTTTCATACGGTGTTTGGCAAGACCGTGCCGGATATCAGCCTGAATGCCATTGCCAACCTTGGCTATGCCGAGGGGCGGTGGCTGCTGCCGGTCTATCCGGGCGATACCTTGCGCAGCGAAAGCACGGTGATCGGGCTGAAGGAAAACTCGAACGGCAAGTCGGGCGTGGTCTACGTCCGCACCAGGGGGTTCAATCAGGACGACAAGCCGGTGCTGGAATATGTCCGCTGGGTGATGGTGCGCAAGAACCGCATGGATGCGCCCGCGCCGGGGGCTGTGGTGCCGCAACTGGCCAGCGTCGTGGTGCCCGAAGCGCTGCTCATTCCCAAGCGGCTGGATTTTTCCCGCTATGATTTCACCTTGGCCGGTGAGCCGCACCGCTGGGGCGACTATGTGGCGGGCGAGGTGATTGACCACGTCGATGGCGTGACCGTCGAGGAGGCCGAGCACATGTTGGCCACGCGCCTGTGGCAGAACACCGCCAAGGTGCATTTCGACGCGACCGCGCGCGAAGATGGCCGGCGGCTGATCTATGGTGGCCATGTCATCAGCATGGCGCGGGCGCTGTCGTTCAACGGCCTGGCCAATGCGCAGATGATTGTGGCGCTGAATGCGGGCAGCCACGCCAACCCATGTTTCGCGGGCGATACCGTGCGGGCGTGGTCACAGGTGCTGGACAAGGCAGAAACCGACAGCCCCGGTGTGGGGGCCATCCGGTTGCGGCTGGTGGCGACCAAAGGGCAGCCGGGGGCCTTGCGCGGCGAAGATGGCAAGTATTTGCCCGAGGTGCTTCTGGATCTGGACTATTGGGCACTGCTGCCGCTGTGATGCGGCAAGGGTGGCAAGGTCTGGCTGCACAGGCGGGACCGCCGGGCAAAGTGTGATCACAGCCAGAAATTTCGTGATCACAAACCCAAGAATTCTGCTGTGAAAGCGAGAAAATGCTGCATCTGCACCATCTTCGCGCGTGACAGGTCTAAAAAAAGCGCTATTCGTTGACGGTAAGATGACAGCATGCCTTGGACCGGATGACAGACGGTCTCGCCAGCGATGAAGGGAACCGAGATGGCAGACGTCAAACAGGTCAAGCGGCCCTTGTCGCCGCATTTGCAGATCTACCGCCCGCAACTGACCTCGATCACCTCAATCCTGGCCCGCATCACCGGCAACGCGCTGATCGTGTCGGTGGTTTTGGCCGTGTGGTGGTTGTTGGCAGCAGCCGTTGGCCCCGACTATTTCGCCACGGCCAATGCGGTGGTGACCAGCTGGTTCGGCGATCTGGTGTTTGCGGCCTCGGCCTGGGCGGTGTGGTATCACTACCTTGCCGGCCTGCGGCACCTGTATTTCGACGCAGGAAAAGGGCTTGAGATCAAGACCGCCGAGATGCTGGGGATGGTGATGATCGGTGGATCGGTCGTGCTGACCCTGATCACCATCATTTTGGTTCAATAAGGGGGCAAGGATGCGCTACATCACAGATCGCAAGCGCGCCGATGGCAAGGGCGCGTCGGGCACCGGAACCGAGCATCATTGGTCGATGCAGATATCGTCGGTCGGGCTGGCGTTCTTGCTGCCGGTCTGGCTTTACATCTTCGGCTCGGCCCTTGGTGGCACCCGCGATGAGGTGGTCGAAACCTTTTCGCATCCGTTTCCGGCCATAGTGACAGCGCTGTTGCTGGTGGTGGGGATGCGCCATTTCATCGGTGGGGCGACGATGATGCTGGGTGATTATACCAGCGGCTCGACCCGAAAGATGGCCGTCATCGGCATGACGGCGATTGCCTGGATGGTGGCGGCGACCGGGCTGTTTGCCTTGGCGCGCATGGCCTTGTGAAGGAACCAAGATGACCGCTTATCCGTATGAAGTGCACGACTATGATGTGGTCGTGGTGGGCGCCGGTGGCGCAGGCCTGCGCGCGACGCTGGGCATGGCCGAACAGGGGCTGCGCACGGCTTGCGTGACCAAGGTGTTCCCGACGCGCAGCCATACCGTGGCCGCACAGGGCGGCATCGCGGCCAGCCTTGGCAACATGGGGCCGGATTCGTGGCAATGGCATATGTATGACACCGTCAAGGGGTCTGACTGGCTGGGCGATACCGACGCGATGGAATATCTTGCGCGTGAGGCGCCCAAGGCGGTGTATGAGCTTGAACACTACGGCGTGCCGTTTTCGCGCACCGAAGAGGGCAAGATTTATCAGCGCCCGTTCGGCGGCCACACCACCGAATATGGCGAGGGCCCGCCGGTGCAGCGCACCTGTGCTGCAGCCGACCGCACTGGCCACGCCATTTTGCACACGCTGTATGGCCAAAGCCTGAAGAACAATGCCGAATTCTACATCGAATACTTTGCGCTGGACCTGATCATCACCGATGGCCGCTGCACCGGCGTGGTGGCGTGGAAGCTGGATGACGGCACGATCCATGTGTTCAACGCCAAGATGGTGGTGCTGGCCACCGGCGGCTATGGCCGGGCCTATTTCAGCGCGACCAGTGCCCATACCTGCACCGGCGATGGCGGCGGCATGGTGGCGCGCGCAGGCCTTGCCTTGCAGGACATGGAATTCGTGCAGTTCCACCCGACCGGGATTTACGGTGCCGGCTGCCTGATCACCGAAGGCGCGCGCGGCGAAGGCGGCTATCTGACCAATGCCAACGGCGAGCGGTTCATGGAGCGCTATGCCCCCACCTACAAGGATCTGGCGCCGCGCGATTATGTCAGCCGCTGCATGACCATCGAGATCCGCGAAGGCCGCGGCGTGGGCGCGCATGGCGACCATATCCACCTGAACCTGAACCATTTGCCCAAGGAAACGCTGGACCTGCGGCTGCCGGGCATTTCGGAAAGTGCGCGGATTTTTGCCGGGGTGGACCTGACCAAGGAACCGATCCCGGTGTTGCCTACCGTGCATTACAACATGGGCGGTATCCCCACCAACTATTGGGGCGAGGTGTTGAACCCCACCGCTGATGCGCCCGACGCGATCTTCCCCGGCCTGATGGCGGTGGGCGAGGCGGGCTGTGCCTCGGTGCATGGCGCGAACCGGCTGGGATCGAACAGCCTGATCGACCTTGTGGTGTTTGGCCGTGCGGCCGCCATTCGGGCGGGGCATGTGGTGGACCGGGCGTCCGCCGTGCCTGCCACCAACAAGGCCGAGGTGGACAAATGCCTGTCGCGCTTTGATGCGCTGCGCCACGCCGACGGGGCGACCCCGACCGCGGCGCTGCGGCTTGAGATGCAAAAGACCATGCAGGCCGATGCGGCGGTGTTCCGCACCGACAAGACGCTGGCCGAGGGTGAGCGCAAGATGACCGAGATCGCCGGCAAGATGGGCGATCTGAAGGTGACCGACCGCAGCCTGGTGTGGAACAGCGACCTGATGGAAACGCTGGAACTGGCCAACCTGATGCCGAACGCGCTGGCCACCATCTATGGCGCGCATGCCCGCACTGAAAGCCGGGGGGCGCATGCCCACGAAGACTACCCGACCCGCGATGATGCCAATTGGCGTAAGCACTCGCTGGCCTATGTCGATGGTGCCAAGGTGACGCTGGCTTATCGCGCCGTGCATCTTGACCCGCTGACCACCGAGGCCGAGGGCGGGATCAGCCTGAAAAAGATCGCCCCGGCCGAGCGGAAGTTCTGATGCGGTTTCTCGACAGTCTTTTTGGCAAGAGGCAGTCAGCCTTCAATTCGAAGGACTACTGGCAGGCGCGCTATGCCGAGGGCGGCACATCAGGTGCCGGGTCTTATGGTCGGCTTGCCGATTACAAGGCAAAGATTGTCAATGGAATCGTCAAGGACCGGGCTGTTTCCACCGTCATCGAATTTGGCAGTGGTGATGGCAATCAAGCAAGCTTGCTGGATATCGACACCTACATCGGGATCGACATCAGCGACTCTGTCGTGGCTTCCTGCCGCGCGCGTTTTGTCCAGCGTCCGAAATGGCGGTTCCTGACCGATGCAGAATTTGACCTCAGGCCAATTCAGGCGGAGCTCACGCTTTCTCAGGATGTGATTTATCATCTGGTAGAAGATCAGGTCTTTGAAAGCTATATGCACAACCTGATCCGGGCGACATCGCGTTACATGCTGATCTTCAGTTCAGACCACGATGCCGTGACCAAGGCACCTCATGTCCGGCACCGCGCCTATTCCGAGTGGATCGGCGCAAACGCGCCCGAGTTTGTGTGTCTTGAGGCGTTTTCGCATCCTTTCCCGATGCAGCAGGGGTCAAACGCCAAGGAAACATCCTTTGCCCATTTCAAGCTGTTTGAAAAGCCTGCGGGGACTGGCAAATGATCGTCGCCAACCTTGCAACCTATCCGCCACGCAGGGACGGGCTTCTTGATGTGGTGGCCGCCCTTGCGCCGCAGGTGGACAGGATCAATGTGATCTTGAACGAGTATGCCGAGGTTCCTTTGGAACTTGCGGCGCTTGGCAATGTCAATCCTGTCATTCCGCACGAAAACACGATGGATGTCGGGAAATTCTATGTTGCGCCCGATCCGGAAGACACGGTTTTTTATGTCGATGACGACATTCATCCCGGCATCGACTTCATTGAAAGAACCGTTGAAAGGTTCGAGGCGCTCGGTCCCGGCCGATGGCTGGGTGGGTACCACGGCTCGCTTTATACCCGACCCACGCTGCGTCGCCCGATCAAGTATCTGGCCTATCGACCACATCGTATTGCTGCCCATCGTGACATCATTGCCTGCAACAACGAGCTTGATCGTCCGAAGATCATGGACCAGATCGCAACAAATTCAGCCATCCTGCGTGGCCGCGATGCGCCGCCCTATGACTTCATGCGTGACAGCCGCAAATTCGTTGATGTGCGTCTGGCCCGCTGGTGTTTTGCTCATGACATAACGCCGGTATGCCTGCCACGAAAACAGGATTGGTTGAAAGTCGGCCGATATGGCGGCGATTCCATTCACAACAGCTTTACGAGCAAGCATTTCCGGCACGTTGCCGACGAAATCTGGACATACGCGTTCAAAGTAAAGGGACGGGATACCTATGTGCCCAGATCGGTGGGTATCTGATGAAGTCCTTGGATCACGTTCGCGCTGCAAGGTTCAAAGTCCTGATGGGGCTGGGGTGCGTTGCGTTGGTGTCTGCCTGCGATCGGCAGCAGGTGGCGGACAGTATTGGCCGCAAGGCGGCGGCCTCTGTCGTGCTGCCGGTGGTGCAAAATGCCATGCCGACACCCGTGGCGCAAAAGGCCACCGATTGCATCGTCCGCAACGCCACGGCTGCCGAAGTGCAGGCGTTGATGCGCGATGTGGGCGTGGTGGCGGGAACCACCACCAAGGCCAACATCCGCGCCATTGCCATTCGCCCCGAAACCGCCGCCTGCTTTGCCGCCAGTGGTGTGCCGCCGGTGCTGCCATGATGCGCCTTGTGCCGCTTGCGGTTCTTCTGGCGGCTTGTGGCCCGGTCCCGTTGCCAGAGGCCGAACGGCAATGCCTTGATCGCGCCCGTCTGGCCCAACAACCGCGCGGCGAGCTGGGGGTGGGTGTCGGGTCGAATGGCCGCGCCACCGCCAGCCTGAAGCTGGAGGTCACCTCAGACTATCTTGCCGGGCGCGATCCGTCTTCGGTCTACGATTCTTGCGTGTTTCAGAAATCCGGGCAGGTGCCAAGCCGCCCGCTCTATTCATTCCCGGAATGGAAGGGATAACCCATGGTCCAGCTTACACTTCCCAAGAACAGCCAAATCCGCACCGGCAAGACTTGGCCCAAGCCCGAGGGCAAGAATGTGCGCAAGTTCCAGATCTATCGCTGGAACCCCGAAGACGGCAAGAACCCGCAGGTTGACACCTATTTCGTCGATATGGACAGCTGCGGCCCGATGGTTCTGGACGCGCTGATCAAGATCAAGACCGAGATCGACCCGACCTTGACCTTCCGCCGGTCTTGCCGCGAGGGGATTTGCGGATCTTGCGCGATGAACATCGATGGCATCAACACGCTGGCCTGCATTTACGGGCTGGATGAGGTGAAGGGCGACATCAAGATCTATCCGCTGCCGCATCTTGAGGTGATCAAGGATCTGGTGCCGGACCTGACGCATTTCTACGCCCAGCATGCCAGCATCATGCCCTGGCTGGAGACCAAGACAAACCGCCCCGAAAAGGAATGGCGCCAGTCGATCGAGGACCGCGAAAAGCTGGACGGGCTTTATGAATGCGTGATGTGCGCATCGTGCAGCACGGCCTGCCCGTCCTATTGGTGGAACGGCGACAAATACCTTGGGCCAGCGGCCTTGCTGCATGCCTATCGCTGGATCATCGACAGCCGCGACGAGGCGACGGGGGAACGGTTGGATGCCTTGGAAGACCCGTTCAAGCTGTATCGTTGCCACACGATCATGAACTGCACCAAGACCTGCCCCAAGGGGTTGAACCCGGCCAAGGCGATTGCCGAGATCAAGCGGCTGATGGTCAACCGGGTGGTGTAAGGCGGGCATGGCTTTTTTCTTGCACCGGCTGTAGATTTTTCATGCGTTCCCCGTGCCCCGCAACTTTGGGCCGGGCTTTGGAAAAAACGACCTCCGATGCCGCTCTTGCAACTGATCTATGCCTCACGCCCATTCGGCTTTGATGCCAGCATGTTGACAGCGATCCTGATCGACGCCCGGCGTTGCAATGCGCGCGACGGGATCACCGGGGCGCTGATTGTGCGCGACGACTTATACCTGCAACTGCTCGAAGGGCCAGAGGCGGCGGTCGAGGCGGCTTACGCGCGCATCTTGCGCGATGACCGGCATATCGAGGTGCGGCGCCTGACCCGGCGCGTGATCGCCGATGGTGACCGGATGTTTGGTGCCTGGGCGATGCGCGACGATCCGGCGCAAAGCTGGGTCTGGTCGCGCGACGAGGTGCACGACGGCGCCCCCGAGAAGGCGTCGGAGCAAGAGGTTCTGGAGATTTTCCGCAAATTGGCGGCCTTGCCTGCCAAGGCCGAGTGACGACGCGACATGCCTGTGCTGGGGCTGTTGTTGCTGGCGGGTGTTCTGGCCTATCTGTGGCTGACGCGCCGCAACTCTACCCTGACGCGGGCCTGCCGCTGGCGGCAACAGCGGGCCTGACGCGGGCCTGCCGCTGGCGGCAACAGCGGGCCTTGGGTCAGTGACGCTGCGCGGCTTGCGGGGCGGTGATGCAAGGGCCAAGCGTGCCGCGCGATTGCCGGCGACCAATGGGGTGACCGGCGCGCCTATGGCGCAGGTGTGCCGACAAGGCTTTCGGCGCAAGCGTCGAAGGCTTTGCCCCCCGGCCTCAGGTCTTGGCCCAGTGCGAGATGAAACTGTGCCGGTTCGGGCAGAACCCGGTGTCGCGCGGATTGGCAAGACCGCCCTTTTCCAGCACCCGCCGACAGGCGGCACGATCCGGGCAATCGCCACAGGTTTCCAAAAGCTCGGTCCAGGCGGCGTGATCGCGGCGCAACTCCCCCTCGGACAGGCCGAATATCGCGCCCATGGCTGACACGCGGTCCGGCACATCGGCGGGCATCTGGGCAAAACGGCGCAGTTGATCGCGGGTCAGGCCCAGATCATCAAGCTCTTGCTCGGTCATGGCCTCGATATCCGTGATGTCGCGCCACCGGTTCAGCAGGTTTCTGATGCGGTCGATCATGCGAGCCTCCGATCTTCGGCGTCTGCTATGACAAGGATGTGAGCAATCCGCCTTGATTTCGCGCAATCACGCGGCCTCGCTGGGAAGTGCGTCAACAAGCCCGACAATGTCCAGCATGATGCGGTTCAACTCAAAATCCTTGGGCGTGTAGACGGCGGCGACACCCATGGCGCGCAACTGTGCGGCATCGGCCTCGGGGATGATGCCGCCCACCACCAAAGGCACGTGGCCCAGGCCCGCCGCACGCATCAGGTGAAGTGTGTCGGTGATCAGCGGCAGGTGGCTGCCCGACAGGATCGACAGGCCCACGACATGCGCCTGCTGGTCCACCGCGGCCGACACGATCTCGGCGGGCGTCAGCCGGATGCCTTCGTAATGAATGTCCATGCCACAATCACGGGCGCGGGCAGCGATTTGTTCGGCGCCGTTGGAATGGCCATCAAGCCCCGGTTTGCCCACCAGAAACTTCAGCGGGCGCCCCAGTTTCGATGACAGGGTGGCGACCGCATCGCGTATCGGTTCCAACCCTTCGGTGCGGTTCGACGGGTTGCGCGACACGCCGGTGGGCGCACGGTATTCGCCAAAGGCGCGCCGCACGACCGCCCCCCATTCGCCCGTGGTGACGCCGGCCTTGGCGCAGGCGATGGATGCGGGCATGACATTGGCACCGTTGGTGCAGGCGTCCAGCAAGGCGGCAAGCGCGGCTTTGACGGCCGCAGCGTCACGCGCACTGCGCCAGGCGGTCAGGCGGGCGATCTGGTCAGCCTCGGCCTTGGGGTCGGCCATCATGATCGCACCATCGCCCGTGGTCAGTGGCGAGGCTTCGGTCGTGGTAAAGCGGTTGACGCCCACGACGGTGGTTTCCTTCGATTCGATTTTCGCCAACCGGTCGGCGTTGGCCTCAACCAGACGGCCCTTCATGTAGTCGATGGCCGCCACCGCCCCGCCCATGGCGTCGATCTGCGCCAGTTCGGCCCGCGCGCCATCCTTGAGTTGGGTCACCTTGCGGTCAATCGCCGGATTGCCGTCGAACAGATCGTCGTATTCCAAAAGGTCGGTCTCATAGGCCAGGATCTGCTGCATGCGCAGCGACCATTGCTGATCCCATGGCCGGGGCAGGCCAAGCGCCTCGTTCCAGGCGGGCAATTGCACGGCACGGGCGCGGGCGTTTTTCGACAGCGTCACCGCCAGCATCTCGATCAGGATGCGGTAGACGTTGTTTTCGGGCTGCGGTTCGGTCAGGCCAAGGCTGTTGACCTGCACGCCATAGCGAAAGCGGCGGTATTTTGCGTCGGTGATGCCATAGCGCTGCTCGGTGATCTCATCCCACAGATCGACAAAGGCGCGCATCTTGCAAAGTTCGGTCACAAAGCGAATGCCGGCGTTGACGAAAAAGCTGATCCGGCCAACCATATTGGGAAAGTCGGCAGCGCTGACCTTTCCTTTCAAGTCATCCAGCACGGCGCAGGCGGTGGCCAGCGCAAAGGCCAGTTCCTGTTCCGGCGTCGCCCCCGCCTCTTGCAGGTGATAGGAACACACGTTCATCGGGTTCCATTTCGGCAGGTGTTTCTGCGTATAGGCCGCAACATCGGTGATCATCCGCAACGACGGCTTCGGCGGGCAGATATAGGTGCCGCGCGACAGGTATTCCTTGATCAGGTCGTTCTGCACAGTGCCGTTCAGGGCAGCAACATCTGCGCCCTGTTCCTCGGCCACTGCAATATACAGTGCCAGCAGCCAGGGGGCTGTGGCATTGATCGTCATCGAGGTGTTCATCTGCTCCAGCGGGATACCCTGAAACAGCGCCCGCATGTCGCCCAGATGCGCCACCGGCACACCGACCTTGCCGACCTCGCCCTTGGCCAGTTCATGATCGCTGTCATATCCGGTCTGGGTGGGCAGATCGAACGCCACCGACAGGCCGGTCTGACCCTTGGACAGGTTGTTGCGATAAAGCGCGTTCGAGGCCGCGGCTGTGGAGTGCCCGGCATAGGTGCGGAACAGCCAGGGTGCGTCTTTGGTCATGGGGCCCTCCATCGCGCGGGCGACTCGATATCGCGCAATATTGTTTCGTATTGCGTCAGATAGAGGAAAGATTGTGCCGTTGTCAATTCGCCGCAGCGCGGCAATGGCCGGTGGTGGCGGGCTTGTCCCGGTCACATCGCATCCTTCTCCGGGCAACGGGACGCTCCGCAGCCAAAATTGATTTCAGAAAGACATAAAATTACAAAAAATGACTTTCATACTATTGCAATATTTCGCGACCCTACGTATCCCTTGGGGAATTCCGCTGCGATTCTGCGCCGCGGCATTCGTTTGATCCCGGATGGAGGCCCCCATGGCTCTGGACACGCAACCCGCCATCGTCGCCTATGACGCGCCCAAGAAAGATCTGTATGAAATCGGCGAGATGCCGCCCTTGGGCCATGTGCCCAAGCAGATGTATGCCTGGGCCATTCGCCGCGAACGGCATGGCGAGCCTGAAACATCAATGCTGCAAGAGGTGGTCGACACCTGGACCATCGACAGCCATGAGGTGCTGGTGCTGGTGATGGCGGCGGGCGTCAATTACAACGGTGTCTGGGCCGGTCTTGGCGTGCCGGTCAGCCCGTTCGATGGCCACAAGCAGCCCTATCACATTGCAGGCTCCGATGCCTCGGGCATCGTCTGGGCGGTGGGCGACAAGGTCAAACGCTGGAAGGTGGGCGACGAGGTGGTGATCCACTGCAATCAGGACGATGGCGACGACGAGGAATGCAACGGTGGCGATCCGATGTTCTCGCCCAGCCAGCGGATCTGGGGCTACGAGACGCATGACGGGTCTTTCGCGCAGTTCACCCGCGTGCAGGCTCAGCAATTGATGCCACGCCCGCGCCATCTGACGTGGGAAGAGTCGGCCTGCTATACCCTGACGCTGGCCACCGCGTACCGGATGCTGTTCGGCCACGCGCCGCATGATCTGCAACCGGGGCAGAACGTGCTGGTCTGGGGCGCATCGGGGGGGCTTGGGTCGTTTGCCATCCAGTTGATCAATACCGCCGGGGCCAATGCCATTGGCGTGATCAGCGACGAGGACAAGCGCGAGTTCGTGATGGGTCTGGGTGCCAAGGGCGTGATCAACCGCAAGGATTTTTCGTGCTGGGGGCAATTGCCCAAGGTCAACACCGATGAATACAACGCTTGGCTGAAAGAGGCGCGCAAGTTTGGCAAGGCGATCTGGGACATCACCGGCAAGGGCGTGAATGTTGACATGGTGTTCGAACACCCCGGCGAGGCGACCTTCCCGGTCTCGTCGCTGGTCTGCAAGAAGGGCGGCATGGTGGTGATCTGTGCCGGCACCTCTGGCTTCAACTGCACCTTTGACGTTCGGTATATGTGGATGCACCAAAAGCGTTTGCAGGGCAGCCACTTTGCCCATCTGAAACAGGCGGCAGCGGCCAACAAGCTGATGATCGAACGGCGGATCGACCCCTGCATGTCCGAGGTGTTTCCGTGGGACGATATCCCCAAGGCCCATACCAAGATGCTGCGCAACGCACACAAGCCGGGCAATATGGCGGTTCTGGTGCAGGCGCCGCGCACCGGATTGCGCACCTTTGAAGATACGCTCGAGGCCAGCAAAGAGGGCTGACGCCATGACCTTAAGTATAGGTTTGTCGGCAGAATGCCGCCGGAAGCCAAGGCTTCTGGCGGCATTTTCCAATCTTCGCGGGTGACGGCTTTCATGGCGCAGCGCATAGTCGGAGAATTGCCGGGGGCATCCCCGGGGAAACGGCATGCAAGACAGGGAGGCTTGGTCCGATGTCGGCGGATGGCACAATGCACCACGACTGGATCTTCGAGGTTCTGGAAGACCTGCGCGACTATGCGGTCAAGAATGGCATGCCTGCCACGGCGGCCAAGGCCGACGAGGCCCTGCGGGTCGCCCGTGCCGAGGTGGCCGCGGGCGAGGGGCCGTTGGGCCGACTGGCGATGACCCCTCCGCACGAGCGGCGGAACTGAGGGTCGGGACTGGTGCAGGCCGGGCCTTGGCCTTATGGTCTGTCCCATGACCCTGACCCCGCGCGCCCCGGCCCTTTTGACCCTGTCCGACGATCAGGCCGACGCGCATGACCGCGTGGCTGCCGATCTGCTGGCGGCAGGCATTGACCTTGCGCATGGCGGGCTTACCCCGCCCGGCGAGGGCAAATCATCGGTGCTGGCGGTGATGGGCAAGGCCGGGTCGGGCAAGACCATGCTGCTGGCGCAACTGACCCGCGCCATGATCGACGCCGGGGTTCAGATCGTGTCGGGCGACTATGAGGGCAAGCGCCGAAAGGACCGCCGCACGCTGGCGGTTCTGGCGCCCACCAACAAGGCGGCCTCGGTGCTGCGCCTGCGCGGGGTTCCGGCGACAACCATTCACCGCATCCTGTATACCCCGGTCTATGACCCGCAATATGAAAAGATCGCCGAATGGCTGACCGGCACCGGGCAGCGTCCGGTGATCGAGGGACTGGCGGATCTGGCGCTGGACCGCGCCTTTGCCTTTTTCCAACAGGTGGAGTCGATTCCGGGGGCTTTGGCGGCGGCTGGCTTGCGAGGTTCCGACTTTATCAAGGGTTGGAAGCGCCGCGAAGAGCCGTTGGATGTGGGCTTCATCGACGAATCCTCGATGCTGGATGAGCGCCAGTTCGATGACCTGCGCGAGATTTTTCCGACGCTGGTGCTGTTTGGCGATCCGGCGCAGTTGGCCCCTGTGGGCCAGTCGGGCAGCATGGTGTTTGACCGGCTGGGCGACAGCCACAAGCTGATGCTGAACCGCATCCACCGGCAGGCACAGGACAACCCGATCCTTGATCTGGCCCACGCCCTTGCCGACCCGGCGATCGGGTTCGAGGCGTTCGAGCAGATGGTACAGACCGCGTCGCAGCGCGACGACCGGGTGATCTGGGCCGAGCGGGTGGACGCCGACATGATGGCGCGCAGCCCGGTGCTGGTCTGGCGCAATGCCACGCGCATCCGGCTGATCACCGCGTTTCGCGCGGCACATGGCGCGCCCGACGACGCGTTGTTGCCGGGTGAGCCGTTGATCTGCGACGGCATCGAACTGCCGCTGAAGCACCGCAAGAAGCGGATTGATCTGGAGGCGCGGGGCCTGATCAAGGGCGCGCAGGTGATCTACCTTGGCCCCGGCAACCGCGACGGCTTTGCCAAGCTGCATGTGGTGGGGGCCGAAGACCCGCAGGTGTCGGCCGCCAGCATCATCAAGATCGAAAAGCCCGATGAGGATGAGCCGTTCATCCCTTCCGCCGCCAAGATGGGCGCGGCCTTTCTGCATGGCGCGGCGGTGACGATCCACAAGGCACAAGGCAGCCAATGGGAAAACGTGCAGGTGTTTGCACCCGACCTTTACGCTGCCGCCCAGGCCGGGCGATCCGAGGCCGGGTTGCCGCTGTGGAAGCGGCTGGCCTATGTCGCGATCACCCGGGCCGAGAAGCGGCTGTTCTGGGTCGTGCGCAACCGGCTGGCGCTGCCAAAGGCGCCGCTGTCGGTCGAGGATCTGCGCCCGGTGTCAGTGCCACTGACGCTGTCACCGCAATTAGACGCCTGACCCTTTTCCCCGGCCGCGTGCCGCGCTAGGCTGCGCGAGTAACAGGAGGCCACCATGCGCTGCGTATTCGTCCAATTCCGCTGCACCCCCGGCAAGACCTATGAGGTGGCCGATGCCATCTGGGACCGCGAGGTGGTGTCTGAAATGTATTCGACCAGCGGCGAATATGATCTGCTGGCCAAGGTTTACATTCCCGACGAAGAGGACGTGGGCCAGTTCCTGTCGGCGCGGCTGTTTGACATTCCGGGCATCAGCCGCACCTTGACCACCATGACATTCCGCACTTTCTGAGACGGCCGCACCTTTTGACGCGGTTGCATCGGACGGCAGGGGTTGCCATATCTGCGGCAACCAAGGGAGGCCGCATGGACCGGATCGCACTGCCCGAACGCCCCGAGTGGCGCGCCAAGGCCGAGGAATTGGGCTTTACCTTCGCCGACATGCACGGCGAGCCCTATTGGGACGAAACCTCGGCCTATGCCTTCACGCTGGAGGAGGTGGAGGGCAGGATTGAAGACCCCTGCACCGAGTTGCACGCCATGTGCCGCGAGGCGGTAGACGCCATACTGTCCGATGAGGCGTTGATGGAGCGCATGGGCCTGCCACGGGTGCGGTGGGATTTCATCGCGCAAAGCTGGGCCGAGGGCGCGCCAGAAGTCTATGGTCGGTTCGATCTGGCCTATGACGGCACCGGTCCGGCCAAGCTGTTGGAGTACAACGCCGATACCCCAACGTCGCTGTATGAAAGCGCCAGCTTTCAATGGCTGTGGTTTGAAGATCAGGTCGCGGCGCGGGTGCTGCCCGACGGTGCCGATCAGTTCAACCGCATCCACGAGGCGTTGGTCGAACGCTTTGCCGAGATATTCGCGCCCGACACCGACCTGCACTTTGCCGCGATGGCGGGCGCGCCCGAAGACTATGCCACGGTCGAGACCATGGCATGGGCCGCGCGCGAGGCCGGGATGGGCGCGCATTACACCGATCTGGAAAGCATCGGGATCAGCGAAGACGGCCAGTTCACCGATGCCGAAGACCGGGTGATCGGCACGCTGTTCAAGCTCTATCCATGGGAAGACCTGTTTGCCGATGATTTTGCCGCGCATCTGGCGACGGCGCAGTGCCAGTTCATCGAACCGGCCTGGAAGGCGCTTTTGTCGAACAAGGCGATCCTGCCGGTGCTGTGGCAGATGTTTCCGGGCCACCCCAACCTGTTGCCCGCGTTCTTTGCCGACGATACCAAGGGTCTGGCCGATGCAGCACATCTGATGCTGGCAGGCCACGTGACCAAGCCCTTGTTTTCACGCGAAGGTGCGTCGGTGACGATCACCACGCAGGGCCGCGTGCTGGAGCGGGCCACCAACCGCGACTATGACCGCCACCCGATGATCGTTCAGGCCTATCACCCGCTGCCGGTGCTGGGGGGCATGCGCCCGGTGATCGGCGCTTGGGTGGTGGGGCAAAGCTGCGTCGGGATGGGGCTGCGCGAAGACGCGGCCCTGATCACGCAAGACCTGTCGCGGTTCAAGCCGCATTTCATTGAAGGGTAAGGGTATGAAGCGATCACGAAACGTCTCGCTGGTGATCCTTGGCGCAGCAGCCTTCGGGCTTGCCGCCTGCCAGCAGGAAGAACAGACAGACGCCGCGGCGTTCCCCGATATGGAAAGCTGCATCGCGGCCGCCAGTCAGGGCGGCTGGTTCACCAAGGAGGATTGCGAGACCACCTTTGCCGAGGCAAAGGCAGTACACGCCGAGACTGCGCCACGCTATGAAAGCAAGGAACTGTGCGAGCAAGAGCATGGTGCCGGGGCCTGCGGGGCCGACAGCGTTCAGGGCTCAGGCGGCGGCATGGGTGGAATTTTCCTGCCGCTGCTGGCAGGCTACATGCTGGGTCAGGCACTGGGCGGCGGCCGCGCCATGGCACAACCAGTGGTGCCAAAGGCCGGGGGCGGCTTTGCAACACCTTCGGGCGGCACCCAAGTGTCGCGGTTGAACTCGACCGGAAAGATGTCCACCTCGGCCTTCACCAAGGCACCTGCCACGGTGGGCAAGCCTCCGATGACGCGCGCCGCCGTGGCAAGCCGAGGGGGCTTTGGGTCTTCGGCGGCGGCGCGGTCGGTCGGGGGCTGACCCCGGCCCCCCCCTCCCCCACGAGGGGGGAGGGGGGCGCGGTGTGGTGTCGGCGGCTTTTGGTGCGTCTGTTGAAAAGGGCGCGCGCGCGCCCCCTTGAACCCCCTGCGGATATTTGTGGAAAGAGAAAGCCGGGCGAGAGCTTCAGTCTGGTGTGATAGCCTTGGGCTGGCGGCAAGTTGACTGATTGAAATACCACGCTTGTCTTGCGGTTCCAGACACATAGGCCCAGCGGAGTTTGGACAGTGACCCGGTTCCGGTCCGACAGGAATTTTGGGCCCCTTGATGCGGGCATTCTGAACTGCAAGCTGTCGAGGCCGCCCGCGCAAGGTCAGCGCGGCTGACACCGTCGCCCGCGCCTGTTGTCGCCCCCCCGTAAGCCAATCCTTGCGACAGGTGGTGTCAGGCAGGGTCCGCCTGCAGTGCTATCGACGCGAGCGTATCATGCCGGTGATGTCATAGACCCGGTCAAGAATGGGGCGTGCAATGGCATCCGCCCGGTCGGCGCCAACCCCGAGGATGCGGTCGATCTCGGCCGGGTCTTGCATCAGGCGGGTCATTTCGGTGGTGATCGGTGACAGATGTGCCACCGCCAGATCGGCCAGCTTGGGCTTGAAACTGCCAAACAGCGCGCCCGCATTTTCGGCCACCACCTGCGACGGCGTCAAACCTGCCAAGGCGGCGTAGATGTTGACAAGATTGCGCGCCTCGGGCCGGTCGCGCAGACCGTCGAGGCTGTCGGGCAGCGGGTCGGCATCGGTCTTGGCCTTGCGGATTTTTGCGGCAATGGTGTCGGCATCGTCGGTCAGGTTGATGCGGCTTTGGTCGGATGGGTCGGATTTCGACATCTTCTTGGTGCCATCGCGCAACGACATCACCCGCGTGGCGGCACCTTCGATCACCGGTTCGACGATAGGAAAGAACTCGACGCCATAGTCATGGTTGAACTTCATCGCGATGTCGCGGGTCAATTCCAGATGCTGTTTCTGATCCTCGCCCACCGGCACATGGGTTGCATGATAGGCCATGATGTCGGCGGCCATCAGGGCGGGGTAGGCGTAAAGGCCCAAGGACGCGGCCTCGGCGTTCTTGCCCGCCTTGTCCTTGAACTGGGTCATCCGGTTCATCCAGCCCAGACGCGCCACGCAGTTGAAGATCCAGCCCAATTCGGCATGGGCGGACACCTGGCTTTGGTTGAACAGGATCGACCGGGCAGGATCAATGCCCGCCGCGATAAACGCCGCGGCCCCTTCGCGCGTGGCATGGCGCAGCTTGGCCGGGTCTTGCCAGACGGTGATCGCGTGCATGTCGACCATGCAATAGATCGTCTCGATCCCTTCATTCTGCTTTTCGACAAAGCGTTTCAGCGCGCCTAGGTAATTTCCCAGCGTGATCCCGCCCGACGGCTGGATGCCCGAAAAGATGCGTCTGGGAAAAGCCGCAGGCGTTTGGACCGGCTCGGCCATGGGGAACTCCATCTGGATAATGCGCTCGGGCTGGCGTAATCCATGGGGAAAGGGGCGTCAATCGCGACCGTCCCGCGCAGGAGCCGCCCATGGATGACCGCAATGCCCCGCCGTTGAACCCGCTGCCGCTTGTGGTCTGGGCACTTGCCCTGCCGATGATCGCGATGGAGGTCGTGCTGAGCCTTGCCGAGCGGGGCCTTGTGGGCGGCGCGACTGGTGTGGGCTGGCGCTTGCAGGCGTTGGAGCGGTTCGCCTTCTCGCCCGATCTGATGCGGTATTTTCTGGAGACCGGGCAATATCCGTTGAACGGCCTTCACCGGCTGATCAGCTATCCCTTGGTGCATGGCGGGGTGACCCACGCGCTGTTTGCGGTCGTCATCCTGCTGGCTTTGGGCAAGATGGTGGGAGAGGTGTTTCGTTGGTGGGCGGTTCTTCTGGTGTTCTTTGCTGCCGCGGCGATGGGGGCCTTGGTCTATACGCTGGTCTTGCCGGGGGTTCGGGCGCCGCTGGTCGGGGCCTATCCGGCGGTCTATGGCTTGATCGGCGGCTTCACCTTCCTCTTGTGGGTCAATCTGGCGGCGGTGGGGGCCAACAAATTCCGCGCCTTCACGATGATCGGCTTCCTGCTGGGGGTACAGCTGGTGTTCGGGCTGTTGTTTGGGGGCGGCTATGAATGGGTGGCCGATCTGACGGGCTTTGCCACCGGCTTCCTGCTGTCCTTTGTGGTCAGTCCGGGCGGGTTTGCGCGGGTGTTGCAGAAGGTGCGGCAGAGGTAGGGGCCGGCTGCGGGCCTGTGCCTGCCAGCGTCGCGCAACGTGCCCGACGCGGGTCAGGCCTTGCGACGGCTGAGCCCGGCCTTGAAGTCCGACAGCCGGAACGCGCCGATCATGGCCCCTGCGCCGAAATAGGTCACAGCGCCGGCCAGCACCAACAGGGCAAGGCCCAGATAGCGCCAGCCGGGTGTGCCCAGCATCGGCATCAGAATCAACATTGCGGCGTAAAGCACCGCCCCCATGATCAGCGATGCCAGCACGATGCGCGGCGCGCGGGCGGTCAGCCGGTCATCAAGGCGCACGGCCTCGCCCATGGCGCGGCTGCCACGCCAAAGTTGCCAGACCATCGCCCAAGCCGCCACCGAAGTGGCGACAGCGGCGGCGATATAGCCGATCAACGGGGCCAGTCCGACGGCCAGCACCGCGTTCACCACCATCGACACCACGGCATAATTGAACGGGCTTCTGGTGTCTTCGCGGGCAAAGAACAGCGGTTGCAGCACCTTTTGCAGCACAAAGGCCGGCAGACCCAAGCCATAGACTGCCACCGCAAACGCGGTCGCCACCGTATCGGCGGGGCCGAATTTGCCGCGTTCAAACAGCACTGACACCAGCGGCGTGGCAATCACAACCAGCGCCACGGCCGACGGAATGGTCAGCGCCAGCGCAAATTCGGTCGCGCGGGAAAAGCTGTGCCGCGCGCCGTCGGTATCGTCGGCTTTCAGGCGCCGCGACAGGTCGGGCAGCAGTACAACGCCGATGGCAATCGCCACCACGCCCAAAGGAAGCTGATACAGCCGGTCGGCGTTATAGAGCCAGGCCACCGCCTCGCCAAAGTAGGACGACACCTGCCGCCCGACCAGAAGGTTGATCTGCACCACGCCACCGGCCAGCATGGCGGGGGCTGCGATGATGGCCAGACGCTTGATGTCGGGCGTCAGGCGAGGCAGGCGGGGGATCAGGGTGATGCCTGCCCGCCGGGCCGCAACCCAGACCAGCGCGAACTGTGCGATCCCGGCCAGGGGGACGGCCCAGGTCAGGGCAAGCCCTGCGTCCCAGCCAAGGCGCGGCGTCAGCCACAGCGTGGCGATGAAGATCAGGTTCAACAGCACCGGTGCTGCGGCAGCGGCGGCAAAGCGGCCCGAGGCATTCAGCACGCCCGAGGCCAAAGCCGCCAGCGAGATGAAAAGGATATAGGGAAAGGCGATGCGGCCATAGCTGACCGACAGATCAAAGCGCGCGTCGCCCTGAAAGCCCGAGGCCATCGCCAGCACCAGCCACGGCATGAACACCTGTGCAATCAGCGTCAGCGCCAGCACCACCGAGGCCAGGCCCGACATCGCCTCGCGCGCGAAATCTTCGGGTGACTCGCCGCTTTCCAGTTTTTTCGAGAACATCGGCACGAAGGCGGTGTTGAAGGCCCCCTCGGCAAAGAAGCGGCGAAACATGTTGGGCAGCGAAAACGCCACGATGAAGGCCTGTGCCGCAGGCCCGGTGCCCAGCACGGCCGCGATCCATGCATCACGGACAAAGCCAAGGATGCGGCTGGCCAGCGTCCAGCCGCCCACGGTGAAAAAGCCGCGCACCAGACGGATGGGCTTCACGTCGCGGCCCGCTCGGCGCCGTCGGCAATCGCCTGACGCAGCTTTTTCTCAAGCGCTTCCTGTTTGGACTTGGCGTGCAGCTTTACCCCGAACATGTCCTTTACATAAAACGCGTCGACCACCTGCGCGCCATAGGTCGCGATCACCGCACTGGCGATGTAGATGTTGGCGTTGGCAAGGGTTCGGGTCAGATCATACAGCAGACCGGGGCGGTCGCGGGTGTCAACCTCGATGATCGTATAAATCTCCGAGCCTTCGTTGTCGAAAGTGATGTGGGTAGGAAAGCGGAACTCGCGTTCGCGCTTTTTCACCTTGTCGCGGTCTTTCAGCGCATCGCGGGCGACGACCTCTCCTTTCAGCGTTCGGTCGATCATGGTTCGCAGGCGGGGCAGGCGGGCCTCGTCATAGGGTTTGCCTTCGGCGTCCTGCACCCAGAACACCGGCGTCGCATAGCCGTCTTTCGAGGTATAGGTGCGGGCATCGACGACGTTGGCCCCGACCAGTGCCAGGGCCCCGGCCAGACGCGAGAAGATGCCGGGATGGTCGGCCAGCGCAAAGGCGGCGCGGGTGGCGTCGCGGTCGGGTTCCGGGTGCAGATCGATGCGGATCTCGTTGTCGGCCAGTCCGCGCAGCAGGCGGGCAAAGACGGCCTGGGTTTCGGTCGAAAGCCCCTGCCAATAGGGCGGGTAGTGGCGGGCCAGTTCGGCGCGCAGATCGGCGGCGGGCCAGTCGGCCAGCGCCTCGCGCAGGGCCCTTTTCGACTCATCCTCGCGTTTGTCGCGGTTGATGTGTTCCAGCCCGCTGGTCAGCGCATCGGCGGTTTCATTATACAGGCGGCGCAGCAGCATGGCCTTCCAGTTGTTCCATGTGCCCGGCCCCACGCCGCGGATGTCGCAGACTGTCAGCAGGGTCAGCAGGTCCAGCCGTTTGCGGGTCTTCACCGCCTTGGCAAAGTCACGCACGGTGCGCGGGTCGCCGATGTCACGCTTTTGCGCCATGTCGGACATCAGAAGGTGATAGCGCACCAGCCATTCGACGGTCTCGCAGTCTTCCGGCGTCAGTCCAAGGCGTGGGGCAATGCGGCGGGCCATCTGGGCACCGATGATGGAATGGTCTTCGGGCCGGCCCTTGCCAATGTCGTGCAGCAGGATGGCGATGTAAATCACCTTGCGGTTCACCCCGGCCTTCAGGATGCCGGTGGCCACGGGAAGCTCTTCCACCAGCTCGCCGCGTTCGATCTGGGCCAGAATGCTCACGCATTGGATGATATGCTCATCCACCGTGTAGTGGTGATAGACATTGAACTGCATCATCGCGACGATGGGTTCAAATTCGGGGATGAAGGCGCCCAGGACGCCCAACTCGTTCATCCGGCGCAGCGCCCGTTCGGGGTTGCCGTGCTTCAGCAGCAGGTCAAGGAAGATTTGAACGGCCTCGGGGTCATTGCGCATGCGATCATCGATGCGGTCAAGGTTGGCCGCAATCAGGCGCATGACGTTGGGGTGCAGAAGGTATCCGGTGCGCAACGCCTCTTCGAAAACCCGCAGAAGGTTAAGGTTGTCGGCCAGAAATGCCGCGGGATCGGTCACGTCAATCCGGCCCTGCACCAGCGTATAACCCGCCTTCACCCGCTTCTTGCGCTTGAAGATGCCCAGAAGGCTGGCCTCGGGCTTGGCGTGGCGGGCCTCAAGCTCGGTCAGGAAGATGCGGGTCAATTCGCCGACGCGGGTGGCGTGGCGGAAATAGTCCTGCATGAAGATCTCGACCGCCCGTCTGCCGCCGGCGTCACGGTATCCCATCCGGGCTGCAACCTCGACCTGCAGGTCAAAGGTCAACTGGTCCATCGCCCGCCCGGCGATATAGTGCAGATGGCAGCGCACCGCCCAGAGGAACTCTTCTGCGGTGCGGAAGGTTTCATATTCTTCGGGTCGGAACAATCCAACCGCCACCAACTCGCGCGCGGCACCGACGCGGTGCAGGTATTTGCCGATCCAATACAGGGTCTGCAGATCGCGCAACCCGCCCTTGCCCTCTTTCACGTTGGGTTCCAGCACATAGCGCTGCCCGCCCTGGCGTTTGTGGCGCGCGGCCCGTTCGGCCAGCTTGGCCTCGATGAACTCGGGCCCGGTGTTGCGGAACAGGTCCGACCACAGCTTGTCGCCCAGATCGGTGGCAAGTGCTGCATGGCCTGCGATGAAGCGGTGCTCCAGCAAAGCGGTGCGGATGGTAATGTCTTCGCGGCCAAGCCGCACACAGTCTTTTACCGTGCGGGTGGCGTGGCCCACCTTCAGCTTCAGATCCCACAGCATGTAGAGCAGCGATTCGATGACGCTTTCAGCCCAGGGCGTGGTTTTCCACGGCGTCAGGAACAACAGGTCCACGTCCGAGGCCGGGGCCATTTCGGCACGGCCGTAGCCGCCGACGGCGACAATGGCAATCCGTTCGGCCTCGGTCGGGTTGGCCAGCGGGTGCAGGTGATGGCACGACACCTCAAGCGCCACCCGCACCAGCCCATCGGTCAGGAAAGACTGTGCTGCAACCAGCGCGCGGGCGTCGCGCGGGCGGGCAAGGAACGCCTCGGCCAAGGCGGCAGACCCGGCGATCCGCACCTCTGACATGTGGCTGACGGCAATCGCACGCAGACCGTGCGGATCGGTGGTGCCGGTGGCCTGCACCTCGGCGCGAATGGCCGCCTGCATTGCGCCAACGTCGATGATCCGTGCCGGAGGCAGGATCATCTCGACTGGGGCGTGACCATGCAGCGCAGGAAGGGCGGGTTGTTCGGCGGCCAGCGCCATCAAACGGTCCTCAGAATCCGAAGCCGCCAAAGCTGCGCGGGGCCGGATCGACGATCACGACCTGATTGTTGCGCACCTGCGCCACGGCTAGGCCGCGCTCGTTCAAGCCGTCGCTGCGCAGCCGGAAAATGCCGTTGACGCCGACAAAGCCCGCCCCTTGGGTCAGCGCGGCAGATGACAGCGCCGTTGCATTGCCGCGTTTCAGCAAGGCCCCGATGGCGGCGATGCCATCATAGGCAAGGCCGGAAATCGGGTGCGGCGCCTCGCCAAAGGCGGTTTGATAGCGCGACTGGTATTGCTGATACAAAGCCGGGTCCGGCAAGGCAAACCACCCGCCCTGCACGCCTGGCAGCGCCAGAGTGGCCTGCGGGATATCCCAGCGGGTCAGGCCGATGAACTGCGTCACGGCAGGCCCCATGCCGTTGTCGGCCAAGAGCTGGCTGATCAGTGGCAGGGCCCCCGCCGTATCTGCGGTCAGAAACAGCGCATCGGCTGCATTGGCCCGGGCCGCAGCGGCAATGCCGGGTGCGGCCACGACCACGCCGTTTTGCGAGAACTCATACGACCCGACACCGACGACGGACCCACCGGCTCGCGCCACGCCTTGCTCGATGGCCGTGCGGCCAAGGTTGCCGGCGGTGTTTTGTTCATGCACCACCATGATCCGGCGTTTGCCGTTGCGCACCGAATAGCCCGCAAGCCGGGTGGCGGTGTTGGCAAAGGTCGGCCCAAGGATGAAGACATTGCCACCGGCGATATCGGGGTTGTTCGAAAACGCCAGCACGTTGACACCCTGCGCCGCTGCCGCGACACCGGCAGCATTGGCCTCTTGCGCGAAGACCGGGCCAAGGATGATTCGGGCCCCATCGTTGATGGCCTGGGTGGCCATGGCCTGCGCCTGTGCGGGCTGACCTGCGGTGTTGTAGACCCGCAGGTCGATGCGGCTGGTAGCCAGATCGGAAATTGCCAGACGGGCTGCGTTCTGCAAGGAACGTGCCAGAAGCTCGTCACTCGCCTGACCCGAGCCGCCGGGAACCAGCAACGCCACCACGACCGCCGTGCCCGGATCGACCGCGCCCCCCCCGGCGTTGGGGCCGACAACCGGCTGACAGGCGGCCAGCGCCAGGGCGGCCAGGCCAAAGGCAACACGACCCAGCGACTTGCGGGCCCGGCTTAAAACGGACAACATGTGAACTTCCTCTTCCCAGCGGCTAATCAGCTGCGCACGACCTGTCAGCAAACCTACGGCGAATACAGGGCGAAGTAAACTTGTCAGGACCAGCCCGATGCCAGCCACCGCCGACGACCCCAGCCGACCCGCCGCATATGTGACCTCGCCGCGCGAGATCCCGCCGGGCCTGCATTTCATCGCAACCCCTATCGGGGCTGCACGTGACATCACGTTGCGCGCGCTGGACCTGCTGGCAGGGGCCGATGTTCTGGCCGCCGAGGACACCCGCAGCCTGCGGCACCTGATGGAAATCCACGGCATCGCTCTGCGGGATCGGTCGATTGTGTCCTACCACGAGCATAACGAAGCCCACGCCTTGCCCCGTCTGATGCGTGCGCTTCAGGACGGGCGGTCGGTGGTCTATGCCTCCGAGGCAGGAACGCCGCTGATCAGCGATCCGGGTTTTGGCCTGGCCCGCGCGGCGATTGCCGAAGGCGTGCCGGTGCTGGCGGCCCCCGGCGCATCGGCCGTGCTGTGCGCGCTGACCGTGTCCGGCTTGCCAACAGACCGATTTTTCTTTGCGGGGTTTGCGCCGTCGTCCTCGGGCGCGCGGCGACGGTTTCTGGAAGACCTGTCGCGCGTCGAGGCGACGCTGATCTTGTATGAGTCGCCAAAGCGGATTCAGGAAACATTAGGGGACTGTGTGCAATGCTTCGGAGGTGACAGACAGGCGGCGGTGTGCCGGGAACTGACCAAACGCTTTGAAGAGGTCAGCCGCGGCAGCCTTGACGATCTGGTGGCTGCCTATACCGGGCGCGATGTGAAAGGTGAAATCGTTCTGCTGATCGACCGCTCTGGCGTGGTGGCGGCAGAACCTGAAACGATAGAGGCGGCTTTGGACAAGGCATTGGACACCCTGTCGATGAAGGATGCAGCTTCTGCCGTTGCAGAGGCTTTCGCGCTGCCGCGGCGTCAGGTGTATCAGATGGCTTTGGCGCGCGGGCGCGCGGATGGAGGCGGCGAATGAGTGGTCAACGGTCATATTACGCGGGTCTGGCGGCTGAGGATCAGGTCGCGCAATTCTATGGGCGTCAGGGGCGCCCGGTTTGCGCACGGCGGTGGCGCGGCCCGGGTGGCGAGATTGATCTGATTGCCCGTGACGGGGCCGAGGTGATTTTCATTGAGGTCAAGCAGGCCCGCACCCATGCTTGGGCAGCCGAACGGATCACCGAGCGTCAGATGGCGCGGATACATGCGTCTGCCGCATGTTTTCTGGGCGGGGAGCCGGCCGGGGCCAACACGCCTGCACGGTTTGATGTGGCTTTGGTCGATGCTGCGGGCCGGATCGAGATTGTCGAGAACGCGTATGCTGCCTGACCGGTTTGCATCTGTCGCCTGATTGCGCCAAAGCTGGCGCAAGGTCATGGAGGACGGTATGCCGCTCAGAGTCGCTTTGCAGATGGACCCGATTGGCGCGGTCAATATTGACGCCGACAGCACGTTTCGCATTGCGCTTGAGGCGCAGTTGCGCGGGCATAGCCTGTTTTACTACACGCCGGACAAACTGGCCTTTATCGAAGGCCGGGTGATGGCGCGGGGTTGGCCGATCGAGGTGCGGCGCGACCTTGGCAATCATGTCAGTTTTGGAGTTGAAACCGAGGTTGATCTGGCCGATTTCGACGTGGTCTGGCTGCGGCAAGACCCGCCGTTTGATATGGGCTATATCACCACCACGCATCTGCTGGAGATGATCCACCCGAAGACCCTGGTGGTGAATGATCCGTTCTGGGTGCGCAATTTCCCCGAAAAGCTGCTGGTCTTGCGATTTGCGCAACTGACCCCGCCCACAGCGATTGCGCGGGATTTGCAGACGATTAGGGCGTTCAAGGCGCGGCATGGCGATATCATCCTCAAGCCGCTGTATGGCAATGGCGGCGCCGGGGTGTTCCGGCTGGACCCCAATGACCGCAATCTGGCCAGCCTGCACGAGATGTTCACCGGTATGAGCCGCGAGCCGATGATCGTGCAGAAATTCCTTCCCGATGTGTCCAAGGGCGACAAACGGGTGATCTTGGTTGATGGCGAGCCGGTTGGCGCGATCAACCGGGTGCCGCAGGCCGGGGAAACCCGGTCGAACATGCATGCGGGCGGGCGACCGGAACAGGTGGGGCTGACGCCGCGCGATCTGGAGATTTGCGCCACCATCGGCCCGGTTCTGAAGGAAAAGGGGCAGGTGTTTGTCGGCATTGACGTGATCGGCGACTGGCTGACCGAAATCAACGTGACCTCGCCCACCGGGATACAGGAGTTGGAGCGGTTTGACGGCACCAACACGGCCGAGCGGATCTGGCAGGTGATCGAGGCCAGGCGCGGGCTTTGAGCTTCAGGATTTGGCTGTGATGGCAAGGCGATAGCTGACCGCCTCGGCCACATGTGGCTGGCGCACCTGGGCGGATCCGTCCAGATCGGCGATGGTGCGCGCCACCCGCAGCACCCGGTGATAGCCGCGCGCGGTCAGGCCCATGCGCTCGGCCACGCGGGAGATCAGGGCGCGACCGTCGCTGTCGGGGGTTGCGACCTCTTCCAGCAGCGCGCCTTCCATGTCGGCATTGACCCTGACCCCGGCATGACCGGCAAAGCGCGCGTCTTGCCGGGCGCGGGCGGCGGCGACACGGGCGGCGACGGTGGCGGAACCTTCGCCCGACGACGGAAGGTCAAGGTCGGTATAGGCCACCGGCGGCACATCGACGCGCAGATCGAAGCGGTCCATCAGGGGGCCGGAAATGCGGCCCAGATAGTCATCGCCACAGGTCGGGGCCTTGCCACAGGCGCGGGCCGGGTCTGTCAGATAGCCGCAGCGGCAGGGATTGGCAGCGGCGATCAGCAAGAACCGGCAGGGGTAGCGGATATGGGCATTGGCGCGGGCCACCATGATCTCGCCGGTCTCGATCGGCTGGCGCAGGGTTTCCAGCACCGGGCGGGGAAACTCGGGGAATTCGTCCAGAAACAGCACGCCATTGTGGGCAAGGGAAATCTCGCCCGGTTTGGCACCCTTGCCGCCGCCCACAATCGCAGCCATCGACGCGGTGTGATGCGGTTCGCGAAACGGGCGTTCGCGCGAGATGCCGCCTTCGGACAGAAGCCCCGCCAGCGAATGGATCATCGAGGTTTCCAGCGCCTCGGCCGCCGAAAGTGGCGGCAGGATGCCGGGCAGGCGGGCGGCAAGCATGGATTTGCCTGACCCCGGCGTGCCGACCATCAGCATGTGATGCCGCCCGGCGGCAGCGATTTCCAAGCCCCGTTTGGCGCGTTCCTGGCCCTTGACCTCGGCCAGATCGCGGCTGCGCTGCGGCGGCAGCACTTCGCCGGCTTCAGCGGGTGTCAGCGGGCATTGGCCGGTATAGTGGCGCACCACTTCGTCCAAGGTCGCGGCGGCCAGCACTTCCGTGGCGCCGACCCAGGCGGCTTCGGCCCCGCAGGCGCGCGGGCAAAGAAGCGCACGGTCGCTGTCAGCCGCGGCCATGGCGGCGGGCAGCGCGCCGATGACGGCGATCAGGCGGCCATCCAGCGACAATTCCCCCAGCGCCACGGTCTGTTCGACCTCGTCCTTCGGAATGATGTCAAGCGCGGCAAGAACGGCTAGCGCGATGGGAAGGTCGAAGTGTGAGCCTTCCTTGGGCAGGTCGGCGGGCGACAGGTTGATGGTGATCTTCTTGCTGGGCAGCGCGATCGACATGGCTTGCAGCGCAGCACGCACCCGTTCTTTCGCCTCAGACACCGCCTTGTCGGGCAGGCCGACCACGGCAAAGCCGGGCAGACCGGGCGAGACGGCGCATTGCACCTCGACCAGCCGGGCTTCGACGCCTTCAAAGGCGACCGTGTAGGCTTTGGCGACCATGTTTCACCCCGTTCCCCTTGCCAAAGGGTTAAGGGGGCAGGGTTAGCGAATGGTTAACATCAATGGGCTTCTAGGCCCGGGCATGACCGGCGATCCAGCGATGACTCCTGCACCGGCACATCAACGAATGTGATTGATCCGCTCAAGCTGCCAGCCGGAGCGGGTTTTGTGCAGTTCTGTGACAGACAGATTGTCGATCTTGTGAGCAAACACTTCGGCCGGGCTCAGGCGCAGGCAGACTTGCAGGGCGGCAAGGATGGCGCCGAAGTGGCACACGACGATGATCTGATCGGGGGTCTGCTCGGTCAGCCGGGTCAACGCGCCCGCAACGCGGGCCGTAACGTCGTTCCAGCATTCGCCCCCCGGCGCGCGGATGCTGCCCGGTGTTTCCCAAAACGTATGGATCAGGTCGGGGGTTTCAGCCTCGACCTCGGTAAAGTCACGCATCTCCCACCCGCCAAAGTGGATTTCGCGCAAGGCAGGGTCCGCGGGCAAGCGGCGGCGCGTCGGCAGGGCAAGTGCATCGGCGGTGGCGATGGCGCGCGACAGGTCGGACGAGATGACGGGCGCATCCGGCGGAAGATGGGCCGACAACCGCGCAAGGGCGGCCTGATCCGACAGATCGGCGGGAAGATCGGTCCAGCCCACCATCACACGTGCGTGAGTGGGGCCGTGCCGGACAAGGTGCAGGCGGGTCACAGCGCACCCGGCGGCAGGCTGCCTTTCAGCACCAAAGGCAGGCCCGCCATCACCACCACCACCAGATCGGCACGGGCAGCGATCATCTGGTTCAGGCGGCCCTGAGCATCGCGAAACTGCCGCGCGACGGCATTTTCGGGAACGATACCGCCCCCGACCTCGTTGGATACAATGACGATCGGGGCGGGGCTTCTGCAAAGACTGTCAACCAATCCATGACACATATTCGTGAGGTCACCCCCGGAAAACAAGGCATTTGAGAGCCAAATTGTCGCGCAGTCCACAAGGATTGTAAACTCAGGTTTACAGGCAGCAAGGGCTGCGTCTATGTTCAAGGGTGCTTCGATCGTGGTCCAGCCTGGCCCGCGGTCGCGGCGGTGGTGGGCGATCCGGTCCTGCATTTCGTCATCCAGCGGTTGCGCGGTGGCGATATAAACCCGGGGGCGACCGCTGCCGACGACCAGACGTTCTGCGATGCGCGACTTGCCTGACCTTGCTCCGCCGATGATCAGCGTAAGGGGAGGCAGGGAAAAAGACGGTGCGGGGGGTGATCCGGTAGAGGACACGCTGCGTAATACCTTGAAAACTGCGGTGGACGATCCGCAACTGGGGGTTGGAAGATGGCACTGGACGGATATAACGACCAAACGATGTCACGCAAAGCCATGCGGGCAGAGTTGCTGGATGCCGAGACAGAGTTGCGCCTTGCCTATGCCTGGCGTGACCAGCGTGACGAACGGGCCCTGCATCGTCTGGTGACCGCCTACATGCGGCTGGCGATCTCGATGGCGGCCAAGTTCCGCCGCTATGGCGCGCCGATGCCCGACCTTATTCAAGAGGCATCGCTTGGCCTGATGAAGGCCGCAGACAAGTTCGATCCTGACCGTGGCGTTCGGTTTTCCACCTATGCGGTGTGGTGGATCAAGGCAAGCATTCAGGACTATGTGATGCGCAACTGGTCGATGGTGCGCACCGGGTCCACCAGCAGCCAGAAGGCGCTGTTTTTCAATCTGCGCCGGGTGCAGGCCAAGCTGGAGCGCGAGGCGGCACAGCGTGGCGAAGTGCTGGACCAGTTCCAGTTGCGCCAGCAGGTCGCCACCGAAGTGAGGGTGTCACTGGCCGATGTCGAGATGATGGAAGGCCGTCTGTCCGGGTCGGATTTTTCGCTGAACGCGACGCAATCCAGCGACGAGGACGGCCGCGAGTGGATTGACGCGCTGGAAGATGACAGCACGCAGGCCGCCGAAGCGGTGGAATTGTCGCATGATGCGGCGCGGCTGCGCGGCTGGCTGGTCAAGGCGATGCAGGCGCTGAACGCGCGCGAACGTTTTATCGTGGCCGAGCGCAAATTGCGCGATGACCCGCGCACGCTGGAATCGCTTGGGGAGGAGTTGGGCCTGAGCAAGGAGCGGGTGCGTCAATTGGAAGCCGCGGCCTTTGGCAAGATGCGCAAGAGCCTTGAAAGCCAGTCGCGCGAAGTGCAGCATTTCCTGTGATGGCATGGATCATTCGCCTTGTCGCGATTTGCGGTTTTGCACCGATGGCTTGGGCCGAGGCGATGGCGCCCGAGGCGTTTGACGCCATTCCCAAGGCCGATGTTGTGGTGCTGGGCGAGGTGCACGATAACCCGCTGCACCATATGAACCAGGCGCGGGCGGTGTTTTCTTTGGCCCCGAAAGCGGTGGTCTGGGAAATGCTGAGCGCGGAGGCCGCCGAAAAGGTGCCTGCCGATCTGGGTGACCGCGACGGCGTGGCGCGCATCTTGGGCTGGGCCAACAGCGGCTGGCCTGACTTCAGCCTGTATTATCCGGTGTTCGTCGCCGCCCGCGACGCCCGCCACTATGGCGCCGAGGTGCCGCGCGCCTTGGCCCGGCAATCGGTGACGGATGGTGCCTTGGCGGTGATGCCGGGCGGCGAGGTTTTCGGTCTGGCAAAGGCGCTGCCCGCCGAGGAACAGACCGCGCGCGAGGCCGAGCAGATGGAGGCGCATTGCAACGCGATGCCGCCGTCGCTGTTGCCCGGCATGGTGCAGGCACAGCGGTTGCGCGATGCCTATCTGGCGCAGGCGGTGATGAAGGCGCTGGATGAGGTGGGGCCGCCGGTCGCGGTGATCACCGGGTCGGGCCATGCCCGCAAGGATTGGGGGGTGCCGTCGATTCTGGCGCAAGCGGCCCCCGATGTTTCGGTGCTGTCGGTTGGCCAGATGGAAAACGCGGCCCCCGATGATCCGCCGTTTGATCTGTGGATCGTGACCGAAGCCGCCCCGCGCGAAGATCCTTGCCTTGGGTTGCGCTGACGAGGTGTTGCCTTTGGCGCGCGTTGCGCCCTAACGTCGGTACGGCAACGGGGGGCGCAGGATGCTGGCCGGAAAACGGGTTCTTCTGATCATTGGCGGCGGGATCGCGGCCTACAAGTCACTTGAATTGATCCGGCTGTTGCAAAAGGCCGGGGCATCGCTGGTGCCGGTGCTGACCCGTGCCGGGGCGCAGTTCGTGACGCCGCTTTCCGTGTCGGCGCTGGCCCAGCACAAGGTGTATCAGGATTTGTTCGACTTGGGCGATGAAGCCGAGATGGGTCACATCCAGCTTTCGCGCGCCGCTGACCTTGTGGTGGTGGCCCCGGCAACGGCCGATCTGATGGCCAAGATGGCGGGCGGGCGGGCCGAAGATCTGGCCTCGACCCTGCTTCTGGCCACCGACAAGCGGGTGCTGGTCGCGCCTGCGATGAATGTGCGGATGTGGACCCATCCGGCAACACAGCGCAATGTCGCCACCTTGCGCGGTGACGGGGTGCTGTTTGTCGGGCCCAACGATGGCGAGATGGCCTGTGGCGAGTTTGGCCCGGGTCGGATGGCGGAACCGGCCGAGATTGTGGCGGCCATCGCGGCGGCCTTGGGGGCCGGGCTGCTGATGGGGCGACATGTGCTGGTGACATCTGGCCCGACGCATGAACCGATTGACCCGGTGCGCTATATTGCCAACCGCAGTTCGGGGGCCCAAGGCACGGCGCTTGCGGCGGCGCTGCGCGATCTGGGGGCACGGGTGACCTTCGTGACCGGGCCCGCGTCTGTTCCACCGCCTGCGGGCGTCGATGTGGTCAGGGTGGAAACCGCGCAACAGATGCTGGATGCGGTGCAGGCCGCCTTGCCCGCCGATGCGGCGGTGATGGCGGCGGCGGTGGCCGATTGGCGGGTGGCCAATGCGGGCGCGCAAAAGATGAAGAAAGACGGCTCAGGCAAGGCCCCGGTGCTGGAGTTTGCCGAGAACCCCGACATTCTGGCGAGCGTATCCAAGGGGCCGATGCGCCCGGCCTTGGTGGTGGGCTTTGCCGCTGAAACCGAAAACGTGGTCGCCCACGCCACGGCCAAACGCGCGCGCAAGGGCTGTGACTGGATCGTGGCCAATGATGTGTCGCCCGCGACCGGCATCATGGGTGGCAGTGAAAACGCGGTGACGGTGATTTCCGACAGCGGCGCCGAGGGCTGGCAGCGCATGTCCAAGGATGCGGTGGCACGGCGGCTGGCCGAACGGATCGCAAAGGCGCTGCAATGACCCCGTTGGTAAAGATCCTGTTTGAAGACTGGGCCGACCGCAGCCTGCCCTTGCCCGCCTATGAAACGCCGGGCGCTGCTGGGGCAGACATTCGCGCCAACCTGCCGCCCGAAAGCCGGTCCGCCGGGTTCACACTGGCCCCGATGCAGCGGGCGATCTGCCCGACCGGGATCCGGGTCGAGATCCCGCCCGGGTTCGAGATGCAGATCAGGCCACGGTCCGGCCTTGCGACCAGGTTCGGCATAACCTTGCCAAATACGCCCGGCACCATCGACTCTGATTATCGCGGGCCATTGGGCGTGGCTTTGGTCAATCTTGGCGCTGAACCCTATACCGTGCAGCATGGCGACCGCATCGCGCAGATCATTGTCGCCCCGGTGGTGCAGGCGGGCTTTGTCGTGGTCGACGCCCTGACGGATACCGCGCGGGGGACGGGCGGTTTCGGCTCGACGGGCCGCAAGTGATGGGGCGCGCATGATCGGGCTTTTGGGTTTTGCCGCAATCTTTGGCGCAGGCCGCTGGTTTGGCTGGTCATCGCGGTGGATGTGGCTGGCGGCCTGGGGCTGGCTCGCGGTGCTACTGGTGGCGCACGCGCCCTATATGCCGCCGGGTCTGGGCCGCTTCGTCGGCGGCGAGTTTCGCGGCTGGCTGTTGCTGGGCGTTCTGGCGGTGGTGGCCCTTGCCTATCGCACCGGGCTGCGGCGGTTGCGCGGGCAGGTGGTGCCCAAGGCCGAAGTTGCCCCCAAGCCGGGCACGTTTTCGCCCACCGAGCTGGACCGCTATGCCCGCCACATCATGCTGCGTGAAATCGGCGGGCCGGGGCAAAAGCGGCTGAAGGCGGCACGGGTGCTGGTGGTGGGGGCGGGGGGCCTTGGCTCGCCCGCCTTGCTGTATCTGGCGGCGTCCGGCGTGGGCGTGATCGGGGTGATTGATGGTGACGGCGTCGAAGGGTCGAACCTGCAACGCCAGATAATCCACACCGATGCCCGCATCGGCATGCCCAAGGTGTTTTCGGCGCAAGTGGCGATGCAGGCGCTGAACCCTTTCATCGAGGTGCGGCCCTATCACCGGCGACTGGACCAGGTGACGGCGGCGGCGCTGGTGGCCGATTATGACCTTGTGCTGGACGGCACCGACAATTTCGACACCCGCTATCTGCTGAACCGGGTTTGCGTGGCGGCGGGCAAGCCGTTGATTTCGGCGGCGATCACCCAGTGGGAAGGCCAGATCAGCCTGTATGATCCGGCGCGCGGCGGCCCGTGTTATGAATGCGTCTTCCCGGTGCGGCCCGCGCCCGGCCTAGCGCCAAGCTGTGCCGAGGCGGGCGTCGCGTCGCCGCTGCCCGGTGTGATGGGGTCGATGATGGCGCTGGAGGCCGTCAAGCACATCACCGACGCGGGCGAAGGCTTGCGCGGGCGTCTGATGATTCACGACGCGCTTTATGCGCAGGCACGGGTGATTGTGGTGACGCATCGGGCCGATTGCCCGGTGTGTGCGGGCCTGCACCGTGCGGCGGCCCAAAGCTGACGACTTGCCGAGACCCGCGCACCGCCGCATAGTCGCCACCAGAACGCGCCCGATCACGGGCCATCCAACCGGGAGCCTGACCGATGAAACTGACCGCTGCCTTTGCCGCCCTTGCCCTGACAACGACGGTTGCCCTTGCCCAGAACCTGCCCGATCTGGGCGGCCGCGAGATTGTTGTCGTCACCGAAAACGCCTATCCGCCGCTGCAATTTCTGGATGCCTCGGGCACCGCGATCGGCTGGGAATACGACGCAATGGCCGAACTGGCGAAACGGCTGAACTTTACCGTCAAATTCGAAAACATCTCGTGGGATGCGATGATCCCTGCCGTGTCCGAGGGCCAGTTCGACCTTGGCATGACCGGCATCACCATAAAGGACGACCGCAAGGAAAAAGTCGATTTTTCCGACAGCTACATGACCAGCCAGATGGTGATGATGGTGCGCGGCGATGAGGCGCGGTTCACCGATGCCGCCAGCTTCAAGGCCGATCCGACCCTGCTGATCGCGGCCCAGCCCGGCACCACGCCGTTTTATGTCTCGGTCTACGAGGTGCTGGATGGCGATGAGGCTAACCCGCGCATCAAGCTGTTTGAAACCTTTGGCGCCACGGTCGAAGCGTTGAAGGCCGGCGATGTCGATCTGGTGCTGACCGACGGCACCGCTGGTGCGGGCTATGTCGAGGCGTCGGCCGGCGGCCTCAAGATCGTGGGCGACAAGCTGGGGACCGAGGATTTCGGCTTCATCTTCCCCAAGGGCTCGGATCTGGTCGCGCCGATCAACGCCGGAATTGCGGCGATGAAGGCGGATGGCTCCCTTGAGGCGCTGAACACCAAGTGGTTTCTTGATTACAAGATGGGTCAGTAACGGCCCCCGGCCCCGGTCACCGCGCCGGGGCCAGCCGACATGACCCCGAACCCCAAGCCTGACCACGATTTTCCCTGGTGGCTGGTGATCCTTGTGGTCACAGGCCTTGCCCTGTTCTGGCAGGTGCTGGCCGATCCTGTCTATGCCAAGGCACTGAACACGCTGTCAAAAGGCATTGTCGTCACCATCATTGCGGCTGTGGTGGCCTATCTGGGTGCCTGCCTGATCGGGCTGGGGCTGGCGGTGATGGGGATGTCACGGTTTGTCGTTCTGCGCCAGACGGCACGGCTCTATATCGAGGTGATGCGCGGTGTGCCGATCATCGTGCTGCTTTTGTATGTGGCTTTCGTGCTGGCCCCGATGCTGGTGATCGCGGTCAATGCGGTGATCGAACCGCTGGGGCTTTCGCCATGGCGCACCCGGGATTTCCCGCTGATCGCGCGGGCGGTGATTGCGCTGATGCTGGCCTATTCCGCCTTTCTGGCCGAGATTTTCCGCGCCGGCCTGCAAGCGGTGGACAAGGGCCAGATCGAAGCCGCGCAGGCACTTGGCCTGTCCGGCGGACAGCGGTTCCGCCACATCATCTTTCCGCAGGCCTTCCGGATGATCCTGCCGCCCTTGGGCAATGATTTCGTGGCCATGGTCAAGGACAGCAGCCTTGTCAGCGTGCTGGGCGTCACCGATGTGGCGCAACTGGCCAAGGTCACGGCCGCAGGCAATTTCCGCTATTTCGAGACCTATAACGTGGCCGCGCTGATCTATCTGACCATGACCATCGGCCTCAGCCTGATCCTGCGCCGGATCGAGGCGCGGCTGCGGGCCCGGTCAGAACGATAGCGGCGCTGCCGCACTGGCCAGAAGAGAGGGGCGCTGCCCCTCGGCCTGCGGCCTCACCCCGGAGTATTTTCAAAGCAGCAATACCCGGAAGGCGCGACTGGCATTTGCTGCTTGCCAAATACTCCCGCGCGGCGCGCACCCACCGCCGGGCCAGAGGAGTATGGCTTCAGGATTTGCCGGGGATGATCCCGGCCAGGGCGCGGCTGACGGTGCCGGTGGTCGAGGGGCGGTCGAGCGCCACGAAGGGCAACGGGCGGCACAGGTCGATGGCGGCAAGGCCGACGCGGGCGGTCAGCGCGCCATTGACCACGCCTTCGCCAAAGCGGCGCGACAGTTTCGACAGCACGCCGCCGCCCGCGACCGAGCCGATCAGATCATCGGTCAGCGCAAGGGCCCCGGTCGCCAGCAGCGTGGTGAACACCCGGCGCAACAGGCCCCAAGACCCCAGCGCGCCAGACCGACCGCCATAGATTTCTGCAATGCGCCGGATCATCCGCAGGTTGGCGTAAAGCGCGGTGGCCACATCGGCAAGGGCGAGCGGCACCAGCGCCGTGACGGTTGCAACCTGACGTGCGGCCAGTTCCACCTCGGCCCGGGCGCGGATATCAAGGGGCGGCATCAGATCGGTTTCGGCCAGCGACAGCAGGGCGTCGGCATCCATCACCTCAGCCCCGCGTTCGGCCAGCTTTTGCCGGCCCCAAGCGGTATCTTCGCGATGCGCATACAGCCGGTTCAGGGCGGCCACGGTGGACTTGGCAGCTTTCAGGTTGCCCTCGGCGCGGGCGGTGATGGCTTGGCTGCGCAAATGATCCAGCCGCGACAGCCGGGCATAGGCGGACCATTCCCGCCCCGCCAGCAAGAGGGCTGCGATCACCGCCAATGCCAGCAGCACCGCCGCAATGCCGCCCAGCAGGGGCGAACTGGCCATCAGGCCGGTCACGAAATTCCATGCGGCCACCGACAGCACAAAGCTGAACAGCGCGCCAAAGGACCACAGCGCAAAGCGGCTTAGGCCCGAACGGGGGGGGGCGATGCGCGCCGCCAGTTGCATCGCTTGACCTTGCGGCATTGGGTCCGGCACCGGGGCGGCCAGGGACGGGTCAACCTCGTCTTCCATTTCAAGGATCAGCGGTTTGCGCGGGGGCGGGGGCGTGTCGGTCACAGCCGGTCTCCGATCAGGAACTGGGCCGCGCGGTCAAGGCGGATGTGGGGCGGGCCGTCGCCGGGCTTCAGGGTCATCCTTGCGGGAGCAAAGGCCATCAGGCCAAAGTCGGCGTCCAGCCAGCGGTCAGCCCCGGCACGCGCGGGGGCCAGGATGCGGGCGGGGTCGCTGGGCAGGTCACCGGCATACATCGCGGCCTGTTTGCCGGTGCTCAGCAGCCGGCCCCGCACCACATCCAGCGGCGCGCCATCGCGTTGCAGCGTGTCTTCGACCGTGGTGCGCAGCGATGCCATCGAGATCGCCATGGTGCGCGCGCCGGAAAAATCGGCGCGCCGCTTGGCATCGGCCAGCAGAGCCTCGGTGATCGCGGTCAGTGCCGGGTGCTGGTGGTGGTGCAGGTGGTCGGCCTTGGTCGCGGCAAACAGGATGCGTTCCACCCGCTTGCCGCCCAGAAGGCTTGTCAGCCAGCCATTTGCACCGGGTCGAAACGCGGTCAGGATCTCGGCCATGGTGCGGCGCAGGTCTTCCACCGCTTGCGGGCCGGCATGGATGGCCCCCAGCACGTCCATCAGCACCACCTGACGGTCGATCTTGGCAAAGTGGTCGCGGAAGAATGGCTTGATGACGCGGGCCTTGTAGGCCTCATACCGCCGCGCCATTTCATGCCACAGGCTGTTGCGCGGCGTGCTGGCCGGGCGCGGCAAGGGCGCAAAGGTCAGCACGGGCGAGCCTGCGAGTTCGCCGGGCAACAGGAACCGCCCCGGCGTGAGATCGGACCAGCCCTTGTGTCGCGCGGCGTTCAGATAGGCGGTGAAACTGGCGGCAAGTGCTTGCGCGCGCGCCTCGTCCAGCCGCAGTGCGCCATCCTCGGCGCGGGCCTGGGCCATGAAGTCCGCGGCCTCGGGGCGTTTGGCGATGCGGTCCAGCGTCTCGTCAGACCAGCGGGCGAAGTCCTTGTCCAGCAAGGACAAATCCAGCAACCATTCGCCTGGGTAGTCGACAATGTCCAGATGCAGCCGGGTGTTTCCGGTCAGCCCCAGAAAGCCCGAGGGCCGCAGCCGGAACGACAGCCGCAGTTCCGAAACCGCCCGGGTGGATTGCGGCCAGCGCGGATTGTCGCCCATCAATGCGGTCATGTGGCCTTCATAGTCAAAGCGCGGCAAGGTCAGGTCTGGCTGGGGTTGCAGCACCACCGCCTCGATCCGGCCTTGGGTCTGTGCCGCCAGTTGCGGCATCCGGCCCCGGTCCAGCAGATTGGCGACCAGCGCCGTGATGAACACGGTCTTGCCGGCGCCCGACAGGCCGGTGACGCCAAGGCGCAAGGTCGGCTCGAACAGGTCAGAGACGGAGCTGGTCACGCCTTCGAGGGTTCGGCTGATGCTGTCGGTCAGGTAAGACAGAACCACTCGTCATATTCCTTCTGTTGGACCTTACATAAGAAGTCGCGCGGGCTTTGTCATTGCTGCTTTGCCAAATACTCATGCGCATAGCGCCTCTGCAATTGGCAAGAATGCACCCGGTCTGGGTCTTGAAGCACCGGGTTTTTCCGGTATGCAACACCCCATGCCCCGCTTTGCGCTTCAGATCGACTATGACGGCGGCCCGTTTCAGGGCTGGCAGCGGCAGGCCGTCGGTCAGCCTTCGGTGCAAGCCACTGTCGAGACTGCACTTTCCCGGCTGGAACCGGGGCCGCACACGGTGGCCGCGGCCGGACGCACCGATGCCGGGGTGCATGCGACGGGGCAGGTGGCGACGGTCGATCTGGCGCGCGACTGGGAGGGGATCCGGCTGGCCGAGGCGCTCAATTTCCACATGCGGCCGCTGCCGGTGGCGGTGCTGAGGGCGGTGCGGGTGGCGGATGATTTTCACGCCCGGTTTTCGGCCATCGAGCGGCGCTATCTGTTCCGGCTGGTGATCCGGCGCGCGCCGGTGACGCATGACCACGGGCAGGTGTGGCAGGTGCGTGGGCCGCTGGACGTGGCCGCGATGCGGGCGGGGGCGGCGCATCTGCTGGGCAACCATGATTTCACCACCTTCCGCTCGACACTGTGTCAGGCGAAATCGCCGGTCAAGACATTGGATTGCATCGAGATTTCCGAGCATCCCTATCCCGGCGGCCATGAGGTGCGCTTTGCCCTGCGCGCCCGCAGTTTTCTGCACAATCAGGTGCGGTCGATCGTTGGCACGCTGGAGAGGGTGGGGGCGGGGGCCTGGTCGCCCGATGACGTGAAGCGGGCGCTGGAGGCGCGGACCCGCACGGCCTGCGGTCCGGTATGCCCGCCGCAGGGGCTGTATCTGACCGGGGTGGGGTATCGCGACAACCCCTTTGCCTAAGGGATTGTTTGGAAAAGAAAACACTGTGCCAAATCCGTATGCGGGCCGTGGGGTTTGCGTGGTGCATCCGTGACCACGAACGCCGCACGCTTGACGGGGCGTGGCGATAGGCTAGCCATGGCGTCAAACGAGGGAGAGAGCGATGACAAAACCGAAGCTGTTGATTGCGCGCAAGCTGCGCCCGGTGGTCGAGGCGCGGGCGGCGCGCGATTATGACGTGATCCTGAACCCCGAAGACCGGGTGTTTTCGCAGGGTGAGCTGATCGCCGCCTGCCGCGTGGTGGATGCGGTGCTGCCCTGCCATTCGGAACGGTTCAGCGCCGGGGTGATTGCCGAACTGGGACCACGGCTGAAGATCATCGCCAACCATTCGGTCGGCACCGACCATGTCGATCTAGCGGCGGCAAAGGCGGCCGGGATCGTGGTGACGAACACGCCCGACGTTTTGTCGGATGCGACGGCCGAGATTGCCATGCTGTGCATGCTGGGCGCGGCCCGGCGCGGGGCCGAGGGTGATGCGCTGATCCGGGCGGGCAAGTGGGATGTCTGGTCGCCTGCCTTTATGGTGGGGCGGCAGGTGACCGGCAAACGCTTTGGCGTGCTGGGCATGGGGCGCGTCGGGCAGGTGACGGCAGAACGGGCGCGCGGCTTTGGCATGCAGGTGCATTACCACAACCGCACGCGTCTGCCCGACCATCTGGAAAAAGGCGCGGTGTTCCATGACACGGTCGAGAGCCTGCTGGCGGTGTCGGATGTGCTGAGCCTGCATTGCCCGTCAACGCCCGCGACGGCGGGGCTGATCAATGCGCGCACGCTGGCACTGCTGCCCGAGCGGGCGATTCTGGTGAACACGGCGCGGGGGGCCTTGGTGGATGAGGACGCGCTGATTGCGGCGCTGCAATCGGGGCGCTTGTTCGCGGCGGGCCTTGATGTGTTTCAGACCGAACCGGGTGGCAACCCAGGCCTGGCCGCGCTGCCCAACGTGTTCTTGCTGCCGCATATCGGGTCGGCCACCGAAGAAACCCGCGATGCCATGGGGGTCCGGGCGCTGGACAATCTGGACGCCTTCTTTGCCGGGCGCGCGCCGGGCGACCGGGTGGCCTGAGCCATGGTCCCGGTAAAACGGCATATCTGGTAAAAAGAGTTTACCAGCGCTTGCTTTTCGGTTCTGACAAGTTAATGTTGCCGCGACACCGTGCCGCGAAAAGCGGCCAAAACTGTCTGGGAGGACACCACATGACTGTTACCCGCACTACCGGGCTTTCCCGTCGTTCGTTCCTGCACAAGGGTGCGCTGGGCGGCTCGGCCGCTGCCGCGGCCTCTGTGCTGGCAGCCCCTGCCGTTCTGGCGCAGGCCCCGCTGGTGATGAAGATGCAGACCTCGTGGCCCGCATCTGACATCTGGATGGACATGGCGCGTGAATATGTGACGCGTGTCGAGGAAATGTCGGGTGGCCGTCTGAAGATCGACCTGCTGCCTGCCGGGGCCGTTGTCGGTGCGTTTCAGGTGATGGACGCCGTCAGCGACGGTGTTCTGGATGCCGCGCACACCGTTCCGGTCTACTGGTATGGCAAATCGAAAGCCGCATCGTTCTTTGGCACCGGCCCGGTCTTCGGCGGCTCGGCCAGCACCATGGTTGGCTGGTTCTATCAGGGCGGCGGCAAGGAGCTGTATGAAGAGCTGACGCAGCAGATCCTGGGCCTGAACGTCTATGGCCTGATGGGCATGCCGATGCCGGCGCAGCCGTTTGGCTGGTTCAAGACCGAAGTGAACACCATCGGTGACATTCAGGGCTTCAAATACCGGACCGTGGGTCTGGCGGCTGACCTGCTGCAGGCGATGGGCATGTCGGTGGCCCAGCTTCCGGGCGGCGAGATCGTGCCCGCGATGGAGCGTGGCGTGATCGACGCCTTCGAGTTCAACAACCCCTCGTCCGACAGCCGTTTCGGCGCGCAGGACGTGGCGAAGAACTACTATCTGTCGTCCTATCACCAGGCGTCGGAAGCCTTTGAATTCCTGTTCAACAAGGATTTCATGGATGACCTCGCGCCCGATCTGCAGGCCATCCTGCGCTATGGCGTCGAGGCCTCGGCCACGTCGAACCTGGCACTGGCGATGAAGGAATATTCCGGCGATCTGCAAAAGCTGGCGACCGAGTCGGGCGTGACCGTGCACCGGACCTCGAAAGAGATCCTGGCCGGGCAGCTTGAGGCCTGGGACAGGCTGATTGTCGATCTGGAAACCGATGCCTTCAACAAGAAGGTGATGGACAGCCAGCGCGCCTGGGTCGAGCAGGTCGCCTATTACGAGCTGATGAACGCCCCCGATCTGGGTCTTGCCTATGAGCACTACTTCCCCGGCAAGCTGAAGCTGTAATCTGATTGAACGGGGGGGGGCGCGGTCGCCGCGCCCCCGCCTTTTATGTGTGCCGCGATCCCTGACGTGGGACATCGTGCCCCCCCCACCCACGCGACCGTCTGAACGGAGTTGTCCCCCATGATCGGGTATATTCGCTTTGCCGACCGGCTGTCTGCCTGGTTTGGCAAGACCTTTGGTTGGCTGATCATCCTGATGACCTTTGGCATGAGCTATGAGGTTCTGGTGCGCTATGCCTTCAACCGGCCAACGCCCTGGGCGCTGGATGTCAGTTTCATCATGTATGGCACGATCTTCATGATGGGCGGGGCCTATACCCTGTCGCGCGGCGGGCATGTGCGCGGCGATTTCATCTACCGCACATGGCAGCCACGGGTGCAGGCGGCGGTGGATCTGGTGCTGTATTTTCTGTTCTTCTTTCCGGGTATTCTGGCGCTGGTGTTTACCGGCTTCAAATATGCCGGCCGGTCCTGGGGCTATGGCGAGGTGTCGGTGAACAGCCCGGCCGGCATTCCGATCTATCAATTCAAGTCGGTCATCGTGGCCGCCGGCATCTTGCTGATCATTCAGGGCATCGCGCAGGTGTTTCGGTGCATCTTGTGCATGCAGCGCGGTTATTGGCTGCAAGCCGAAGATGATGTCGAGGAAACCGAACAATTGCTGATCAAGCAGGCGGCAGAAGCAGCCGCCGAAGCCGCCGCCAAGGCTCAAAGATAATCGGCCCAAACGGCGCCGCACCCGGAGTTCGCAAACGTGACCGACCCGCAAATCGCCCTTGCCATGCTGGGCATTTTCATCTCCTTCGTGTTTCTGGGCTTTCCCATCGCCTTCACCCTGATGGCGCTTGGCATCGGCTTTGGCTACTACGCCTATTATGACCCGACCCGGATGTGGCGGGCCTTCAACCGGCTGGGCGAAGACGCGAGTTCATGGGAAAGCACGCGATTGTGGATCGAGGGGTTCTACAACAATCGCATCTTCGATCTGTTCGTGAACCAGACCTATACGGTGATCTCGAACGAGGTGCTGACCGCGATCCCGTTGTTCCTGTTCATGGGCTATATCGTCGAACGCGCCAATATCGTCGACAAGCTGTTTGGCACGCTGGCGATTGCCACGCGCAATGTGCCGGGGTCGATGGGGGTGGCGGCGCTGATCACCTGCGCGTTGTTTGCCACGGCGACCGGCATCGTGGGCGCGGTGGTGACGCTGATGGGGCTGCTGGCGTTGCCGCAGATGCTGAAGGCGCGCTATGACCATTCCTTTGCCAGCGGCATCATCTGCGCCGGCGGCACGCTGGGGATTTTGATCCCGCCGTCGATCATGCTGATCGTCTATGCCGCCTCGTCTGGCGTTTCCATCGTCCGGCTTTACGCCGGGGCGCTGTTGCCGGGGTTCACGCTGGTAGGCTTGTATCTGATCTACATCATGGGCCGGTCGATCCTGAACCCGAAACTGGCCCCCAAGCCCACCAAGGAAGAACTGCCCGAGGTGCCGTTCGCCACGCTGATGTGGATGCTGTTCACCAGTTTTCTGCCGCTGGCGATCCTGATCCTATCGGTGCTGGGGTCGATCCTGTTTGGCCTTGCCACGCCCACCGAGGCCGCGTCGATCGGGGCGCTTGGCGGCATGGTGCTGGCCGTTGCCTACCGCGCCATGACGTTTCAGCGGCTACGCGAAAGCGTCTATCTGACGGTGCGCACAACGGCGATGGTGTGCTGGCTGTTTGTCGGTTCCTACACCTTCTCGGCAGTGTTCAGCTATCTGGGCGGCGAGCAGGTGATTGGCGATTTCGTTAAAAGCCTCGACATGACGCCAATTCAGTTCCTGATTCTGGCTCAGATCATCATCTTCCTGCTGGGCTGGCCGCTGGAATGGTCGGAAATCATCATCATCTTTGTGCCGATCTTCCTGCCGCTGCTGCCGTTGTTCGGGATTGATCCGCTGTTTTTCGGCGTGCTGGTGGCGCTGAACCTGCAAACGTCCTTCTTAACGCCACCCATGGCGATGAGTGCGTATTACCTGAAAGGCATCGCCCCCCCGCAGATCAAACTGACCGAGATTTTCGCGGGCGTGCTGCCCTATTGCGGCATGGTGGTGATCTGCATGGTGCTGCTGTATCTGTTCCCGAGTATCGTCTTCATGCTTCCGGATGCGGTTTATGGCACCTCTACGCGATAACGCCGAGGCTTTGCTGGCGCTTGGCGCGGTTGCGCTGCGCGACCGGCTGGCCACGGGGGCCTTGCGGGCGGTGGATCTGGTCGAGGCCTGCCTTGCGCAGATCGCAGCGTATGAACCTGTGGTGCAGGCCTGGGCCTGGCTGGACGGGAACCATGCGCTGGAGCAGGCGCGCGCACTGGATGCGCGGCGGCAGGCGGGGCGGCCGATTGCCCCGCTGCACGGGCTCCCGGTGGCGCTGAAGGATATCATCGACACCAAGGGCATTCCCACGGCCAATGGCATGGCAGTGGATGCGGGCCGGGTTCCGGCCGAGGATGCGTGGATCGTGGCGCGGTTGCGCGCGGCGGGGGCGATCATCCTTGGCAAGACGGTGACGACTGAGGGCGCCTTCCTGCACCCCGGCAAGACCCGCAACCCGCACAACCCCGCCCACACGCCGGGCGGGTCATCGCAAGGGTCGGCCGCGGCAGTGGCGGCGGGCATGGTGCCCCTTGCCATCGGCACGCAGACCGGCGGGTCGGTGATCCGTCCGGCGGCGTTTTGCGGGGTGGTGGGGTTCAAGCCCAGCTTTGGCCTGATCCCGCGCACCGGGATTTTGCCGCAATCGCCGTTTCTGGATACGGTCGGGGTGTTCGCCCGCACGGTCGCGGATGCAGCCTTGCTGGCCGAGGTACTCGCCGGGCATGACGCGGGCGATCCGGCGACCGAGGCCGCGCCGATGCCGCGCCTGCTGGACGTGGCGCAGGCCCGCGTTCCGGTGACGCCGATGTTTGCCTTTGTGCGCCCGCCGGGATGGCACACGGCCGACAGCCAGATGCAGGGCGCGGTCGAGGAACTGGCGACCCTGTTGGGCGATCAGTGCTTTGAGGCACCTTTGCCGGGGATGGATGCGGTGGCGGCGATCCGCCAGCGCATCAACTTTGCCGAGATGGCCAAGTGCTATTATGGGCTGGAACGGCGCGGGCGCGACCAGATGTCGGATGTGCTGCTGGCCGCGATGGATGAGGGCAAGGCCGTGCTGGCGCGCGACTATCTGGCGGCGCTGGATTGGCGGGCCTTGATGACGGCGGCGCTGAACCCGCTGTTTGACCGTTGCGATGCCATCCTGTGCCCCGCCGCCCCGGGCCCGGCGCCCGAGGGGCTTGGCTCGACCGGATCAGCGATCTTCAACGGGCTCTGGACCCTGGCCGGGGTGCCTGCGATCACCCTGCCGCTGTTCTGGGCCGACAACGGCCTGCCGATGGGGCTGCAACTGGTGGGGCGGCGTGGCGATGACGCACGGCTGTTGCGCACGGCCCGCTGGCTGATGGCGCATGTGGAAAATCTGAACGATGGGGTGCAAGGATGAACAGTGTTCTGGCGATTTTTGCGTTTTCGGTGTTGCTCGCGTTTCTGGGGATTTTGCTGTGGCATGTGCCGCGGCTTGACCTGATCGGCGTGGTCGGTGTGACCGTGGCCCTGGCTGGGTGGGATTTGTATCAGGGACTGACCGGCAACCGCGGTTGACCGCTGTCAGCTTTGCGCGCGTTCGGCCCAGCCTGCGAAGATGCGTTCCAGCACCAGCACGGCGTAGTACAGCACGATGCCCAGCACGGCGAGCGCGATCAGAACGGCGAACATCAGCGGGTAATCGCCGTTGGTTTCGCCCGATTTGAACAGGGCACCAAGGCCGCGCCCGTGCGGCGAGACGATTTCCACCAGATTGGTGCCAATGAAGGCCAGCGTGACCGAGACCTTCAGCGCGCCAAAGAACTCGGGCAGGGTTTTCGGCAGGGCGATCTTGCGGAAGATGGTAAAGCGCGACGCGCCCAGGCTGCGCAGGATATCGCGATATTCCGGTTCCAGCGTCGACAGGCCGATGCCAACTGACACGGCGATGGGGAAAAAGCTGATCAGAAAGGCCATGAGGACGGTGTTGAAATCATGCTGGCCGATGAAGATCAGCGCGATCACCGGCACCAGCGTGGCCTTGGGAATGGCGTTGAAGCCCACCAGCAGCGGGTAAAGCCCGTCGCGGGCGATGCGCGAAAAGCCCATGATCATGCCGATCAGCGTGCCGAACAGCACGGCCAAGCCAAGGCCCAGAACGGTGCGCCACAGGGTTTGCCAGCCCATTTCAAGGAAAAGCCAGCGGAACTTCCAGAACGCGGGCGGCAGGTCGGACGGCGAGGCCATCTTGTAATTCGGCCAGTTGTTGACCCAGACGAGGCCTTCCCATGCCAGCAGGAACAGCGCGACGGCCAGCAGCGGCACGGCGATTTTCTGAAACGTTTCCATCAATGCGCGCCCCCGTCACGGCCTTGGGCGATGCGGATCTGGTCGCGCAGGGTGTGCAGCATCTCTTGCGCCTTCGGCTCGAACAGGATGTCCAGTGTGCGGTCGGCGGGCAGGTCCACGTCCAGCACCGTCTGGGTGCGGGCGGGGCGTCCCGACAGCACAAAGACCTGATCGCCCAGATAGACGCTTTCGCGCAAATCGTGGGTGATCAGCACGCAGGTAAAAGGCTCGGCGGCGCGCAGATCGCGCATGGTCTGCCACAGGTCTTCGCGGGTGAACGCATCCAGCGCGCCAAAGGGTTCGTCCATGATCAGCACATCGGGCTTGTGGACGATGGCGCGGCACAGGCTGGCGCGTTGCCGCATGCCGCCCGAAAGCTGGCTGGGGCGCTTGGCCTCAAACCCTTTCAGCCCGACCATTTCCAGCAGGTGCATGGCACGGTCCACCCGGTCGCGCTGCGCCATGCGGGGGGCGACGATTTCCAAGGGCAGGATGACATTTTCAAGGATCGTCCGCCATTCCAGCATGACCGGGTTCTGAAACGCCATACCAACCGTCTTGCGCGGGCTGGTGACCCGTTCGCCATGCAACCAGACCTCACCCTGATCGGGTTTCATCAGCCCCGCAACCAGCCGCGTGAGGGTGGACTTGCCGCAGCCCGAGGGGCCGACGACGGCGGCAAATTCGCCCTCTGGCACGGCGATGTTCAGATTGTCCAGAACCGGCAGGGGCCCGGCCTTGGTGCGATAGGCGTGGGTGACGCCCTTGATGTCGATCAGGTTTGCCATGGGATGCGGCCGCCCGCAAAGGGGCGGCCTTGGGCCTTATTTCATCATCAGGCTGCCGTCGGTCGGCAGATAGGCGGGGTCGAAATACAGCGCCGCGTCTGGGGCGTTGACGAAGGTATAGACCGATTTGGTCTGTTCAATCGCCTTGTCCATCCGGGCCGGGTCGATGTTGCCCATGCCATTGGCCATCACCCAGTCGGTCATCACGTTGTCCTTGATCGACAGGGCCAGACGCTCGGCTTCCAAGCCTGGGTCAGCGGCGGGGTTGCGGGTGATGAGGCTGGCAATCGCGGCCTCCGGGTCCGCCACGGTGTCTTTCCACCCCATCGCCACGGCGCGCAGGAAGCCGGTCACGGCGGCGGGGTTGGCCTTGGCGAAATCGGTGTTCACGATGACCGCGTTGCCATACAGCGCCACGCCATGATCGGCCATCAGGATGACCGAGATATCCTCGGCAGGCACGCCCAACCGCTTGACGTTGAGGCTGGAGGTAAAGCTGAACCCGGTCACCGCCGCAACCTTGCCCTCGGCCAGCATCGGTTCGCGCACCGGAAAGCCCACGGGTTCGACGGTGACGGTCGCCATGTCGATGCCGTTCTCGGCGGCAAAGATCGGGAATTGCGCCCAGGCACCATCGGGCGGCGGTGCGCCCAGCACCTTGCCCGCGATGTCGGCGGGCTTTTCGATGCCCAGCGATTTGCGGCCGACCATGGCGAAGGGCGGCTTGTCGTAGATCATCATGACAGCGGTCACCGGCGCGCCGGGGTTCTGGTCCAGAAACTTCATCAGGCTGTTGATGTCGGCAAAGCCAATCGGATAGGCCCCGGTCGCCACCTTCGGAATGGCATCAAGGCTGCCCGCGCCTTCGGTGATCTCGACCGTCAGCCCTTCGGCGCTGAAATAGCCCTTGTCCAGCGCCACGAAATAGGGGGCAGCGGGGCCTTCAAACTTCCAGTCAAGGGCAAAGGGCATTGCGGTTTCGGCGCTGGCGGCCGACCCGATCAGCAGTGCGGCGGCGAAACTGGCAACGGCGTGGCGGAACATGAGACAGTCTCCCTGATAAGTGATTGTCCGAGGGTGCCAATCGGCGGCCTTGAGTCCACGCATTGCAGGGCATTTGCCATTTGGCGGTGGTTAGGTGCATAAACAGTGTGCGGATAAAGGGCCGCGCGCCCTTAAAAAAGGCGAAATTTGCGCAACTTGCAGGGCCGCTGTGGCGGCATCAGGGTGCCGCGCTGGTCTGGGACCGCTGTGCCGCCCGAACCCCGGGGGTTTTCCTTCCTTTGGGTTTGGGCTTACAGTCCGACGGCCTGCCGCATGTCGGGCAAGTGGGGATCGCGGGCAGGCCAGACAGGCGGCCGCAGACGCCAGAGCTACATCCAAGGGGGAAAGACCATGAAACTGCTGCGTGTCGGCCCGGTGGGGCAGGAAAAGCCCGCCATTCTGGACAGCGCCGGACAGGTGCGCGATCTGTCCGGCGTGGTGCCCGACTTTGCCGGGCAGGGCGTGTCGTTTGCGGCACTGGATGCGATCCGGGCGCTGGATCTGGCCCGTCTGCCGGTGATCACCGCCCCCGGCCGGATTGGCCCTTGTCTGGCGATGGTGCCCGATTTTCACGCCGTCGGGCTGAACTATGCCAAGCACGCCATGGAATCGGGGGCCGCGATCCCGACCGAGCCGGTGCTGTTTTCCAAGGCCACCTCGTGCCTGTCGGGGCCGAATGACCCGGTGATCCTGCCGCGCGGGTCGGTCAAGGCCGATTGGGAGGTGGAGTTGGGCGTGATCATCGGGCGCCCGGCGCTGTATGTCTCGCAGGACGAGGCCCTTGCCCATGTCGCGGGCTATTGCGTGGTGAATGACGTGTCAGAGCGCGCCTTCCAGATCGAGCGCGGCGGGCAATGGGTCAAGGGCAAGTCGGCCCCAAGCTTTGGCCCGATCGGCCCCTGGCTGGTGACCGCGGATGAGGTGCCCGATCCGCAAGCCTTGCGCCTGTCGCTGGATCTGAACGGTGTGCGGGTGCAAGACAGCACCACCGGCGACATGATCTTTGGCGTGGCGCAGATCGTGTCCTATATCAGCCAGTTCATGCAACTGCTGCCCGGCGACATCATCACCACCGGCACGCCCGAAGGGGTGGGGCTGGGCATGCGGCCGCAACGCTTCCTGCGCCCCGGTGATGTGATGGACGTGCGGGTGGAGGGTCTGGGCGCACAGCGGCAGGTGGTGGTGGCCTAGGGCGACTGGCGCTGTCATCGCCGGTCGCCCGCAAGGTCATGGCGCTGCCAGCCCAAAGCCTCAGGCGATCAGGCTGTCGTAGAGGCCATGGCTGCCGGCGCGGGTCTGCAACTGGCGCTCGCCGCCACTGTCGCGGGCATAGGCCTGCACGGCGCGCAAGGTTGCCGGACCGAAGGCCCCATCAATGCTGCCCCGATAGTAGCCATAGGCGCGCAGCCGCGACTGGATCGCCTGCCGTTGGCGCAGCGAATAGCTGTTGAAGGTCTGCGCGGCAAGCGTGGCATGGACCGAGTTCGACGATCCGATCACCCGCCCGGTGGTGTATTGATCCTGCCGTGGCGGTGCTGGGCGGTAGTGCGGCTGCGGGGCAGGGGCTGCGACCCTTGGGGCCGTATGGCCGGGGGTTACATACCGCGGGGCTGGGGCGGCCCGGGTGCGGCCCTGCGCATCGCGCACGATGGCCCCCACGATCAGCGCGGCGGCAACGCCTTGCAGGAACTTGCGCTGATCGCGGCCCAAGGCGTGGGCGGGGGCCACGCTGGTCAGCGCGACCGACAGGGCGGTGACAGCGGCAAGGGCGGTGGTTTTCAGATTTGGCAGCATGGTCGGGTGTCCTTTCCCAAAGCGCCGTGGCGGGCAGAGCAAAACGTCCACCGCGGCTTGATCACCCAGACTTGGCGCAAGCGGGGGGTGTCAGGCAAAAACGCCGGTCTGCTATCGGATAGCGGCAGGGAAATCAGCGGGTTGCGTGATCAGGGCCGGCTTTCGGCCGCCATGCGCCGGGCAAAGCGCCCAATCGCCGCCGCCGCGATCACCGCATCGGGTTGGGTCAGGCTGATCCGCAGCCAGCCGGCCAGCCCCGCGCCAAAGCTTTCGCCGGGCATGCAGGCCACATGCTCGGCCTCCAGCAGCGCCAGCGCGAATTGTTGCCCCGACAGGCCGCTTGCCCGCACATCCAGCAGCGCGAACATCCCCGCCTGCGGCTGATGCAGCCGCAACCCGGCCACCCCGTCCAGCGCCGCGGCAAGCATCGCCGCCCGATCCCGGAACCGCACGGCCATGTCGGCGGCGATGCGCGATGGCTGGCCCAGCACCGCCGCCGTCGCATCGGCCAGAAACGGCTGGTTGCCAAACAGCATGGTTTCCGCCAGCGGCAAGGCCCGGTCAATGAACGCGGCCGGCCCCACGCACCAGCCCGACCGCAACCCCGGCGCTGCGTGCGATTTGGAAATTGACGCCGCCGCGATCACCCGATCAGCCACCCCGGGCAGCGCCAGCGCCGAGGCGAAGGCCACCCCGGGAAACACCAACTCCTCATAGACCTCGTCCGACACGATCCACAGATCATGTGCCCGGGCAATCTCGGCCAGCGCCGCCAGATCGGCGGCTGTCAGCACCGCGCCGGTCGGGTTGTGCGGGCTGTTCAGAAACAACACCCGGCTTTTGGGCGTGATCCGTGCGGCAACATCCTCGGCCTGCATCGCAAAGCCATGCTCGGCCCGCAACGGCACCGGCACCATGCTGGCGCCGCTGGCACGGATGATGCCCTCATAGGTGGCATACATCGGATCGCCCACCAGCACCTCGTCGCCCGCCGAGGCCACGGCCTGCATCACCAGATACAGCGCGGTCTGCGTGCCGGGCAGGCACAGGAACTGATCGGGTCCGAACACCCGCCCCTGCCGCGCGGTATAGCGGGCGGCCAGTGCGCGCAGCAGCGCAGGCTCGCCGCGCCCGTTGGAATAGCCCCAGCGACCCGCCGCCAGTGCATCGGCCACATGACGGATCAGGCCCTCGGGCGGCGGCGTGTCCGGCTCGCCAATGGTCAGTTGCAAGACGGCGTGGCCTTCGGCCTGCAATTGGCGTGCGCGGTAATGCACCGCCCATTTGGCGCTGCCCTGTCCGGCCAGCCGGTCCAGCACGGGGGCATATCTCATGTCACCCCCACGCGATCTGCGGCGCGCACAGGCGGCACGGCGGCAGCGCAGGCCCGCCACAGGCCATTCCATGCCGCCTTGCGATCAGGCCCCTGGCACGACCCGGCGGTGGGTGTCAGGGACTGCGGCAAAACCGGCTTACACATGCGGCGCACGCGATACATCCTTGTGAATGATCACATCCGCCTGCGGATAGGCCGCCAGAATGGCGCGCTTGAGTGCGGCCCCCGTGGCATGCGCATCCCGCAAGGGCTGATCGCCGTCCAACTCGATGTGGATCTGCACGAAAATCCGGCTGCCGGCCCGGCGGGTCTTGATGTCATGAAACCCCCGCACCCCCGGCCAGTTGCGGGCCATCTCGGCGATTGCGGCAATCACTGCCGGGTCGGCGCGGCGGTCCATCAGCGCGTCCCAGGCCTCGGCCCCGATCCGCACCGCCCCCAGCGCCAGCATCCCGGCGGCCCCCAGCGCCACCACCGAGTCAACCGCGACAAGGCCAAACCGGCTGGACGCCCACAGCGAGGCAATCGCGCCGATATTGGGCAACAGGTCGCCCATGTAATGCAGCCGGTCCGCCGCCACCACCTTGTTGCCGGTCTGCCGCGCGACGCGGCCTTGCCACAGCACCAACCCCAGCGTCAGCAGGATCGACACGACCATCACCGCCATGCCGACCCCTTCGGCGGCAATGCTCTGCGGTTCCGGCGCGCGCAACCGCTGCACCGCCGCCACCGCAATCACCCCTGCCGAGACCAGAATGAACAGGGCCTGACCCAGCGATGCCAGATCCTCGGCCGAGGAATGGCCAAAGGCGTGGTCTTCATCGGCGGGCTTGGCGGCATAGAGAATGGCCATCATTGCAACCAGACTGACCATCATGTCCATCGCACTGTCGGCCAGCGACGCCGCCACCGACAACGCCCCGGTCTGCCCCAGCGCCCACAGCTTCAACGCCACCAGCACCGCCGCCACGGCCACCGATGCCAGCCCCGCCGACAGGTTCAATCTGGTCTGATCCGCCGTCATCCGCACTGTCCTTGTCAGGGTCAGGGATGCGTTACCGCCAATGCGATGCCAAGGGCAAGCGCGAAGGGGTCAGTCAATCACCTCATCGGCGGTGACACCCCACAGACCCGCAGTCTGGGCCCAGCCCTTCTGGCCCTCGACCGACACCCGGCACCAGCCATCCGCACATTCGATGACCCGCGCCACCACCCCGGCCTCGGCCTGAAACACCACCGTCGAGGCGCTGTCGGCCCGGCTGTAGAACGGCGTCATCGGCCGGGTCACCAGAACCGAGCGCACCCCCGACAGCAAGGAATAATGCACCCAGCCGCCCAGACCTTCGGCATCCTCGACCCGCCGCCAATGCTCATGCTCGGCGGTGATCTTCAGCGGCATCCCGGCCAGCGTGAACACCCAGTCGATCCGATGCGTCAGCCCCGGCCCGCGCCTTGCGTTGCCCTCACCGGTTTTCAACGACACGAATCGCGGCAAGGGCAGGTTGGTCACTGCGCCTTTGCCGGTGTCGCGAGGCACGGCAGCCGCCGCAGACTTGGTCTCCGGTCCTGCGAGGGGCCGCGCCAGCGGCATCGGTTGCGCACCGGGGGGTGCCTGCGGCATGTCGACGGCCGCGATGCCGGAAACCGAAGCGGGCTGCACCGCAGGCAGCGGGGCGGTGTTTGCCGCCGGCACCGGGCGTGGCTTGGGTCGCACGCCCTCGGCCAGACCGGGGGTCGCAAGGGCAAACAGCGCAAGGCATACCGCCCCGGCTTTGCGCATCGGTGTCATCTTCCGCCTGCCTGTCTGGCCCGGTCAACGGGCCGCTCTCGCCTAAAGTTCTGCGACGGGTTGCGTTGGGGTCTTGTGCCCCGTCCCGGTTGGCGTCACTTTGCGGTCAGGGAAGCGCCAAGATCAAGCCCACGGAGTCCAAACATGCCCGCACAGCGGCTGAGTGTTGTAGTCACGCGACGGTTGCCCGAACCCGTCGAGACCCGGATGAAAGAGCTGTTCGATGTCGAATTGCGCGATCCCGATACGAGAATGACGCGCGACGATCTGGTGGCTGCGATGCGCCGCGCCGATGTGCTGGTGCCCTGCATCACCGACCAGATCGACGCCGCCCTGATCGCGCAAGCCGGCGACCGGCTGAAACTGATCGCCAATTACGGCGCGGGGGTCGATCACATCGACGTGGCCACCGCCCGCCAGCGCGGCATTCTGGTGTCCAACACCCCCGGCGTGACGACCGAAGACACCGCCGATATGACGATGGCCCTGATCATGGCCGTCACCCGCCGCATCCCCGAGGGTCTGGCAGTGATGCAGGCCGGCGAATGGCAGGGCTGGGCCCCCACCGCCTTCATGGGGGTGCGTCTGGGCGGCAAGCGGCTTGGCATCCTTGGCATGGGCCGCATCGGTCAGGCGGTCGCCCGGCGCGCCCGCGCCTTTGGCTTGCAGGTCCATTACCACAACCGCAAACGCCTGCGCCCGGAAGTGGAGGCCGACCTCGACGCCACCTGGTGGGAAAGCCTCGACCAGATGGTCAGCCGGATCGACATCCTGTCGATCAACTGCCCGCACACGCCGTCGACCTATCATCTGATGAACGCGCGGCGGCTGAAGCTGATGAAATCCACCGCGGTGATCGTCAACACCTCCCGCGGCGAGGTGATCGACGAAAATGCCCTGACCCGCGGCCTGCGGGCGGGCGAATTGGGCGGCGCGGGGCTGGACGTGTTCGAACACGGCCACGAGGTCAACCCCCGCCTGCGCGAACTGCCCAATGTCGTGCTGCTGCCGCATATGGGCAGCTCCACACTGGAAGGCCGGATCGAGATGGGCGAGAAGGTGATCATCAACATCAAGACCTTCGCCGATGGCCACCGCCCCCCCGATCAGGTGGTTCCGGGCATGCTGTAAGGCGAATGGTGCGCCTGCGGCGCAAGGTCTTGTCTCGGCTCTGGCCTGCGGCCAACCGCCTCGGGTGATGCCTCCGGCGGGAGTATTTTCAAAGCAGCAATCGCTTCAGGTTTGCTGCTTTGAAAATACTCTGGGGTGAGCCGCCCTTGGGCGGCGGGGGGCAAAGCCCCTGCCCCGCAGGTGTGCGGCGCAGGCCGCGCGCCGAGATGAAAAGCTTGCGCCGCAGGCGCTCCGCTCAACTCCGGTTCCAGCCGCGATACCATTCCACAAAGCGCGCCACGCCGTCGCGGATGTCGGTGCGCGGCAGGGGGCCGACAAGGGCGGTGATCAGGGCCGCGTCGGCCCAGGTGGCGGGCACGTCGCCGGGTTGCATCGGCATCAGGTTGCGGGTCGCGGTGCGCCCCGTTGCGGCCTCGATGGCGGCGATGAAATCGGTCAGTTGCACCGGCGCGCCATTGCCGATGTTCACCACGCGGAACGGGGCGACGGGGGACAGGCTGTCCATCGCGCCCACCGGCGAACTGCCCGGCGGAGTGGCGGTCAGGCGGGTGATGCCTTCGACCAGATCCTCGACATAGGTGAAGTCGCGCTGCATGTTGCCGTGGTTGTAGACGTCGATCGGTTCGCCGTTCAGGATCGCCTTGGTGAACTTGAACAGCGCCATGTCGGGGCGGCCCCAGGTGCCGTAGACGGTAAAGAACCGGAACATCGTGGTCGGCACCCCGAACAGATGGGCATAGCTGTGCGCCATCGCCTCGTTGGCGATCTTGGTGGCGGCGTAAAAGCTCATCGGATGGGTGGCGCGGTCGGTTTCGCTGTAGGGCATCTTGGTGTTTGCGCCATAGGCCGAGGAGGTTGAGGCCATCAGCAGGTGGCGGGGCGGATGCGCCCGTGCGGCCTCCAGCACCTCATGCGTGCCGATCAGGTTGGATTGCACATAACTGCGGGGCGCGTCGATCGAATAGCGCACCCCGGCCTGGGCTGCGAGGTGGATGATCACATCGGGGCGCACTGCGTCGACCAGCGCGGTGAGGCGCCCCTCGTCTTCGAGCATGCCTTGATGAAAGCTGAACTGCGGATCGTCACGCAAGATATCCAGCCGGGCCTGTTTCAGCGCCGGGTCGTAATAGGCGGTCATCCCGTCAAAGCCGGTCACCTGCCAGCCACCCGCCAGCATCCGCCGCGCCAGGTGAAAGCCGATGAACCCGGCCGCCCCCGTGATCAGAACCTTGCCCGTCATGCCCGCCTCCTGTTGCCTGTCTGCGGTCTTCCCTAGCCCTCTGGGGCAGGTTCGGTAAAGCCCTCAGCCCTTAGCCCAAGCCTATTAAGGACACTGTGTGATCCATCCGTGACCCGAACCCGCCATGTTCAGTAGCCGCGGGCGCGGTCCACCAGATGCAGCAGCGCCTCGCCGGCCTCGTGGCGGCGGACGTTTTCGGCGATCACGCGGGCGGCGGAACTGGCGCGGGTGTCGGCGGCGATATGCGGCGTCACGGTGACGCGCGGATGCTGCCAGTAGGGGTGGCCCGCGAACAGGGGTTCCACCCGGAACACATCCAGCGTGGCATGGCCGATCTGGCCGGTATCAAGCGCCGCGAGCAGCGCCGCATCGTCGATCAGCGCGCCGCGTCCGGGGTTCAGCACCACCGCCCCGCGTGCGGGCAAGGCCAGCGTTTCGGCGTTCAGGGTGTTTTCGGTCTGTGTCGTGCGCGGCAGCAGCGTCACCACGATCTGCGCGCCGGTCAGCGCCTGCCGCAGGCCCCCCTCTCCCGACAGGCAGCGGATGCCGGCCAGCGTTTTCGGGGTCCGGCTCCAGCCGGTGACGGCAAAGTTCAGCGCCGCAAGGACCTGTGCGCAGGCGCGGCCCAGCTCGCCCAGACCCAGCACTGTCACCGGGCGTTCGCGCGCCAGCGGTGGCACGATCTGCTCCCACCTGTGGGCGGGGTTCACGATATGGGCGTCCATTCCCAGATGGTGGCGCAGGGTGTGGCCCACCACCCATTCGACCATGCCCTCGGTCAGGCTTGGGTCCACCATCCGGCACAAGGGCTGGGTCAGCGTGGCATTGCCGACAATCCGCTCGACCCCGGCCCACAGCGACAGCACCGCCTTGGTGCGGGTATAGGGGGTAAAGTCCTGCAACGGCGCGGACGGGGCGTAGATGATGTAATCCACCGTTTCGGGGTCCGCCTCCAGCACCAGATCGGCCACCACCCCCGCCTGATGCAAGGCAAGCGGCAGAGCGTCGCGGTATTCGTCCCACAGGTCGGGGGCAGCAAACAGGATCTTGGGCATGGGCCTACCTTGGTCGGTGAACATGGGCGCTCTGGATCAGTCCGAACGCCACCAGCAAGACCAGCATGGCCGAGCCGCCGTAAGACAGGAAGGGCAACGGCACCCCCACCACCGGGGCAAGCCCCATCACCATCGCCAGATTGATCGCCAGATACAAAAAGAAGTTCACCGCGATGCCCAGGATCAGCAGCGTGGAAAACCGGTCCTTGTTCTGCAAGGCCGAGACATAGCAAAACAGCAAGATCAGGCCATACAGCACCAGCAGGCTGAAGACGCCGACAAAGCCGAATTCCTCGCCCAGTGTGGTAAAGATAAAATCGGTGTGCTTTTCGGGCAGAAAGTTCAGCCGGCTTTGGGTGCCCTGCATGAACCCCTTGCCGCTCCAGCCGCCCGATCCCAGCGCAATCTGCGCCTGGATGATGTTGTATCCGGCACCCAAAGGGTCGGCGGTCGGGTCAAGGAAGGTGTCGATCCGGCGATACTGGTAATCGTGCAGCAACTGCCAGTCGGTTCCGCGCGACAGCATGATCGCCGCCACCGCCCCGGCAATCAGGCTGGCGACGCCGGCGAAATACCACCAGCTGACCCCCGCCAGCAGCATCACCGCGCCGCCGATCATCAGCAAGATCAGCGCCGTGCCCAGATTGGGCTGCATCAGCACCAGAACCGTGGGGATCACGGTCAGCAGCACCGGCACTGCCACCCACAGCGGGCGTGAGACCTTTTTCACATCCAGCCAGTCGTAATAGGCGGCCAGCAGCATGATCAGCGCCACTTTCATCAACTCGGAGGGCTGCAACCGAAAACCGCCCAGCTCAAGCCAGCGCTGCGCCCCCATGCCGACGGTTCCGAAAAACTCGACCACCAGCAGCAACAGCAGCGACCCAAGATAGGCCAGCAAGGACATGTTGCGCCAGAACCAGATCGGCACGAAGGCGATCACGAACATCAGCGCCGCCCCCAGCCCGAAGACCTGCATTTGCCGCCCGGCCCAAACCTCCATCCGGCCACCGGCAATGGAATAAAGCGCCAGCCAGCCCACGGCAGACACCGCCGTGACCAGCACCACCAGGGGCCAGTTCATGTACAGGATCTTGCGCAGCCCTGTGGGCACGAACTTGACGCGATATTCCAGAAAACTCATGTCCCGACCCTATGCCCGTGTGGGGGTGGGCGCGCGGCCTGTTGCATCGCGCAATGGCAGCTTGGCCAGCATCGCCTCGATCCGGTTGCGCTGACTGGCGGGATAGGCCGTCAGCGGTGGCAGACCGTCGCTCATCGCGCGCAGAATGGCATCGCGGGCAATCGGCGCTGCGGCGGTGGACCCGCCGCCGCCATGTTCCACCACGACAGACACCGCATAGCGCGGCTTGTCATAGGGCGCAAAGCCCACGAACAGCGCATGATCGCGGCGGTTCCACGGCAGTTGATCGTTGGAAATCACTCCGCGCGCCCGTTCGGCGGCGGTGATGTTGCGCACCTGGCTGGTGCCGGTCTTGCCTGCCCAGACCATGTCCGGGTCAACGATACGCGACGATTTGGCCGTGCCCCGCTCGGCGTTGACCACCGCAAACATGCCCGCGCGCACCCGGTTCAGGATTTCGGTCCCGATCTCCAGCCGGGGGGCGTCGGGCACCGCGGTCTCGCGCCCGTCGATCGACCGCACAAGGCGCGGCACCACCGCCCGGCCCGTGGCGATCCGCGCCGTCATCACCGCCAGTTGCAAGGGCGAGGTCAGCACATAGCCCTGCCCGATGCTGGCGTTGATCGTATCGCCGATCCGCCATTCTGCCTTCTGGCTGGCCAGCTTCCACGCCTTGTCGGGCATCACCCCTTCGGCAATCGCCGACATCGGCAGATCATGCCGGATGCCAAGGCCCAGCGCGCGGCCCATCTCGGCGATCTTGTCGATACCCACCTTCTGCGCGATTTCGTAATAATAAACGTCGCAGCTTTCGGTCAAAGACCGTTCCAGGTCCACCTGCCCGTGGCCCGCACGTTTCCAGCAATGGAACCGCCGGCCGCCGAACTCGATGTAACCGGGGCAGCGTATGGTGGTGTTGACGCTGATCACGCCTTCTTTCAGCGCGGCAAGGGCGGTCACCATCTTGAAGGTCGATCCCGGCGGATAGACGCCCTGAACCGTCTTGTTGGCCAGCGGGCGGTGGTCGTTTTCCATCAGCCCGTTGTAATCGGTATGGCTGATCCCGCGCACGAACAGGTTCGGATCGAACGACGGCGAAGACACGATGGCGATCACATCACCATTGGTTACATCCATCACCACCGCGGCCGCCGATTCATCGCCCAGCCGCGCCTGCACAAAGTTCTGCACATCGGCGTCGATTGTCAGCCGGATATCGGCACCGGGGTCGCCCTCGACACGCTCCAGCTCGCGCATCACCCGGCCAACGGCGTTGACCTCGATCCGCCGGGTTCCCGCCTTGCCGCGCAGGTCATTTTCCAACCAGCGCTCGACCCCGATCTTGCCAATCTGGAACTTCGGGATGGTCAGCAGGGCATCGGGCTTGTCCAGCCCTTCCAGATCTTTTTCCGACACCGGCCCGACATAGCCCAGAACATGGGCAAAATCGGTATCGCGGGGGTAGATGCGGCTCAGCCCGAACTCGGGCGACACGCCGGGCAGCGACGGCGCGTTCAGCGCCACCTTCGACAGGTCTTCCCATGTCAGCCGGTCAGCCACCGTGATCGGCGCAAACGGGCTGGAGCGCTGCATTTCCTTGGCGGTGCGATCCAGATCCTCGGCGGTCAGCGGGATGACATAGGCCAACCGCGCCAGCACCGCATGGACGTCGCCGGCATCCTCACGGGTGATGATCACCCGGTAATTCTGCTCATTCCCGGCCAGAAGCTTGCCGTTGCGATCCTGGATCAGGCCGCGCGCCGGCGGGATCAGCCGGATCGAGATGCGGTTTTCCTCGGCCAGCAGCTTGAACTGGTCGGCCTGATCGACCGACAGATAGCGCATCCGCGCCCCCAGCACGGCAAACATCGCCGTCATCGCGCCGCCCATCAACAGCGCGCGCCGATGCGTCAGCCGGGCGCTGTCTTCGGTCTCTTTCGGGCTGCGTCGCATCTTTGCCCCCCTACAACCGGCGTCCGTAGCTGTCCACTTCGCCCGTGGCGGGCTTGCGCAGATCCAGCGCCAGACGGCTGACGCCCACCACGACAGGATAGCACAGGATGGACCAGAAAACCTGCAACAAGGCAAAGCCCAATCCGGGCTGCGGCAGGAACGATACCGTGAAGATCAGCCGATAGACCATCAGGCAGGTCACCATCAACCCCGCCACCATCGCCCATTCCGCAATCAGCGTCAGCTCGCGCGTCAGCGCCACCCGGGCGCGCACGAATTCCACCGCCATCACCACCAGCGCCGTCCACAACCCTGGCGGGCGCATCAACACCATGTCTTCCAACAGCAACACCCCCGCCAGCAACCACGCCGGCAGATAGTCGGGCCGCCGCGTCGCCCAGGCAAAGATCAGGCACAGCAACAGGTCCGGCCCCGGCAGATCGCCCGCCTGCGTGCCCAGAGGCAGCAGCCGCAGATACAAAAGCACCAGCGCAAAGCCGACAAACAGCCCGCGATACAGCCACACCCCGGATCGCAGTGCCTCAACCATCGCTGCCCTCGGTTTCCGACGTGGCATCGGCGGCGGGGTCGGCCTCGGGCTGGGTGCCGCGCGCGGGCATCTCGTCGGTGTTCAGCGCGCCCGAGGTATCGGGTCCATCGGGCAACAAGGGCGGGGCGACCAGGGCGCCGGCATCGGTGATCGGGGTCAGCGCATGGCTGCGCAGCACCCGCAAGAACACCAGCCGCTGATAATCGGCGCTCAGGCTGACGCGCAGACGCCGGTCATTGCCCATCACCACCTGACCCACCAGCAGGCCCGCCGGAAACATCCCGCCATCGCCGGAACTGATCACCCGGTCGCCGGGGCGCACCTCATCGGGGTTCTCCAGAAACTCCAACGGGGGCAGGGCCGAGTTGTCCCCCGACAGCAGGCCCTTTTGCCCCGAGGGCTGCACCGTCACCGGGATGCGGCTGTTGGTGTCGGTCAACAGGATCACCCGCGACGTGCGCGTCCCCACGCCCGAAATCCGGCCCACCAAACCGATGCCATCCATTGTGGCCCAGCCGTCCACGATCCCGTCGCGTGCACCGACGTTGATCAGCACCGATTGCCGGAACGGGCTGCCGCTGTCGGCCAGCACCTGCCCGGTGACATGTGTCAGCTTGGGGTCCAGCCGCACCTGGTTCAGGTCCAGCAGGCGGGCGTTTTGCTGTTCCAACTGCAACGCGGCCTCTTTCCAGGCCTTCATCTGCTGCAACTCGCGGCGCAGATCCTGATTTTGCTCATACAGGCTGGCATAGCTTTGAAACTGTTCGATCATCCCGGCCGCCTTGGTCACCGGGGCCATCGCCCAGTCGAACGACGGCACCACCCGATCCACCAAGGCGGCACGGAACCGCTCGACCCTCGGGCTGTCGATCCGCCACAGCGCAAACAGCCCCAGCAGGGCCAGCACCAACAGCGCCACCAGCACCCGTCGCAACGGGCGGGCAAAGTCCTCCGGGTCTGTGCGTGGTTTTGCCATGGCGGTCTTTCCTGCCCGGCCTCAAGGTCCGGTCAACTGTCGCAGTCGATCAACTGTCGTAGTCGATCACATGCCGCAGTTGCTTTTCGTATTCCAGCGCCTTGCCGGTGCCCAGTGCCACACAATTGAGTGACTCATTGGCCACCGAAATCGATAGCCCGGTCTGCTCGCGCAAGCTCAGGTCCAGATCGCCCAGCAGCGCGCCGCCGCCGGTCAGCATCACGCCGCGATCCACGATATCGGCGGCAAGGTCCGGCGGGGTCGCCTCCAGCGCATGCATTACCGCGTCGCAGATCTGCTGCACCGGTTCTGCCAAGGCTTCGGCCACCTGCGCCTGATTGATCTCGGTTTCCTTCGGCACCCCGTTCAAAAGGTCGCGCCCGCGGATCTGCATCGACGCGCCACGCCCGTCGTCGGGCATCCGTGCGGTGCCGATGCTGGTCTTGATCCGCTCGGCCGTGGATTCCCCGATCAGCAGGTTCTGGTGCCGGCGCAGATAGCTGATGATCGCCTCATCCATCCGGTCGCCGCCAACCCGCACCGACCGGGCATAGACGATGTCGCCCAAGGACAGCACCGCCACCTCGGTGGTGCCGCCGCCGATATCGACCACCATGTTGCCGGTGGGGTCGGTGATGGGCATGCCCGCGCCGATGGCCGCGGCAATCGGCTCGGCAATCAGGCCCGCCCGCCGCGCCCCGGCCGACAGCACCGATTGCCGGATCGCGCGCTTTTCCACCGGGGTCGCGCCATGCGGCACGCAGACGATGATCTTGGGCTTGCTGAAGGTCGTGCGCTTGTGCACCTTGCGGATGAAATGCTTGATCATCTCTTCCGCCGCCTCGAAATCGGCGATCACCCCATCGCGCATCGGGCGGATGGCTTCGATGCTGCCCGGCGTGCGGCCCAGCATCAGCTTGGCATCTTCACCCACGGCAAGCACCACCTTCTTGCCGTCCTTGGTGTGATAGGCCACCACCGAAGGCTCGTTCAGCACGATCCCCTTGCCACGGATATAGACAAGCGTGTTGGCCGTCCCAAGGTCAATCGCCATATCCGAGGAAAACAGATTGGAGAATATCGACATGCCGCTGGTGTCCTTTTCAAACGTCAAAACCCCACTCGACCGGGGAATCGAAGGGGCGCGTTCATATAAGGCTCAGGGTTGCCGGGTGAAAGGACAAAGCGGGTGTCGGGCGTCAATCCGCCGTCTGCTCCCCGCGCTTGCACCATTACAATGTCTGGTCCGGTGAATGGCGCAAGATTGACCGTTTCCTTGCACTTTTCAAACCAAAGCCGTTCGAAGTGCAATGTGTGCGTGCCGCGCCGCTGCAACCTTGGGCGAAGCCGGCCGCTTTCTGCCACAGAATCATCAGGCCCCAAGGCATGATTCTGGCCCGCCTTACCCCGCCACAGGCAACAGCCCGGTCCAATCCAGCGCCATCACGCAGGCCCCGATCAGCACCATCGAGATCAGGCTCATCCACAAACCCGCCCGCACCATGTCGGGCACGCCGATCCGGCCGCTGCCGAACACAATCGCATTGGGCGGCGTCGCCACCGGCAGCATGAAGGCGCAAGACGCCGCCAGCGTGACCGGCAGTGTCAGCAGCAAGGGCGACACCCCAAGGCTGATCGCCATGGCCCCTGCCAGCGGGATCAGGGTGGCGGCGGTCGCGGTGTTCGAGGTGACATGGCTAAGGCCCATGGCCCCCGCCGAGACCAGCCCGACCAGCAGCCAGCCCGGCCAATCGGTCAACCCGCGCATCGCCACCGCCAGACTGTCCGCCAACCCGCTGGACCCGATCGCCTCGCCAAGGCTGAGACCCCCACCGACAAGGATCAGCACCCCCCAGGGCAGTTGCGCGGTGTCAGTCCATGTCAGCAGCGCGCGACGGTTGCCGCCACCCGCAGGCCACGCAAACAGCACCACCGCCGCGATCACCGAAATCGCCGCATCGCTCAGGGTCAGCCCCGGCAAGGCCGCATCCAGCAGCGGGCGCAGCACCCATGCCGCCGCCACCGCCGCAAACACCATGGCCACCCGCCGCTCGGCCCCCCCCATCGGCCCCAGCGCCGCGCGGCGCTCTGCCAGCAACTCGGCTATCCCGGCCACCGGCTCGGGCGTCACCACAAAGGCCCAGCGGCACAGCACCCACCAGCAGGCCACCAGCAACGCCAAGGACAGCGGCAGTGCAAAGGCCATCCATGTCATGAAGCCGATCTCGATCTGCCAGCTTTCCGCCAGATAGGCCGCCAGCAAGGCATTTGGCGGCGTGCCGATCAGCGTGGCAATGCCGCCGATATTGGCCCCGAACGCAATGCCCAGCATCAACGCGATCCCGATGCTGCGCGCGCGCTCGGGCGGTGTTGGCCCGGCATCAATCATCGCCAGCACCGAAACCCCGATCGGCAGCATCAGCGCGGCGGTCGCGGTGTTCGACACCCACATGCTCAGGCCCGCCGTCGCCAGCATGAACCCGGCCACCAGATGATCGGGCCGCTGCCCGACAAAGCCCAGGATGAACAGGGCAATCCGCTGGTGCAGATTCCAGCGCTGAATCGCCAGTGCAAGCATGAAGCCGCCCAGAAACAGAAAGATCAGCGGATTGGCATAAGGCGCGGCCGCCTCGGTGAACGTCGCGGTGCCCAATGTCGGCAGCACCGCCACCGGCAACAGGGCCGTGGCCGGGATCGGCAGCGCCTCGGTCACCCACCACAGCGCCATCAGCAAGGTCAGCGCCGCCACCGTCCAGACCTGATCCGTTACCCCGCCGGGCGGGCCTGCCAGCAGCATCGCGCCAAAGACCAGCGGGCCCAGCACAAGGCCGATCCGGGCGCGGATTTGGCCGTCTTCGGGCAGGCGAGGCGTCTGGGGCTCTGGCATGGCGGCACGATCCGGCTGAAAACGGCCCCAGACCTCTACGCCGATTTCACGTCATTGCAACGACGGGCAGGCAATTTGACGGCCGGTTGCACGGGCAAATTGTCCCGCCTGCTGAAAATCAGGGCGCTTGCACCCCATCCCCGGCATCCCCTGCGGAACGCCGGGGCAAAGCCACATCACTCCCCGTGATAGCTGACCGTCTTCACGTCATTGCCCGGCGCGGTTTTCTGCCGCCGCACGATCAGCTTGTTCAGCGCGTTGATATAGGCGCGGGTGCTGGCCACGATGGTATCGGTATCGGCCGAGGCCCCGGTGACGATCCGCCCATCCTCTTGCAACCGCACCGACACCGTGGCCTGCGCATCGGTGCCTTGGGTCACGGCATGCACCTGATAGATCTCCAGCCGTGCCTTGTGCGGGAACAGCATCTTCACGCAGTTGAACGCCGCATCCACCGGACCGTCGCCCGTGGCGTCAATGTGGTGATCCACCCCGTCAATCGACAGCACCATGTCGGCCTCTTGCGGGCCTTCGGTGCCACAGATCACCCGCAGCTTTTTCAACTGCAAATACTCATGCGCATCGTTGGTCTGTTCATCGGCGACCAGGGCCACCAGATCATCGTCATAAACCTCTTTCTTGCGGTCGGCCAAAGCCTTGAACCGCACGAACACATCGTTCAGCTGGTTGTCCGCCAGTTCGACGCCCAGCTCGCGCAGCTTGGCCCGCAACGCCGCCCGCCCCGAATGCTTGCCCATGGCGATGTTCTTCTGCACGAGGCCAATATCCTCGGGCCGCATGATCTCGAAGGTCTCGACATTCTTCAGCACCCCGTCCTGATGGATGCCGGACTCATGCAAGAAGGCGTTCTTGCCGACAATCGCCTTGTTGAACTGCACCGGAAAGCCTGACACGCTGGCCACCCGGCGCGACAGGTTCATGATCTTGGTGGTGTCAATCCCGGTGCGATATGGCATGATGTCATTGCGGACCTTCATTGCCATCACCACCTCTTCCAGCGCGGTGTTGCCGGCCCGTTCGCCCAAGCCGTTGATGGTGCATTCGATCTGCCGCGCCCCCGCCTCGACCGCCGCAAGCGCATTGGCCGTCGCCATGCCCAGATCATTGTGGCAATGGGTGGCAAAGATGATGGTATCGGCGCCCGGCACCCGCTCCAGCAGCATGGCGATCAGGTCAGAGCTTTCGCGTGGCGCGGTATAGCCGACGGTGTCGGGAATGTTGATCGTGGTCGCCCCGGCCTTGATCGCGATTTCCACCACCCGGCACAGATAATCATGCTCGGTCCGCGTGGCATCCATCGGCGACCATTGCACGTTGTCGCACAGGTTGCGGGCATGGGTCACGGTGTCGTGGATGCGCTCGGCCATCTGGTCCATGTCCAGATTGGGAATGGCGCGGTGCAGCGGCGAGGTGCCGATGAAGGTGTGGATGCGCGGGCTGCGCGCATGTTTCACCGCCTCCCAGCAGCGGTCGATGTCCTTGAAATTCGCCCGTGCCAACCCGCAGATCGTGCTGTTCTTCGCCCGCTTTGAAATCTCCGACACGGCGGCAAAGTCGCCTTCGCTGGCAATCGGGAACCCGGCTTCAATGATATCGACGCCCATCTCGTCCAGCAGGCTGGCAATCTCCAGCTTTTCTTCATGGGTCATGGTGGCGCCGGGGCTTTGCTCGCCATCGCGCAAGGTGGTGTCGAAAATGAAAACGCGGTCTTGCGTTGCAGATGTCATGGGTCTGATCCTTGATGCTTTGCTTCTCGTTGCCGGGCGCTGTCACCTCTGAGCGGTCGCGCCCAAGGGCACGCTCAGAGGCAGCTAAGGACAAGCAGACCACGGGTGGCCGGCAGGGCAATATCCCCGGTCGAACATGCGATATGTGGACCCCGTTTCATGCCCGCGACGATATCGCCGCTGCCCGGAATGTAAAGGGCGATTTGCGACGCGCGACCCCCACGCCCATCCCCTCCCCACCCGAGGGGGGAGGGGAGGTGCCCGACCTGACCGCTTGCCCCCTTCGCATCAGACAGGCTCGCCTCCCTCCCCCCTCGTGGGGGAGGGTGGGGTGGGGGGGCTGTCCCGGCAGGACGTGGCCGTGGTCACGGATGCACCACGCGTTCCCCACAGCCAGACCACGCTTGCCCCACGCCACATTCCCGCTATCTGACGGGTCCATTCAGGAAGGGTATCATGCGGGCATTGGTGATCGGGGCATCGGGGGGGATCGGGCGCGCGGTCGCCGACCGTCTGGCAGCGCAAGGGGCCGAAGTGACGCGCCTGTCACGCCGGACAAACGGGTTCGACATCACCGATGAGGTCAGCATCCGGGACCATCTGGCCGCGCTGGACGGCCCGTTCGACCATATCCTTGTGACCACCGGGGCGCTGGAGCTGAACGGGGTCGCCCCCGAGAAGTCATTGAAAATGTTAGATTTCGCGGGCCTTTCCGCGCAATTTGCGCTGAACGCCACTGGCCCGGCACTGGTCTTGAAACACAGCGTGCGCCTGATGCCCAAGGACCGCCCGGCGCGGTTTGCCGTGCTATCGGCGCGGGTGGGCAGCATCGGGGACAATCGGCTTGGCGGCTGGCACAGCTATCGTGCCGCCAAGGCCGCGCTGAACCAGTTGATCCACACCGCAGCGGTGGAAATTTCCCGCAGCCACCCCCAAGCGGTTGTGGTCTGCCTGCACCCCGGCACAGTATCTACGCCACTGACCGCGAAATACGCCGGCTCGCACCCCACCGTCACGCCAGATCAGGCGGCAGAAAACCTGCTGCGCGTGCTGGCAGCGCTGACCCCGGCTGACAGCGGCGGCTTCTTTGACCAGAACGGCAAGACCATCCCATGGTGAAACGCCTGATCCTTGTGTTGGGTGATCAGTTGACCCCCAATATATCGTGTCTTCGGGCCGCTGATCCCGCTCAAGACTTGGTGGTGATGGCCGAGGTTCAGGCCGAGGGAACCTATGTCCCGCATCACCCGCAAAAGATTGCCCTGATCCTGTCAGCCATGCGTCACTTTGCAGCAGATCTGCGCAAAAACGGCTGGCAGGTTGCCTATTCAAAGCTGGATGACCCCGAAAATACCCAATCGATTCAAGGCGAACTGCTGCGCCGCGCCGCGGAATACGGGGCGACCGAAATCCTTGCCACCCGCCCCGGCGAATGGCGGCTGATCACCGCGCTGGACGATTTGCCGCTGCCCGTCACCCAACTGCCCGATGACCGCTTCATCTGCTCGGACGCCGAATTTGCCGCCTGGGCCGAGGGCCGCAAACAGTTGCGGATGGAATGGTTCTACCGCGACATGCGCCGCAAGACCGGCCTGCTGATGCAAGGCAAAGACCCTATCGGCGGCGAGTGGAACTTTGACCACGACAACCGCAAGCGCGCCAAACCCGACCTGTTCCGCCCCCGCCCGCCGCAGTTCACCCCCGATGCCGTGACGCAGCAGGTGCTGACATTGGTCGAAGCGCGATTTCCCAACCATTTCGGGTGCTTGCGGCCCTTTGGCTGGGCTGTCACCCGCGAGGACGCGCAGGCGGCGCTGACGCATTTCATCGACCACGCGTTGCCCAGCTTTGGGGATGAACAAGACGCGATGCTGGCCGCTGACCCGACCCTCAGCCACGCGCTGATCTCGCCCTACCTCAACATCGGCCTGCTAAACCCGCTTGAGGTGTGCCAAGCGGTCGAGGCCGCCTGGCACGCGGGCAAAGCGCCGCTCAATGCGGTCGAGGGCTTCATCCGCCAGATCATCGGTTGGCGCGAGTTCGTGCGCGGCATCTACATGTTGCACGGCCCCGGCTATGCCGACCAGAACGCGCTGGGGGCCAGCCGAGCGCTGCCGCCGCTCTATTGGGGGGCCAAGACGCAAATGGCCTGCCTGTCGCATGCGGTGGGGCAAACCCGCGATATGGCCTATGCCCACCACATCCAGCGGCTGATGGTGACTGGTAACTTTGCCCTGCTGGCAGGTGTCAATCCGCACGCGCTGCATGAATGGTATCTGTCTGTTTACATTGATGCTTTCGAATGGGTCGAGGCCCCCAACGCGATCGGGATGAGCCAGTTTGCCGATGGCGGCGTGCTGGGGTCGAAACCCTACGCTGCCTCCGGGGCCTATATCGACCGGATGTCCGACTATTGCGGCGGATGCCACTACCGCGTGGCCGACAAGACCGGACCCAATGCCTGCCCGTTCAACCTGCTTTACTGGGATTTCCTGCTGCGCCATCGCACACGGTTTCAGGCCAACCCACGCATGGCGCAGATGTACCGGACATGGGACAAGATGGCCCCGTCCCGGCAGGCCGCCACGCTGGCAGAAGCCGAAGCCTTTCTGGCCAAACTTGACGCGGGCACCCCGGTGTGACCGCAAGCCGAAAGCCGTCGCCAACCCCATCTAGGGGCCAGCAACGGCATTGCCATCCGCTTGTCGCACCCGGTCACGAACCGGGTTGCCGCAGCGCCATCTGTCGCGTCGGCTGCGCTCCGCGCGGGAGTATTTGGCAAGCAGCAATCCCACCTCTGTTGCATTGCTGCTTTGAAAATACTCCGCAGGGTCCGGGGGCGCGCAGCCCCCGGCGAAGACAAGCGGGCGGCACGCCCGCGCAGGCGCCCTGAATGGCTTGCGCCGCAGGCGCTCTGCCGGATTGACGGGGTCAGGGTCAGGGCGAGGGCGTCGGGGCGGCCGGATCGGTGGGCGCCGGACTGGGGGCCATCAGGATGCCGTTTTCCCACAGGCCTTCTGCCACTTGCCCGCTGGCATAGGTCAGTTTTCCCTGACCTGACCGGCGGCCTTTGGCAAAGCTGCCGTCATAGCGGTCGCCGTTGGGATAGGTGGCACTGCCCAGACCATCGATCTCGCCGTCTTTCCAGTCGCCGGTGTAGACAAAGCCGTCCGGGCCGGTAAGTTCGCCCTTGCCGGACCGCAGGCCCGCCACGAAATCGCCGGTATAGACCGTGCCATCGGCATAGGTGGCCGTTCCCTTGCCGGCGCGTTGGCCGTTTTCCCATGTGCCTTCATAGCGATAGCCATCGGGCAGGGTCATGGTGCCGCTGCCATGCGGTTTGGCAGCCTTGAAGCCGCCGGTGTAGACCGCGCCGGTGGCGTAGGTGGCGGTGCCGGTGCCGTCGATGATGCCCGCCACCCAGGTGCCATCATAGATCGCCCCATCGGCATAGGTGATCTTGCCGGTGCCATCTGCCTCGTCATTCTTGACCGCGCCTTCGTAGATCGCGCCATCGGGAAAGGTGATGCGGCCCACGCCTGTCAGGCGGCCGTCCAGCCAGTCGCCCTCCAGCACGGTGCCGTCCTTGGCGCGGAACACGCCCTTGCCCGCGCGCTTGTTGGCCTGAAAGCCGCCTTCATAGACATCGCCATTGGCCGAGGTGGCGCGTCCTTCGCCCTGTCGCTGGCCATCGACGAAGCTTCCCTCATAGACGTCGCCATTGGCCTGGGTCAGTTTGCCGGAGCCATTGATCTGGCCGCCGGCCCATTGGCCCACATAGACCAGGCCGTCGGGCATGGTCAGGCTGCCCTCTCCCTCGCGCTGCCCGGCCTTCAGCGTGCCGTCGAACACGGTGCCATCGGCATAGGTGACGCGGCCCTTGCCGTCTTTCACCCCTTCGGTCCAGCCGCCTTCGTAGCGATAGCCATCGGGGCCGTCCTGCACGCCGATGCCATGGTGTTTGCCGTTCAGGAACGCGCCGGTATAGACCGAGCCATCGGCATAGCGCGCGACACCTTCGCCGGTCATCTGGCCGTTTGTCCAGTCGCCGTCATAGCTGCCACCATCGGCATAGGTGATCTTGCCGCGGCCTTCCGGCTTGCCTGCCGCGAACTGACCCTCGTAGACTGACCCGTTGGGGTAGCGCGCAACGCCCATGCCGGTGATCTCGCCCGCCACCCAGTCGCCGGTGTAGCTGTAGCCGTTGGGCAGGGTATAGGTGCCGGTGCCATGCTGACGCCCATTCAGGAAGGTGCCTTCATAGAACGATCCGTCGTCATACTGCTTGGTGACGATCTCGCCGTCTTGCGCAAGGGCAAGACCCGGCAGCGCCAGGCCAAGCAGGGCCGCAGCCATCAGACGTTTCACAGCTTGCCGCATGGTCGGACTCTCCGTCGTATCTGGCCGTCGTATCTGGCCGTCATCTCGCCTTGGCAAAACCCTAGCCGGGTGACACCGGGCTGACAAGCGGGGCGGAGTTTGGCTGGCAATCACTTTCCCTTGGCGGACAACCTGCTAGAACAGAACCAGCCACTTGCGAAAGGTGCCGGCATGGCCGATCTGTTCCGTCTGACCCTCGCCCAGTTGAACCCGACCGTGGGTGATCTGCGCGGCAATGCCGCTCGCGCCCGCGCGGCCTGGGATCAGGCGAAAGCCGCCGATGCCGACCTTCTGGCGCTGACCGAGATGTTCATCACCGGCTATCAGACCCAGGATCTGATCCTGAAACCCGCCTTTCAGCAGGCTGCCATCGCGGCGATCCACCAGCTTGCGGTGGATTGCGCCGAAGGTCCTGCCATCGCGATCGGTGGCCCTGCGGTGCAGGACGGGCGGCTGTATAACGCCTATTACATTTTGCAGGGTGGGCGGGTGACGGCCACCGTGCTGAAGCACCACCTGCCCAATGATGCGGTGTTTGACGAGCGGCGGTTGTTCGCCTCGGCTGATGTGCATGGCCCGTTTATCGTCAACGGGGTCCGTATCGGCAGCCCGATCTGCGAGGACGCCTGGCATGCGGATGTGGCCGAAACTCTGGCCGAGACCGGGGCCGAGATCCTGCTGGTGCCGAACGGCAGCCCCTACCATCGCGGCAAGCCGAACCTGCGGCTGAACCTGATGGTGTCCCGGGTGGTGGAGACGGGCTTGCCGCTGGTTTACCTGAACATGGTCGGCGGGCAGGACGATCAGGTGTTCGACGGGTCATCCATGGTGCTGAACCCCGGTGGTCATCTGGCGCTGCAGATGCCGCAGTTCGATGAGGTGGTGACCCATGTCACCTTCCGCCGCACCCCCGAAGGCTGGCATGCTGACCAAGGCGAGATTGCCCCGATCCCGCCGATCAGCGAGGCGGATTATCGCGCCTGCGTGCTGTCGGTGGCGGATTACTTCGCCAAGACCGGGTTCAAAAAGGCCGTGCTGGGCCTGTCGGGCGGGATTGACTCCGCCATCGTCGCCGCGATTGCCGCCGATGCCTTGGGCCCCGAGAACGTGCGCTGTGTGATGCTGCCATCCGAGTTCACCAGCGCCCATTCGCTGGAAGATGCCGAGAGGTGCGCCCGCGCGCTTGGCTGCCGGCTGGACACTGTGCCGATCACGGCGGCGCAGGGCGCAGTGCTGGACACGCTGGCCCCGCTGTTTGCAGGCACCGAAGAGGGCATCACCGAGGAAAACATCCAAAGCCGCCTGCGCGGCGTGATGTTGATGGCGATTTCCAACAAATACGGCGAGATGCTGCTGACCACCGGCAACAAATCGGAAATGGCGGTCGGCTATTGCACCATCTATGGCGACATGAACGGCGGCTATAACCCGGTCAAGGACATGTACAAGACCCGCATGTTCCTGACCGCCCGCTGGCGCAATGAACATCACCGGCCATGGATGAAAGGTCCGGCGGGCGAGGTGATCCCCGACCGGATCATCACCAAGCCCCCCAGTGCCGAATTGCGCGCCAACCAGACCGATCAGGACAGCCTGCCGCCCTATGAGGTGCTGGATGCCATTCTGGAAGGGCTGGTGGAACGCGAAGCCAGCGTGGCCGATCTGGTGGCGGAAGGCTTTGACCGGGCCACGGTGAAAAAGGTGGAACACCTGCTGTATCTGGCAGAATACAAACGCTTCCAATCCGCCCCCGGCACGCGGCTGACGCAAAAGGCGTTCTGGCTGGACCGCCGTTATCCGATTGCCAACCGGTTCCGGGATGACAGCGGGGTGTGACTCTGCGGATACCTGACGCATGGCGGACGGTCGGTGCCTGCGGTTCTGGGCCGCAACTCAAGCACGGCCCGCGCCTGACCAAAACCAAAACGGTGAACTTTCGCCTTGTCTCGTCACGAGGTGCGTTCGCAGTGACTGAACCGCAAAGCGCCCTGACCCCGTGAAGCTGCGCCCAACCGGCGGACCGGTGGGGTCGTCTTCTGGCCTGTATGTCCAAGATGGTCGAACGGCAACTTCTTCGGCCAGTTGGCTGTGCCAATCCGTGCAGTGGGCTTGAGTTGGGCTTGAGTTCCGGGCCCCACCCCGTCAAGACTGTCGGCAACGGAGACCTGCCTTGACCCAGACCGCGCCGACCACCCGCATTGCGTTTCGCGCAAGCTCTGCCCCCGCCGCGCAAGAGGCGTATGCAAGTCTTGTGGCCCAGCATGGCCAGACCGATCTGGCGCAGGCCGATGTGGTTGTGGCCCTTGGTGGCGATGGGTTCATGCTGCAAACCCTGCACGAAACCCAAAGCGCCGGGTTGCCGGTCTATGGCATGAATTGCGGCACGGTTGGCTTTTTGATGAACGCCTATGCCACGCAGGATCTGATCCACCGTCTGCAAGCCGCCGAGGAAACCGTGATCAACCCGCTGCACATGCGGGCCGTCACCGCCGATGGCCTGCTGCTTGAGGCGCTTGCCATCAATGAGGTTTCGCTGTTGCGTGCCGGCCCTCAGGCGGCCAAGCTGGCGATCTATGTCGATGGCAAGTTGCGGCTGGATGAACTGGTCTGCGACGGCGCGATGCTGTGCACCCCGGCCGGGTCCACCGCCTATAACTACTCGGCGCATGGTCCCATTCTGCCTATTGAGTCGGATGTGCTGGCGCTCACCGCCGTGGCCGCCTTTCGCCCCCGGCGATGGCGCGGGGCGCTGTTGCCGAAAACCGCCGTGGTGCGGATCGAGGTGCTGGACCCCGACAAGCGCCCGGTGATGGCCGATGCCGACAGCCGATCGGTCAACAATGTGCTGTCGGTGGAAATCCGGTCGGAACCGACGGTCCGTCATCGCATCCTGTTCGACCCCGGTCACGGGCTGGAAGAGCGGCTGTTGTCCGAACAGTTCGCCTAAGGCTTGATGCCCCAGCTTTCGCGTTTGCGATAGATCGTGGAGGGCGACAGGTGCAGCACCCGCGCGGCCCGCGGGACCGACCCGTCATGGCGGGCGATGGTTTCTTCGATCACGATCCGCTCGATCTCGGCCATCGGGCGGCCGATCAACCCCTCCAGCAGCCCGGCGCGCACCTGATCGGGGCAGGGGCTGGTTTGCGAAAGCGTCGCATTGCAGGCAAGCGAGGCGGGGATCATCGCAAGGGTCACCCGCCCCCCCTTGTTCAGCACCACAATGTTGCGGATCACGTTCAGCACCTGCCGCACATTGCCGGGCCAGCTCAGGCTGCGAAACAGGTCCAGCACCTCGGCGTCGAACCCGTCAAAGCGCCGCCGCTCTTCATGGGCGAAGCGTTCCAGCGCGGCTTGGGCGATTTCGATCACATCATCGCCGCGTTCACGCAAGGGCGGCATGTGGACAGGCACGACAAACAGCCGGTAATACAGGTCTTCGCGAAACTCGCCGCGCCGCACGGCCTCGATCGGGTCGCGGTTGGTGGCACAGACAATGCGCACATTCACCTTGCGCGGCCGCGTGGCCCCCACCGGCTGCACGGTCGAGGTTTGCAGGAAGCGCAAGAGCTTGGTCTGCAAGGCCGGAGCCATTTCGCAGATCTCGTCCAGAAACAGCGTGCCGCCATCGGCCGCAGCCGCCGCACCCGGCTTGTCGGAAATCGCGCCGGTAAAGCTGCCCTTGATATGGCCGAACACCTCGGATTCCAGCAAATCCTGCGGAATGGCACCGCAGTTCAGCGCGATGAACGGCCCGTTGGCGCGCGGGCTGCCGGCATGGATGGCCAAGGCGCAAAGCTCTTTGCCGGTGCCGCTTTCGCCGGTGATGAACACGGTGGCCATCGACCCCGCGACCGACCGGATGGTGTCTTGCACCCGCCGCATCGCATCAGACGATCCGATGAACACATCCTCGGCCACCGGGCTTTCCGCTGCTGCCGGGGAGCGCGGGGCCGGGCGGGGCAGGGCGCGGGCACCGCCCCCGGCATTTTCGACCGCTGCCAGAAACCGCAACTCGTCAAACGGCTTGACCAGAAAGTCATGCGCGCCGCCGCGCATCGCCTCGACCGCCTTGTTGATGCTGGCGTTGGCGGTGATCACGATTACCCGCGCCTCGGGGCGCAGCGCCAGCATGTCGCGCATCAGTGCCAGACCGTCACGGTCGGGCAGCATCACATCCAGCAGCACGACCTGCGCGCCACTGTCGCGGAAGATCCGCATCCCCTCGGCCGCCGTGCCCGCCGCCTGCACCGCATAGCCTGCGGTCTGCAACACCGACCGATAGACAAGCTGCAACGACGGCGTGTCTTCGATCAACAGCAGCGGTGGGGGTCTGGCTTCTGCCACGGTCAGGCCCCGGCCTGTGGCACGTCAGATTGCGCCTGTTCGACAAAGCTGATCAGCTGCTGCAATGCGCCGCTGATCCGGCCCGCGACCTGATCCACCGCCCGGTCATCCGCCCGGTGGGCGGCCCGGTTCAACGCTTGCGCCAAGGCCGCCAGACCTGTCGCCCCCGCCGCCCCTGCAAGCGCCACAAGCACATGGCTTTGCGCACAGATGGCGGCCCAGTCGTGCGCCCGCATCGCAGGCGTCAGCACATGGCCGACGGCGCGCAGGTCAGCCGCCATCTGGGTCAGCAGTTCGGGCGCGACTTCAGGGCCGGCCATGGCCAGCAACGCCGCAAACACACTGTTATCGACCGGCCCCTGCGGCAGATCGAGGGCGCCAAACGCCGACCACGCAGCCTTTAGCGCGGCACGGGCGTCAGGCTCCAGGTCCAGGGCGTCAAGCCGTGTTAACGCCTGCCGCAAAGCCGCAAGCGGTGCATCAGGGTCGAAAGGGGCGATACGCGACACAGCCATGCCCGAAGGCTACCCCATGCCCAGCCCCGCTCCAATGCCCATCTTAGCCTTTTGCCAGCCCCAGCGTTTTCAGCGCACCTGCGATTTCGTCCAGGATCGCCGGATCGTCGATGGTTGCGGGCATTTTCCACGGCTTGCTGTCGGCGATGTTCACCATTGTGGCGCGCAAGATCTTGCCGGACCGGGTTTTCGGCAACCGTTCCACCACCACCGCACGCTTGAAATCGGCCACGGGCCCGATCCTTTCCCGCATCAGCTTGACGCATTCGGCCACCACCTCGGCCGGGTCGCGGTCAGCGCCCTTGTTCAGGCACAAAAAGCCAAGCGGCGACTGCCCCTTCAGGTCATCGGCCACCCCGATCACCGCACATTCCGCCACATCGCGGTGGCTGGCCAGCACCTCTTCCATCGCGCCGGTGGACAGCCGATGGCCTGCCACGTTGATCACGTCATCGGTGCGCGCCATGATGTAGAGATAGCCATCTTCATCGACATAGCCCGCATCGCCGGTTTCATAATAGCCGGGGAAGTGGTTCAGATAGGATTTCACAAACCGCTCTTCGGCATTCCACAGCGTCGGCAGGGTGCCGGGGGGCAAGGGCAGCTTTATCGCGATCGCGCCCAGCGTGCCGGGGGCGACCTCATGCCCGCCTTCATCCAGCACCTGCACGTCAAATCCGGGCATTGGCACCGATGGGCTGCCCACCTTCACCGGCAGCAGCCCAAGGCCCAAGGGGTTGGCGGCAATCGCATAGCCGGTTTCGGTCTGCCACCAATGGTCAATCACCGGCACGCCGACATGGCGCTGCGCCCAATGCACGGTGTCTGGGTCAGCACGCTCGCCGGCCAGAAACAGGGCTTGCAGATGGCGCAGGTCATAGTCGCCCACCAGCTTGCCCTCGGGGTCTTCGCGCTTGATCGCCCGCAGGGCGGTGGGGGCGGTGAAGAACGACTTGACCTTGTGCTCCTCGATCACCCGCCAGAAGGTGCCCGCATCGGGGGTGCCCACCGGCTTGCCCTCGAACACCACGGTGGTGCAGCCGGCAATCAGCGGCGCGTAGCAGATATAGCTGTGGCCCACGACCCAGCCCACATCGGACGCGGCCCAGAACACATCGCCCACGCCACAATTATAGATTGCGCGCATGGTCCAGTTCAGCGCCACCAGATGCCCGGCGGTCGGCCGCACCACGCCCTTGGGCGCGCCGGTGGTGCCGCTGGTATACAGGATATAGGCCGGGTGGTTGCCCTCGACCGGCACGCAATCGGCAGGTTCCACGCCATATTGGAAGGTATGCCACGCGACATCGCGGCCCGGGGTCAGCTTGGCCACCTCTTGTTCGCGCTGGAAGATCACGCAGAAGTCGGGCGTGTGGCTGGCCAGATCAATGGCCGCATCCAGCAGCGGTTTGTAATGCACCACCCGTGATGGCTCGATCCCGCAAGATGCCGCAATGATGGCCTTTGGTTTGCAATCGTCGATCCGCACCGCCAGTTCGGCCGCTGCAAAGCCACCAAAGACGACCGAGTGAATGGCCCCCAGCCGGGCGCAGGCCAGCATCGCCTCCAGCGCCTCGGGCACCATCGGCATGTAGATGATCACGCGGTCGCCCTTTTCCACGCCCTTGGCGCGCAGGGCCCCGGCAAGGCTGGCCACGCGGGCCTGCAATTCGCGGTAGGTGATGCCGTGCTTGAGGTGGGTGACCGGGCTGTCATGGATGATCGCCAATTGGTCCCCCCGGCCCGCCAGCACATGCCGGTCCACCGCATTCCAGCAGGTGTTGACCATGCCATCGGTGAACCATTCATACATCGGCGCGCGGTCGACGTTCAGCGCGCGCGCCGGCTTCTTGAACCAGTCGATCGCGCCAGCCGCATCCATCCAGAACCCTTCCGGATCAGCCTGCCATTTCGCATAGATAACGGAATACCCCATCGTCCGCGCCTCCTCCAAACGCTTCTACGATGTGTTACTGAACGCAAGGCAACCGCGCAACATTGTTACCGTTGTCCATTGGGTATGCGACCGAGAATATTTGCAGACTTACGCAAGAACACGCTGCAAATATTTGCAAAACAGTGGATTTGCTGTTGTCAAACTGCGCTTGGGTGCATGATTTGCAAATTTTAGCGCCGTCGGCGGGTTCGGCCGACTCAGCCTGTGCGTCGGGCGGCCCCCGGGCCCGAATCCGCCGGGGCCGCGCTGACCCTTGCGCTTTGGGCGGCCAAGCGCCACACTTCGCGGCGAAAAGGTCAAATCCTCCGAGGTTGCCATGTCCCTGCTGTCCGCCGCCACCGATGTTCGTCTGCGGGCCTATGTGCCCTACTCCCGCTTCAAGGTGGGCGCGGCGCTGCGGGCAGGGTCCGGCGCGGTCTATGTCGGCTGCAACGTGGAAAACGTGGCCTACCCCGAAGGCACCTGTGCCGAGGCCGGGGCGATCGCCGCAATGATCGCCGGCGGCGACACCCGCATCACCGAGATCTGCGTGATCGCCGACAGCCCCGACCCGGTGCCGCCGTGCGGCGGTTGCCGGCAAAAGATCGCCGAATTTGCCGGGCAGGATGTCAAGGTCACGCTGTGCACCACCGATGGCAAGACGTTTGAAACCACGGTGGCCGACCTGCTGCCCGGCGTGTTTTCTGCCGCCCATATGGACCGCGCCCCCAAGGATCAGAAATGACCGACGCGCGCAGCATCATCGTGCAGATCCGCGACGGGCAGGCCCCATCCGCGGCGGACCTTGGCTGGTTCGCAAACGGTCTGGCCAATGGCACGGTGACCGATGCGCAGGCCGGGGCCTTTGCCATGGCGGTTCTGCTGCGCGGGCTGACCGATGATGGCCGCGTGGCGCTGACCCGGGCGATGCGCGATACCGGCCGGGTGATGGCCTGGGATGTGCCGGGCCCGGTGCTGGACAAGCACTCAACCGGCGGCATCGGCGACTGTGTGTCCTTGCTGCTGGCCCCGGCCTTGGCGGCCTGCGGGGCTTATGTGCCGATGATCTCGGGCCGGGGCCTTGGCCATACCGGCGGCACACTGGACAAGCTTGAGTCGATCCCCGGCTTTCGCACGGGGCTGACCGAGGATCAGTTGCGCGCCCAGATGGGCACGGTGCACTGCGCCATCGTGGCGGCCAGTGCCGACCTTGCCCCCGCCGACAAGCGGCTTTACGCGATCCGCGATATTTCGGGCACGGTGGAAAGCATCGACCTGATCTGCGCGTCGATCCTGTCGAAAAAGCTGGCCGCCGGTCTGGAAGGGCTGGTGCTGGACGTCAAATGCGGATCGGGTGCCTTCATGAAAACGCTGGATCGGGCCGAGGCTTTGGCCCGCGCGCTGGTCAGCACGGCGCAAGGTGCAGGCTGCATGACCACCGCGCTGATCACCGACATGTCGCAGCCGCTGGCCACGGCGGCAGGCAATGCGCTGGAGGTGATCGAGGTGATGGAAACGCTGACCGGCACCTCGGTCAACACCGCGCTGTGGGATCTGACCTGTGCCCTGGGCGGTGAGGCCCTGGCGCTGGGTGGTCTGGTGGCCGATGCCACCGATGGCGCGGGCCGGATCGCGCAGGCGCTTGAGTCAGGGGCCGCAGCCGAGGTGTTCGGCCGCATGGTCGCGGCGCAAGGCGGGCCATCGGATTTTGTCGAACGCTGGCCCGACCGGCTGCCCGCCGCCCCGGTGGTGCGCGAGATCCCGGCGCTGGACGACGGCTATATCGCCCGGATCGACACCGAGGCCTTGGGTCATGTCGTGGTGCGTCTGGGCGGTGGCCGCCTGCGCGACGGAGACCGGGTGCATCCGGCGGTCGGGCTTTCGGACCTGATCGGTCTGGGCGAGGAAATCGGCGCGGGCGTGCCCTTGGGCATGGTGCATGCCGCGACCGAAGAGGCCGCGCAGGCCGCGATCCGCGCAGTGCAGGCGGCCTATGCGGTGGGAACCTCGGTGCCAGACGAGCCGCCGCATGTGCTGAAAAGGATCGGCTGATGCCGCGCGCCTTTCTGATCGTGATGGATTCGGTGGGCTGCGGTGGGGCCCCCGATGCGGCCGAATTCGGCGATGCCGGGGCCAACACGCTGGGCCATATCGCGCAGGCCTGTGCTGCTGGCCGCGCCGAACAGGGCCGCAGCGGGCCGTTGCGGATGCCGAACCTTGATGCGTTGGGGTTGGGGGCTGCGATCAAACTGGCCTCTGGCCTTGACGCGCCGGGGCTGGGGGCCACCCCGGCCGGGCTGTGGGGGGCCGCGACCGAGGTGTCGCGCGGCAAGGACACGCCGTCGGGCCATTGGGAACTGGCGGGGGTGCCGGTGCCATGGGACTGGACCTATTTTTCGCACACCGTGCCCGCCTTCCCCGATGACATCGTGGCCGAGGTCTGCCGATTGGCCGGAACGCAAGGCATCCTTGGCAATTGCCACGCCTCGGGTGTGCCGATCATCGCCCAGCATTGCGAAGCGCATCTGCGTACCGGATGGCCGATCTGCTATACCAGCGCGGATTCGGTGTTCCAGATTGCCGCGCATGAACAGGGCTTCGGGCTGGACCGCCTGCTGAAGCTGTGTGCCGACCTTGCGCCCATGCTCCACGCCCGCCGGGTGGGCCGGGTGATTGCGCGGCCCTTTGCCGGCACCTGCGATGATTTCACGCGCACGCCGAACCGCCACGATTATGCCATCGCCCCGCCTGCGCCGACGTTGCTGGATTGGGTGGCGGGCGCGGGCCGCGCAACCCATGCGATTGGCAAGATCGGCGACATCTTTTCGATGCGCGGCGTGGGCGCGCTGCACAAGGGCAAGTCGGATGCTGACCTTTTCGAACATCTGGTGCGGCTTGGGGCTGAGGCTGAGCCCGGTTCCTTGACATTTGCCAACTTTGTCGAGTTCGACAGCCTTTATGGCCATCCGCGCGACGTGGCGGGATATGCCCGCGCGCTGGAATGGTTCGACGCGGGCCTTCCGCGGTTCCTTGCGCAACTGCGCCCGGGTGATCTGGCGATCTTCACCGCCGATCATGGCAATGACCCGACCTTTCGCGGCACCGAACATACCCGCGAGCGGGTGCCGGTGGTGGGCGCGGGGCTGGGCGCGCGGGCGATCGGGCTGCGCGGCTTTGTCGATGTCGGCGCCAGTGTGGCCGCACATCTGGGCGTGCCGGGGCAGGGGCCAGGCCGCAGCTTTGTCTGAGGACCGTGGAACCGGGGGGTTTCACACCCCCCGGGCCCCCCGTGGGGTATTTTCGCCAAGAGGAAAACCATGACTGGGCCGTGGTGTCGGCAATCAGTCCGTAGTGCCGATACTCGGGCGGCAATTCCGGGATTTTGCGATGAGAGCCGCCGTTCTTGCAGACCAGCAGGGCGCAGGCGTTCGACAGGCTGCACCAAGCCTTCGACGGGGAGAAGGCGATGTTTGCCAGCCTCGGCCGAACCGCGCTTGACGCGGCTTTCCGTGATGCCGATACCAAAACGCGCATTGCCAAGATTCTGGAGGGCTGACCCATGCTGGACCATCTGACCGTCGTTTCCCACCCGCTGGTTCAGCACAAGCTGACCCTGATGCGCGAAAAGGACACCTCGACCGCGTCGTTCCGCCAGCTTTTGCGCGAGATCAGCCTGCTTCTGGCCTATGAGGTGACGCGCGAACTGCCGATGACCACCAAGCGGATCGAGACGCCGCTGGAAGAAATGGACGCTCCGGTGATCGAGGGCAAGAAGCTGGCGCTGATCTCGATCCTGCGGGCGGGCAACGGGCTGTTGGACGGGATACTGGAATTGATCCCGGCGGCGCGGGTCGGCTTTGTCGGATTGTATCGCGATCCGGAAACATTGCAGCCCGTGCAGTATTACTTCAAGGTGCCGACCATGCTGGAAGACCGGATCTGCATCGTGGTGGACCCGATGCTGGCCACCGGCAATTCCTCGGCGGCGGCGGTGCAATTGCTGAAGGACAATGGCGCGAAGAACATCCGCTTTCTGTGCCTGTTGGCGGCCCCCGAAGGCATCGCCCGGATGAAGGCGGCGCATCCCGATGTTCCGATTGTCACAGCTTCGGTCGATAGCCATTTGAATGATCACGGTTATATCGTCCCCGGACTAGGGGATGCGGGTGATCGGATGTTTGGCACAAAATAGCGGGTTATCCCCTTTACTCGGAACCGATAGTATTCCAGTATTCCCCTTACGCTGCTTGGGGGTAGTCATGATTTTGAAGTTGGTTTCGGCCGCTGTGCTGGCGGTTGTGGCCGGATCGGGTGTTGCCAACGCCCAGTCCGCCGGTGATTTCGGTGGCCCGCGCGAAGTGCCGCCTGCGTCGTTTTCCGGACAGCAATATGTGGACAGCAAGGGCTGCGTTTTCTTGCGCGCGGGCTTTGGCGGGCAGGTCAATTGGGTGCCGCGGGTCAACGCCAATCGCCGCCAGTTGTGCGGCTACCCGCCCACCTTTGGCAACAATCAGGTGGCCATTGCCGAACCGGCAGCGCCCGCCAAACCCCAAGTTGAGGCCCCGCGCCCGGCCCGCGTCGCCCCGGTGCCTGCCGCCCCGGTGGTGCGCAAGCCGATGAACACGGTGGCAAGCCTGACCACGCCGCCGCGGATCAGGGCGGTGACACCGCCGCAAGCGACGAAGCCTTCGGGCATCGCGTCGCAAGCCTATGCGCCGCCGCCGGTGGCCGCGCCTGTGCCGCGCGCCGTGGTGCAAAAGCCCGGTTCGGCGGCTGCGGCCCGCCCGCAACCGGCCAAGCCTGTGGCAACGCGGTCGGGCGGCGGCAAGATCGGCTGCTACCGCGATGCCCCGGTGGCCCAGCGCTTTCGTCTGCGCGGCGGCGGCACGATTGTGCTGTGCACCCGCGGTGATGGCGATATCGGCTCGGCCCGCCCGCCACGGGTGCTGGCCGGGCCTGCGGCGGTTGCGCCGTCGGGCTTTCTGGAGGTGCCGGATCCGGCGGCAGCGGCGGGGATGCGTCCGACGCCGCGGGTTGTGGTGTCGTCACAAGACCAACCCGCCATTCCCAAAGGCTACAAGACCGCCTTCACCGATGGGCGCCTGAACCCGAACCGGGCCAAGGGCACGGCGCAGGGCTGGGCGGATCAGGATCAGGTCTGGACCCGTGAGGTGCCGTCGCGCCTTGTGGCGGCTACCGCCCGGGCCGAGGGCAAGACG
>JAFGXY010000074.1 GCA_016936395.1 Paracoccaceae bacterium | reverse complement strand
GATATGCAAACAGTCAAACGCCGATGCGCCCAAACCGCCCACATATCCCTTCATCACATTACAGTTTCAAAGAGCATGAAGACAAAAAAATTACAGAACCACCAATCATTTGGTGCTTCCTGCAACCGCGCCTCCAGAAGTATCGCAGAAACTTTCCGTTTCTGCCTCCGTCGCTTCCGAACCGCGTCGCCGCGTCTCTTCGTCTTCGGTGAGGCGGTGTTTAGGCCCGGCCACAAAAACCTGCAAGAGAAAAAGTGCGTCCCCCGGCATATTTTTCCCAGAGCCCTTATTTTCTTGGTCCTCTTTTTTGCCAAAACGGGCGGGCGAACCGCGGCGAGGCACAGACTGACCCAAGGGCGGCTGCCACAGTGCCACAGAATCGGCACCGATAGGACGGCCCCACGCCTTCGTGGCTCCGACTCGGTGCCACGATGTGGCCCGGTTTTGGCACCGCGACTGCAGCCCATCGGCCGGCCTCATGGTCAAACGTCCGGATTTCCGCCCGCCCTTGCGCACGGGTCTTGACCGACGCGCCGCCATCGGTGCTTATCAGGGAGCGCCATCAATGGATTTTTCATGTTCAACAAAAGCACTGATCAGACCACCCCGCCCAGCGGCTCTGGCCCCACGCGCCCTTCGAATGTCAAATCGGTTTTTGCCAGCGACCTGAAGATCACTGGCGAAATCACGTCGTTGGGTGATATCGAGATGATGGGAGAGGTGGATGGCAATATTTCCGCCCGCACGGTCATCATCGGCAGCGAAGGTCGGATGACCGGGACCGTGACGGCCGAAACGGTTGAGGTGCGCGGCAAGATGGCGGGCCAGATCGCAGCAGGCACCTTCACCTTGCGCGCAGCAGCCCAAGTGGCGGCAGACGTTGACTACGGCAATCTGGTCATCGAAAGCGGATCGCAGATCGAAGGCCACTTTTCGCGCATCAAGAGCTGACCCAGAACCACTGCCCTTGTGCCGCCCCCGGTTTCGGGGGCGGTTTCATTTTGGCGGGATCGCATAGGTCAGGCTGGCCCGCGCCACCGGGTCGGGTTGATGTTCGGAAAAGATCATCACATCGCCCACTGCCAGACTGCGGCCCAGTTTGAGCACCCGCGCATGCGCCAGCAGATCGCACTCTGCCTGTGGCTTGCGCATGAAGTCGATGGCGCAATTCGTGGTGACGGCAAGCGCCACAGGGCCGATGCGCGACAGGATCGCAAGATACATCGCCACATCCGCCAGCCCGAACATCGACGGCCCCGACACCGTGCCACCGGGGCGCAAGTGCCGCTCGGCCACCCGCAGGCGCAATGTCAGGCCATCTGCATCAACGCGTTCCACCCGAAAATCCTCGGCCACCTGACCGAAATCGCGGGCCAGAAAGGCCTGAAGGCCCGGCACATCCATTTTCAGCGTCATGTCTTTCCTTGCGGCGGCCAGATCGCCTATGATCTGTGCGATGATACAGGAAGATGCAATGACCCAACCTTTTGTTCTGCGCCACGATCATGCGGGCGTGGCGACCCTGACGCTGAATGCGCCTGCGTCGCTGAATGCGCTGTCCGATGCGATGCTGGACGGCCTCTCGCGCGCACTGGACGATCTGGCGCAAGACCGCAACATTCGTGTGGTCATCCTGAGGGCAACGGGCAAGGCGTTCTGTGCTGGCCATGACCTGAAAGAAATGCAGGCCGCCCGCACCGCCCCCGACAGCGGTGCTGCTTATTTCGCCGATCTGTTTGCCCGCTGTGCCGCCGTGATGCAGGCCATCACCGCCCTGCCCCAGCCGGTCATTGCACAGGTCCATGCCATTGCCGCCGCTGCCGGCTGCCAGCTTGTCGCCTCATGCGATATGGTTGTGGCCGCCGAAGAGGCGCGCTTTGGGGTAAACGGCGTCAACATCGGTCTGTTCTGCTCGACCCCCATGGTCGCGCTGACCCGCAAGGTGCCGGCTTCCGTTGCGTTCGAGATGCTGACAACCGGCACTTTCCTCGATGCCCCCCGTGCCTATCAGGTCGGTTTGGTCAATCACGTCGTGCCCAACGAAAAGCTTGAGGAGGCCACGCGATCACTGGCCGAAACCGTTGCCGCCAAGCTGACGGCAGCGGTCAAGATCGGCAAGGCCGCGTTCTATGACCAGATCGGCCTGCCGCTGGATCAGGCCTATGCCCATGCCGGGGCGGTGATGGTTGAAAACATGCTGTGGCGCGACACCGAGGAAGGCATTGCCGCCTTCTTGGAAAAACGCAAACCCGACTGGAGCTGAAAGCATCCCGCGGCCGAAGGCCAGATCACGCCGGGTCGGCGGGGGGCATGATATCCCAGCCAACACCCATGGCCAGAATGCAGGCGCGGCCATCGGCATGAGATTGCACCAACGTCCAGTCGCCGCGGGCATCGGTCCAAACCTCGATCACCATTTCCATGTTGCGCACGCCCTGCCCCGACAGTTGCGCACGAAACTGCCCGGTCAGCTTTTCCACCATCTCGGCCCGTGGCGCGCACAGCACTTCGGCAATCGGGGTGGTGGCACTGACCGGGTTGGCCAGGACAAGGACAGCGGCGCAATAGGCGATTCGATTTCCCATACATAGAATGGTAACATGAAGATGACAGAAATCTTCCAACCCGCCAAAGAAATCGGGCGGATCGCCGCATGATGCGACCCGCCCGCAACACTGGTCAGACCAGATTGGCCTTGAAGAAATCGACCGTCCGGCCCCAGGCCAATTCCGCGGCCGCCGCGTCATAGCGCGGGGTGCTGTCGTTGTGGAAACCGTGGTTGACGCCGAGGTAGATGAAGGCCTCATATCTGGTGCCAGCGGCTTTCAGCGCCGCCTCATAGGCAGGCCAGCCCTCGTTTACCCGCGTGTCCAACTCGGCGTAGTGGATCAGCAGCGGCGCCTTGATCTTGGCCACATCTTCGGGCTTTGGCTGACGGCCATAGAACGGCACCGCCCCCGCCAGTTCCGGATAGGCCACCGCCGCCGCATTGGCGACCCCGCCACCATAGCAAAACCCGATGATCCCGACCTTGCCGGTGCTGCCTTCGTGGCTCAGCAGGTGCTCGACCGCAGCGAAAAAGTCGTTCATCAGTTTGGTGCCGTCCACGGTCGCCTGCAACTCGCGGCCCTTTTCATCATTGCCCGGATAGCCGCCCACGCTGGTCAACCCGTCAGGGGCCAGCGCCATGAACCCGGCCTTGGCCAGACGCCGCGCCACATCCTCGATGTAGGGATTCAGGCCGCGGTTTTCATGCACCACCACCACGGATGGCAGCTTGCCGGTAGCCGCCGTCGGTCGCACCAGATAGCCACGCACCTCACCATGGCCATTGGGTGACGGATAGGTGATGTATGTCCCGGTCACCTCGGGGTCATTGAAACTGACCTGCTCGGCCAAGGCATAGTTCGGGCTCAGCATGTCCAGCAAGGCCAGCGCAGTCACGCCGCCCACGGCAAACCTGCCCGCACGATCCAGAAACTCACGCTTCGTGATTTTTCCATGCGCTTAAAAGTCATAAAGCTCCAGCAATTGCGGGTCGAAATCCTTGGCCGTCATCCGGGTCATGGCAATCCTCCTGTCTTGATCAGGACCAAAGGTAGCATCGCTTGATGACAGACAACCACACGACCGCGTGAGTCCGCGCCGCCACACCTGTGACCCCATATGATGCGGGCGAAACTTCGCACTGGCCCAGATCGCAGCCTTGGCCCTATAGTCTGTGGATGGATACCGGGGGCAACACCCGGACTAGAGGCAGGCACTGTAACGAAAAGCAAGGAGGGGGCCATGCGCTGCCCATTCTGCGGCAATATCGACACGCAAGTGAAAGACTCGCGTCCCGCCGAAGACCATGTCGCCATCCGGCGGCGTCGTTTTTGTCCGGCGTGCGGCGGGCGGTTCACCACCTATGAGCGGGTGCAACTGCGTGATCTGGTCGTGATCAAGACCAGCGGCAAGCGCGAGGATTTTGACCGCGACAAGCTGGAACGCTCGATCCGCATCGCGATGCAAAAACGGCCCATTGATCCTGAACGCATTGACCAGATGATCTCCGGCATCGTGCGACGGCTCGAGTCTCTGGGCGAAACCGACATCCCGTCGCGCGCCATCGGCGAAATCGTGATGGAAAGCCTGGCCCGCATCGACACCGTGGCCTATGTCCGCTTTGCCAGCGTTTACAAGAACTTCCAGGCAGCGGATGATTTCGACAAATTCGTCAGCGAACTGCGGCCCGGCGACAAGAGCGAAGAGTGACCGACGAAGACCACATGGCCCATGCCTTGGCGCTTGCCGGGCGGGGCCTGGGCCGGACGTGGCCAAACCCTGCCGTGGGCTGTGTGATCGTGCGGGATGGCCGGATCCTGGGGCGCGGCTGGACTCAACCGGGCGGCAGGCCGCATGCCGAACGCCGCGCGCTGGATCAGGCGGGCGAAGCGCGCGGGGCCACGGCCTACGTAACGCTGGAACCCTGCGCCCACCACGGTCAGACCCCGCCCTGCAGCGAGGCGCTGATCGCCGCCGGTGTGGCCCGCGTGGTCACGGCGCTGACTGACCCTGACCCGCGCGTGTCGGGCAAGGGTCACGCCATGCTGCGCGCGGAAGGCATCGCTGTGACCCAAGATGTCCTGGCAGATGAGGCCCGCCGCCTGAACGCAGGCTTTCTCAAGCGCGTCACCCAAGGCCTGCCGATGGTGACGCTGAAACTCGCCACCACCATCGACGGGCGCATTGCCACGGCATCGGGGGAATCGCGCTGGATCACCGGGCCGGACGCCCGACGCTACGTCCATGCCCTCCGCCTCGGCCACGATGCGGTGATGGTCGGCGCGGGCACCGCGCGGGCCGACGATCCCGACCTTACCGCGCGCGACATCGGGGCCAGTCATCAACCCGTGCGGATTGTGCTGGACCGGCTGCTGGCCCATGCCCCCGATAGCCGCCTTGGTCGCACGGCACAAACCTCGCCCGTCTGGATGGTCCATGGCCCAAACGCACCCACCGCCGCGCGCGCCGCATGGGCTGCAACCGGAGCTGCACTAATCCCATGCCCAATGAAGGATGGCCATATGGACCTGACCGCCGCCCTGCGCGCGCTGGCGGGCCGGGGCCTGACCCGCATCCTGTGCGAAGGCGGCGGCACATTGGCGGCAGCGCTGATCCGCGCCGGGCTGGTCGATGACCTGATCCAGATCACTGCCGGCAGGCTGATCGGCGCCGAGGGCACGCCCGCGCTTGGCCCTTTGGCCCTGTCGCATCTGGCCGACGCCCCCGCCTTCCACCTGCGCAGCCAAACCCGCCTCGGCCCCGACAGCGCCTCACACTGGAGCCGCCTCTGACGGCTTGCTGCTTGAAAAATACTCCCGCGCGGAGCGCAAACCCGGTCAGACCTCGAACAAATCGCTTTGCCCCGGTGCGCGCGGGGCCTCCAACCCAAGATGCCGCCAGGCCTTGGCCCCCAACATCCGCCCGCGCGGGGTGCGCAGGATCAGGCCCTGCTGCAACAGATAGGGCTCGATCACCTCTTCAATCGCATCGCGTGGCTCCGACAGCGCTGCCGCAATCGTCTCCACCCCGACCGGCCCGCCGCCATAATTTTCCGCCAGCAAGGTCAGATAGCGCCGGTCGGCCCCGTCAAGACCCAGATGATCCACCCCCAGCCGCGTCAACGCCCGGTCAGCAAGGGCGCGGCTGATCCGCCCGCCTTCCTCGACCATCGCGAAATCCACCACCCGACGCAAGAGACGGCCCGCGATGCGGGGCGTGCCGCGGGCCCGGCGCGCGATTTCCCGGCAGCCGTCCGGCTCCGCCTGCACGCCCAACAGCCGCGCCCCCCGGGTGACAATCTCGTGCAACTCGGCCTCGGTGTAGAACTCCAACCGGGTGGGAATGCCGAACCGATCCCGCAACGGCGTCGTCAACAGGCCCAGCCGCGTGGTGGCGCCCACCAGCGTAAAGGGCTGCAACTCGATCCGCACCGTGCGCGCCGCCGGCCCCTCGCCAATCACCAGATCCAGCGCGAAATCCTCCAGCGCCGGATACAGCACCTCCTCGACCACGGGCGACAGGCGGTGAATCTCGTCGATGAACAGCACATCGCGCGGCTCAAGATTGGTCAGGATCGCCGCCAGATCGCCCGGCTTGGCCAGCACCGGGCCGCTCGTCATGCGAAACCCCACCCCCAGCTCGCGCGCCATGATCTGCGCCAACGTGGTCTTGCCAAGGCCGGGGGGGCCGTGAAACAGCGTGTGGTCCATCGCCTCGCCGCGCATCCGGGCGGCCTCGATGAACACCCGCAGATTGGCGCGCGCCTCGGCCTGCCCGATGAATTCGTCCAGCCCCTTGGGGCGCAAGGCCCGGTCGGTGTCTTCCGGCAAACGCTCGGGGCGCAACGAGGGATCAGGTTCCAGCATGGGCGAACATTCCCCGAACGCCCACGCTTTTGCAAGCCCTCAGATCAACCGGCGATCAGACCCAAGGCCCCTGCTGCCGCCCGTTTTGCCGCCCTGTCCGCGGGATCGAACTGGCCTGCATCGAACTGGCCTGTATCGAACTGGCCCGGACCGGCTGGGCCATCGCCTCCAGCGCAGCAATCCGGTTGGCGGTATTGGGGTGGGTGGAAAACAGCTTGTCGTGGCCATGGGCATGCAACGGGTTGATGATGAACAGATGCGCCAGCCCCGGATTGCGCTCGGCCGCATTGTTGTCGATGCCCTTGGCAAAGCTTTCGATTTTGCGCAAGGCGGCGGCCAGCCACAGCGGCTGCCCGACAATTTCTGCGCCAATCCGGTCGGCCTCGTACTCGCGGCTGCGCGAGATCGCCATCTGCACCAGACCCGCCGCCATCGGCGCCAGGACCATCAGCACAAGCGTGCCGATCATGCCGCCTGGCCGGTCACGGTCGCCGCCAAAGAACAGCGCGAAATTGGCCAGCATCGAAATTGCCCCGGCAAAGGTCGCCGTCACCGTCATGATCAGCGTGTCGCGGTTGCGGATATGCGCCAACTCATGCGCCATCACCGCCGCCACCTCTTCATCGCTCAGCCGACGCAGCAGGCCGGTGGTGGCCGCGACGGCAGCATTTTCCGGGTTGCGCCCGGTGGCAAAGGCATTGGGCTGATCGGTGTCGATCACGAACACCTTCGGGCGTGGCATCCCGGCCCCGTCAGCCAGCCGGTTGACCATCCGCACCAGACCGGGGGCCTGCGCCTCATCAACCTCGTGCGCACCGGTCATGGACAGAACGGCCTTGTCCGAATTCCAGTAGGTGAACACATTCATCGCCGCCGCGATCACCAGCGCGATCATGGCCCCGCCTGTTCCGCCCAACAGCGTGCCCAACCCCATGAACAGCGCGGTCAACACCGCCATCAACACGAAGGTCTTGACATATCCGCTCATCATCTGTCCTCCGCCACCCCGATCCGGATACCCGCAGAATATGGAAAACCAAAGCCGCCTGAAAAGCCCTTCAGCTTTCTCTTTCCAAAAATATCCCGGGGGAGGCCGCAGGCCGGGGGCAGCGCCCCCTATTTCGGCGCCAGCAGGCGCAGCGATTTGCGAATGATGCTGGCGGTATCGGCTTCGGGCTCTTGCCCGGCGATGGTGGCCACCGCCTGTGCCGCATCGCCTTGACCATAGCCAAGGTTCAGCAGCGCCGACAGGGCATCGGCGGTAAAGGCCGCGCGGCGGCTGGGGCCTTCGTCGGGCTTGGCGGCCCGCCGCGGCACCGTCGTGGCAGGCGCCATGTCCTCGATCACGCTGTCATCGGCTTCGGCGCGGGCAGACAGGCTGACACCCGCCGCCATCACCGCCGGGGCCTTGGCCTTCAATTCCAGAATAAGACGCTGTGCCAGTTTCGGCCCCACACCGGGGGCCGCCTGCACCGCGCGCGCATCGCCCAGCGTGATTGCCCGCGCCACACCTTCGGCGCCCAGCGTGCCCAAGATCGACATCGCGGCCTTCGCCCCCACGCCCTGAACGGTGACCAGCAGGCGATGCCATTCCTTTTCCAGCATGGTCGGAAAGCCGAACAGTTGCAGCAAATCCTCGCGTACCAGAAGTTCTGTATAAAGCGACACCGGCTCCCCCAGCAGCGGCATCGCGGCCAGTGTGCGGTCTGACACATGCACGATATAGCCGACGCCGCGCACGTCGATCAGCACCTGATCCGTCCCACGCCAGTCCAACCGCCCCGAGATTTTGCCGATCATCCTGCCGCCTTTCGTAACGCTGCCTGCAACCG
>JAFGXY010000073.1 GCA_016936395.1 Paracoccaceae bacterium | reverse complement strand
TAGATCGTCACCTCCTCCAGCGCATAGCCGCGCTTCAGGTTGCCCTCGCTTTCCGCGATCAGCCGGTCAAGCACCCGCAGGTCCCGCGTCTCGCGCAGGATGCAGCGTTCTTGCGGGGTTCCACAGCCGATCAGCACAACACACAGCAACAGCGCACGTTTCATCACATCCCCCTTGCGGTTCTTGCCCATTTATAACCCCAGCCAAATGCAAAAGCCATGTTGGCGCGCGGGCAGGCATTTGCTAGGCAGGGAAAAACCGGGGTGGGGGCAGGGATGACCGATCAGTTTGAAACCGAAAAGGCGCGTGCGGCCGCATGGTTCCGCCAAGTGCGCGACCAGATTGTCGCGTCATTCGAGGCGTTGGAGGATGCGCATGGCACCGGAACGCCGGGCAGGTTCGAGGTGACGCCCACCACTCGCGCCGATGGCGGGGGCGGGGTGATGAGTGTGATGCGCGGTGGTCGGGTGTTTGAAAAGATCGGCGTCAACGTCTCGCAGGTGCATGGCACGCTGGGCGAGCGGGCACAAAAGGCCATGGCCGCGCGCGGTGTGCCGGGCATGGACCGCGACCCGCGGTTCTGGGCCAGCGGTGTGTCCTTGGTGGCGCATATGGTCAACCCGCATTGTCCGGCGGTGCACCTGAACACCCGCATGTTCTGGACCCCGCACGCCTGGTGGTTTGGCGGTGGCTCTGACCTGAACCCGGCGCTGGAATACCCCGAGGATACGGCCTATTTCCATGCGACTATGCAGGCTGCCTGCGATGCGCATGACACAGGCTATTACCCGCGCTTCAAGACTTGGGCGGATGAGTATTTCTTTGTGCCGCATCGCGGCCGGGCGCGCGGTGTGGGTGGCATCTTCTATGATGACCTGAATACCGGCGACTGGGAGGCCGATTTTGCCCTGACCCGCGATGTCGGGTCTGCCTTCCTGCCGGCCTTTGTGCCCTTGGTGGAAAAGCGGGTGGATACACCATGGACCGAGGCGGATCGCGAAGCGCAACTGGTGCATCGCGGGCTTTATGCCGAGTATAATCTTGTCTATGACCGGGGCACCAAGTTCGGTCTGGAAACCGGGCATGATGCCAATGCCGTGCTGATGAGCCTGCCACCGATTGCGAAATGGACCTGATCACAGGCTGACGGCCCGACAGCACATACCAAAGACAAAGGGGGTCGCAATGGCCGATATCGTGGTGAAGGCGGCCTATGGCTCGGTGGTCGAGGAAGACGGGATGCTGTTTGTCGGCTTTGCCGAGGGCGAAGACGATGACGACGACGCGCCATACGTGCTGTTTCGGCAACCGCTGGAAGGTGGGGCCGTGTGGTTCGAGGCCACCGATCCCGCCTTTGGTGCCGAAGATGCGGTGCAATCGGTTATCGCGGGGCCGAAGGGGCTGACCATCACCATCCGTCCCGACAAGGTTGCCAAACTCGGCTGGGCCAGCACGATTGATGTGCGCATCGGCCCGGGCTGCGAAGATGCAAGCCAAGCGCTGGATGCGCTGCGGGTGATGCTGGGCGACGTGATGCAGGGCTGACGCAGCGCGTCAGTTTCCGAAGGTTCCCAGCACATCGCGCAAGATTCGCTCGGCCAGATCGCCTTCGTCCATCCGGGGCGCTTGCGGTGTGGCCCGCGTTTCGGGTTGCAGCACCGGCGCCGGCGATTGGCCGTCCTGCATCACGTTGGGCGAAGGGGCATAGCTGCCACCCGGCGGCAATTTCGGTTCGGGGATCAGCATCGGCAGCGGTTTCGGCGGCAGTCCGTCATGCACCCGCACCATCACCTCTTTCCAGATGTCGGCAGGCAAGCCGCCGCCGGTGACACCTTTCAGCGGCGTGTTGTCATCATAGCCGAGCCAGACCCCGGTGACATAATCGGCGGTAAAGCCGATGAACCACGCATCGCGCGCGGCCTGGGTGGTGCCGGTCTTGCCCGCTGCCTGCCAGCCCGGCAACCGCGCCCGGGTGCCGGTGCCTTCGTCAATCACCTTTGTCATCATATAGGTCAAATACAGCGCGGCCTCATCGCTGATCACCCGCTCTTTCAGGCCCCCGGTCGCGCCCATCAACGGCTCATCCTCGCCCTGCAACCGCAGTTCCACCAGACCGTAGGGCGTGACCGACGACCCGCCGTTCAGGATGCCGGCATAGGCCCCGGTCATTTCCAGCAAGGTCGACTCTGATGCCCCCAGCACCAGCGCCGGGCCATCGGCAAGGTCCGAGGTGATGCCAAAGCCGTTCGCCACCTTGCGCACCGCCGCCCGGCCCACGGCCTCGGACACCCGCACCGCCGGGATGTTGCGACTTTCGGCCAGCGCCTGTGTCAGGGTGATCATGCCCTTGAAGGTGTTGTCGTAATTCTTCGGTGTCCACGGCCCGGAACCGGGGATATTGATGGTCAGCGGTGTGTCTTCGACATAGTCCGCCGGGGAAAAGCCAAGGTCCAGCGCCGCCGCATAGGCAAAGGGCTTGAAACTGGACCCGGTTTGCCGCTTGGCCTGCGTCGCGCGGTTGAAGCTGCCCGCCGCTGCCGCCTCGCGCCCGCCGACCATGGCGCGCACCGCGCCATCGGCCGACATCACCACAATCGCGGCTTGCGCCTTTGATCCTTTCGACACCTTGATGTCAAAGACGTAAGCCAAGGCGTCTTCGGCGGCCTGTTGCAACCGCTGGTCCAGCGTGGTGTGAATCGTCACATCCTCGGTGGTTTGCGATGACAGGAAACTGGGCGTCGATTCCATCACCCAATCGGCAAAGGCCCCGCCGGATTTGGCTTCGGCCGCCTTTGACAGCCGCGCCGGGTTGGTGCGCGCCTCGGCAGCCTGTTGGGGGGTCAGATATCCCTGCTCCTCCATCAGTGTAACAACAATGCTGGCACGGTCCTGTGCCCGCGCCAGATTGGCGGTGGGGGCAAAGCGCGACGGCGCGGTCAAAAGACCGGCCAACATCGCGGCCTCGGCCGGGCCCACCTGATTGGCAGACTTGCCGAAATACCGCTGCGCCGCCGCTTCGAACCCGCGCGCGCCCGCGCCCAGGTAGGCGCGGTTCAGGTAGATGGTCAGGATCTCTTCCTTGGAGTATTTCACCTCCATCGCCATGGCATAGGGGATTTCCTTGACCTTGCGCCAGACCCCGCCACTGCGGCAGTCCTGTTCATACTCGGCTTCCGATTTCCACTGAGCCGGGTTGTAGGGCACGCCAAGGCACAACAGCTTGGCGACCTGCTGGGTGATGGTGGACCCGCCGTTGCCCGACAACGGCCCGCGGCCTTCGCGCAGGTTGATGCGGATCGCCCCGACAATGCCCCGCGGGCTGATGCCGAAATGCCGGTAGAACCGCTTGTCCTCGGTCGCCACCACCGCATTGTGCAGATAGGGCGAGACGTTCTCGGCGGTGATCTGGCCGCCAAAGGTTTCGCCGCGCCAGGCAAACACCTGACCCGAACGGTCCAGCAAAGTCACCGATCCGCGCGCCCGGCCATCCAGCAGATCGGTCACCGGCGGCAGTTGGCTGACGAAATACATCACCGTCAGGCCCAGCACCGTGGCCACCACCGCCGTGATCCGCCAGGTGATGCCCCACAGCACCCGCAGGATCAGCCGCCACAGGCCCACGATCAGCCCGACAATCCTCCCCTGCTTGCGCCGGGGTTTGCGCGGGGCCGGCTTGCGTGGTGGTGTGCCACCCGTGCGCCCGGTGGCCGCAGGTTTTCCGGCGCCATAGCGCCTGTCAGCCACCAGAGTCTTGCGCCCATTGCCCGAAGTCGCCATCGCCCGCCCATTCTTTTTGCATCGTGTTCTTGGCGCCGAGTCTATCGGGAATATCCGGCCTTGTGGAGTGGGCCTTGCCACGATTCGGATATGTGATGTGCCCAAAAATTAATCGTAGGGCTCAATAAGTGCAAAAAATGTGCAAAAACGTCGAAAGATGGGCAGGTCCTCGCCGCCGTTGCCTTGTTCCAAGCCTCCAAAGCACGGCTTCTAGGCACAAGGGCCCGCCCCAGGGCCCCATAGAAAGAAGGGGAAGGACGTGAAACTAATCATTGCAGCAATCAAGCCGTTCAAGCTGGAGGAGGTGCGCGAAGCACTGACCACCATCGGGGTGCGCGGCATGATGGTGACCGAAATCAAGGGTTTCGGCAGCCAGTCGGGTCATACCGAGATCTATCGCGGCGCCGAGTATGCCGTGAACTTCGTGCCTAAAGTGCGGCTTGAAATCGTGGTCAGCGACAGTCTGGCCGATCTGGTTGTGGACACGATCCGCACCACCGCCAAGACCGACAAGATCGGCGACGGCAAGATATTCGTGTTGGATGTCCAACAGGCCGTGCGCGTGCGCACCGGTGAAACAAATGACGATGCGCTCTAGGCGTTTGGGACAGGGGAAAACGCAAAGATGAAAAACCGTGACATACATACTGGCCTGACGGCGCTAGGCGCGTCGCTGTTTGCCAGCCTGCCCGCCTGGGCACAAGACGCTGCCGCCACCACAACCGAAGCCGTGGCCGAGGTTGCTGCCGAGGTGGTTCCGGTGATGGACAAGGGCGATGTCAGCTGGATGATGACCTCGACGGTCCTTGTCCTGTTCATGACCATTCCGGGCCTTGCCCTGTTCTATGGCGGCCTTGTCCGGTCAAAGAACATGCTGTCGGTGCTGATGCAGACCACAGTCATCGCCTGCGTGATGATGATCGTCTGGGTCATCTACGGCTATTCCTTCGCCTTTGGCGGATCGACCAGCCCGTGGTGGGGCGGCACGGCCAAGATGTTCCTGTCGGGCATCACGGCGGACAGCATGGCGGCGACTTTCTCGGCGGGTTACGTCATTCCGGAACACCTGTTCGTGGCCTTCCAGATGACCTTTGCCGCCATCACCCCGGCGCTGATCATCGGGGCCTTCGCGGAACGGGTCAAGTTTGTGTCCGTGCTGCTGTTTTCGGTGCTTTGGGGAACCTTCTCGTATTTCCCGATCGCGCACATGGTGTGGGATGCCAACGGCTATCTGTTCGCCAAAGGTGCGATTGACTTCGCGGGCGGAACGGTGGTGCACATCAACGCCGGCATTGCGGCTTTGGTTGGCTGTATCGTGATTGGCCACCGCGTGGGTTATGGCAAGGACAACATGGCACCGCATTCGATGGTGATGACCATGATCGGTGCGTCGATGCTGTGGGTTGGCTGGTTCGGCTTCAACGTCGGCTCCAACCTCGAGGCCAACGGCGGCGCGACACTGGCGATGATCAACACCTTCATTGCAACCGCAGCCGCAACGCTGACATGGTCGGCACTGGAAGGCTTGCAGCGCGGCAAGGCGTCGATGCTGGGTGCGGCCTCGGGCATGGTGGCCGGTTTGGTGGCCATTACCCCGGCCTGTGGTACGCTTGGGCCGATGGGGTCGATCCTTCTGGGGGCGATTGCGGCCGCCGGGTGCTACTTCTTCGTGACGGTGGTCAAGAATGCGCTCAAGTATGACGATACGCTTGACGTGTTCGGCATCCATGGCATCGGCGGTATCATCGGCGCCCTTCTCACGGCGGTGTTCTCGGCCGCGTCCTTTGGTGGCGTCAAGGGTGATGACTACGCGATGATGTCGCAACTGTGGATCCAGGCCGAGGGTGTGCTGATCACCATCGTCTGGTCGGGTGTGGTGTCCTTCGTGCTGTTCAAGCTGATCGACCTGACCATCGGTCTTCGGGTTGACGCTGACAGCGAACGTCAGGGCCTTGACCTTGTATCGCACGGCGAGCAGGCCTACCACAGCTGACCTCGTCTGGTCGGTGCTGGCGCGCGCGCGATCTTTTATGGCTGGCGCTCTTCCTCCCAGTCAGCCTGCATCTGGCCCGGACCGAAAGGTCCGGGTCTTTTTGATTGCTGGCGCCGAGGGGGTCAGCGTGTCGGTCCGGCGCTGATCCAGGCCTTGGGGCGTGCGGCCAAGGCGCGGCTGCCCCCGGCGCGGGCGACAATGATGCCGACGATGTGAAAGCCGGATGCTCCTTGCGCCAAGACCGGCGCGCCAGAATGACCCGAAACCACTGCACAGCCCAGCAAAAGACCCACGCGGGAAACCTGCAACACAGGGCACGGGGTCCGGACGGGTTTGGCCTCTGCAGCGCTGCGTGCGTAGCCAAAGACCTGCAAATCGCCTTTGGCCGCCAGCGGCCCAATGGCCAGAGGCGGCACAAGCGCAGGGTCGATGGGCGTGGACAGCCGTAGCAGCGCCATGTCCTGCGCAAAGGGGATGGGTCCTGTTTGCGTCAGGTCCGGGTCAAGCAGAACTTCAGCCCCGAACCCCGCGGCTTTCGATTGGCCCGCGGCATAGTCGGCCTCGAACCGGATGCCGGCAGGGGCCTTCGCCGCCGAGGCCACACAATGCGCCGCCGTCAGAACCAGATCCGGCGCGATCAGCGCCCCCGTGCAGATGGCCGCGCCGGGCAGATGCCCTGCGCCATAGCTGATGCGCCCGATGGCGGAGGGCATCTCTTGCGCCTGTCCTGACGCCCCAATCAACAGGGCGGCGCAGGCCATCAGCCCCCGCCGCCCCATCCGTTGCAGCCTGCACCGTGCGGACATGCCGACGGCGCGCGACGTCACCCTGCGACCTGCGCAATCGCCGCCGCAAGCACAGGCACCGTGCGCGCGTTCAGCCCGGCAATGTTGATCCGGCTGTCCCCGACCATATAGATGCCATGCTGGTCGCGCAGCACGTTCACCTGCGCCTCGGTCAGGCCAAGGCGGCTGAACATGCCGCGATGGTGCGCCACGAAATCGAACCGGTCGGAATTGGTGGCCTGACGCAGCGCATCGGCAAGTGTGCGGCGCAGCGTCAGCATGTTCAGACGCACCTCTTCCAGCTCGGCCTTCCAGTCGGCGGTCAGGGCGGCATCTTCCAGGATCATCGTCACCAGCCGCGCGCCATGATCGGGCGGAAAGCTGAAGTTCTGCCGATTCAGATAGTTCAGGTTGCCCTGCACCACCGCCTTTCGGGCGGGGTCGGTCAGCGCGATCAGGATCCCGGTGCGTTCGCGGTAGATACCAAAGTTCTTGCTGCAAGACGCGGCAATCAGGACCTCGGGAAAGCGCGCGGCGATCATCCGTGTGGCGGCAGCATCTTCCTCCAGCCCGTCGCCAAAGCCCTGATAGGCAAGGTCGATGAACGGCACGGCACCGCGCGCCTCCAGCAGATCGGCGACCTGCGTCCACTGGTCGGCGGTAAAGTTCGCCCCCGTCGGATTGTGGCAGCAGCCATGCAGCAGCACCACATCGCCCTTGGCCACCTGTGCCAGATCCTCCAGCACCCCGGCCATGTCGACACCGCGGGTCTCGGCATCGAAATAGCGATACTCGGCCATCTTCATGCCCAGAAACTTGATGATCGACGGATGGTTCGGCCATGTCGGGTTCGACAGCCAGACCATTGCGCCCGGGGCCGCCATCTTGACCAGTTCCAGCGCCTGACGGATGGCCCCGGTGCCGCCGGGGGTGGAAATGCTGGTGGCGCGATCCGAGAAGCCGGCGCCAAGGATCATCGACACCATCGCGGCGTTATAGGCAGGCTCGCCCGCCAGCGCGGTATAGGTCTTGGTGGTCTCCACCTCCCACAGCCGCTTCTCGGCGGCCTTGACCGCCCGCATCACCGGGGTCAGGCCCGAGGCATCCTTGTAGACGCCCACACCAAGGTCAATCTTGTCGGTCCGCGGGTCATCGCGGAACATGGCGATCAGTTGCAGGATCTTGTCCTGCGGCTGCGGGTTCAGGCTTTCCAGCATCTTATTGTCCTGTTTCAACGGCAAGGTCGTCATACATGCCCCATTCGGACCATGATCCGTCATAAAGCGCATGGTTGCGGTGGCCGATGCGTTCCAGCGCCAAGGACAGCATGGCGGCGGTCACGCCCGACCCACAAGAGGTGATGGCGGGTTTTGACAGGTCTACCCCTGCGGCCTCAAACACCGCTTTCAGGCCGGCCGGGTCTTTCATCGTGCCATCGGGGTTCAGAACGGCGCTGAATGGCACATTCTTGGCCCCCGGCACGTGGCCTGATCGCAGGCCGGGCCGCGGTTCAGGTTCCGTGCCGGCAAAGCGGCCTGCCGGGCGGGCATCAATGATTTCGGCCAGTCCCAGCTTGGCCGCATGCGCCACCTGCGTCACGTCCTTGATCATGTGGTTCTGGCGGCTGACGGTCATGTGGCGGTCTTTCACCATCGGCGGCATGTCTTCGACCTCGCGCCCCTCGGCCAGCCATTTCGGAAAGCCGCCGTCCAGCACCGCGATATCGGGCTTGCCCATCAGGCGGAACATCCACCACACCCGTGCCGCCGAAAACAGCCCGGCGCCGTCATAGACCACCACCTGATGCCCGTCGCCAATGCACATGGCCCGCATCCGGCTCATGAACTTTTCCACCGGCGGCACCATATGCGGCAGGTTTGACCGCTGATCGGTGATCTCGTCGATGTCGAAGAACCGCGCGCCGGGAATATGGGCAGCGTCATATTCGGCACGACCGTCGCGGTTCATATGCGGCATATACCACGACGCATCGATGATCCGCAGATCGGGGTCCTTGATATGCGCCGCCAGCCAGTCTGTGGACACAAGCGTTTTCGGGTCGTCGATGGGCGAGGGTGGGGCAAGTGTTTTCATTGGTCATGCTCCGCGCGGGTTCGGTCCGGCATATATCGGGCAGGGCCAGCAGGGCAAGACCGCAGAGGGGGTGGCCCTAGTCGCGGGCGTTGTTTTTCAGGATACGGGCCTTCTGGCGGTCCCAGTCGCGCTTGGCGCTGGTTTCGCGCTTGTCGGCCAGCTTCTTGCCCTTGGCGACACCCAGCTTGACCTTCACCACGCCGCGGTCGTTGAAATACATCTTCAGCGGCACAAGGGTCATGCCTTCGCGGGCGGTGGCGTTCCACAACCGGCTCAACTCCTTTTTCGACACCAGCAGCTTGCGGCGGCGCCGTTCCTCATGCCCCCAGGTTTTCGCCTGTGCATAGGGCGCGATATAGCCGTTGATCAGCCACAACTCGCCGCCTTCGACCGAAGCATAGCTTTCGCCAAGGTTTGAGCCACCTTGTCGCAGCGACTTGACCTCGGACCCAAGAAGCATGATCCCAGCTTCAAGGTCCGACTCGATATGGTAATCAAACCGCGCCCGGCGGTTTTCCGCGATGAGTTTTGAATTGGGATCGGATTTCTGCGCCATCGTCGTAACGACCTACGTGACACGTGTTCCCATGTCCAGCGCAAGCGAAATTTTTGGCCCGCAAACCGCCCCGAATCTGCTCGGGGCGGTTTGGCTTTCTAAGTCTTCAGGTCCGCTTTTGGCGACGTGCCGCAATCCCGAACGCACCCAGACCGACCAACAGCAAGGGAAGCGAGGCCGGCAGGGGAACGACGCTTGGTTGCGGGTCCGGAATGTCGCTGCCAAACGTCACGTCATCAAAGACGATCTGGTTCGCAGCACCGGCAAAGGACACTGACTTTGCGATACCGGCAAAGGCCACACCAACCGGAACAAACGGACAAAACCCTGCATTAAAGCCGGGGCAAGGTCCGCTCTGCGTGGTCGGCAAGGCAAGCGTGGCGAGCAAGTTTCCGGTTCCATCCAAGTCATCATAGACACTGACCGAACCGGAATTGCTGATTGCAGAGTAGAAGAAAGAAAAGCCGTCAGCAAAACCGGCGGCAACGTTCATGAAGGTTTCCACCCCGGACAGAAAGAAAAGTCCGCCAAGCTGCGAGTTAGGGTTTCCCAACCCGCCACGCGATGTATTAGAACAGCTGACGCCGGGCGTGTTCAGGCAGATTGCCTGGGCGTTCGAAGAAAACGAGATACCGTAGTTGGTTCCGCTCGTTCCATCGCTGCTGGTTCCTCCGTTGTACTGGTTCCTCCGTTGTAGTAGTCCTCTACAAACGCATACCCCGAGGGATAGGTCGCATTCACGTCTTCAAAGTCAAGGACGATCGTCGCGGCAGAAGCGCCAGACGCTGCAAAAGCCCCCGCGACGACTGCGGCAGCAATAGTTGATTTCATGTTCATTCAAACCTCCCAAAAAAAATCCTACTCCGATGCAAAAAGGGTAATCAAAAATTCGACTCCGTCAACGTTTCCTTAACCAAGAGTTAAATCGGAGAGCAAAATACATGTTCAGCGCCTGCGACGGGGCGCACTGGCCTCGGTTATGCCTGATTATGTCCAGATGCGGCAAAAGTGCATGCTCCCCACTTCATTATGCATGATAAGTCGCCAGCAAGCTTCGGCGGTGACGCAACTTAGAGGGCAGAATGGCTATCCAAATCGGGCTGGGGTCGGTCGTGCTGTTGCTGACCATTCTCATGGCGGCCACTTCGGCCTTTATTCTGGAATGGACGCTGTTCCGGGCCCGCGTCTGGCTGCTGCGTGAACCGCATTACCCCAAGCTGGTGCTGATCCTGTGCGGTGTTCTGGTCTGGATTCTGGGCATCATCACCGCCAGCGTCTGGGTCTGGGCGCTCCTGTTCTATGCGCTTGGCGCGCTGCCAACGCTGGAAGAGTCGGTGTATTTCTCGCTCGTCTCCTTTACCACCCTGGGCTATGGCGACGTGATCCTGCCCAAGGAATGGCGCATCCTGTCGGGCATGGTGGCGACCAATGGCTTTCTCAACTTCGGCTTGCTGATCTCGTTGATGGTCGAAGCGCTGCGCCACGTCCGGCTGGGCCAGCATGAGGTCAAGCGCAACCGCAGCTAGCGCCGGGTCAGCGTGTAAATGCCCGACGCCACGATCAGCGCCGATCCCGCCAGCGTCGCCAGATCGGGCCGTTCGCCAAACAGCAGCACCGCCAGAGCCATGGCAAACACCAGCCGCGTATAGCGAAACGGCGTGACAAAGCCGATCTCGCCCATGCGCATCGCCGCTGTCAGCGCGTGATAGCCCAGAACCGCAAAACTCGCGGTGCCCGCCAGCAAGGCCACGCCCCGCGCATCCGGCAGCCTTGCCCCGCCGGTCACCGTCAGGATGATCGCGCCCGCCAGTGCCAGCATGGCAAAGCCGGTGATGCCAAGCTGGCGGTTCGACAGCACCTTAGGCGCTGCCCGCGTCGCCAGATCGCGCCCGGCAAAGCCCAGCATCCCGGCCACTGCCAGCAAGGACAGCGCCGAAAACCCCTCCAGCCCGGGCCGCAGAATGATCATCACCCCGACAAAGCCTGCCGCCACCGCCAACCACCGCTGCAGCCCCACCTTTTCGCCAAACAGCAGCGCCGCCCCTGCCACCACCACCAGTGGCGACGCCTGCAGGATGGCGGATGTGGTCGCCAGCGGCACCAGTGCAATCGCCAGCGCATAGAACAGCCGCCCCAAGACCTCAAACCCCGACCGGATCAGCAACCCGCGCGACAGCATCACCGGATGCAGCACCGCCTCACCCTTGCTGCGCGCCATCAGGGCAAACGCCGCCAGACCACACAGCCCCACGATCAGCACCGCCTGACCCATCGGCATCACCCGCGCCATGGCCTTGAACAGCACGTCCTCGACCGCGAACCCCGCCATCGACAGGGTCATCAAGGCCGCACCGCGCAGGTTGTCGCTCTGACCCATAGAATTTGCCCCCAAGGCATCCGGCAAGTGCGCGCCCTATCGCGCGGCTGCAGCAAGATGCGGTTCACTGCACCGATCTGATCGTTCCGGGTTTCCTCTTGGTCCAACTACCCTCGGGGGGTGAATTGGCGCGTCCCGCGCCAAGAGGGGGCAGACAGCCCCCCTTTTGCCCGGCTTGGGCCAAGACCTGCCCTGTCAATCCAGACCGGCCAAGCCGGATCAGTTGATCAGCCCGGCATGGCGCATGGCGGCGCGGATCTTGTCCTTGGTGCCATCGGTCAGCCCCAGCAGCGGCAAACGCACCTCTTCCGAACAGCGCCCCAGCAGCGACAGCCCGTATTTCGCGCCCGCCAGCCCCGGTTCGATGAAAATCGCCTCGTGCAGCGGCATCAGCCGGTCCTGAATCTGCAACGCGCGGGCATAATCACCCGCCAGCGTCGCCATCTGGAACTCGGCACACAGCTTGGGCGCGACGTTGGCGGTTACCGAAATGCAGCCCGTTCCGCCATGCGCGTTGAAGCCAAGCGCCGTCGCATCCTCGCCCGACACCTGGATGAAGTCCGCCCCGCAGGACGCGCGCTGCTGGCTCACCCGCTCGATCTTGCCGGTGGCGTCCTTGACCCCGATGATCCGCGGCAAGGCGGCCAGCTTGCCCATGGTGTCGGGCATCATGTCCACCACCGACCGGCCCGGAATGTTGTAGATGATGATCGGCAGCGTGCAGCAATCGTGCAGCGCGGTGTAATGCGCAATCAGCCCGGCTTGGGTCGGCTTGTTGTAGTAGGGCGTCACCACCAGCGCCGCATCGGCCCCCACCCGCTCGGCGTGGCGGATCAGGCGAATGCCTTCGACCGTGTTGTTCGACCCGGTCCCCGCGATTACCGGCACCCGGCCCGCCGCAAAGCGCACCACGGCTTCGACCACCGCCTCATGCTCTTCATGGCTCAGCGTCGGGCTCTCGCCGGTGGTGCCCACCGGCACCAGCCCGTGCGAGCCTTCGGCAATCTGCCACTCGACGAGGTCTTTCAACGTGTCCAGATCCAGTGCGCCGTTCTTGAACGGCGTCACCAAGGCGGGGATCGACCCTTTGATCATGGCACGCAGACTCCTTTGGGTGCGACCCCCCGGATAGGGCCCGAGTCGCAGGCTGAAATTCCCGCCCTGATTAGCCGCCAAGCCCGTGCTTGCCAAGCCGGGGTGTGAATGGGCCAAGCCGGGGGCGTTGACAGGCCAAGCGATGGGCGTTGACAGGATCGTGGGTTGTGGCGGTCGGGGGCATCGGGCAAAATCAGCGCCATGAACAAAGTGACATTTTCCCGGCTGACAGGACTGTTGGCCCCCATCGCGGTGGCGCTGTGCCTCTCGGGGCCTGCGCGCGCCGATGAAGCCCAGGCCATGCGTACGGCGCTGCAATTGGTTGCGGGCAACGATTGGGACGGCGCCTTGCGCGTGGCCCCGCGCGATGCGGGCCGCGATCTGGTGCAGTGGCACCGGCTGCGGGCAGGCGACGGCACGCTTGGCGATTACGAAGATTTCCTGTCGCGCAACGCCGATTGGCCCGGCCTCGATCTGCTGCGCAAGAAGGGCGAGGCGGCCGTCGCCCGCTCCTCCACGCCAGACCGGGTGGTGCGCTATTTCAATGGCAACCCGCCGCAGACCGGGACAGGCGCCGCCGCGCTGATCCGCGCCTTGCAGGCTTTGGGCCGCGCCGATCAGGCCGAAGACACCGCCATGCAGGCCTGGTCCGAGCTTTCGCTGACCGCCGAAGACGAGGCCGCGATCCTGTCGCTTGCGCCCAATTCGGTGGCCTTGGTGCACGAGTTGCGGCTGGACCGCCTGTTGTGGCAAGGCCGCGAGACCGAGGCTCGGCGTATGGTGCCGCGCGTTCCCGCAGGCTGGCAGGCGCAAGCAAGGGCGCGTCTGGCGCTGCGGGCCGGTGCCGAAGGGGTGACAACCCTGATCAACGCGGTGCCATCGGCGCAGGCCGATGATGCAGGCCTCGCCTATGAACGGTTCTTGTGGCGCATGAAGCGCGACATGTATGACGACGCCTTGCCGCTGATCCTGGACCGCAGCACCTCACCGGCGCATTTGGGCGACCCGCAGGCATGGGCCGAACGCCGTGCCATCCTGACCCGTTGGCTTCTGCGCCAGAACCGGCCGAAAGAGGCCTACAAGGTGGCGTCTTCACACCATCTGACCGGCGGCAGCGGCTATGCCGATCTGGAGTTTCTGTCGGGGTTCATCGCCCTGCGCCGGCTGAACGACCCCGCCCGCGCACTGACGCATTTCCGCCATCTCGAGGCCGGGGTGTCCACACCCATCTCGCTTTCGCGCGCGCTTTACTGGCAAGCCCGCGCGCATGAGGCCGCGGGCAGCGCACAGGCCGCCACCGACAGCTATCGCAAGGCCGCCCGGCATCAGACCGCCTATTACGGCCTTCTGGCCGCCGAAAAGCTCGGGCTGCCGCTCGATGCCGGGCTGGTGTCTGCTGCCCGCCCCGCCGATTGGCAACAGACGGCCTGGGCCGCGTCTTCGGTGCATCGCGCCGCCACCCTGGCGCTGTCGGCGGGGGATCGCGCCTTGGCCAAACGGTTCTGGCTGCATCTGGCCGAAAGCCTTGATGCCACGGGCCTCGATCAGTTGGGCGACATGGCCCTGTCGCTGAACCAGCCGCATATTGCCGTGCTGATCGGCAAGGCGGCGGCCGAGCGCGGCATCATCCTGCCGCGCGCCTATTATCCTGTCACCGATCTGGTGCCCGATGGTCTGGCGGTCAGCCGCGCCTTTGCCCTTGCCATCGCCCGGCGCGAAAGCGAGTTCGACCCCGCCGCCCGGTCCAGCGCCGATGCGCGCGGCCTGATGCAGCTTTTGCCCGGCACCGCCAAGATGATGGCGGCCAAGACCGGCCTGCCGTTTGAAGCCGCCCGCCTGACCAGCGATCCAACCTATAACGCCACGATTGGCAGCGCCTATCTGGCCGAGCTGGTGGCCGAATTCGGCCCCTCGATCGCGCTTGTCGCCTCCGGCTACAACGCCGGCCCCGGCCGGCCGCGCCGCTGGATCACCGAATACGGCGATCCGCGCAGCCCGACTGTCGATGTGGTTGATTGGGTCGAGTCGATCCCCTTCAGTGAAACCCGCACCTATGTCATGCGGGTGGTCGAAGGTGTCGTCCTTTACCGTGCGAAACTGCGCGGCAGCCCCGGCCCGGTGAATGTCACGGCAGAACTCAAGGGCTGATCCAAAGGCTTTGCTGCTTTGAAAATACTCCCGCCGGAGGCTTCCACAGCCGCCACAGACGCAGCCTCAGCCGGGCTGCGCCCGCAACCTTTGCCGCCACAGCGTGAACAACCCCGCCGCAACCACGATCCCGGCACCGATGGCGACATTGACGCGCAACGCCTCGTCAAACACCAGCATCCCGATCAGCGCGGCAAAGGGCAATTGCAGATAGGCAAAGGGCTGGATCGCCGAGGCTTCGGCGACCTCATAGGCCCGGATCAAAAACCAATGCGACAGCGCCGCCGTGCAGCACAACAGCGCCATCCAGCCCCAGTCGCCCGCGCGCATCGGCTGCCAATGCCAGATGCCGATCGCGGTCATCACCACCGCGCCGGTGGCTCCGGTCCAGAAGAACGACACCAGGGCCGCATCCCGGCGCGCGACATAGCGGGTCAGCAGACCGTAAAGCGCGAACATGGTGGCCGCGGCCAAGGGGATCAGCGCCTCGACCCGGAACACGCCGTAACCCGGCTCCAGAATGATCACCACGCCGACAAAGCCGATGCCAATCGCCAGCCAGCGCCGCCAGCCGACTTTCTCGCCCAGCACCGGGCCGGACAACGCCGCGATCAGCAAGGGATAGGTCGCAAACACCGCGTGGCTTTCCACCAGCCCCAGCGCCACAAACCCCAGAACCATCACGCAGATCTCTAGTGCCAGCAGCATCCCGCGCAACATTTGCACCTTCGGCATCTGTGCCCGCACGGCGGCCCGCAACCCGCCCGGCGCGCGTGACACCAGCAGGGTCACGAAGGCAGCAAAGAACCAGTAGCGCACCATTACCACCATCCAGACATTGTATGTCCCGCCCAGATGGCGCGACAGCCCGTCCTGCACGGCAAAGATCATCGTGGTGGCGATCATCAGCCAGATGCCCAGTCGGGTGTCTTGTGTCACGCTCATGCGTTTTGTGCCCGTTCCTGCCTATTTGCGGCCTGTGGTCATGTGGCGCTTGCGGCCGTGGCCGGGCTGGCGGCTGACGGTGAAACCCGCCCCGGCCAGCGCCTGCCGCACATGGCCGGCCGCGGTATAGGTGGCAAAGCTGCCACCTGTTGCAGTGTGGCGGGCCACCTGTGCCATCAGGTCGGGCGACCACAGTTCGGGGTTCTTGGCGGGCGAAAACCCGTCCAGAAACCACGCATCCGCGCAGCCCTGCCATGCGGGCAGGGTGTCGCGGGCGTCACCGACAATGACCTCGATCGCCACCCCCGGCAAGGTGAAGCTGCGCGCACCTGTCGCCCAGGCCGTCAGGAACCCGGGTGCTGCGGCCAGCGCTTCGGGGAACTGCGCCAGCGCGCGGGCAATGTCCGGGGCCGGCAGCGGATAGGCTTCGAAACTGGTAAAGCGCAGGGTTCCGGGGCGCCCGGTGCCGCGCCATGCGATCAGGGTTGCAAGCAGGTTCAACCCGGTGCCAAAGCCCAACTCGGCGATATGAAAGCCATCGCGCAACCGCTCGGGCAGGCCATTGCCCGACAGGAACACATGCCGGGTCTCGGCCAAACCGTCGTGCAACGAAAAATACGGGTCATCAAAGCGGCGCGACACCGGGACCCCTCCGTCTCGCCAGTCAAGCTCTGCACTCTGTTGGATATCCGTCATTTGTCGTATGCCCGCAGCCGGGGCATATCCCGGATCGCATCATCCATGGTCAGAAGGAAGCGAAAATGACAACACCCGATCTGACGGTGATGGGCGGCGGCGTCTTTGGCCTTGCCTGCGCCTGGGAGGCGGCGCGGCGCGGGGCGCGGGTGCGGCTGGTCGAATGTGACCGGATCGGCGCCGGGCCTTCGGGTGGGCTGGTGGGCGCGCTGGCCCCGCATGTGCCGGAAAACTGGAATGAGAAGAAAGCGTTCCAGCTGGACAGCCTGCTGATGGCGCAGGGCTTCTGGGACAGCGTCGAGACCGCGTCAGGTCTGCCGACGGGCTACGCAAGGCTGGGTCGCCTGCAACCCCTGGCCGACCAGGCGGCAGCCGACCGGGCACGGGCGCGCTCGGCCGAGGCCGCTTTGCTGTGGCGGGGCCGCGCGGTCTGGCAAGTGGTGCCCGCCACGGGGGCCGCATGGGAGCCCGCCAGCCCGTCGGGCCTGCTGGTGCATGACAGCCTGTCCGCGCGCATCAGCCCGCGCCAGTCGGGCACCGCCCTTGCCGCCGCGATCCGCGCGCGCGGCGGGACGGTCGAGATCGGCCAGGCCAAGCCAGAAGGCCCGGAGACTTTGGGCCCGGAGATTTTGGGCCCGGTGATCTGGGCCACCGGGCTGGCCGGGCTGCTTGCGCTGGGCGACGATCTGGGATGCGTCGTTGGCGCGGGCGTCAAGGGGCAGGCACTGGCCTTGGGCCTTGACGCCCGCGACCAGCCGCAAATCTTTGCCGACGGGCTGCACATCGTGCCGCATGCCGATGGCACGGTGGCCATCGGCTCGACCTCGGAAACCGCATGGCTGGACCCGCAGGCGACCGATGCGCAATGCGAGGCGCTGCTGGCCAAGGCCATGGCGCTGATGCCGGTGCTGGCGCATGGCCGGGTGCTGGAGATGTGGGCCGGGCTGCGGCCCCGCGCCCGCAGCCGCGCGCCAATGCTGGGTCCATGGCCCGGGCGGCAAGGGCATTTCATCGCCAACGGCGGCTTCAAGATCGGCTTTGGCATGGCCCCGAAGGTGGCACAGGTGATGGTCGATCTGGCACTGGACGGCCGGGACACTATCCCTGACAGTTTCCGGGTCGAGGCTTCGCTCTAGACGTTGTGCGAGGCGGCAGTCCCCGGGGGCCAGCCCCCGGACCCCCGGGGTATTTGGACCAAGAGGAAATCAGCGGGCGATTTCGGAGCGCAGAAGCTGCATCAACTCGGCCAGCAGTCTTTGCGAGAGGTCGTCTTGCAAATGACCGTCCGCATCAAACGCTGCGCTGGAATTGGCGATACACACTTCGGGGCCCGGCAGCACACGCGGGCGGAACGGCGTCAGGCAATGACGCAGCGAATATTGCGCGCGCTCTCCGCCAGCGCGTCCAGAGGTGGCCGAGATGATGGCAACGGGTTTGTCGCGCCATGGCGCGCCCTTGGTGCGGCTGACCCAGTCGAGGGCGTTCTTCAGGCCGCCGGGCAGGTTCTTGTTGTATTCCGGCGTGGCAATCAGCACGGCATCGGCTGCGGCGATCTGGTCGGACAGGGTTTGCACCTCGGGCGGCAGGCCCTGCGCCTCAAGGTCGGCGTCATAAAGCGGCAGCCGCAGATTGCCTTCGACAAAGGTGCAGGCACCGAAGGCGCGGGCGGCCTGATGCATCAGCAAACGGTTGGTAGAGGCTGTGCGAAGCGATCCGCACAGGCCAAGCAGGGTTGGGGTCATGGGATGGGCCTTACTGAAACAGGGAAAGGGCAAAGGGGGCGATCAGGGCCGTCGCAATGGCATTTAGTGCCATTCCCAGCCCTGCAAAGGCCCCGGCGGTGGGATGGACCTGAAAGGCGCGGGCGGTGCCGATGCCATGGCTGGTGACGCCAACCGCAAAGCCGCGCGCCCGCCAGTCTTTCAGTCGAAGGGCGTTCAATACCGGGGTGGCCACCACCGCGCCGGTGACGCCGGTCAGGATGACCAGCATGGCCGTCAGGGTGGGTGATCCGCCCATCCGTTCGGCAATGCCGATGGCCACCGGGGCGGTGGCGGATTTCGCGGCAAGTGCTGCCAGAACCTCGGGCGAGACGCCAAACGCATGCGCAATGGCAAGGGCCGACAAGGCCGCGGTCAGTGAGCCGACGATCAGGGCGGCCAGCACCGGCAACAGGGCACGGCGCAGTTGCGGGAGCGAGTCGTAAAGCGGCAGGGCCAGCGCCACGGTGGCGGGCCCCAGCAGGAAATGCACGAACTGTGCGCCGGCAAAGTAGGTGGCATAGGTGGTGCCCGTCAGCCACAACAGCGCGGCCAGCACCACCACCGAGATCAGCACCGGGTTGGCCAGCGGATTGCGCCCGGCGGCGCGAAAGCAGGCATCGCCCAAAGCATAGGCCGCCAGCGTGGCGGTCAGCCACAACAGCGGGCCTTGCGACAGATAGCTCCAGATTTCGGCAAACTCAGTCATCGCGCGCGCCGGTCAACCGCGCCACGGCGGCAAAGGTCACGGCCCCCGCCGCGATCGACAGGACGGTGGACCCGACCACTGCAAGCATCAGTGCCATGGTCTGGCCGCCCAGCGTTGCCAGATGGCCCACCACGCCCACACCCGCGGGCACGAACAGCAGCGACAGATGCGCAAGGATGCCCTGTGCCACGGGCCGCATCAACGCTGCAAACCGCGGAAAGCTGACCAACAGTGCCAGCATCAGCACAAGGCCCAGCACCGGGCCGGGCAGCGGCAGCGACAGGCTGCGAGTGGCGGCCTCACCCACCAGTTGGCATAGCAGCAAAGCGGTCAGGGCGTGCAGCATGGCGGCGACCTTTTGGTTGTTTGGTCAAAGCCTAGGCGCTTTGCGCGCAAAGCAAAAGGGGCAGACCCTGCGGTCTGCCCCCAATTGCTGCCCCCGATTGCTGCCCCTTTGGCGGGAGTGTCCGCAGGACCTATTCGGCCGGCACGGCGGTGGCCTGCATGGCCGAAAAGTGCCGCCGGTTCAGGGCCAGAAGCAGCACGACCATGGCAAACTGGGCCAGAACCGACACGCTGGTCAGTGCCCAATAGGCAACGCTGAATTCGGCGATCAGACCGGCGCCCACCAGCGCGCTGTTGATCCAGAATTGCAGCAGCACCGAAAACGCCACCCCGGGGCAGATCAGGCCATAGGCACTGGCCGAGGGCTTGGCCCCCCACATGAAGCGCGACGCGTAATCATGGTGCTTCAGAACCGACCAACCAAAGCCCAGAAAGGCGATTTGCAGCGCCAGCAGGGCCGTGAGCATCCACAAGTCATCGCCCGGAGCGCCATGCACACCGAAATGCACATGCAACCCGTGGTTCTGCCGCAGCAACAGGATGCCCAGCACCGTGGTCACCGGCACGATGATCATCAGCGACGGGATCTGATCGGCGTCCGATCCATGTTGCAGCTTTGCGGCCAGACCCAGCACGACACCGATCACGGCCCATATCACCGAGATCACCAGCAGCAAAGTGGACAGGATCAGCGCGATGCCCGCCGTGGTGGCCGAGGTCGACATCGCCGCGGGGGCGGCCATTCCGACGCCGACCATGCCAAGCGCAAAGGCGGGCTGGATTTGCAGGAAAGACCCGGCCTTGGTCATGTCAAAGGCCCCTGCCACCGACATCCGGGCCAGATGCGCGCCCATCATCCGCAAGGTCATGATGCCAACCGCGGCAAAGGCGATCAGCGCCAGCGGGAACAAGTATTCGACCACGCCCCACAACCCCGGCACAAAGGCAAGGCCAACGGAAAAGCCGACGTTGATCGTCATTGCAAGGGTCAGCGGCAGGCTGAACAGGCTGGCCCCGGCGTTGGAATTTTGCACCTTGGCAAAGGCCGGGGTCCGCTTGAAGGCGGCATAGCGGCCAAGGTTCCAGATCAGGTGCTTGACATGCAGACCCGCAAAAAACGCAAGACCCAAGTAGGCCCCGACGATCATGGCCTGCTGCACGGGGTTACCGTTGCCCCACAACCGCACCACATCTTCGAAGATCGGCACCGGCTGGCCGGGGTGCGGCACCCACATGTAAAGCCACAAAAAGAACGTGACGGCCAAACCGCCCGCGCCAAGCGCAGCCAGAAAATAGGGCGGGGACCAGGTATCGGCGGGACGGGTGAAGGTTGACATCGCAGACTCCAACTCAAATGCAGTTTTTTGAATATGTGAAGCGGGTCTTTCAAGTCAACCCCGCCCACGGCCCCGGTCACGGCCCAAGCCAATCTGTCGCGGCTGGTGGCTGGCCAGATCGCTGTGCGGAAAAAAATCAAGATATTGGGGATAAGCCGACTTTGGCTGCCATAGGCTGCGGCACACCTGTTGACTTGCCCCCCCGTCCTGCGGGACAACTGTTGCATTGCGACTCGTGGGGGACAGGTGCGGTTTACCCGGCTCAGGCTGAACGGCTTCAAAAGCTTTGTCGACCCCACGGATCTGGTGATCCATGAGGGGCTGACAGGCGTGGTCGGCCCCAATGGCTGCGGCAAGTCGAACCTGCTGGAAGCGCTGCGCTGGGTCATGGGGGAAAACCGCCCCACGGCGATGCGCGGCGGCGGGATGGAGGACGTGATCTTTGCCGGGGCCGCCACCCGTGGTGCGCGGCACTTTGCCGAGGTCAGTCTGGTGATCGACAATCAGGACCGGCTGGCCCCATCCGGCTTCAACGACGCCGACACCATCGAGATCGTGCGCCGGATCACCCGCGATGCCGGATCGGCCTACAAGGCCAATTCGCGCGATGTGCGGGCACGCGATGTGCAGATGCTGTTTGCCGATGCCTCGACCGGGTCACATTCCCCGGCCTTGGTGCGGCAGGGGCAGATTGCGGAACTGATCAACGCCAAGCCCAAGGCGCGGCGGCGGATACTTGAGGAAGCGGCGGGCATATCGGGCCTTTACGCCCGGCGGCACGAGGCCGAGCTGAAGCTGACCGGGGCCGAACAGAACCTGCTGCGCGTCGATGATGTGCTGGAGGGGCTGGCGCAGCAAGTGGCCACCCTTACGCGTCAGGCCCGGCAGGCGGCGCGCTACCGGGAAATCGGCGAAGAGTTGCGCCGCGCCGAAGGGATGCTGCTGTTCCGCCGCTGGCGCGAGGCTGAAACCGCCCGCGCCGAGGCCGAGGCGCAGTTGCGCGACCGGCTGATCGCGGCGGGCCGTGCCGATGCCGCCGCGCGTGCCGCCACCAAGGCGCGCGAGGCTGCCGAAGGCGACTTGCCCCCGAAGCGCGACGAAGAGGCGGTCGCCGCTGCCATTCTGCAACGTCTGGTCCTGCAACGCGATGCCTTGGGCGATCAAGAGGCGCGGGCACTGGCGCTGATCGAAACGCTGCGGCAGCGGATCGCACAGCTTGACCGTGATATGGAGCGCGAGGCCGGTCTGAACCGCGATGCGGGCGAAACCATCACCCGGCTGGAATGGGAGGTGGAGCAGCTTGCCCGCGCCCATGACGGGCATGACGACCGGCTGGCCGAGGCATCGCAGGCCGCGCGCGAAGCGGGGGCCATCCTTTCGGACCGCGAAACCCTGCTGAGTGAAGCCACCGAAGATTCGGCCCGGCTGGCGGCACGGCACCAATCGGTGCAGCGCCTGCTGTCCGATACCCGCGCCACGCTGGACCGGGCCGAGGCTGAGGCCGCGCGCGCCCGCGACGCTGTCTGCGTTGCGCAGGCTGCGCTGGATGCGGCGGCAGAGGCCCACGCCGCCGCGACCGAGGGCCAGCAAGACGCAATAGCCTTGGCCGAAGCCGCCGAGGAGGTGCTGGACGAGACCGAAATCGCCCGCGCCGAAGCGCAGGGCCGGGAAGCCCAAGCCCGTGCCGCGCGCGGCGAAGCCGAGGGCGAGGCCAATGCCCTGCGCGCCGAAGTCGCGGCCCTTGCGCGGCTGGTAGAGCGGGAGGCCCGGGCCGGGCATCAGGTGTTGGACCGGCTGACGGTCGAACCGGGCTATGAAAAGGCGCTCGGCGCGGCGCTGTCCGATGACCTGCGCGCGCCTGAAGTGGGGCTGGATGCGCGGTCAGGCTGGGCCGTCTTGCCGGGATATGACGATGTGGCCCCGCTGCCGGCTGGCGTCATGCCCTTGGCAGGCCATGTCGGCGCGCCTGCTGTGCTGGATCGCCGTCTGGGCCAGATCGGCCTTGTGGCGCGGGATCAGGGGGCAGGGTTGCAAGCCATGTTGCGCCCCGGTCAGCGGCTGGTCAGCCTTGAGGGCGATCTGTGGCGTTGGGACGGGTATCGGGCGTCGGCCGAAGACGCGCCGTCCGCCGCTGCCGCCCGCCTGCAACAGCTTAATCGGTTGGTGCAGGTCAAGCTGGACCTTGAACAGGTCGTCGCCCGTGCCGACGGGGCGCGCCTTGCGCATGAGGCGTTGCAAGCTCGCCTTGCCGATCTGGCCCGTGCCGAGCAGATGGCCCGCGATGCCCGCCGTGCCGCCGATGCCCGGGTGTCCGACGCCAACCGCGCCGCTTCCCGCGCCGAGGCCGACGCCTCCATCGCGGCAGGCAAGCTGGAGGCCGCGCGTCTGGCGGTGGCGCGGCACGAGGATGAGGCGATGGCCACCCGCCTGCGTCTGCGCGAGGCAGAGGCCGCAGTCCAAGACCTGCCTGATCTGGAGGCTGCCCGTGACCGGATGGAAGCTGCCAGGGTCGCGGTCGAGGCCGCGCGCCTTGCCATGCTGGCCCGAAGATCGTCGCATGACGAACTGCGCCGGGAAGGCGAGGCGCGGGTCAGGCGTCGGCAAGAGGCCAGCAAGGAACTGTCGGGCTGGCGGCACCGGCTGGAAACCGCGGAAAAGCGCAGCGCCGAGTTGGCAGAGCGCCGCGCCGCCACCGAAGACGAGTTGGCCGAGGCCATTGCCGCCCCGGAAGAGCTTGCCGCCAGACGTGAGGACTTGTCCGACGCCATCGATGGTGCCGAAAGCCGCCGCCGCAAAGCCGGCGATGCCTTGACGGCTGCCGAAACGGCCCTTCGTGAGGCGCAACTGGCCGAACGCGAGGCCGAGCGGCTGAACGGCGAGGCGCGCGAGGCCCGTGCCCGCGCCGAGGCCCGCAATGACGCCGCGTGCGAAACCGTGGCCGTCGCGGCCCAGCGGATCGCAGAAGAGGCCCATTGCACCCCCGCCGACCTGCTGACCATCCTGTCGACCGACCCCGACCGGATGCCCGATGCCGAAGCGCTGGACATCGAGGTGCAGCGCCTGAAACGCCAGCGCGAGGCCTTGGGGGCGGTCAACCTGCGGGCCGAAGAAGACATGGCGACGGTCGCAGGTGAACACGCCACGCTGCTGAAGGAAAAGACCGATCTGGAAGAGGCGATCAAGAAACTGCGCGCCGGGATCGCCGGGTTGAACCGCGAAGGCCGCGAGCGGCTGCTGACCGCCTTTGAACAGGTCAACCAGAACTTTGCCGCCTTGTTCACCCACTTGTTCGGCGGCGGCGAGGCGCGTCTGGTGCTGGTTGAATCCGATGATCCGCTTGAGGCGGGGCTGGAGATCCTGTGCCAGCCGCCCGGCAAGAAGCTGGCCACGCTGTCACTGCTGTCGGGCGGAGAGCAGACCCTGACCGCATTGGCGCTGATCTTTGGCGTGTTTCTGGCCAACCCTGCGCCGATCTGTGTGCTGGACGAGGTGGACGCGCCGCTGGATGACGCAAACGTCACGCGGTTTTGCGACATGCTGGACGAGATGACCCGCCGCACCGACACGCGGTTTCTGGTCATCACCCACCACGCCGTCACCATGGCCCGGATGGACCGGCTGTTTGGCGTGACCATGGCCGAGCAGGGTGTCAGCCAATTGGTCAGCGTCGATCTGAAAAAGGCCGAGGCGCTGGTCGCCTGAGGGGGCGCGGCAGGGGCTGGGTCAGCGGGCTGTTCCGGTTGAAACACGCCTTTGCCCGATTGATGTGCTGACAAGGCGCCCCACTCTTGCAGGAAAGCGACTGGGGGAAGGCAACTGCGGGAAGGCAACTGCGGGGCCGGGCGCCTGGGGGAAGGCAACTGCGGGGCCGGGCGCCTGGCCTGCGCCAAAAAGGGGCTCTGCCCCTCGCCTGCGGCTCACCCCGGGATATTTTCCGGAAAGAGAAAGTGCCGATCACCCTCCGCCGATCTTCATGGGGGCATATCGTTTGCGCGTGTCGGCAGAGATTGGCGGCCACACCCATTGACGGATGCAGAAGATACCTCCATTCGATGCCATAGACTGTGCCAAAATGGTCTTGTCGGACCCAAGATGAGGGGGCATCCGCCGCATCAGTTCAAGGCCTGGGGCCGGGCGGCGCGATCACCCACCAGATGCTGGCCCGCGACAACCGTGATGCGTTCACCGTGTCGGCCCGGCCAGACCGCACCGCCCGGCGCGATGATCGCGAGACGGGCGGCGGGCGCGACACCCGGGCCGGGAATGCGCTGGTGCCGCTCCAATGACGCAAGCGGGCGCTGCCGCGGATTTCGCGCCCTGCGTTGTGGGATGATGGGCGTTTCGCCTGTCCAAGCAGCGGGCGGGTTGCTGCCTTGAACGTTCCCAGTTGCCTTTTATCCGCGGTTGATTGCCGCGCCTTCGAAACCGGGCTCTCCACAGTGCTCGTCCTGCATTACGCTGAACGCAATGCGAGTCGCCCGGGAGGGAACCGTCATGCTGAACTCGTCGTTTCCGAGGGTTCTGACTGTGGTTTTGCTGGCGATGGCGCTCGCTTTGCCGGTGTCGGCACAGGAAAGCATTGGGTCACTCGACACACGCTATGAGCAATTGGTCCGTGCCGAGGCTGATCTGCTTGCAGACCGTGAGGTCGCTGCGCGTCGCGCCGAGAACCGCGATCTGATCCTGTTTGGTGGCATTGACGGGCCGGTTACGGAGATGACCTTGGTCGAGGCGGCGGCATGGGTCGACCGGATCATGGGCCGCATCGCGGTTTTGGGTCTTGACCGGGTCTATCTTGACGCGCTGTCGCCGTTCGAGCAGATGGTGGTGGAGGGGCTTCGGCAGAGCGGCCTTGATCGCGAGTTGGTGCTTGACCGGCTTCGCAGGATGGGGGAACCGCTGCGCACCCGCGAGGCGGAGAACCTTGCCATCATCGACCGGATGCTGGACGAACTTCGCGCCGATGCCGAAGCCTTGCAAGCAAGGCGCGAGGCGTTGCGCGCTGCCGTGAGGCGTGGCGATGGTTCGGACCTGACCGGGCCGGGCGGCAATCCGGTCTGTCCCGATGCGGCGGTGCCTGCTGATCGCGTCGCTGTTTACTGGAGTTTCATGGGCAGCGACAATCGCCAGATTCCGGTCAAGGGCGACTATATCTGCCTTGGTGCGCACGGGTTTGACTTGCTCGTCGAGGGCTTTGTGCAACGCTGGGAATGCGCCGCAGACAATGTCCACGACTGTCGCATGAACCCTGATCGGACCTATGCGATCCGGAAGCGCACATTGGACACAGATGGGGTCGAGCGGGTCTGGCTCGCGGCGCCCAACGATCCCGGCATGACCCTTTTCTCGGCCGCCAACTAGAGCGTGTCACGCCCAATCGGGTTTGTATCCTGCGGCGATGAAGTAGTTGAGGCATTCGTCTTCGGTGAAGAGGTCGCAGACGG
>JAFGXY010000072.1 GCA_016936395.1 Paracoccaceae bacterium | reverse complement strand
TGTCTTCACGGGTGATATTGTCGCCCGGCATCAGACTTGCCCCCCAGCGCACGCCCGGCGACATCGCGATTTCGGTGTCGCGCTCGCTCATCACCGCGTTGCAGATCAGGTCATCCCAGGTGCCCTGAAAGTTGCCACGGCGATACAGCAGGCTGTCGGTGGTGCTGACCACGGTTTCCAGATCGGCCAGATAGGGCGCGCGCTCGGCGTCGATCAGCGCGGCCATGTCGGCATCAGGGGTGATCACGTCCGAGAAGATCGGGATCAGCTTGTGGCGGAAGCCCATCATCTTGCCGTCGCGCACATCCAGATCGACGCGGGACACGAACTTGCCATGGCTGCCGGACGCGATCAGGATCGTCTCGCCGACCAGAACCGGCTCTGGGATGGCGTCATGGGTGTGGCCGGTCAGGATCACGTCGATGCCCCTGACCCGGCCCGCCATCTTGCGGTCCACGTCAAAGCCGTTGTGCGACAGGCAGACCACCAGATCCACCCCCTCGGCGCGAACCTCGTCCACCACCGCCTGCATCCGCTCTTCACGGATACCAAAGCTGTATTCCGGGAACATCCACTTCGGGTTGGCGATCGGCATATAGGGGAAGGCCTGCCCGATCACGGCAATGCGGGTGCCGGTCCGCTCAAAGATCTTGTAAGGCTCGAACGCGGGTTCATCCCATTCGGCGTCAAAGATGTTTGCGCCCAGGAAGGGGAATTTCAACTGCGTTTCCACGATTTCCTTGACCCGCTCGGTGCCGAAGGTCCATTCCCAATGGCTGGTCATCGCTTCGGTGCCAAGCGCGTTCATCACGTTGACCATGTCCTGACCCTTGGTCAGATAGCTGGTCATCGAGCCGTGCCAGGTGTCGCCGCCATCAAGGATAAGCGCGTCGGGGCGGGCGGCGCGGATGGATTTCACCACGGTTGCGACCCGGTCCATGCCGCCCATGCGGCCATAGGTCTTGCCCAAGGCGACAAAGTCTTCATAGGTCAGCGCATAGGCTTCGGGCGATTGCGGCGTCAGGTTGAACATCTTGATGAAGTCCTTGCCGACGACATGCGGTGGCACGCCTTTGGCAGGGCCGATGCCGACGTTCCATTCCGGCTCGCGGAACCAGATCGGTTTCAGATGGGCGTGAATGTCGGTGACGTGGATCAGCGTGACGTTGCCGAAATCATCGAATTGCAGCAGTTGGTCCTGCGTCAAAGCCTGCTGTGCGGCCAGTTTCGACCAGTTGCCAAAGCCTGACAGGCCGACAATGGCCGAAGCCGCCACGCTGGCTTGCAGGAACTCACGCCGGGAAATCATTGGTCTCTCCTTGGTCGATCAGGCGGACGTATCTCGGGCGCGCAAAACGCGGTTGGCCGATTGTCCAGTGTCAGAGTGTGTTGGTGCCAAACAGGTGGCGGAAAGGGGGGCCCCCGCTTGTGCAGCGGAGGCCGGTGTTTTGGTCAGTGACGCACCGACACGCCTTCAACCGACAGGCCGTTGCCGCGCGAGGCGACGTAAAGCTCCAGCGCCTTGAACTCATCCGAGTTGGGCTTGAAGGTTTCGGCGCGGGTGTCCCGCACACAGCCGACAAAACGCTGCTGTGCCGACAGGATGCCTGCGTCTTTCAGACGGTAGGTTGGAAAGCCGTTGATCTGGCCTTGGCTCAAGTGGTCCGAGCGGATGAACAGACCCTGGTTTTCCTCGTGGCAGGACGCGCAAGACATCTCCAACTGCCCGAAGCGGGTGTAGTAGATTTCCTTGCCCTTTTCCCAGAACGGGGCGGCCGGGCCGTCAATGGCAACATTTACGACTTCGCCACGCGACTGCATCGAGATGAGGGCAAGCGTGTCCTTCATCTTGTCGCCGGTCCAACCCCAGGCCTCCAGACCCATGCGTTCGGTCACGCAGGCGTCAACGTAGTTTTCGATGGTCATCAGCTTGCCGGTCTTTGCGTCAACCCGGGGGGTCACGGCGCGCAGGCCCTTCATGCTTTCCGGGCCATTGTGGCAGCCGGCGCAGGATTCGCTGTTCTTGCCGATGGCCTTGTTCCACAGATCGCGACCACGGTCGACAAACACCATGGCCGGATTGTCGAAGTCGTCTTTCTGCATCGCGCGCGTGTCGTCTTCGCGGTAGTGCCAGCCGGAATAGATGGTGTCCATCACCTCTTGCAGGTGATCCGGGGCCTTGGTCGAGGTCACGAGTTCAAGCGTGCCCTCTTCGCCTTCGATCACCAGCTTGTCATCCACCGGCTCGGCATAGGCCATGCCCGTCAGGGCAAGGCCGAAAGCGGCCGAGGCCACCAGTGTCTTGATCATGTGCTCACGCATACGTCTCTCCTCCCTCGAGTTTTCTGCGAAGCGATCAGGCGATTTCGATGGTCTTGCTCTCTTCGTAGACAGAGCCATCGTCATCATACCAGGTGAACTTGAACTCGCCCGCCGCGTCCACTTTTACGTCAAATTCAAAGTAGGGGTTGGTCGACACGGCCGGATCAATCGCGATGTCAATGGCGTTCACGCCGTTGAAGTCGCAGGTGAAGCGGTTGATGATCGACCGAGGGATCAATTCGCCCTTGGCGTCCTTGCGCTGACCCGATTCCATCTTGTGCGAAATCAGGCTCTTGATCGTGACAATTTCACCAGCCGCAGCCGACTTGGGAACTTTCACGCGGGGTTTTGCATCATCTGCCATTTTTTCTCTCCTGATCTCTGACTCAGCCGCCGCAGCCGCCGATGGTGACCTTGACGGTCGTTTGTGCCTTGAGGATCGACCCGTCTGCCATCTTGGCGACGGCAACCACATCCTGGGTCTTGGCAAGGCGGATGCGGGTGGCAGCCATCTGGCGGCCAGCGGCAGGGCCGAAGGTGAAGGTTGCAACAGCCGGTTCCGGGTTGCCGGTGGCCAGCAGCATCACGGCAACGGCATCGGGTGCGTCGAACGACACGGGAACGGTGTTGCCGTTTTCAGCGATTTCCGGGGCGGTCAGTGTGAACGTGCCGGTGCCTTCAGCGCCGCCAGCAGCAAAAGCCGCAATCAGCTCGTCATTGGTTGCGGCCATGACCGAACCGGGCAGGGCGGCTGCGGCAAGACCGCCAAGGCCAACCCAAAGGGCGTCTCGTCTGGAAAGGTTCATTGTCTTCTCCTCTGATCTATGGGCCGTCACTCTTTCAGAGTGACAAGATAGGCCACGACGTCTTCAATCTGCTGTGCGGTCAGGATCGGCGGCAGGTCGGCTTCGGGTGCCTTGCCAGTGTAGGCGTTGCCTGGGCGCACAAACCCATCGGTCTTGTAGAACGCGGGCATGAAGGTGCCCTCGAACGTCAATTTGGAATTGGCAACGATGCCGCGAAGCTGGGCTTCATCGTAGCGGCTTGCCACACCGTCCAGCGCCGGGCCGATGTTGCCCTGAAATGGCACATCGGGCAGTGCTGCGATCACATGGCAGGCCACGCAGTTGCCCAAGGCGTTGGTGGTCATGACCTTCAGTCCAGCGACCGGATCACCCGGTGTGCCGGTCAATGATTCGGAAATCTTCCCCTCGGTGTAGGCCACGGCGGTTGGGGCGATTTCACTGATTGCAGGCGTTGCGGCGGCCATTGCCGCCAAGGTCACCAGCATAAGCTGACGTGTCATTGCGATCCTCCCTGATCACTCCCTGTTAAGACGATAACCCCGGTATACGGTCGTAGGCAATAGAAATATAGCGATCCATGAATATTCCTTTAAGTCCAAATTTTTCAGGTATTTGCCATCAGTTCTTAAGCTGACTCTGCTCGGCCAGATACTTCTGGAAGTGCTCGCCGTTTTCATAGACATGGTCGCGCACCCATGTCAGAAGCGCGGTTGTGGTGCCGATGCCAAAAGCGCCGGGCATCATCGCCACGGCTGATTCTGCCGCAGTCTTGCCATCGGGAATCACCTCGGGCAAAAAGATCAGCGTTGGCGTGAACATCACGCCCCAGCGCACCGCCATGTCCTTTTCGCGCAGCACGGTGCCGTCAAAGTCCGTCACCTCGACATCGCCGAACAGGTTCATCTGGACGACGAAGTAATGCTCGCGGATCAGGGCGTCGACCGCGGGGTCGGGAAACACCTTTTCGTGCATTTCGGTGCAATAGATGCAGCCGCGCTGCTCGACCGTGATCAGCAGGCGTTTGCCTTCCGCATTGGCCTCGGCCAGATCTTCGCGCAGGTCCTTGAAGGTGTCGCGCAGCCAGTCGGGCTTGTGCAGGCCATCGTCGCCCAACTCGGCCCCCAGTGCGGGCAGCGCCAGAAAGGCGGCGGCGGCAATCGCAAGAACACTTCGCATCATGGCATCAGCCCCTCCCTCGGGCGTCATTTCAAGGTGGCACTCCAGTCGAAATTTCGGATCAGCCAATCGCCGATCAGGTTGACCGAATTGGTCGCGATCAGCAAACCAAAGATGATCAGCATCGCCCCCATGACCTTTTCGACATAGCCAAGCGCGCTGCGGTGACGGCTGACCCAGGACAGGAACGGCCGGGCAAACAGCGCCGCCACGACAAAGGGCAGGGTCATCGACAGGCCGTAGACCAGCAACAAAAGCCCGCCGCGCCACAGATCGCCCATGCCGCTGGCCACCATCAGGATCGCGGCCAGCGCCGGGCCGACGCAGGGTGTCCAGCCAAAGCCGAAGGCAAGGCCCATGACATAGGCACCAACCAGCGTGGTGGGCTTGGCCTCGGTCTCGATCCGGGCCTCACGATACAGAAAGCCGATGCGCAGGATGCCAAGGAAATGCAGGCCGAACACGATCAGAACGCCGCCCGCGACCCAGGACAGGGTCTCGCGCCATTGCAAGAACACCTGACCAAGGGCGGTGGCACCCAGGCCCAGCATCACGAAGATCGTGGTCACCCCAAGGGCAAAGGCCATGGCCTGAACCACCAGCCGCCGCTGGATGCCCGCCGGAATGCCACCATCGGCGCGCAACTCTTGCATGGACAACCCGGCCATGTAGCACAGGTAGAACGGAACCATCGGCAAGATGCAGGGGGACAGAAAGGACAAAAGTCCCGCGAGGGCCGCGCCCCCAAAGCTGATATCAAGCATCTGTCCTCCCTGACAGCGCCCGATTGCCATTATCGGCAAAAGATATTAGGATATTTCAATATCACAAGGGCTGCGTCAATCATGCAAATCATCAAATCCGTCGCCCTTGCCGCCGTGATAGCGGCCAGCCTTGCAGGTTCTGCGCTGGCCGAATTGCAGTTGTTGATGTTCGAACAGGCGGGGTGCATCTACTGCGAACAGTGGCACGCCGATGTCGGGCCGGAATATCCGCTGACCAGCGAGGGCAAGGCAGCCCCGCTGGTGCCGGTGCAACTGCGGGCAAAGCTGCCCGAAGGCATCACTGTAAATTCGCCACCGGTCTTTACCCCGACTTTCGTGCTGCTGCAAAACGGGGTTGAGGTCAGCCGGATCGAGGGCTATCCGGGCGAGGATTTCTTCTGGGGTCTGTTGTCCGCGATGATCAAGGACGCTGCCCCGTCGCAGTGAAAACGTTGCGGCACGCAGGGCTTCGTGTCAGCATGAAGTGACAGCCGGTAAGGGCGATCAGTCTATTGGGCGATACATTCGGAAAGTTTGCGCAGACGGACGAGGTGCTGCAAAGTTGCGCCCTGATCCCGCATGCTCTGGATGCTGCCAACTTCCTCAAGGCTTTGGGCCATGACGGCCGGCTGATGATCCTGTGTCACCTGACCTCGGGGCCGAAAAGCGTGACCGAGCTGGAAAACCTGCTGTCGTCGCGTCAGGCCGTGGTCAGCCAACAACTTGCCCGTCTGCGCTTTGAAGGCATGGTCAGTGCCCGGCGCGAGGGGCAGGCGATTTTCTATTCGATCCTGGACCCGAAGGTTCAGGAAACGCTGGGCGTTTTGACACGATTGTTCTGCAAACCGGCCTGAGAGCCGGGCAGACGATACCGCCGCAGGTTGCGCCGCGGCGAAGGGAAGGGAAAACAAGCGATGGAGAACATCCCGTATGGCGTTCTGGCCGCAGTAATCGGTCTGCTGGGCGGCATTGTGCTGGGGCTGGCGGCACGGCTGGGCGATTTCTGCACGCTGGGGGCGTTGGAGTCCGCAACCTATGGCAAGGACCAAAAGCGTCTGCGCCTTTGGGGCGTGGTGCTGGGCGTGTCGATTCTGGCGGTGCAACTGGGGGCTTTGGCCGGTGTGGTGGACCTGTCGGCCAGTTTTTACCACGAAATCCAGTGGAATCCGCTGGCGTCGATCATCGGTGGGCTGGTGTTCGGCTATGGCATGGCGATGGCGGGCAATTGCGGCTTTGGTGCCTTGGTGCGCTTTGGCGGCGGCGATCTGCGGTCTTTGGTGGTGGTCGTGGTGATGGGGATCTTTGGGTTTGTCGCGCTGTCGGGGCCGCTTGGGCCGCTGCGCACGGTGCTGTTTCCGCAGCCCGACGCCACCGGGCCACAGGGCATTGTCCATGATGTCAACGCGCTTACCGGGCTGCCGGCGATTGTCATCATCCTAGTCCTTGCTTTTTCCGCCCTTGCCTGGGGTCTGTCCTATGCACCGCTGCGCAAGCGCGCCGACATGATCGGCTGGGGCATTGCCGCGGGTCTGGCCGTGGGATGGTGTTTTGTCGGCACCACGTGGCTTGCTGACAACACCTTTGGCGCGGTCCCGGTCGAGGGGCCGTCGTTCACCGCGCCGGTGGGTCGCACGCTGATTTTCCTGATGACCTCGACCGCCGGGGGGATCACCTTTTCTGTGGGCTCGGTTGCCGGGGTGATGATCGGCGCGCTGATCGGGTCAATCTGGCGCGGCCTGTTCCGCTGGGAGGCCTGCGAAGACCCGCGCGAATTGGGCCGGCAGGTCGGTGGCGCCGTGCTGATGGGTGTCGGCGGCGTGGTGGCCATGGGGTGCTCGGTGGGCCAAGGCATCACCGCATTTGCGACGCTGGCCTGGTCCGGTCCGGTCACGCTGGTCGCCATGGGTCTGGGGGCGGTGATCGGCCTGCAACAGTTGCTGGGCTGGTATCAGCCCGACTGACCAAGACGCCCGCCGCTGTCGGGGAAGGCCTGCAAGTCACAGACTGCAAACAATGTCCCGGGGAATTGGCGCCCCGGGTTTGGGCCGCATTCGTTTCAAATGCCGTGCATTTCAAAGCGGCTCTGAACGCTTGTTTCAATCTTTGACCGCTACGCCAGTGTGAAGGGGCGCACGGGCCGTCCTGACAGACAGGGCGACGGGAATGAAGCAAGATGCACAGGATTGAACCGGTCCAAAGGGCCGCTGTGGCCTTGGCGCAGTCACCTGGGGCGAAGGTGGCACCTTGTGTCGGCGGGGCGGGCAGGCGATTGGCCCCGGCAGATGCCGAGGGTCTGCAAAGCCAAAGCATGGCTGGTGTGCATCTGACGCTTGCCGCAGGCCGGCGGGTCCTGCGCAACGCCGCCTCCAGACCAGCCGCCGCAGCCCCGGTGCCGAAAGGTCACAAGGGCGCGACGTCGTCGCAAGACGGGGCGTCGGCATGAGCCTGCGTATCCTTGTGGTCGATGCCTCGCTGACCCTGCGTGAAATGCTGCGCCAGACCCTGACCGAGGCAGGGTTCACGGTGACCCTTGCCGAAGACGGGCTTGACGCGCTGGACCGCTTGGCCGACGCCCCCCCCGATCTTGTGCTGACAGAACTGGCGTTGCCGCGCCTTGATGGTCTTGGCCTGCTGGCCGCGATTCGCAGCGGCAGCGTGGCGCCCTTTGTGCCGATCGTGGTGCTGACGGCCGACTGCACCGCCACAGCGCAAGATCGGGCCCGCGCGGCAGGTGCCAGCGGCATGATCATCAAACCTTTCGACGAGGCGGCCCTTGTCGAAAGCCTTCGTCGCTTCGCGGCAGGATAGCGGCAGCGTGGCGGGTGCCGACGGGACAGGGAGCTGTCTGGCTGCTGTTCACACGGCGCAAACGGCCAGTGCCGCTGCGGCAATGCTGCTGGCCGAGGGCAGGGTGGCCGCATAGGCGGGGCCGGTGGCAATGAAACTGTCATCGGCGGTGATGCGGGCCAGCCCGGGCCGCCCACACAGCAGGGTCATCAGCGCTTCCGAGACGTTGCCGGACCGGCGACATTCATCCACGATCAGCACATGGCCAACCCCTTGAAGCGCCGCCAGAAGGCTGGCTTCGGGCACAGGGGCCAGCCAGCGCAGGTCGATGATCCGGGTCTTGATCCCGGCGTCTTGCAGCACGGGCAGCGCCTGATGCGCCAGCATCACGCCATTGCCATAGGTGACGATCGCCAGATCGGTGCCATCGCCCGCCACGCCGACCTGACCAAACCCGATGCGCTGATCCGGGGCTGGATAGCGCTGCATCCACAGCCCGTCGCCGGGGGTGTGCAGATCGCGTGCGGGGTAAAGCGCAATGGGTTCGACGAACACCACCACACGCTGGTCTTCGGCGGCCAGCCTTGCACATTCGCGCAGCATCAGCGCCGCCTCGTCGCCACGCGACGGCACCGCCACGATCACCCCCGGAATGTCGCGCAGCACCGCCAGCGAGTTGTCATTGTGGAAATGCCCGCCAAAGCCCTTCTGATAGCCAAGGCCAGCGATGCGCAGCAGCATCGGGTTGCTGAATTGGCCTTGCGAAAAGAACGGCAGCGTGGCGGCCTCACCCCTGATCTGGTCTTCGGCATTGTGCAGATAGGCAAGGAACTGAATCTCGGGGATCGGCAGAAAACCGTTTTGCGCCATGCCAATGGCAAGGCCAAGGATGGATTGTTCATCCAGCAGGGTGTCGATCACGCGGGTGCTGCCAAACCGCGCCAGCAGCTTTTGCGTCACCCCGTAGACCCCGCCCTTGCGGCCCACGTCTTCGCCCATCAGCACCGTCTCGGGCCGGTCCAGCATCAGGTCGGTCAGCGCCCAGTTGATCAGGCGGCTCATCGGTTGCGGGTCGTCCATTGCTTTCATATCGGCGCCGAAGATTTCCGCGCGGGCCTCGGGCGAGGGACCATTGCGAAGCGATGCCGGGCGCGGCGGCGGCACGATGCTGGCCATCACCTCAGCCGCCGTGTGCAGGCGGGGGCGAGTGACGGCCTCGGCGGCGCGGGCGGCCACCTCATCCGCGGCGGCAGAATACATCGCCAAAGCCTGCGCTGGGGTCATCACCCCGGCCTGATCCAGCAGGCGCACGGCATGCAGCAAGGGATCATCGGCCTCATCCGCCTCGACCTCGGCGCGGCTCAGATAGGTCGTCGGCACATCGGCCCCGGCATGGCCGTAAAGCCGCACGGTGCGCAGGTGCAGGATCGCGGGGCGACGGGTGCGGCGAATGTCATCGGCCACGGCGCGGGCGGTGGCATAGGTGTCGTAAAGATCCAGCCCGTCGGCGGCGTGATAGGCAAGGCCGGGGCGGGCGCGCAGCACCGCCTGCACCCAGCCCGGCGGCGATTTGGTGGAAATGCCGATGCCATTGTCTTCGCAGACGAAAAGGACAGGCAACGGCGCGCCTTGCCACGCGGCCCAACCGGCGGCGTTCAACGCCCCTTGCGCGGTGGAATGGTTGAGCGAGGCATCGCCAAAGCTGCACATCACCACCGAGTCCGGGTCCATGATCGCATGCTCGGGCCGGTGCTTGCGCATCAGCCCCAGCGAATAGGCCACCCCCACCGCCTTGGGCAGGTGGCTGGCGATGGTCGAGGTTTGCGGCGGGATCATCAGCGCCCGCGACCCCAGCACCTTGTGCCGCCCGCCCGAGATAGGGTCTTCGCTTGAGGCGGCAAAGGACAACAGCATGTCCCGGACCGGGTCTTGCCCCGGCAGGGTCAGCGCGCGGGCAATCTGGAACGCGGCATCACGGTAATGCAGCAAGGCCATGTCGCCCACGCGCAGGGCAAGGGCCACGGCGGCCATGCCTTCATGACCAGAACTGCCTATGGTGTAAAACCCCTGACCCGCGCGTTGCATCACCCGCGCCTGTCGGTCGAGCGCGCGACTTAGGCAACCCGCGCGAAAGGCCAGCCGGGCCTGATCGGGCGACAGCGGGCCCGATGGCGCGGCACCGGCGGGCAGGTCGCCCGCTGCCACCCGGCGCAGAAAGCTGTCGTGAACGAGATCGGCGCGGTCCATGGTTGGTCCTTTGGGGCGGGCTTGAGACGTGCCGCCGGTCGCGTCGCGCGACCAGCAACCGTCAGGGGCAAGTCGCGCCTTGCTTAGAAAAATGCCTGCAAGCCGGTGATGGCGCGGCCAAGGATCAGGGCGTGCACGTCATGGGTGCCTTCATAGGTGTTCACCGTTTCAAGGTTCACCATGTGGCGCATGATCTGGTAGCCTTCCTGAATGCCGTTGCCGCCGTGCATGTCGCGCGCCATGCGTGCGGCATCGAGCGCCTTGCCGCAATTGTTGCGCTTGATGATCGAAATCATCTCGGGGGCGGCCTGGGCTGCGTCCATCAAGCGCCCGACTTGAAGGCACCCTTGCAGGCCAAGGCTGATCTCGGTCATCATGTTGGCAAGCTTGAGCTGGTAAAGCTGGGTCTGTGCCAGCGGCTTGCCGAACTGCTTGCGGTCCAGCCCATAGGCGCGCGCGGCGTGCAGACAGAACTCGGCCGCGCCCATCACGCCCCAGGCAATGCCATAGCGGGCGCGGTTGAGGCACCCAAACGGGCCTTTCAGCCCTTCGACATGTGGCAGCAGCGCGTCTTCGCCGACCTCGACATCCTGCATCACGATCTCGCCGGTGATACTGGCGCGCAACGACAGCTTGCCCGCGATCTTTGGCGCGGACAGGCCCTTCACGCCCTTTTCCAGCACAAAGCCCTTGATCTTGCCGCCATGCGCCTCGGACTTGGCCCAGACCACAAAGACATCGGCAATCGGCGCGTTCGAGATCCACATCTTGGCGCCGTTCAAGACGTAGCCATGGGCGGTTTTCTTCGCGACCGTCTTCATGGCGGCAGGGTCGGACCCGGCATCGGGTTCGGTCAGGCCAAAGCAGCCGATCCAGGCGCCACTGGCCAGTTTCGGCAGGTATTTGAGGCGCTGCGCCTCGGTGCCATAGGCATGGATCGGGTACATCACCAGACTGGATTGCACGCTCATCATGCTGCGATAGCCCGAGTCGACGCGCTCTACCTCACGCGCGATCAGACCATAGGCGACATATGATCCGCCCAAGCCGCCATAGATTTCGGGGATGGTGACGCCCAGAAGGCCCATGTTGCCCATTTCGCGGAAGATCGCGGGGTCGGTCGATTCGTCGCGATAGGCGGCGATCACCCGTGGTTGCAGCTTTTCCTGCGCGTAAGCCCGCGCAGCATCGCGCAACATCCGCTCTTCTTCGGTCAACTGATCGTTCAGGCGGAACGGGTCTTCCCAATCAAAGCGGCCCAGATCGGGGGCATCCTTGGCTTTGCGGGGTGGGGCATCCAGGCTCATGTCTTCCTCCGGTTCGGGCCAAGTGTGCCACGGCGCGGGCCGGGGGGAAAGATGTGGCTTTCGTGCAAGATCCTTTGGCGCGTGCCGCGGCCCCGGGGGCGCTGCCCCCGGACCCCCGGAGTATTTGTGCAAGCAGCAAATCCAAGGGTGCAAAGCGATGCGCTTTGGCCCGTCTTGCGCAAGACCCCGGCGGGCTGACCCCTTGCGCTATTTCGTCAGGATCAGTTTGCCGACGCGGGTGATGCGCAGGCAATAGACTGTGCCGTTCAACACGATACGCGCCTCGCGCCCGCCTTTGGTAAGGGCTTCGGCATCGTGCTGCGGAATGGTGCCGGTCTGGACCGTGTCAGACGACTGCGCGGTCATCTGCGGCCCTCCAGCCGGTCGAGCAGCAGCGCCAGAAGATCGCCGGGCGCGGCACTGGCAAGGGCCTGGCGCAGCATTTCAAGAGTGTCGTCGGCAAGCGGGGCCAAGGGGGCAGGGCGGGGTGTCATGGAACCATCCTTTATCATGGATCAGTGTCATGGCTTGCCCGGTCGGACTAGCTGGGGAAATAGTTGACAGAAACACTTTATAATGTAAAGTCCTCTTGTCGCGGCCCGTTTGACTTCGGGTTTTTGCGGCGGCCTGTTGAATAGCTGCCCGCTTTGATCCATTTCCTGCTGACAGCACCCTGACCAAGGAGTCCGCCATGGGCGAGCGCAAGGCCAAACTGATGCCGATTGACCCGGTCTGGAGCCGCGTCTGCGACGAGGCGGAAGACGCGATCAGGGCTGATCCGCTGTTGGGCGGGATGATCCATTCCTCGCTGTTGCACCACGCGACGATGGAGCAGGCGCTTGCCTACCGGTTTTCCTTCAAGTTGGCCTCGCCCGAGATGGGCGAGCAGATCTTGCGTGAAATTGCGGATCAGGCCTATAAGGACGATCCGGCTTTGGCGGCGGCGGCGCGGGCCGATCTGATGGCGGTGGTTGACCGAGACCCGGCCTGCCATAGGTATTTGCAGCCGATCCTGTTCTTCAAGGGCTATCAGGCAGTGCAGGCCTACCGCGTCGGGCACTGGCTGTGGCAGCAGGGGCGCATTGATCTGGCGTATTTCGTGCAGATGCGGGTCAGCGAGGCGTTTGGCGTGGATATCCACCCCGGCGCGCGCATCGGGCGCGGGCTGATGATTGACCATGCCCATTCTATCGTGATCGGCGAAACGGCGGTGGTGGGCGACGATGTGTCGATGCTGCATTCGGTGACGCTGGGTGGCACTGGCAAGGAAGACGGCGACCGCCACCCCAAGATCGGCGATGGCGTGCTGATCGGGGCGGGGGCCAAAGTGTTGGGCAATATCCACGTCGGCAGCAGCTCACGCATTGCGGCAGGGTCGGTGGTGCTGCATGACGTGCCGCGTTGTGTGACCGTGGCCGGGGTTCCGGCCCGGATGGTCGGAGAGGCCGGGTGTTCCAACCCGGCGCTGACCATGGATCAGGTGCTGCCTGAGTGACGCGGCCGCCCGCGTCAGGCAGGCAGCGCGTCCCAGGCTTCAAGTGCCTTTAGGGCATAAACATAGCCCGGTCCGCCGACCATCAGGATGCAGACGTCGACCATCGCGACGAATTCGGCCCACGTGGCACCGGCCGCCTTGCAGGCAGAGACGTGGAATACGATGCACCCGAGGCATTGTTTGGAGATGCCGATGGCCAGCGCGATCAATTCCTTGGTCTTGGTGTCCAGCGCACCCGGCGCAGTCGCGGCATGGTGCAAGGCCCCAAACCCTTGCGCCGTCTCTGGGCTGTCTGCGCCATGCGCGGCCATGATCTGGATCACTGCCACCGCCAGACGACGCCCTGTGCCGGATCAGACAAGCATCGACAGCGGGTTTTCCAGCGCCTCGACCATGGCTTGCAGGAACTGCGCGCCAAGCGCCCCGTCGATGACGCGGTGATCGACCGAAAGGGTCATCGACATCACGGTGGCCACGCCAAGGGTGCCATCGGGTTTGACCACCGGCTTTGTCACCCCCGCCCCCACCGCCAAGATAGAGCCATGCGGCGGGTTGATCACGGCGTCGAAACTGTCGATCCCCATCATCCCGAGGTTGGAAACGGCAAAGCTGCCGCCCTGATATTCCTGCGGGGCCAGCTTCTTGGTCTTGGCGCGCGCGGCCAGATCCTTCATCTCGGCTGACAGGGCCGACAGGGTCTTGGTCTCGGCATCGCGCAGGACCGGGGTGAACAGCCCGCCCTCAACCGCGACGGCCACCGCGACATCCGAAGGCTTCAGCTTCAGGATGCGGTCGCCGGCCCAGACCGCATTGCAATCGGGCACGGCTTGCAGGGCCAAGGCACTGGCCTTGATGATGAAATCGTTGACCGACAGCTTGACGCCCCGGCTTTCCAGCGCTTTGTTCAACTGGGCGCGGAAGGCCATCAGCGCATCAAGTTGCACCTCGCGCCGCAGATAGAAGTGCGGGATGGTCTGCTTGGCTTCGGTCAGGCGGGCCGCAATGGTGCGGCGCATGCCATCCAGCGGCACCTCGGTAAAGGCGCGGTCGGCATAGATTTTCATCACGGTTTCAGCCGACATACCCGTGGGCGGGGCGGTTTTTGCGGCGGCAGGTGCCGGGGCGGCGGCCGCCACGGTCTCGGCTTTTGCAGCAGGTTGCGCGCCTTCGACGTCGGCGCGCACGATGCGGCCATGCGGGCCCGAGCCTGTCACACTGGCAAGGACCAGACCCTTGTCCTTGGCGATGCGCCGCGCCAAGGGCGAGGCAAACACCCGCGCGCCGGATGGGGCAAGGGCCGTCGGGGCGGTGGGGGCCGGGGCGGCAACCTCGGCGCTTGGCGCGACGGCAGTTTTTGCCGGGGCAGGGGCAGTGGCCGGTGCGGCAGCGGCATCCTCGCCCTCGTCCAGCAGCACGGCAATCGGCGTGTTGACCTTGACGCCGGCGGTGCCCTCGGCAATCAGCAAGCGGCCCATGATGCCGTCATCAACGGCTTCAAACTCCATCGTGGCCTTGTCGGTCTCGATCTCGGCCAGCACCTGCCCGGATTTGACCGCATCGCCCGGTTTGACCAGCCATTTCGCCAGCGTACCCTCTTCCATCGTGGGCGACAGCGCGGGCATCAAGATTTCGGTTGCCATGGTGCCCCCCTTTACCGGTAGCAGACGGATTTGACGGCGGCGACCACTTCGGCGGTCGTCGTCAAGGCCAGCTTTTCAAGGTTGGCGGCATAGGGCATCGGCACATCCTTGCCGGTGCAGGTGACCACCGGCGCGTCCAGATGGTCGAACGCGCGCTGCATGATGGTGGAGGCCAGATGATCGCCGATCGAGCCTACCGGGAAACCTTCCTCGACCGTGACGCAGCGGTTGGTTTTCATCACCGAGGCAAGCACGGTGTCATAGTCGATCGGGCGCAGGGTGCGCAGGTTGACCACCTCGGCGCTTATGCCATCTTTTGCAAGGATTTCAGCGGCTTGCAGCGCATAGGTCAGGCCGATGCTGAACGACACGATGGTGACATCGCTGCCCTCGCGCAGGATGGATGCCTTGCCAAGCGGAATGGTGAAATCGGGGTCGGTGGGCACTTCGAATGACCGGCCGTAAAGGATTTCGTTTTCAAGGAAAATCACCGGGTTCGGATCGCGGATCGCGGTTTTCAGCAGGCCCTTGGCGTCTGCCGCCGAATAGGGCATGCAGACCTTCAGCCCCGGAATGGCGGAATACCAGGCGGCATAGTCCTGAGAGTGCTGCGCGCCCACCCGGGCGGCGGCGCCGTTGGGGCCGCGAAACACCATCGGGCTGCCCATCTGGCCGCCCGACATGTACAATGTCTTCGCAGCAGAATTGATAATGTGGTCAATGGCCTGCATGGCGAAGTTGAAGGTCATGAATTCAACGATCGGGCGCAGGCCGCCCCAGCTTGCCCCCACCGCGATGCCGGCAAAACCGTGTTCGGTGATCGGGGTGTCAACCACCCGCTTGGCGCCGAATTCGTCCAGCAGGCCTTGGCTGATCTTGTAAGCCCCCTGGTATTCGCCGACTTCCTCGCCCATCAGGAACACGTTGGGGTCGCGGCGCATTTCTTCGGCCATCGCCTCGCGCAGGGCCTCGCGCACCGTCATGGTCTTGGTCGGGCCTTCGGGCAGATCGGCGTGCGGCCAGCCTTTTGCCGCGACGGGGGCGGGGGGCGCGGTTGCGATGGCCGGAGCAGCCATCGGTGCCGCGTCGCTTGCAGGCGCTGCAGGTTTCGCGGCAGCAGGGGCTGCGCGCGGTGCCGTTGGGGCGGCCTCGCCGTCTTCCAGCAGCGTCGCGATGGGGGTGTTGACCTTTACCCCGGCGCTGCCTTCGGCGATCAGCAATGTGCCGATGATGCCATCATCGACCGCCTCGAATTCCATCGTCGCCTTGTCGGTTTCGATCTCGGCCAGGATTTGACCGGATTTGACCTTGTCACCCTCTTTCACCAGCCACTTCGCCAGCGTGCCTTCTTCCATCGTGGGCGACAGGGCGGGCATCAATACTTCGGTTGCCATGTGTCGGTCCCCCCGTCAGGCGTAGATGTCGGTCCAGAGGTCCGCCAGCGGCGGCTCCGGGCTGTCTTTGGCGAATTCGGCGGCCTCATTGACGCGGGCCTTGATGTCCTTGTCGATGGTCTTCAGGTCGTCCTCGGACGCCAGCCCGCCTTGCAGCAGCAGATCGCGGACATGGTCGATGGCGTCCTTTTCGCTGCGCATCTTGTCCACCTCCTCGCGGGTGCGGTATTTCGCCGGGTCCGACATCGAATGGCCGCGATAGCGATAGGTCATCATTTCCAGAATATACGGGCCATCGCCGGCGCGGCAGGTGGCCACCGCCTTTTCGCCCGCAGCCTTCACCGCCAGCACGTCCATGCCATCAACCGCCTCGCCCTGGATGCCATAGGCGGCACCGCGTTCCCACATCGAGGGCGACTTGGTTGACCGTTTCATGCTGGTGCCCATGGCATACTGGTTGTTTTCGATCACGAAAACCACCGGCAGGTTCCACAACTCGGCCATGTTGTAGGTCTCATAGACCTGGCCCTGATTGGCAGCGCCGTCTCCGAAATAGGTGAAGGTCACGTTGTCATTGCCCAGATACTTGTCGGCAAAGGCCAGCCCCGCCCCCAAGGGCACCTGCGCGCCGACAATGCCGTGGCCACCATAGAAATGGCGGTCCTTCGAGAACATGTGCATGCTGCCACCCTTGCCCTTGGAATAGCCGCCGCTGCGCCCGGTCAATTCGGCCATCACGCCCTTGGGGTCCATGCCACAGGCCAGCATGTGGCCGTGGTCACGATAGCTGGTGATGCGCTTGTCGCCGTCCTTGGCCACAGCCTCCAGCCCGACAACCACCGCCTCTTGCCCGATATACAGGTGACAGAACCCGCCGATCAGGCCCATGCCATAAAGCTGGCCCGCCTTCTCCTCAAACCGTCGAATCAGAAGCATTTCGCGGTAATACTTGAGCAAGTCTTCCTTCGAGGCATTCGGCCTATCGGCTGGCTTCTTGGCGACCATGGTGGCAATCTCCCGTCGGTGGCGAAAGGTGGGGCAGAAAGTTGGCAACGTAGATAGTTTAACCTTAAACCATTCATAGCGTAACGAGAAATCAGGGGCAAAACAAAAGTTGCATGAATTTCTTGCGTCAACCACGCAGCGCAAAAGGCCCCGCCAAAGCGGGGTGCTGGCTACAAAAGGACGTAAACCTTAGCGAATGACGATCTCGTCGGCGCGGATATAGCCCAGCACGTCGCGGACCTGTTCGTCGAGCAGGTCGGTGTCCAGAAAACGGTCAGACAGGCGGGTGGTCAGGTTGGTCATACGCGACAATTCGGCGTAAAGCAGGTCGCGTTCGGCGCGCAAGGCCTGCGCCTCGGCGCGGATCTGCACTTGGCGGAGCACGCCGTAGTCGCCCTGCACGGCGGCAAAGGCAAAATAGCCCCCCAGCATCACCGCAAGGATCAGGTAAACGATGCCGCCAATCGCGGGTCGGGTGCCTGCTGCTGTCATCTGTGTGCCTCTGCTGTCCGGTTGACCGGAACCTTGATCAAAACATGACACATCCGATAGGCAAAGGGAATCCCCCAAAACGGGGAAATCCCTATACATTCCGCCATCATGGGCGGCCTGCCGCCGGGGGATCAGCCCATCAGCGCCGTGACGCCGGGCAGGTCCTTGCCCTCCATCCACTCAAGGAAAGCGCCGCCTGCGGTCGAGATAAAGGTGAAATCCTCGGCCGCCCCGGCCTGATTGAGCGCCGATACCGTATCACCGCCACCGGCCACCGAGATCAGCTTGCCCTCTTTTGTCAGGGCGGCTGCCGATTTTGCCGCTGCATTGGTGGCCGCATCGAACGGTGTCAGCTCAAACGCGCCCAAGGGGCCATTCCAGATCAGCGTCTTTGAGGCCTCAAACACCCGCACGATGGCGGCCACGCTCATCGGTCCGGCGTCCAGGATCATCGCATCGGCAGGGCAGGCTGCCGCTGCCACCACGTCATGCGCGGCATGGGCCTTGAATTCGCGCGCGACCACAACATCGACCGGCAGGTGGATGGTGCAGCCTGCCGCCTTGGCCTTTTCCAGAATTTCCAGCGCGGTCGCGGCCATGTCCCGCTCGGCCAGGGATTTGCCGACCTCGATGCCTTGGGCCACCAGAAAGGTGTTGGCCATGCCGCCGCCGATCACCAGATGGTCAACCTTTGTCACCAGATTGCCCAACAGGTCCAGTTTGGTTGATACCTTGGCGCCGCCGACCACCGCCACCACCGGGCGTTCGGGGGTGCCAAGCGCCGCTTCCAGCGCTTTCAACTCGGCCTCCATCAAGCGGCCGGCGGCGGCGGGCAAAAGATGCGCCAGACCAGCGGTTGACGCATGTGCCCGGTGCGCGGCGGAAAACGCGTCATTCACGAAGACATCGCCCAGCTTGGCCATTTCGGCGGCAAGGGCTGGGTCGTTCTTTTCCTCGCCCGCGTGAAAGCGGGTGTTTTCCAGCAAGACGACATCGCCCGGCGCGGCCTTTGCAATGGCCTTGGCGGCCACATCGCCGACGCAATCGGCCCCGAACACCACGGTGCGGCCAAGGCTGGCCTCCAGCGCGCCTTTGATGCGCGCAAGGCTCATCTCGGGCACCACGCGGCCCTTGGGCCGGTCGAAATGTGCCAGCAGCACCACGCGACCGCCGCGCGCGATGATGTCCTCGACCGTGGGCTTGATCTTGTCAATCCGGGTCGTATCGGTGACATGGTCGCCTTCCATCGGCACGTTGATGTCGACGCGCGTCAGCACCGTCTTGCCCGCCAACCCGATATCATCGAGAGTTTTCCAGCCCATTTCGGCCTCCTGCGTGGTTGTGTTGCCTTGGTTTCCTCTGGAACGGCCTGCGCGTCAACTGCGATGCGCGGCTTTGCCTCTTTTCATGCGCCGCCTTGGTGACTAGGTTGGGCGACAGGAAAACCCGAAGGAGCCTGCCGCATGGCCGAGATCAAAGACCCCGAAAACACCATCATCCTGACACTGAAAGACGGCGAAGTGGTGATTGAGCTGTTGGCTGATGTGGCCCCCAAGCATACCGCCCGGATGAAGGAACTCGCCCGCGCCAAGGCCTATGACGACGTCTGTTTCCACCGGGTGATCAACGGCTTCATGGCGCAGACCGGCGATGTGGCCAATGGCAACATGGAAAAGGGCTTCAATTTGCGCCGCGCGGGCACCGGCGGGTCGGACATGCCCGACCTTCCGGCGGAATTCTCCAAGCTGCCGCATGACCGTGGCACCATTGGCGCGGCACGCTCGTCCAGCCCGAACAGCGCCAACAGCCAGTTCTTCATCAACTTTGCCGACAACCATTTCCTGAACGGGCAATACACCGTCTATGGCCGGGTGCTGTCGGGGATGGAGCATGTCGACAAGATCGCCCGTGGCGAGCCGCCGGCAAACCCCGATCGCATGATCACCGTGCGGGTGGCTGCCGATGTCGCGTGATCGTTTCATTGCTGGCGGCGTCTTCGCCCTGGGGGTGGCCCTTGTGGGTGGATATGCGATCAGCCAGATGGCAGGTCCGGTGATGGCGCAGGCCGAAGATGGCCCCGGCCCGAACCTCGTGATCGATGTCGCGGGCCTGGCCAATGGTCAGATCGTCATCGACCTGCTGCCGGATGTGGCCCCGGCACATGTGGCGCAGATCACCGCCCTGGCCCGCGAAGGCCAGTATGATGACGTGGTGTTTCACCGGGTGATCGACGGCTTCATGGCGCAGACCGGCGACGTGCAATTCGGCAAGGCAGGGGGCGATACCGGGCGCGCGGGCATGGGCGGATCATCCTTGCCCGACATTGCCGCCGAGTTCTCGCAGATCAGCTTTGATCGTGGCGTGGTCGGCATGGCCCGCAGCAGCGACCCCAACAGCGCCAACAGCCAGTTCTTCATCATGTTCGCCCCTGGCCCGTTCCTTGACGGGCAATATACCGTGGTCGGCCGCGTAGTGTCGGGCATGGACGTGGTTGACGCGATCAAAAAAGGCGAAGGCAGCAACGGCGAGGTCAATGATCCCGACCGGATGGCGAAAGTCACTGTGGCCGAGTGATCGGCACGATGTGCGAAAGAATGGCTCCCGCAGGTCTCTGCGGGGGCTTTTTGCTTGGCCGACCTGTTTGGTCCCAAGAATGGCTGCTCTGCGGGACGAAGCGGACGCAGTCCTTTTCTTGCTTTCGCCCTGCATCAAGGCGCTTTAGCGCCGCCGGGCAGCGCCCGCCTCCCGGCCCGGCCACGGGCCGGGCGTTCTTCGCGGAAATCTTCCACTGGAAGATTTCTTTACGCTCGTCACCCCCCTCGGGCGGGCGCTATTTTAACGTCTCGAGCAGAACTTCGGTGGGAAGTGGTTGAACCATAAAGCGCCCAGAACTTCTGTTGGTGCGCCCACCCGGCGGTCAGGCGCTCCCCTCTTTCAGCTTTGCCGACCGTCCGCTTCAGGCTCCAAGCCGTCTTCCATCGTTTTCAGCCTCTCCAATTCACACCCTTGCCAATCCCCAGTCACTAACCGATTGTCCCTTGCACAAAAACAAGGGGGTAGGTCATGGACACCGACATGCAGCGCCGTTTGGCCGGGCTTTTGCACCACCGCAGCGCGGGGTTGGAGAAGGGCGATCCGATCTCGCTGCCGCTGACCACATCGACCAGTTACCACCTGCCTGATGTGCAAGGCGCGGCTTTCGTCTATGGCCGCAACGGCACCCCCACATGGGAGGCGGTGGAGGCGCAGCTTGCGCTGTTGGAAGACGCCGAGTGCCTGTCTTTTCCCAGTGGCATGGCGGCGATTGCGGCGTCGTTGTTTGCCACCTTGAAGACCGGCGACCGGGTGATCATTCCATCCGATGGCTACTATGTGACGCGGGTGCTAAGCGAAGGGTTCCTGACCCCGCTGGGGGTCGATGTGGTGCAGATCCCGACGCTGGACTATGCCACGGCCGATTTCACCGGGGCGGCGGTGGTCTATCTGGAGACGCCGTCCAATCCGGGGCTGGACGTGGTGGACATTGCCGATGTGGTGGTGCGCGCCCATGCGGCGGGGGCGGTGGTGATCGTCGACAACACCACGATGACGCCGCTGTTGCAGCGCCCGCTCGACCTTGGCGCCGATCTGGTGGTGGCGGCAGATACCAAAGCGCCTGCGGGCCATTCGGACGCGCTGTTCGGCCATGTCGCGGGCCGCGACCCGGCCCGCATGGCACGGGTGCGCGACTGGCGGCGGATGTCGGGCGCCACCCCCGGCGCGATGGAGGCGTGGTTGGTGCATCGCGGCCTTGAGACGCTGGAGGTGCGGCTGGAGCGGATGTGTGCCAGCGCCGGGGTCATCGCGGCGCGGTTGGCCGAGCATCCCATGGTGCTGAAGCTGCGCTATCCGGGGTTGCCTGATGATCCGTCTTTTGCGCCGTCGCAGCGGCAGATGGCAGGCTTTGGCTTTCTGATCGGCATGACGCTGAAAGACGCCACCGTGGCCGAGGGCTTTCTGGAACGTTGTCCGTATCTGGTGCGCTCGACCAGCTTTGGCGGCACCCATTCGGCGGGCGAGCGTCGCGCCCGCTGGGGCGACGCCGTGCCCGAAGGCTTTGTGCGCCTGTCGATCGGGGTGGAACCCACCGAGGCGCTGTGGGAAGCGATGGACGCGGCGCTTAGATAAGCCCGATCAGGCGCGCGGCCTCGTCGCGCGCATCGGTCAATGGGCTGCGGTCCTCGCTGGGATAGAACCGCGCCCGCACCGCCGTTGGCATTGGCTGTGGGGTTTCGACCAGCACACGCGGGCCGATGCGGCGCGTCTCGGTCTGCCAGTTGCGGGCCAGTGCCATCTGGCCGGCCTTGGTGGCCCCATAGGTGCCCGCGAATTTTTTCGTCGCCACCGGATCGTCAAAGAACATCGCGGTGCCGCTGCCCGCGCGCAGCAGCGGTTCCACCATGGTGATCAGGAACGCGGTGGCCCGCAGATTGACCGCGACCGATTCGTCCAGATCCTTCATGTCAACCGAGGCGGCGGGTGTCAGCGACTCGGCCCTGATCGCGGTATGCGCCCAGAATTTCAGCCCGCCCCAGCGGTCATGGATGGACCGGCACAGGTGGCGCATCGCATCGTCTTCGATAATGTCCATCGGGGCCAGCGTCACGGCACCCGGCGCCGATGCTTTCTTCACCCGGTCATCCAGATCTTCCAGCCCGCCCACGGTGCGCGCCACCGCGACCACATGCCAGCCACGCAGGGCAAGCTGTTCGGCGATGGCCGAGCCAAGCCCGCGCGAGGCACCGGTGACAAGGGCGATGTTCTGGGTCATGGTCTGAAGCCTTTTGCAATTGGGGCTGGGGTCAGGAGCCTCCGGCAGGGGTATTTCAGCCAAGAGGAAAGGGCAAGATCAGGCATCAGCGACGGATGGCCGCGACCTCGGCCTGCCGCGCCCGGACAATCGTGGTGACAAGATCAGCGGGCAGGGGCCGCGCCGGGGTGAACAGGACCGCGCTTTTCGAGGTCTTGAACGGGGCGCAGTCGATGTTTGGCAGGATGCTGCCGGAATGCGGGTAAAGCCCCAGATGATGTGCGAAGCCAGCGTAGCCCACGATCATGCGGCCCTTTGGCCCCGGCGCACGAAAACCCGGCATGGCATAGGACATCACCTCAGGATGGTCCGGCAGCAGGCTTTGCAACAGGGCGCGCAGGTCGAGCAAGGCGGCGCGTTGCTCGGGGGCTGGGCGTCAAGATAGGCCGCGACGCCCATGCTCATTCTGCGGCGGCTTTCATCTCGAAGCCCTGGGCGATCTTGTCCGACGGCGCGACCGGATAGTCGCCGGAAAAGCAGGCGTCGCAGAATTTGGGGGCGGTGGGGTTGCGGCCCGCGGCTTGCCCCGCCGCGCGGTAAAGCCCATCCAGCGAGATGAACTTCAGGCTGTCCACCCCGATCCAGACCCGCATTTCTTCCTCGGACATGGTGGCGGCCAAGAGTTTTGAGCGTTCTGGCGTATCGACGCCGTAAAAGCAGGGCCACGCGGTGGGGGGCGAGGCGATGCGGAAGTGAACCTCGGCGGCACCCGCCTCAAGGATCATGTCCTTGATCTTGCGGCTGGTGGTGCCGCGAACGACCGAATCGTCGACCAAAATCACCCGCTTGCCCTTGATCAGCGCGCGGTTGACGTTCAGTTTCAGCCGCACCCCCATGTTGCGGATTGACTCGGTCGGCTCGATGAAGGTGCGGCCCATGTATTGGTTGCGGATGATCCCCATCGCATAGGGAATGCCCGATTCCTGACTGTAGCCGATGGCGGCGGGCGTGCCCGAGTCGGGCACCGGACAGACCAGATCGCCATCCACCGGCGCCTCGCGCGCCAGCTCGACGCCGATCCGGTGCCGGGTTTCATAGACTGACCGACCGCCGATGATGCTGTCGGGACGCGAGAAATACACCTGCTCGAAGATGCAAAAGCGCGAAGGGGCCGGGTTGAAAGGGCGGGTCGATGTCACCTTGTTGCCCTCGATCACCACCATTTCGCCGGGCTCGATCTCGCGCACGAAATCGGCACCTATGATGTCAAGTGCACAGGTTTCCGAAGACAGCGCCCAGCCGTGATCGGAGATCCGGCCCAGCACCAGCGGGCGCACGCCAAGGCTGTCACGGACGCCGATCAGCTTGGTGCGGGTCATGGCGACCACCGAAAACGCGCCTTCGCAGGCGCGCAGCGCGTCCTTGATGCGTTCGGACAGGTTCTTCTGGATTGACCGCGCCATCAGGTGAATGATGCATTCGCTGTCGGATGACGACTGGAAGATCGAGCCACGCTCGATCAACTCGCGGCGCAGGGCCGTGGCGTTGGTCAGGTTGCCGTTGTGCGCTATGGCACAGCCGCCCATCGAGAACTCGCCAAAGAACGGCTGCACATCGCGGATCGCGGTCGCGCCCTTGGACCCGGCGGTGGAATAGCGCACATGGCCTATTGCCAACTGGCCCGGCAGTGTGTCCATCACATCGGCCTTGGTGAAGCTGTCGCGCACATAGCCAAAGCGGCGGGCCGAGTTGAAGCCGTGGTCGGGGTGATAGCTGACGATGCCGCCAGCCTCTTGGCCGCGGTGTTGCAGGGCATGCAGGCCGAGGGCGGTGAAATTGGCCGCATCGGACACGCCGATGACGCCAAAGATCCCGCACTCTTCCTTCAACTTGTCATCATCAAAGGGGTGGGACAGGAAGGGGCGCATGGGCGACTCCGTCTATGGCAGATGACCTTCGTGTAAGCCAACGTCACGCAAGTGTCACGTGCCGAAAACGGGCACGGTTGTTCAATTTGCTGCGCTGCGGCGGGGTCAGTTCGCCGGGGCGGGTGCCGGGGCCGCGCAGACGGCGGTCAGATCATTGTAACGCGACACGATCCAGCCCGGTGCATCGGCAGGGATGTTCTTGTCGATATTTTCCTGAAAGCTGGCAAACACCTTGGCCGAACGTGAATCGTCGACCATCGGCACGGTGTTGGCCGCCACCGCACGATCATAGACGATGAAAGCCACCGCCACCAGAATGACCCCACGCGCCACGCCGAACAGAAAGCCAAGCGCCTGATCAATGCCGCCAAGGACCGAGCGTTGCACGACGCTGGCAAACAGCGGGGTGAACAGCGATGCGATAACCAGACCGATGGCAAAGACCACCGCGAAAGCGCCGATGATCGACAATTCGCAACTGTCACCCAGAAATTCGCCCACCACCGGCAGTTCCTTGATCAGCGGCTGTGCGGCAGGGGCGAAGACAAAGGCGAGGACAGCGGCACCGACCCAGCCCGCAATCGCCAAGGCCTCGCGGACCAGTCCGCGTGAGTAGGCAAGGATCGCCGACAGGACGATCACGCCTGCCACCACGGCGTCGATCAGGGTAAAGCCGTCCATTCGTCCACTCCTTCGCGCGTCAGCCCGCGCCGAACATCTCGCCCACAAAAGCCGCAAGATCGGCCATTTCGCGCAGTTTCATCCCCGACCCGCCCGCGGTTTTCGACCGCGTCGGCAAGGTGGCCTGTTGAAAACCAAGTTTCGAGGCCTCTTTCAACCTGTTTTCCGTCTGCCCCACCGGGCGCAGCGCCCCCGACAGCGAGATTTCTCCGAATAGCACCATATCTGGCGGAATTGCCACATCCTCGCGTGCCGACAACAGCGCCCCGGCCACTGCCAGGTCAGCGGCGGGTTCGTTGACGCGCAGGCCGCCCGCCACGTTCAGGAACACATCCATCCCGGTAAAGGGGATGCCGCAACGGGCCTCAAGCACCGCCAGAATCGTCGACAGCCGCCCCGAATCAAGCCCCACCACGGTGCGGCGCGGGGTGCCAAGGGGGGACGGCGCCACCAGCGCCTGTATCTCTGTCAGCACCGGCCTTGTGCCCTCGATCCCGGCAAACACCGCCGATCCGGGTGCGGGGCGATCACGGTCCGACAAGAACAGCGCCGAGGGGTTGGTGACCTGCGCCAATCCGCCGCCGGTCATCTCGAACACCCCGATTTCATCCGCCGGTCCGAAGCGGTTCTTGACCGCCCGCAGGATGCGGAACTGGTGGCCGCGCTCGCCTTCGAAATAGAGCACGGTATCGACCATATGTTCCACCACGCGGGGGCCGGCGATCTGGCCATCCTTGGTGACATGGCCGACCAGAATGACCGCGACTCCGCGCTTCTTGGCAAAGGTCACCAACTCATGCGCCGCCGCGCGCACCTGTGACACGGAACCGGGGGCGGCCTCGACCGTATCCAGCCACATGGTCTGGATGCTGTCGATGATCGCCAAAGCCGGGCGTTCGGCATCCAGCGTGGTCAGGATGTCGCGCAGGTTGGTTTCGGCCCCCAAGGCGACGGGGGCATCTTGCAGGTCCAGCCGTTGTGCCCGCATCCGCACTTGGGCCGGGGCCTCTTCGCCGGAAATATACATGACTTTCAGGCCGGTGCGGGCGAAACTTGCCGCAGCTTGCAACAGCAGGGTCGATTTGCCGATGCCCGGATCGCCGCCCACCAGAATGGCCGAGGCCGCGACCAGCCCGCCGCCCAGCACGCGGTCCAATTCATCAATGCCGGAACTTGCGCGCGGCGGCGGGGCCTCTTCGGTGGCCAGATCGGTCAGCACGATGCTGCGGCCACGACCGCCCAGCGATTTCGGCCCCGCCGACAGCGGCGCTTCTTCGACGACAGAATTCCACGCCCCACAGGCGTCGCAGCGGCCTTGCCATTTCTTGTGGGCAACACCGCAGGCGGTGCATGTAAAGGCGGGCGCTTTGCTCATGCGACAGCCCTAGCCCGGATTGGGGGCGGTCCTCAAGCCTTGCGGCTTGCATCGACCCTGTTCCCGTCGCTCGGGGGCTGGTCCGGGCCGACATCCCCTCCGGCGCGATGCGACAACAGCAGGCTTGCCAAGACGCAGCCGGTGAACAGCCAGGTGCCCCAGGCCACCTCTACCGTGGCCAACCCGATGCCCTTTAAGATGACAATATAGAGCGCGATCAGGAAGATATCGGCCATCGCCAGCTTGCCCAGAACATGCAGGGCGGGCAGGGCGCGCGGTGACAGCAAGCCAAAGTCAAGCAGGGCCAGGCCGATGGTCTTGGCCCAAGGCGCAAAGATTGCCATGCCGGTCACCACCAGGGCCAGCACCGGGTCGCTGCCCCACAGCGATTGCAGGCCCGAGATCACCGAAATCTCATCCAGCCCGAACAGCGGCAACAGACCCGCGCGCAGCAACGGCGCAAACCACGCAATGGGAAACAGCACCAGCAGGCTCAGGTTCAGCCACTTCATGGGGCTTGTCCGCCGCTGTCGGGGGAAAGGTCAGGTCGGACCGGCTGATCCCAGCCCATGACATCGCGCAAGCCGGCAACGCCGGTGGTCAGGGTCAGCGCGATCAGAAAGGCCACCACGACGCTGTTGGACACCAAAAGCAGCGGCTGATGCCAGTTGACCCGCCGCGCCCATGCCCCCACAAGCCAGAACCAGCCGATCACCGAGACCACGCGCCCCGGCAAGACCAGTTCGGGGTGCAGCGGAAGCGGCCACAGCATCCAGACCAGATACACCACAACCCACAGCATCAGCAGCGCGCCGTTGCGGTCGCCGACCCGCAAGGCGGCAAAACCCGACATGGCGATGGACAGCGGGGTGGTGATGATCAGCACCTGCACCAGCGATCGCCAGATCGACGGCTGTTCGAAAAGAAACGTCAGATCGGCCTGAAACACCCCGCCCATGCCGCCCGCCTATCGGATGGCGCTGATCGGCCCGTGGGCGCGGCCGTGGATGAACTGTTGCACATAAGGGTCTGAACACGCGTCCATTTCGGCAATGGGTCCGGTCCACTGGATGCGCCCGTCATGCAGCATCGCCACCTGATCGGCAATGGCGTGCACCGAACTCATGTCATGCGTGATGGTCATTGCGGTTGCCCCCATCTCGACCACGATCTCGCGGATCAGGTCATTGATGACACCGGCCATGATCGGGTCAAGCCCGGTGGTGGGTTCGTCAAAAAAGATGATCTCGGGCTCGGCGGCGATGGCGCGGGCTAGGCCCACGCGCTTTTGCATCCCGCCGGACAGTTCGGCGGGGTAAAGGTCGGCCACATCCGGCGTCAGGCCCACCCGGCGCAGCTTTTCGATCGCCATCTCGCGCGCTTGCGCCTTGGGGTGACGGGTCGCACCCCGCATCAGGCGGAAGGCGACGTTTTCCCAGACCCGCAGGCTGTCAAACAGCGCGCCGCCCTGAAACAGCATGCCAAAGCGGGCCAGAAAGGCATCGCGCTCGGCCCGGCGCACGTCCTGGCCATCCAGCGTGATCGTGCCGCCATCATGCACGATCAGGCCAAGGATGCATTTGAGCAGCACCGATTTGCCGGTGCCCGACCCGCCGATGATGACCATGCTTTTGCCCGACGCAATGGTCAGATCGACCCCCGCCAGAACCCGTTTCGGCCCAAAGGCCTTGGTGACGCCGATGAGTTCGATCATGAGGTGAAAAACACCTCGGTCAGGATGTAATTGCTGGCCAAAATCAGCACGCTTGCCGCCACCACCGCTGATTTGGTGGCCTTGCCAACGCCTTGCGCACCACGGCCCGAGGTCATGCCGTGATAGCAGCCCATCAACGCCACGATAAAGCCAAAGGCCGCGCCCTTGACCAGACCCGAGCCGATATCCCAGCCTTCTAGAAAGTCGATGGTGTTTTTCAGGTAGGTGGCCGAGTTGAAATCCAGCCGGGTGATGCCGACCAGCCAGCCGCCCATGATGCCGATGGCATCGCCTACACCCACCAGAACCGGCACCGCCAAGGTGGCAGCCAGCACCCGCGGCACGGCGAGGTATTTGATCGGGTTGGTGGACAGCGTGGTCAGCGCGTCGATCTGTTCGGTCACCTTCATGGTGCCCAACTCGGCGGCGATCGACGACGCCACCCGCGCCGCCACCATCAACCCGCCCAGCACGGGGCCAAGTTCGCGCACCATGCCGATGGCGACAATCGACGGCACCACCGCCTCGGCGTTGAAGCGCGCACCGCCAGAGTAAATCTGCAACGCCAAGGCGCCGCCGGTGAACAGCGCCGTCAGGCCAACCACAGGCAGGCTGAACCAGCCGATGTGCAGCAGTTGCACGCCGAATTCACGCGCATAGAACGGCGGGCGCAGGATATGGCCGATGATCGACGCCGCAAACAGCGCGACGCGGCCAATCGCGGCAAGGCTTGCCAGCACCGGCCGCCCCAGTGCGCGCAAGCCTTTGGTCAGGGTCACGCGCCACCCTCATGGCAGCGGCGGCTGTAGCGCGGGCCAAGCGAGGTCAGAATCTCATAGCCGATGGTGCCGGCGATGGTGGCCAATTCATCCACCGTCTGATGCGGGCCAAGGATATCAAGGCTGCGCGGGACGTAAGCCAGATGGCCGATATCGACAGTGATCAGGTCCATCGACACCCGACCGACCAGCGGGCAGGGGATATCGCCATCCCACAGCACCGCGGCATTCGACAGGCTGCGCGGCAAGCCATCGGCATAGCCGCCCGACAGGGTGGCGATCATCGTGGGTGCGTCTGCGGTCCAGCTGCAGCCATAGCCCACAGCCTCACCGGGTTGCACGATCCGGGTCTGGATCACCGGCAAGGACAGGGTGACCACGCGGCTGGCGCCCTCATAGGGCGCGCCGCCATAAAGGCCGATGCCGGGGCGGGTCAGGTCAAAATGATACTTCGGCCCCAAAAGGATACCGCCGGTTGCCGCCAGCGAGCGCGGCACGCCGGTGCCATCGGTCATCGCGTGGAACGTGGCAAGTTGCACCTCGTTCAAGGCATGGTCCGGCTCGTCAGCGCAGGCCAGATGCGACATGATCAGTTCAGGCCCGGCCTCCAGCACGAAGGGGGCCACGGCCTCCCATTCGGCCTCTTCCATGCCAAGCCGGTTCATGCCGGTGTCAAGCTGCACGCCGAAGGGCTGGCCAGGCAGCGATTCCAATTGGCGGGTGACCTGATCAATGCTGTTGAGCATCGGCGTCAGGTCAAGGTCATGCAACATGTCGGTGTCGCCCGGCATGTGGCCCGACAGGATGCAGATTTGCGGCCCCGGCCCCAGCGCCTGACGCAAGGCAGCCCCTTCTTCGGTCACCGCCACGAAAAAGCGCCGCGCGCCCGCCTGTGCCAGTGCCCGGGCGACACGGGCGATGCCAAGGCCGTATCCATCCGCCTTGACCACGGCGGCAGTTTGCACGCCCGAGGATGAGGCGCGGTCAAGCGCCCGCCAATTCGCGGCCAGAGCGTCAAGGTCGATGGAAAGGGATGCTGTTGCCATGGCGCTTTCTTGACAGGCAGCGCGTCGCGGTCAAGCCCAAAACGCACCCCGACCGAGGGCTGCGCCGCGATCTGCCGGCGCGCGGTCGGGTCGCTTGACCGGCCCCCGGCTCTGGAAGGGCCGGTTGCGCCCCGGTCAATAACCGTTGCTGTCGTTGCCCTGCCAGGGCCGGGCAAGATTGCCAAACCGGGTAAAGCGCCCCTCGAACGACAACTCTACCGACCCGATCGGCCCGTGGCGTTGCTTGCCGATGATCACCTCGGCCTTGCCATGCACCTGCTCCATCACCTGCTGCCAGGCGGCCATCTTTTCCAGCTCGTGATCGCCGGGCTTTTCGCGTTCCTTGTAGTATTCGTCGCGGTAGACGAACATCACCACATCGGCGTCCTGCTCGATAGAGCCGGACTCGCGCAGGTCAGACAGTTGCGGCCGCTTGTCTTCCCGGCTTTCCACCTGACGCGACAACTGCGACAGCGCAATCACCGGGATGTTCAGTTCTTTGGCGATGGCCTTCAACCCTTGGGTGATTTCCGAAACTTCCTGAACCCGGTTGGCTTCGGAACTTTTGGCCGAGCCTTTGAGAAGCTGAAGATAGTCGATGATCAGCAGATCAAGACCATGGGTGCGCTTGAGCCGGCGTGCCCGCGCGGCCACCTGCGAAATCGGCAAGGCCGGCGTGTCGTCAATATAAAGCGGGCAGGATTCAAGCTGCTTGGCGGCATCGACAAAGCGCCGGAACTCGACCTCGGTCATGTCGCCACGGCGGATCTGTTCCGACGGCACTTCCGAGGCCTCGGACAGGATCCGCGCGGCAAGCTGTTCGGCGCTCATCTCAAGGCTGAAAAACCCGACCACGCCGCCTTCGACCGCGCCCTCCGACCCGTCGGGTTTGCGGCCACGCTTGTAGGCTTTCGCGACATTGAAGGCGATGTTGGTGGCCAGCGAGGTCTTGCCCATCGACGGCCGCCCGGCAAGGATCAACAGATCACTTTCGTGCAGACCGCCCAGCTTCTTGTCCAGATCAACCAGCCCGGTGGCAATGCCCGCCAACCCGCCGCCACGCTGATAGGCGGCGTTGGCCACATTCACTGCATCGGTTACCGCTTTGAGAAAGCTTTGAAATCCGCGCTCGGCCACGCCCTGCTCGCCCAGCTTGTAAAGCCGCTGCTCGGCCTCGATGATCTGCTCGCGCGGCTCGGAGGCGATGTCGACCTTGGCCGCGCGGGCCGAGATGTCGCGGCCAAGCGCGATCAATTCGCGCCGCACTGCAAGGTCATAGATCATCTGCGCATAATCGCGCGCGGCATAGGCGCTGATCGCCGCCCCCGCCAGCCGCACAAGGTAAGCCGGGCCACCCAATTCGCGCAGGCCTTCGTCGTCATCAAAAAAGGGCTTCAAGGTGACCGGGCTTGCCAGCGCGTTCTTCTGGATGCGGGCGGCGGATTTCTGATAGATGCGCTGGTGCACCGGGTCATAGAAATGCTCGGACTTCACCGTGCTGCTGATGCGGTCATAGACGTCGTTGTTGGTCAGGATCGCGCCCAGAAGCTGCTGCTCGGCCTCGATGTTGTGCGGCAGGACGTCCATATCCGGCACCGGTGACAGGTTGGTCCTGATGTTGGCCACGTCGTTCATATCCTGCCCCCGCCGGTTTTTTTCTGTGGCACCCGCTATAGCCGGTTGGACCTGAAACCGGCAAGACAGGGTAACCTTGGGGATAACCCGTTTGACGGTTTCGCCGCCGAGCCAAGGCTGGCACATTTTGCGCGCCGACCTACCAGCACTAGCGATGCGCCATAGACACTGGCACATATCTGCGATTCGGCGCAGGGGTTATGCGAAAATCACCCACAGTTTTATCCCGGCTGACCTTGCGTCAGGCAGCGTCGTCGGCTCCGGAATCAAGGCTCAGACCGCGCGGGCGTCTTGCCAGGCGCGGGGGGCTTTCAGGAAGGTCTCGACCTCGGCCAGCGTGGCTGTGTCGAACGCGGCCTGGGCGCGGGCTTCGGCCAGCACGTCCCACCAGGTGCACAGGTGGTGCAAGGCCACGCCATGCGCGGCCAGACGGTCTTCGGTGCCGTCGAAGATGTCGTAGTAAAAGATCACCGCGGTGTGGCCACACAGCGCCCCGGTGTCGCGGATGGCATCGACAAAGGACAGTTTCGATCCGCCATCGGTGGTCAGATCCTCGACCAGCAACACCCGCTGCCCCTCGGTCATGGTTCCTTCGATCCGGGCGTTGCGACCATATCCCTTGGGCTTTTTACGGACATAGGTCATCGGCAGCGCCAGCCGTTCGGCCACCAGCGCGGCAAAGGGGATGCCGGCGGTTTCGCCACCGGCGATGTTGTCGAACGCCTCGAACCCGGCTTCGCGCATCACCGTCACCGTCATGAAATCCATCAGCAGGCTGCGGATGCGTGGGTAAGAGATCAGCTTGCGGCAGTCGATATAGGTCGGGCTGGGCAGACCGCTGGCCAGCGTGAACGGCGTCTCGGCATTGAAATGCACTGCCTTGATCTCCAACAGCGCGCGGGCGGTCAGGCGGGCGATTTCATCCTTGGGCGGAAAGGCGGCGGCGATCATGAAAAGGTTCTTTCGGGCTGCATCCTCTTGGCCCAAATACCCCCGCCGGAGGCATCCACGGCTGGCCGTGGGCGCTCCGCGGGGGGTATTTTTGCCAAGAGGAAATCAGCTTTCCACATGCCAGAACACGGGAAAGCCGGGGTTGAAAACGGTGACGGGGCCGGCTTCGGTGAAGATCTTCTCGGGCCAGGTTTGTGGGGTCGGATGCTTTACAAGGCGCAGGTGGGTGTCGTTGACCGGCAGGCGATAGAAGGCCGGGCCGTTCAGGCTGGTAAAGGCCTCGAGCCGGTCAAGGGCTGCGTCTTCTTCGAACACATGAGCCAGCAGGGGCAGGGTGTTGGTCGCAGTAAAGCAGCCCGCGCAGCCACAGGCCTGTTCTTTCAGCGCATCGACATGCGGGGCGGAATCGGTGCCCAGAAAGAACCGGGCCTCGCCAGAGGTGGCGGCTTGGCGCAGGGCCAGGCGATGACGCTCACGCTTGGCAACCGGAAGGCAGTAATAGTGCGGCTTGATCCCGCCGACGAGAATATGGTTGCGGTTCAGGATCAGGTGATGCGTGGTGATGGTGGCTGCAAGGTCCGGGCCGCCGGCGCGGGCATAGGCCACGCCCTGTTCGGTGGTGATGTGTTCCATCACCAGTCGCAGGCCGGGCAGGCGGCGGCGCAGCGGGTCGAGCACGGTGTCGATGAACACCGCCTCGCGGTCGAAGATATCGACCTCGGGCGTGGTCACCTCGCCATGCACGCACAGGGGCAGGCCGATCTCGGCCATTTTCTCCAGCACCGGCATGACCTTGTCGACGTCGTGCACGCCGCCGTGCGAATTGGTGGTGGCCCCCGCCGGGTAGAACTTTACCGCCTTGACCAGACCCGAGTCATGAGCAGCCGCCACGTCGGCGGGATCGGTGCCTTCGGTCAGGTAAAGTGTCATCAGCGGGGTGAAGGCCGCGCCCTCGGGCAGGGCGGCAAGGATGCGCTCGCGGTAGGCCACGGCTTGGGCGCCGGTCACCACCGGCGGCACCAGATTGGGCATGATGATCGCGCGGGCAAAATGGCGCGCGGTTTCCGGCAGCACCCCTTGCAGCATGGCACCATCGCGCAGATGCAGGTGCCAGTCATCGGGGCGGATGAGGGTGATTTCCTGGGTCATTCCTGTCGCCTAACGCAAAGCGCGGCCGGATTCCAGTGGGCAGGTGCAAAAGCCTGGCGCGATCAGCGTGATGGCGACTGGCTGGATCACGTGGCCGCGCCAAGGAGAGCCGCGCCAAAGAAAACGGGGGCCGGTGCACCCGTGACCGACGCAAGGGCCGGGCCGTTACCTTGGCCCGATCATCATCACCATCTGGCGGCCTTCCAGCCGGGGCATCGATTCCACCTTGCCGTTTTCGCCGACATCGGCAGCCACCCGGTTCAACAGTTCAAGACCAAGATCCTGGTGGGCCATTTCGCGGCCGCGAAAGCGCAAGGTGACCTTGACCTTGTCACCCTCTTCCAGAAACTTCAGGACCGAGCGCATCTTCACGTCATAGTCATGCGTGTCGGTGCCGGGGCGGAACTTGATTTCCTTGATCTCGATGATCTTTTGCTTCTTGCGCGCTTCGGCCTCGCGCTTTTGCGTCTCATACTTGAACTTGCCGAAATCCATGATCTTGCAGACCGGAGGTTCCGCGTTCGGGCTGATCTCGACCAGATCGAGCCCGGCTTCTTCGGCAAGCTGCATGGCGCGGGCGGGCGAGACGACCCCGACATTTTCGCCATCGGCACCGATCAGGCGGATCTCTGCGCCACGGATACGGTCATTCACACGGGGGCCCGTTTCGCGCTGCGGCGGGGCGTTGTGGGGTCTGCGGGCTATGGTGGTCGTCCTTTTGTGGTTAGGCCTCAGGTTGGGCAGAATAGACGCACCGGGCGCCCGGTTCAATGCCATTCATCGCATGCCCCCGCCGGACTGGACGGTTTGGGCGCGGCGGAATTCAGCCGATGCGGGCAGCAGGCTGTGCGGCACAGCGGGGGAGCGGCGTTCTGCGTGCTTCTCATTTGATCCGTGCGGAGCCATATCAACCGGACAATCGGAAAAAATTCCGGACATGGAGGTATGAAAATGAACAAGAACGTCATCATCGGTGCGATCATCGTCCTGCTTGCGGCCGGCGGGTATTATCTTTTCAGCTATGCGCCTGCACAGAAGGCCGCAGAGTCGGCCGCAACCACCGCTGCCGAAGCGGCCAAGGCTGCCGAAGAGGCGGCTGCCGCCGTTGCTGCCGAGGCGGAAGCGGCTGCAAAAGCTGCGGCCGAGCAAGCTGCTGCGGCGACGTCTGCTGCGACCGAAGCTGTGACCGGGGCGGTTGAAAGCGCTGCCGCGGTCGCCGAAGACGCTGCTGCCGCCGCATCGCAAGCGGCCAGCGATGCTGCCGCCGCCGCGACCCAAGCGGTTGAGGGCGCAACGGCCGCAGCCACCGACGCAGCCGAGGCCGCCGCCGATCTGGCGAGCGACGCCGCCAACGGCGCCGCTGCCTTGCTGGACCCTGCAAACTTCAACGCCGATGCGGTGAAGGGTTTGATTGATGGCTCGACGCTGGACGAGGCCACCAAGATAACGCTGAAATCGGCGGTCGATTCCGCCGTTGCCACTCCGTCGTTGCTGGAAGGCGTCATCGCCCAGGTGAAAGCCGCTTTGGGTCTGTAAACCGGCCTGAGGCTGATCAAATCAAAAGGGCCGCGCCATGGGTGCGGCCCTTTTTTTGCATGGCGTCGTGTCGGTCCTAGATGCCGTCGCCGACGAAGGCCTTTTCCACCACATATTCCATGGGCTCGGAGTTTGCGCCTTCGCGCAGGCCGAAGCCTTCCAGAATGGCCTTGACGTCGATGTTGAAGGCAAGGCTGCCGCAGATCATCGCGCGGTCGGTGGCGGGGTCCATCGGCGGCAGGTTCAGGTCGGCAAAGACCTTGCCGGACGACAGGTTGTCGGTCACCCGGCCCATAAACGGCGAGGGTTCGCGTGTGGTGGTGGGGTAATACAAGAGCTTGCCGCCGACCAACTCGCCGATCAGCGGGTCATCCTTCAGGCTGTCCACCAACTGACGGCCATATTCCAGCTCGGCCAGTTCGCGGCAGGTGTGCATCATGATGACCTGATCGTATTTCTCATAGGTCTCGGGCTCGCGCATCAGGCTGGCGAAGGGCGCGATGCCGGTGCCGGTGGCCAGAAACCACAGCCGCTTGCCGGGCAACAGCGCGTCATGCACCAGCGTGCCCACCGGCTTGGGCCGCAGGATGATTTCATCCCCAACCTGAATGTGCTGGAGTTTGGAGGTCAGCGGGCCATCGGGCACCTTGATCGAATAGAACTCCAGCTCTTCATCCCAGGAGGGCGAGGCGATGGAATAGGCGCGCAAGAGCGGTTTGTCGCGCTCATCCATCAGACCGATCATCACGAATTCGCCCGACCGGAAGCGCAAGGTGCGCGGCCGTTCGACCCGGAAGGAAAACAGCCGGTCGGTCCAATGGGTGACGTGCGTGACCTTCGCCGCATCCGGCAGATGTTTGCGAACGGCGGGGTCGGGGGATGCGTCTTTCATGGGGATCACTTCGGTGATTGGCTTTGGTCCGGCCTATTCCGGCAGCCGCAGTCTAGCTTTGATCCAGATCAGAGGCCAGATCAGATGCGGGTGCGGCCAATGGTCAGGTCCGCAACCGGGCCTGATAGTCATGCGCCTGCCAGTCGGCACGGAACCGCCATTGCGCAGCGGGTTGTCGGCCGGCCAGGGCGTCAGGGATTTCGACCGAGTCAAACCCTACCCGGCGCAGCATGGCATATTGATCGGCCAACAGCGGGCCAAGCGCGCGCAACTCGCCGGCAAAGCCCATCATCCGCAGGCGACGGGCAAGGGTAAAGGCGCGGCCATCGCTGAAAGCCGGGTAGGCGATGCGGATCAGGTGCAGTGCGGGCAGGGCGGCACACAGGGCCTCGGGCGCGTCGGTCGGGGTCAGATCGACCGCGCCCTGATGCAGCGCAAGATCGGCGAGGGCGACGGTATTGACTGGTCCGGCTGGGGCAAAGCCGGTGTCGGTGACGAGCACGCTCATGTCGGGCGGGCCTTTGTGCTGCGGGCGGCACCGTTGATGAAATGAATGCCGCACTCGGTTTTTTCCGTGTTCCGCCAGCGGCCTGCACGTGGATCTTCATCCGGGTTGACGGGTGAGGTGCAGGGCATGCAGCCGATGCTGGGAAAGCCTTTGGCCACCAGCGGGTGACGCGGCAGGTGGTGTGCGGTCATGTAGGCTTCAATGTCATCGCGGCTCCAGCGGGCCAGCGGATTGACCTTGATCCGGCTTTCTCCCTCGGCCTCGAAAAACTCGACCGTCTCGCGCGTGCTGGCCTGATAGCGTTTGCGCCCGGTGATCCAGCCGTCAAATCCTGACAGGGCCTGCTCCAGCGGTTCCACCTTGCGCAGGGCGCAGCAGGCATCGCCGTCGCGGTGATGCAGGCTGTCGTCGGGGTCTTCGGCGGCTAGGCGCTGCGGGGCCGCGCGCAGGATGCGGACATCACGCAATTGCAGCTGGTCGCTGACCCGGCGCTGATAGTCCAGCGTTTCGGGAAACAGCAGCCCTGTGTCGATGAACAGCACCGGGGTCTGTGGCGCGATCTGGCTGAGCATGTGCAGCAACACCACCGACTCTGCGCCAAACGACGACACCAGCGCCAGCGCGCCAAGCGTCTTGTCGTGCAGGCTGTGGTGCAGAACCGCAGCAGCGGTATCATGCTGATGACGCAGGTTAAGGGAATGGACCCGTTCGGTTGCCAACCCCAAGTGGTGATCACGCGGCATGGTGCGCGTCCTTTTCGATGTAAAGCGCGTCCTTGAAGGGCAGCATGCCAAGACGGCGGAATGTGGTCAGGAAGGTCTCTTCCGGTGACAGGCGCAGGTTCAGATAGGCAAGGATCAGCCGCTCGACCGCGGGCACGATTTCACTGTAGGCAAAGCCGGGGCCAGTCTTTTCGCCGATCACCGCAGTCTGGGTGCCATCGCCGCCAAGGGTGATCTGGTAATTTTCCACCCCCGCCCGGTCGAGCCCCGGAATGCCGATATGCCCGACATGGTGATGGCCACAGGCATTGATGCAGCCCGAGATCTTGAGCTTGAGGGGGCCTATGTCATGCTCGATGTCCAGCGTCTTGAACCGCTGGGCGATCTGGGTGGCGATGGGGATCGAGCGCGCGGTGGCAAGGGCGCAGTAATCCATGCCGGGGCAGGCGATGATGTCGGAAATCAGCCCGACATTCGCCGTTGCCAACCCCGCCTGTGACAGCGCTGCATGCAACGCGGGCAGGTCGGATTTGTGGACATGCGGCAGGATGATGTTCTGCTCATGGCTGATGCGCAGGTCGGAATGGCCATGGCGTTCGGCCAGATCGGCGATCAGGCGCATCTGGTGACTGGTGGCATCGCCGGGGGTCTTGCCATGCGCTTTCAGGCTGATGGTGACGATGGCGTAATCCGGGTGGCGATGGGGCGCAAGATTGGTATCGGCCCAGGCGCGGAACACCGGGTCGGCGCTGTAGAAGGCATCAAAGCTGTCGGTCGATGCGGTGCGAAAGACGGGCGGGGCAAAGGCTGCGCGGATGTCGGCCAGAAGGCGCTGGTCATTGCCGCCAAACTGCCGGCGAAGTTCAGTAAACTTTTCCTCGATCAACCGGGAAAGTTCTTCTTTACCAGTCTCATGCAGGGTGATCTTGATGCGGGCCTTATACTTGTTGTCGCGCCGGCCAAAGCTGTTGTAGACCGACAGGAGCGCCTCGACATAGGGCAACAGGTCGGCCACGGGCAAGAAGTCGCGCACCACTTGCCCGATCATCGGGGTGCGGCCAAGGCCACCGCCGACCAGCACCTCAAACCCAGTCTCGCCCGCCGCATTGCGCAGCATCCGCAGGCCAATGTCATGCGCGCGGGTCACGGCGCGGTCATTCGGGCTGCCGGTGATGGCGATCTTGAACTTGCGCGGCAGGAACTGAAACTCGGGGTGGTCGGTGGACCATTGGCGCAGCAACTCGGCATAGGGGCGGGGGTCTTCGATCTCATCCGCCGCGGCCCCGGCGAAATGGTCGGCGGTGACATTGCGCACGCAGTTGCCCGAGGTCTGGATGGCATGCATTTCGACATCTGCCAAAGCGGCAAGGATTGCGGGCACGTCTGGCAGTTTGGGCCAGTTGAACTGGATGTTCTGGCGGGTGGTAAAGTGGCCATAGCCCTTGTCCCAAGTGTCGGCGATCATTGCCAACTGCCGCATCTGGCGCGGGGACACTGTGCCATAGGGGATGGCCACGCGCAGCATGTAGGCATGCAGTTGCAGATAAAGGCCGTTCATCAGGGGCAGCGGGCGAAACTCGTCTTCTGTGAGTGACCCGTCAAGGCGACGTTCGACCTGCTGCGCAAACTGCGCGACGCGGGCGCGGACAAAGGCGTCGTCAAAGTCGGAATAGTTATACATGGTCGGCCTGTTTGCCATGGGCATAGTTTGACGGGCCACGGGTGCGGAACGCCTCGCGGAAATGCACGGGTTCCGGGCCACGCCCACCCTGTCTGGCATCGGCAAGATAGGCGCCAACGATGACAGATTTTTGTGCGATTGCGTGCAGCAGGCGCATTTGGGCATGGGCTTCGTCTTCGATCAACTCGGCCAGATGGTGGTGGCGGGTCCAGCGGTCATCGGCGGTCAGATAGACCACATCGCCGATCCGCAGATCGTTGGCGGTAACGACCTTGGCGAAGGCACGCGGGGTCATGCTTGCACCCTTTGCAGGCTGACGGCAGCCTGTCGCGGGGCAAGGCCGAACAGGATGATGGCGGGACCGTCACAGGGCGCGATGGCGGCGGGCAGATGCGAAAGCGTGGTGCCGATGATGCGCTGATCGGCGCGGCTGGCGTTTTCGACGATGCTGACCGGCGTGGCGGGGTCGGCGCCGTGCATGATCAGGCGGCCTTGCAGGAAGCGGGCAGATTTCTTTCCCATGTAGATCGCGGCGACCTCTTGCTTGCGGGCAAGCCCGCGCCAGTCCTGTTCAGCGTAGCCCTGCATGTCATGGCCGGTCACGATACGCAGCGCGACATTGCGTCCGCGCCCGGTCAGGCTTTGGCCGATGGCGGCGGCGGCGGCGGCGGCGGTGGTCAGGCCGGGCAGGATGCGAAACGGCAGGCCTGCGGCCTCCAGCGCCGCGATCTCTTCGTCCAGACGGCCGAAAATGCCGCAGTCGCCGCCCTTTAGCCGCACCACGCGCGCGCCGGTCAGGGCATGGGCCACCAGCGTGGCGTTGATCGTGGCTTGCGAGGTTGACGGGCCAAAGCCTGCCGTGCCCACATCAACGCGCATCACGTGACGCGGGATCAGGTCCAGCACCTCGGGGCCGACCAGACGGTCATGGATCACCACATCTGCCGTTTGCAGCACGCGCAAGGCACCCAGTGTCAGATGCTCGGCGGCACCAGGGCCTGCGCCGACAAAGGTGACATTCGGGGGGGCTGTGGTCATGGCGGGCATCCCTTGGTTGCTGCCCGGGTATAGAATAATTTCCCCCTATTTGCCTATATCCCCTTGCTGATAAGGATCTTTGTTCCGATACTGAGGTAAGGCGGGGGTGTTGTTCCGCAATGCGGGGGAAATGGCGAATGGCGGCCCAACTGGACGATCTGGATCGGAAAATCCTTGGCGAATTGCAGCAAGATGCCAGCCAGTCGCTGGATGAGATTGCGCGCAAGGTGGGGTCATCAAAGACGCCGGTGTGGAATCGCATCCGCCGGATGCGCGAGGCGGGGGTGATCTTGCGCCAGACAGCCCTTCTGGATGCCGAGGCGCTGGGGCTGGAGGCCTGCTTTTTCGTGCTTATCCGCACCAGCGAGCATGAGGCAGATTGGCAGCGCAAGTTCCTGAAAACTCTGCGCGACCGGCCCGAGGTGCTGGAGGCGCATCGTCTGGCGGGCGATATCGACTATATCCTGAAGGTGCGGGTCAAGAACGCCCGCGCCTATGACCAGTTCTATCAGGCGCTGATCGCCGAGGTGAAAATTTACAACGTCACGGCGCTGTTGAGCATGGAAGAGATCAAGTCCACCACCGTGCTGCCGCTGTAGGGCGGTGGGGGCATCATCGGGTGTGGGTCAGGCCCGTGCGCCAGAAAACACCGGGCGCAGAACCGGACCGCGCAGGCTGGGCAAGAAGCCCACCAGAAACACCGCCCATGCCCCGCACCACAGCGCTGCGGCCACGGGCTCAAGCAGCGCGCGGCTGTCGGGAAACAGCGTTGCGCTGATGCGGATCAGGGCCGCACTGGCCAGTCCCGCAAATGCCAGCACCAGCAAAGGACTGGCACGTAACGTGCCACCGTTGCGCCGCGACGCGGCGCGCGCTGCCACCGACATCGCAAGCCCCGATATCGCCCCCATGGTCAAGGCATGGACCGCATCCGCCTCGGCCAGCAGGTCAGGGGCAAGGCGTGCTGTGCCCACAAGAACCAACCCCACCACCAGCCACAAGAACGAAAGGTGCAGCATCGCCAGAAGCGGGTTGCGCAGCGCGGCCCGCGAGCGCCAGCCCATCAGCCGCCAGCCCTGCACCAGCCCCGACAGGATCAGGGCGATGCCACTTGCCACCTCGGCCCCGGCCAGCGTAAGGACAACGCTGGCCCCAAGCGTGATCCGCCCGATCGTGTTTGCAAGCGCCGGGGTGTGCGGGGGCGTCAGGGAAGATGCGGTCTGGCGCAGCCAGTTGCCGGTGAACGCCGGGATCATGCCGCCCGCAACAACCGAAACCTTGATGGCAAAAAACAGGATTGCAATCCGGACCAGTGCCGTGCTGTCGAACACGGCTTGCCCTTGCCGGGCGGCAATGACGAACAGCAGGTCGATCACCGCCAAGGACGCCACCGCTGCCGGAAAGCCAAGCTTTGTCCAGACCCGACTGGCGGCAATGTCGCGCAGCAAAACCGCCGTCAACAGCGTGAAAAACCCAAGGCCGGGCGCGATCAGCACGGGCAAGGGAAGGCTGTCGCCCGCCAGCATCACCAGCCGGGTCGTGGCCCAGAGCGCCACCAGACCCTGCAGGCCGCGTCCTGTCAGGGGGGGCTGTGCGGTCCAGCTTGTGACTGCGGTCAGAAAATAGGCCGCCATCGAGGCCGAACCAAAGCCCAGGATCATCTCGTGCACATGCCAAAGCGTCGGCGTGCCAAGACTTGGTGCCGCAAGCCCGGCCAAAGCCCCCCATTGCCACCAAAGCACCGCCGCACCGGCCCAGACCGACGCTGCCAGAAACAGCGGTCGGTGCGGGGCAAGCCAAAGATCTGAAAGCCGGAACGGGGCGGGGGGCATCGGGCACTCTTGGCAATGGTGTCGGGATGTTAGGGATCTGCACCCTGCGGCACAAACCGTCTGCTATTTGGCCCGTGTCGGCCGGTCGAACACCTTTTTGCCCATCAGGCTGCCGACCAGATCGACCATCAACCGTGCGGTCATGCCGCGGTCATCCAGAAACGGGTTCAACTCGACCAGATCAAGGCTGGTGACAAGGCCGCTTTCGTGCAGCAGTTCCATCACCAAATGCGCCTCGCGGAAGGTGGTGCCGCCGGGAACCGTGGTGCCAACGGCGGGTGCAATCGAAGGGTCAAGAAAATCGACATCCAGCGAGACGTGCAGCATGCCCTGCGCCGCCGCGACCTGGTTCAGAAAACTGCGCAACGGGGCGACGACGCCCAATTCGTCCAGCACCCGCATGTCATTGATGGCGATGTCATGGTCCAGGAGTGCGGCATGTTCGGCAGGGTCAACCGAGCGGATGCCGAACAGGCAGATGCGGTCGGCCGGAATGGGCGCGGGGAAGGGCGCAAAGGCCTCAAACCCGCTACGCCCGGCGATATAGGCGACGGGCGTGCCATGCAGGTTGCCGGTTGTTGTGGTCAAGGGCGTGTGAAAATCGCTGTGGGCATCCAGCCACAACAAGAACAGCGGGCGGCCCGTGCGGCTGGCATAGGCGGCGGCCCCGGCAACCGACCCCAGCGCCAGCGAATGATCGCCGCCCATGATGATCGGCAGCCCGCCCGCGGTCAGCGCGTCATCGACCTTGTCCGACAGGATCTGGGTCCAGCCCAGCACCTCGGCCAGCGAATGCACCGCCGGGTTGGGGCAGGGGGGGGGCGCCACCACCGGGCAGGCCAGATCGCCCCAATCGTCCACCCCGTGCCCCAGATCGGCGATCAGCTGCGCCAGACCCGCCACGCGGTAAGCGGCAGGCCCCATCAGACAGCCGGCTCGGCGCTGGCCTGCATCAATCGGCGCGCCGATCAGAATGGTGTTGGGCATGGTGATCCCTGTCCTGTTGTGTGCGCCGTCAGCATTGCGCAATGTCGGCGCCGATGCGACCCCTTTTGCAAACGCCGCAAAATGCCGTATCCGTGAATGCGACCAAGGCACGCATCCCATGGCGTCGTCAGATATTTATGCTTAGACTGGTTCCAAATCGGGGGGTTCGCATGATCGTAGAGTTTGGCCATTTTGCATTGGTACTGGCGCTGGCCGTGGCCTTTGTGCAATCCACGCTGCCGATGTGGGGGGCTTACCGGCGCAACACCGCGCTGATGGCCTTGGCCGAACCTGCGGCGATCATCCAGTTTCTGCTGGTGGCTGCCAGCTTTGCCGCGCTGACCTATGCCTTTGTGGTGTCGGACTTTTCGCTGTCTCTGGTGGTGCAGAACTCGCACACCCTCAAGCCGATGCTCTACAAGGTGTCGGGTGTCTGGGGCAACCATGAGGGGTCGCTCTTGCTGTGGTCCTTGATCCTTGCGCTGTTCGGGGCCTGTGCCGCGTGGTTTGGCGGCAACCTGCCGCCAACGCTGAAGGCGCGGGTGATCGGGGTGCAGGGCATGATTGGCCTCGCGTTTCTGGCCTTCATGCTGTTCACCTCGAATCCGTTCCTGCGTCTGGCCGAGCCGCCGCTTGACGGGCGCGACCTGAACCCCTTGCTGCAAGACCCCGGCTTGGCGTTTCACCCGCCGTTCCTGTATCTGGGCTATGTCGGGCTTTCGATGGCGTTTTCCTTTGCCGTTGCTGCGCTGATCGAAGGCCGGGTCGATGCCGCCTGGGGCCGCTGGGTGCGGCCCTGGACGCTGGCCGCCTGGATTTTCCTGACTATTGGCATCGGTCTGGGTTCGTGGTGGGCGTATTACGAACTTGGCTGGGGCGGGTTCTGGTTCTGGGATCCGGTCGAGAATGCCTCGCTGATGCCTTGGCTGCTTGCGGCAGCGCTGCTGCACAGTGCGATTGTGGTTGAAAAGCGCGAAAACCTGAAAGCCTGGACGATTCTGCTGGCGATCATGGCGTTTGGCTTTTCGCTGATCGGCACCTTTATTGTGCGCTCGGGCGTCATCACCTCGGTCCACTCCTTCGCGAGTGACCCGGAACGGGGCGTGTTCATCTTGCTGATTCTGGCGGTGTTCATGGGCGGCGCACTGATGCTGTTTGCCTTCCGTGCCGGAGCGATGGAGGCCAAGGGTGTATTCGCCATGGTCAGTCGCGAAAGTGCGCTGGTGGCCAACAACCTGCTGCTTTCGGTGTCGGCCTTCGTGGTGTTCATCGGCACGATCTGGCCGCTGCTGGCCGAGTTGTTCTTTGACCGCAAGCTGAGCGTCGGTGAGCCGTTCTTCAACGCTGCCTTTTCGCCGTTTTTTGTCGGGCTGGCACTGATCCTGCCGATTGGTGCGACGATGCCGTGGAAGCGTGGCCTTGTGCGGCAAAGCTTGCGCCCTCTGATCCCGGTGGCGGTGCTGGCCTTTGCCGTTGGCGTGCTGGTCTGGTCGATGCAGACCGGGCGCACGGCCTTGGGTCCGGTGGGCGTGGTGTTGGGCATCTGGGTGGTGTTCGGCACTCTGGTCGATCTGTGGAGCCGCACCGGGCGCGGGCCGATTGGCGGCCGTTTGGCGCGCCTGACCCGTCTGCCCCGCGCCGACTGGGGCAAGACCACAGCGCATGCCGGGCTTGGCATCACCATCTTCGCGGTCTGCGCCATGCTGGCGTGGAAGGTGGAAGATATCCGCGTGGTGCCCGAAGGCGGCAGTTTCCCGATTGGCGATTATCAGGTGACGCTCACCAAGGTCGAGCAGACCCAGGGGCCGAACTATTACACCACTCTTGCCACCATGGAGGTGCGGCGTGGTGATCGTCTGGTCGCCACCTTGCAGCCGGAAAAGCGGGTCTATCCGGTGCAGGCGATGCCGACGACCGAGGCCGCCATCGACTATGGCTTTTTGCGCGACATCTATCTGGTGATCGGGGATCCGCAGGCGGGGGGTGGCTGGGCGGTGCGGTCGTATATCGAGCCGTTTGCCAACTGGCTGTGGGGCGGCGTGCTGATCATGGCGTTCGGTGGTTTCCTCAGCCTGTCGGACCGGCGCTATCGGGTGGCCGCCGGGGCCAGCCGTCGCGCCGCAGCACCCAATGCCATGCCGGCGGAGTGACAGCGATGAAGCGCATTGTGCTGGCCTTGGCGCTGTGTCTTGCCCCCGTCGCTCCGGCCTTTGCGGTGCAACCCGATGAGGTGTTGGCTGACCCGGCACTGGAAGCCCGCGCCCGCAGCATCAGCCGCAACCTGCGCTGCCCGGTCTGTCAGGGCGAATCGATCGACGACAGCAATGCCGCGATCAGCCGCGACCTGCGCCTCGTGGTGCGCGAACGGATCATGGCGGGCGATGATGATGCCCAGGTGATCGACTTTGTCGTGACCCGTTACGGCGAGTTTGTGCTGTTCAACCCGCAGGCCAACGGGGCCAACCTGATCCTGTGGCTGGCGGGACCGGCGCTGTTGCTGATGGGCGGTGTGGTGGCGGCGGTCTATGTGCGGCGGCGCGGGCAGGCCCCGGCTGTCGAGGCCGGCCTGTCGGCCGATGAAGAGGCCCGTCTGCGCGACCTGATGCAGAAGTGACGCTGCGTTTGGCCTTTCCTTGCGGCAAGCGGCGGGTAGTCTGAACCCTGCACGCGCAGGGGGGATGCCATGAATTATGCAACACTGACCACCACCGAAGCGGGTGGCGTTGCCACCATCGCGCTGAACCGGCCCCAGGTGATGAACGCGCTGTCCACCCAGATGCGGGCCGAGCTGCTGGACGCGCTGCGTCACGCCGGACAAACCGCTCGGGTGATCGTGCTGACCGGGCAGGGCCGGGCGTTCTGCTCGGGTCAGGATCTGGGCGACAGGGCCCGGATTGCCGAGATCGATCTGGAACGCACCCTGCGCGACGAATATGAGCCGCTGATCCGCGCGATCATCGACTGTCCGGTGCCGACGATTGCAGCGGTGAACGGGGCGGCGGCCGGGGCGGGCGCCAACCTGGCGCTGGCCTGTGATGTGGTGATCGCCACCGAAAGCGCAAGCTTCATCCAGGCCTTCACCCGGATCGGGTTGATGCCCGATGCCGGTGGCACCTTTTGGCTGCCGCGTCAGGTGGGCTTTGCCCGCGCCATGGGGGCGATGCTGTTTGCCGATAAGGTCAGCGCCCGCCAGGCTGCCGACTGGGGCATGATCTGGGAAGCGATCCCGGACGCCGAATTTGCCGCCCATGTCGCTGGTCGGGCCGAAGCGCTGGCCCAAGGGCCGACGGTGGCTTATCGCGCTGTCAAACAGGCCCTGCGGCAAAGTTCGGCCAATGATCTTGAGGCGCAACTGTCGCTTGAGGCGCAGTTGCAAGGCGGCTGCGGCCAGACCCGCGACTTCATGGAAGGTGTCGTGGCCTTTCTGGACAAGCGACCCGCCCGGTTTGAAGGGCGGTAAGCGGCTTTCCAGACGTTGGCGGGGTCTTCGGTAGTGCCCCGCCTTTGCCGGATCACGCCCCGCGCGACAGGGCGGCCACCCCGGTGCGGGCAATTTCGCGCAAGCCCAAGGGGCGCATCAACTCGGCAAAGCTGTCGATCTTTTCCGGCGTGCCGGTCATCTCGAACACGAAGGATTCCAGCGTGCTGTCCACCACATGCGCGCGGAAGATCTCGGCCAGCCGCAGGGCTTCGATCCGGTGCTCGCCCTTGCCTGCCACCTTGAACAGCGCCAGTTCGCGCTGCACGCTGGGGCCTGCCTCGGTCAGGTCATGCACGGCACGCACCGGCACCATGCGGGCCAGCAGCGCCTTGATCTGGGTAATCACCTGCGGCGTGCCATGGGTGACAATGGTGATCCGGCTCAGATGCCCGGTATGGTCCACTTCCGCGACGGTCAGGCTGTCGATGTTGTAGCCCCGGCCCGAAAACAGCCCGATCACCCGCGCCAGCACCCCGGCCTCGTTGTCGACGATCACCGCCAGCGTATGCGCCTCGCTCACATCGGCATAGGGGTCGCGCAGGTCATAGGCTGAATGGCTGGTGGAGCCCTTCTTGATATTGAGCGGCGACATGGGCCTGCCCTTTCCTCTTGGTTAAAATACCCTGGGGGTCCGGGGGCAAAGCCCCCGGGGCGTGCAGCAGCAGATCACACCAGCACAGCGCCCTTGGCCCCGATCACGCCTTGAGTATCGGCGTCGCCAAGAAGCATCTCGTTATGCGGTTTGCCCGACGGGATCATCGGGAAGCAGTTTTCGTGCTTTTCGACAAGGCAGTCAAAGATCACCGGGCCGTCATAGCGGATCATCTCCATGATAGCGTCATCCAGATCCTTGGGGTCCTTGCACTGAATACCCTTGCAGCCGAAAGCCTCGGCCAGCTTGACGAAATCGGGTAGGCTTTCTGACCAGGATTGCGAATAGCGCTCGCCGTGCAGCAGTTCCTGCCATTGGCGCACCATGCCAAGGCGTTCGTTGTTCAGGATGAACTGCTTGACCGGCGCGCGGAACTGCATGGCGGTGCCCATTTCTTGCATGTTCATCAGCCAGGACGCCTCACCCGCGACGTTGATCACCAGCGCCTCGGGGTGGGCGATCTGCACGCCGATGCTGGCGGGCAGGCCATAGCCCATGGTGCCAAGGCCGCCGCTGGTCATCCAGCGGTTGGGCGCTTCAAAGCCCAGAAATTGCGCCGCCCACATCTGGTGCTGGCCGACTTCGGTGGTGATGTAGCGGTCCATGCCCTTGGTCAGGGCTTCCAGCCGTTCCAGCGCATATTGCGGTTTGATGGTGGTGGTGGAGGGCTTGTAGGTCAGGCATTTGACCGCCCGCCAGTCATTGATCTGCTTCCACCACGCGGCAAGGCCGGCCTTGTTGACCTTTCGGCCCCGCGATTTCCAGATCCGCAGCAGGTCTTCCAGCACATGCCCGACATCGCCAAGGATCGGCACATCGACATGCACCACCTTGTTGATTGACGACGCGTCAATGTCGATATGGGCCTTTTTCGAGTTTGGCGAGAAATCCTTGACCCGGCCGGTGATGCGGTCGTCAAAGCGCGCGCCGATGTTGATCATCAGATCGCAGCCGTGCATCGCCAGATTGGCCTCATAGAGCCCGTGCATACCCAGCATGCCCAGCCAGTTCTTGCCGGATGCCGGATAGGCGCCAAGGCCCATCAGGGTCGAGGTGACCGGAAAGCCGGTCGCCTCGGCCAGTTCGCGCAACAATTGGCTGGCGGCAGGGCCAGAGTTGATGACGCCGCCGCCGGTATAAAGGATCGGGCGCTCGGCGGTCTCGATCATCTCGACCAGCCGGGTGATCTGGTCGATATCGCCCTTCAGCTTGGGCTGGTAATGTGAAACCTTGATCTTTTCCTTTGCCACATAGTCGGCATCGGCAAATTGCACGTCTTTCGGAATGTCGATCAGCACCGGGCCGGGGCGGCCGGATTTGGCGACGTGAAAGGCGAGGTGAATGGTTTCCGACAGTTTCGCGGTATCCTTGACCAGCCAGTTCATCTTGGTGCAGGGCCGGGTGATGCCCACGGTGTCGGCTTCCTGAAAGCCATCGGTGCCGATCATGAAGGTGGGCACCTGGCCGGTCAGCACCACCAGCGGGATGCTGTCCATCAGCGCATCGACCAGACCTGTCACCGCATTGGTGGCACCGGGGCCGGAGGTCACCAGTGCCACGCCGACCTTGCCGGTCGAGCGGGCATAGCCTTCGGCCATGTGGATGGCGCCCTGTTCATGGCGCACAAGGATGTGGCGGATGTCGTTTTGCTGGAAAATCTCGTCATAGATCGGCAGCACCGCCCCGCCGGGATAGCCGAAGACAACCTCGACGCCCTGATCCCGAAGGGCCTTCACCACCATCTGAGCGCCGGTCATTGTCTGTGTCATCGTCCGCCTCTTTCGCTTTCATCGCGCAACAAAAAGCCCCCGGAGTGTCCGGGGGCGCATGGGAACCTGTGCTGGTCAACCGTTACCGGCCCATGCGCCTGATCACCCCTACGACGAGAATGTGCAGCATTGCCGCCCCCATGGCTATCAGAGCGCAAACTATGGTGGCATCAGGCGGTCGTCAACCGCAAAAGCGGATCGAAAGTGTCGCAGGATGGGGTGAAACCTTGAGAAAAGTTGCGGAGCGCGAGATTTTTCCATAACTTTCGCAAAGCCAAGTGTTGTGGGGCGCATAAAAGCGACTCGGGCCGTGCGGTATCAGGTCATCATCAGGGCGACATATCCTGCATAGGTTGCCAGAAGGGCAAACCCTGCCAGTCGCGGCACGCCGCGCAGCGCAAAGGCAAACAAGGTGAGCGCGATGGCAGCCCCGGCGACCCAAGGCATGTCCGCGCTGGCAAAGCGCGGATCAGCGGGGATCGGCGTGATCAGGGCAGTGATGCCAAGGATCGAGAATATGTTGAAGATGTTTGACCCGATGACGTTCCCGACGGCGATTTCGGTTTGCTTTCGGATTGCGGCGATGACGCTGGTCGCCAGTTCCGGCAGGCTGGTGCCGACGGCGACGATGGTCAGGCCGATGACCAGGTCGCTGATGCCCAGCGACTTCGCGAACGTGACCGCGGCCTCGACCAGCCACTGCGATCCCAGCACCAGTGCGCCGAGCCCGGCGAC
>JAFGXY010000071.1 GCA_016936395.1 Paracoccaceae bacterium | reverse complement strand
GGGCGAATTGCGCGGACCAGCCTGCCAGCCATGGCCGACCGAGGTTTCCATGTTGTCATCGCCGCCGGTGGACAGGTTGTGGCAAGAGGCGCAGGAAAACACGCCAGACGCCGACAGGCGGGGATCAAAGAACAGGGCCTTGCCCAGTTCGATCTTTTCGGGGGTGATCGGGTTGTCCTTCACGGCCGGAATGGTCGACGGCAGCGGCTTGAAGGTTTCCAACGCAAGATCGCGAAGGTCATCCGCCAGCACCGGGCCAGCAAGGGCCGAGGTGACAAGGGCAAGGACAAGGGTATGGCGCATCGCTTTTTTTCTCCAAAGTCAGATGGTAGCACCGTTGAGCCTAGTCCAGCGAGACTCGGCGTTCCGTGATTTAGATCAATGCTAAATCATGGTCGAAAAATGCACCGTTGTACGCGAACTGCCGCAGAATGACAAAAGGACGGCCGAAGCCGCCCCTTGGCTTCACGTTGGTGATGAAAAGTCAGCGACGGCGGTCGCGCCGCGCGCTCATCGGCTGGAAGGCCACGCCGACATGCGCTTCGCAATAGGGTTTGCCGGGCAGCGACGGCAGGCCGCAGAACCAGAAATCTTCGGTCGCCGGGTCACCGATCGGCCATTTGCAGGTCCGCTCGGTCAATTCCATTAGGGTCAGCTTCTTGGCGTGCTTTTCAACCTCGCGCACCGAGGCCAGCGCCTCGGGGCTGATCTCATTGGCCGAAGGTTGGGGCGGCAATGGCTGTCCGGCGGGGACAATCGCCTTGCGCAACGGCAAGGGGGTGACATTCGTTGGTGCCGCAGGCGCGGCGGGTGCGGGCTTTTCGACCGGCGCAGGCTCGGGGCTGGCAGCGACGGGCTCGGGGCGCGGTTCTGGTGCCGGTCTCGCGGCAGGCTCCGGCTTGGCCGCCACGATCGGGGCTTCGTCCTCGCCCTCGTCCTTGCCGCCACCGACCCGATTCGACAGCCCCAACCGATGCACCTTGCCGATCACGGCATTGCGGGTGACGCCGCCCAGTTCCTTGGCGATCTGGCTGGCCGACTGGCCTTCAGCCCACATCTTCTTGAGCGTTTCAACCCGCTCGTCGGTCCAGGACATGGCGATCTCCGCAAAATCGGCTGATAAGCGGATTTTATCCGCGACGGCATGGGATACAAGCCATGGGCCGAAAGATCAAGCCGCGCTGGCGCGATAACTGCGCGCGGTTTTCGGTTTACAGCCGACGCATGGTTGCCTAAACAGCGCGAAGGAGCATGTCATACGCCCCGATCCGACGTATCCGACGCCGCTAAGGCGGCAGCTTTCGCTTGGCCCGGCGCACAGGGCCAAACCCCGCATTGACACGTCCCGCGGCCAGCCGTTACGGCTTGAGCGTCCGAACCGCCCGGTTCCGATACCATTTTTCCTTCCGGCCCCGCCTTGATCTGAAAGGGCATCCGCCATGATTTCTGCCGTTCTGCCAACCTACAACCGCGCCCCGCTGGCCTTTGTTCGCGGCGAGGGCAGCTGGCTGACAACCGAAGATGGCAGCCGATATCTTGATCTGGGCGCCGGTATTGCGGTCAACGCGCTGGGGCACGCCCATCCGGCGCTGGTGCAGACCCTGACCGATCAGGCGCAAAAGCTGTGGCATGTGTCCAACATCTACCGCATCCCCGAACAGGACAGGCTGGCCGAAATGCTGGTGGACCTGACCTTTGCCGATACGGTGTTCTTCACCAATTCGGGCACCGAGGCGGCCGAGTTGGCGATCAAGATGGCGCGCAAATACCACAATGACAAAGGTGCGGCACACCGCACCCAGATCATCGCCTTTGAAGGCGCGTTCCACGGCCGCTCGACCGGGGCCATCGCCGCCGCCGGGTCGGAAAAGATGGTCAAGGGTTTCGGCCCGCTGATGCCCGGCTTCACCCATCTGGCATGGGCCGATCATGATGCGCTGCGCGCAGCCATCACCGATCAGACCTGCGCCGTCATCATCGAGCCGATTCAGGGCGAAGGCGGCATCCGGCCGGTGCCCGACCAATGCCTCAAGGGCCTGCGAGACCTGTGCTCCTCGACCGGCACCCTGTTGATCTTTGACGAGGTGCAATGCGGCATGGGGCGCAGCGGCAAGCTTTTTGCGCATGAATGGTCCGGCGTCACGCCCGATATCATGATGGTCGCCAAGGGCATCGGCGGCGGCTTTCCCTTGGGCGCGGTGCTGGCCACCGAAGACGCGGCCTCTGGCATGACGGCAGGCACGCATGGCTCCACCTACGGCGGCAACCCCTTGGGCTGTGCGGTTGGCGCCAAGGTCACCGAACTGATCGCCGACCCGGCCTTTCTTGACGCGGTCTCGGCCAAGGCCGCGCGCTTCCGCCAGGGCCTTGAAGGTCTGGTCGCCAGCCACCCAACGGTGTTTCAGGCCGTGCGCGGCACCGGCCTGATGCTGGGCCTGAAATGCGTGGTCGCCAATACCGACGTGGTCAAGGCCGGCTATGGCCGCCACATCCTGACCGTCGCTGCTGCCGACAACGTGCTGCGCCTGCTGCCGGCGCTGAACATCCCCGATGACGACATCACCGAAGCGCTCTCCCGCCTCGACAGCGTCGCCACCGATCTTGAGGGCGGACACGCAGCAGCCCCGCAACCCTGACAGCCGGCTTTCTCTTTCTCCAAATATCCCGGGGGTCCGGGGGCAGCGCCCCCGGGATCTCCGCCAAACCGATGATAAGACATGAAACACTTCCTTGATATCCACAAGACCGACGCCGCCGACCTGCGGGTCATGATCAATTCGGCCCATGCGATGAAATCTGCCCGCAACGGCCGCCCCAAGGGCGCGCCTGACGATGACCAACCGCTGGCGGGCCATATGGTGGCGCTGATCTTCGAAAAACCCTCGACCCGCACCCGGGTGTCGTTCGACGTCGGCGTGCGGCAGATGGGCGGGCAGACCATGGTGCTGTCGGGCAAAGAGATGCAGTTGGGCCATGGCGAGACCATCGCCGACACTGCCCGGGTGTTGTCGCGTTATGTCGATCTGATCATGATCCGCACCTTTGAAGAGGCGACCTTGCTGGAAATGGCCGAGCACGCCACCGTGCCGGTGATCAACGGGCTGACCAATCGCACCCATCCGTGCCAGATCATGGCCGATGTGATGACCTACGAAGAACACCGTGGCCCGATTGCGGGGCGCAAGGTTGTCTGGGCGGGCGATGGCAACAACGTCTGCGGGTCATTCCTGCACGCCGCCGGGCAATTCGGTTTCGACTTCACCTTCACCGGGCCGGAAACGCTGGACCCCGAGGAAAAGTTCGTGCAATTCGCCCGCTCCAAAGGCTCGGACGTGCAGATCGAGCGCGATCCCAATCTGGCCGTGGTCGGGGCCGATCTGGTGGTCACCGACACCTGGGTCAGCATGCATGACCCCGAATCCGCCAAGGAACGCCGCCACAACCAGCTGCGCGGCTATCAGGTGAATGAGGCCCTGATGGCACGGGCCAAGCCCGACAGCCTGTTCATGCATTGCCTGCCCGCGCATCGCAACGACGAGGCGACCAGTGCCGTGATGGACGGCCCGCATTCGGTGATCTTTGACGAGGCCGAAAACCGCTTGCACGCTCAGAAAGCAATCATGCGCTGGTGTCTGGGGAAATAGCGCCGCCCGGTCGCAGTTTGCGGCCTTGGCCGCGGCCACAGGCACCACCCGCCCGCCATCGGCCGGCGCGCTTTGTGCAGATCGCGTCGGTGCCGGTGGAAGCCTTGCGCTTCACGGATCGTATCGGCGCCACCGGCGCCAATGAAAACGGCGACCCGGGGGAGGACCGGGTCGCCGCAAAACCTGTCAGCGCGAAGGGAGGAGCAAGCGCCGTCAGGACGCCTGTGTCATTTGCCGTAAGCCGCTTCGCGCGCGATGTCTTCGATCTGAAAGCGGCACAGGTTGATGTCGGCCAGATCGCGGTCGGACATGGCCGACAGCTCGTTCAGGGTTTGCAGATAGACCGCGCGACGTTTGCGGGCCACAGTCCACCGGGCCAGAACACCGCCCAGCCATCCGCCGACCCGCAGGCCAGCAATCGTTTGCGTGTTCGAAAGTGTCATGATCGTCTCTTTTCTCTTGTCATCGGACAGGTCAGGGCAGCGGATCCACCCATTCCGTTAGCGCTAACATGGGGTAATTGCTGCACCTGCACAATGGACGGACGGCCATTGTCGATATGCGTTTAATGCATGGCTTATGCCGCCGCTTTGGCGGGGCCTTCACGAAATGCGCTGTCTTTTGTCAGTATTATGCGCGGGCCGTCAGGGTCAGCTGCTTCAGCCCTGCCATTCGCGCCGTATCAGCCCCGGCCCAAAAGCCCCAGCATCTGCAAGGCGGCCGCTTCGGGCGACACCTCGCCCGCCTCGACCCGCGCGCCAAGGGTGGCCATCAGACCCTTGGCGGGTTCGCGGTCCAGCACCGCCAGCAGGCCCTGTCGCACCTCTTCGCCAAACCAATGGCGGGCCTGATGCGCGCGTCGGCGGTCCCAATGGCCATGGTTGCGCCGCCATGCGGCAAGCGACTGCATTTCCTCCCATGCGCTTTGCAACCCGGTTTCCTGCACGGCGGACACGCAGATTGCCTTGGGAAAGCCTTCGGGGTCTTGCGGGCGCCGGCGCAGCAGGCGCAACGCGCCGGCATAATCGGCCATGGTGCGCATCGCGGCGGGTTTCAGATCGCCATCGGCCTTGTTCACCAGAATCATGTCGGCCATTTCCATGATGCCGCGCTTGACGCCTTGCAATTCATCGCCACCCGCCGGGGCCAAGAGCAGTATGAACAGATCGCAGATCTCGGCCACCACGGTTTCCGACTGTCCCACCCCCACCGTTTCCACCAGCACGATGTCAAAGCCGGCGGCCTCGCACAGCGCCACCGCCTCACGCGTGCGGCGGGCCACACCGCCCATCTGCGCCTGGCTGGGGGAGGGGCGGATAAAGGCCGCAGGCTCGCGGCTCAGCCGGTCCATCCGGGTCTTGTCGCCCAGGATCGATCCGCCCGACCGCGCCGAGGATGGGTCCACCGCCAGCACCGCCACCCGCAGGCCCTGCGCCACCAGCATCATGCCGAACGCCTCGATGAAGGTGGATTTGCCCACCCCCGGCGTGCCCGAAAGCCCGATGCGCAACGCCTGCCGCCCGGATGCCCGCGCCAGTGCCACCAGTTCTACCGCCTGCGCCCGGTGATCGGCGCGCCCGCTTTCCACCCGCGTGATGGCCCGCGCCAGCGCCCGGCGGTCGCCTGCAATCACCGCCGACGCCAAGCCTTGCACATCCATTGCTGTCACCATCGCGTCACCCGTCTGCATTACTGTGGCGTTTCTTGCCTGATCCCGGCAAGCTATGCCAGCCCATGTCTGACAGGATCCCCGATGCGCCGTGCTTTGCCCGTTCTTCCCGTTGCAGTCTTGTGCCTGCTTGCCGGCGCCCCGGGCATCCGGGCCGAAAGCGCCACGGATGCTGGAAGTTTTACCGTCACCGTTGCCGGCATAAAGGCCGGCACCTTCCGCTTCAAGGCCAGCCTGACCGGCAAACGCTATCGTGTGACATCGCAAGCGGCCACCGCTGGACTGGGGGCCTTGCTGAAGTCTTTCACGATGGACAGCAGGGTTGAAGGGGTCGCCCAAGGCCGCGCCTTGCGACCCCAAAGCTATGTCTCGAAAGGTCAGGGCGCCCGCGAAGACCGGGGGGCCGAAATCGCCTATGACGGGGCCATGCCCAACGTCGTGCAGTTTTTCGGCACCCCTGACCCCGAGGCCCCCACCATCCCTGCCGAAGATCTGATCGGCACCGTGGACACCTTGACCGCCCTTTATGCCTTGCTGCGCGACACACCCGTCGATCAGGTCTGCGACCTTAAGCTGCGGCTGTTCGATGGCCACCGGCTAAGCCATGTCACCCTGACCCCCGGACGAGATGACGATGGCGCTGTTACCTGTGACGGGGTCTATCACCGGGTGGCGGGTTATCCGCCGAAAGAGGTGAAAAAGCGCCGGAAATTCCCGTTCACCGTGGTCTATGACGCGCTGGACGCCACCACCCTGCGCCCGCGTGAGTTTACGATGGACAGCCCGTTTGGCCCCGCCCGCATGACCCGCGACTAGCACCCGCGCTTACGGTTCCGTGCCGGTGGCACGGCCGGTCCGCATCGGCGCAGCCCGCTCAGACACCCCCCTTGCGTGCCTGCTCCCTTGGCCCTAACCCATCCGCCATGGCTGATCCGCTTCCGATCGACGATATCCTGCCCGCCCTGTGCGCTGCCCTGGCGGCACAGGGGCAGGCGGTGTTGCAAGCGCCGCCCGGCGCGGGCAAGACCACCCGTGTGCCGCTGTCGCTGCTGGCGCAGGTCACGGGACGCATCCTGATGCTGGAGCCGCGCCGCCTTGCCGCCCGCGCCGCCGCCGCCCGCATGGCCGACACACTGGGCGAAAGCCTTGGCCAGACCGTCGGTTACCGCATCCGCGGCGAGGCGAAGGTCAGTGCCCGCACCCGGATCGAGGTGGTGACCGAAGGCATCCTGACCCGGATGATCCAGTCGGATGCAGACCTGCCCGGCGTCGGGCTGGTGATCTTTGACGAGTTTCACGAACGATCCCTGCAGGCCGACCTTGGCCTTGCGCTGGCGCTGGAAATCCGCGCAGCCCTGCGGCCCGACCTGCAACTGCTGGTGATGTCGGCCACGCTGGACGCAGGCCCGGTGGCCGCCCTGATGGGCGATGCGCCGCTGATCACGTCAGAAGGCCGCGCCTTTGCGGTGGAAACCCGCTGGCTGGCCCGCCCGCCCGATGCCGCCATGCGCTATGAAGCGTCGGTCGCCGCCCTGATCCGGCAGGCGCTGGACGAGGTGCCCGAGGGCGATGTGCTGGCCTTTCTGCCTGGCGAGGGCGAAATTCGCCGCGTGGGCGCGCTGCTGTCGGGCCTGCAAGGCGTGACCATCCGCCCGTTGTTCGGCGCGATGGAGTTTGCCGCCCAGCAAGCGGCGCTTGCCCCGACTGTGGGGCGCAAGCTGGTGCTGGCCACGTCTATCGCCGAAACCTCGCTGACCATTCCCGGCGTGCGGGTGGTGGTGGATGGCGGCCGCGCCCGCCGCGCAAGGTTCGATGCGGCATCGGGCATGTCGCGGCTGGTGACCGAGCGGGTAACCAAGGCCGAGGCCGAACAGCGCCGGGGCAGGGCAGGGCGGGTGGCGCCGGGGGTGTGCTACCGGCTGTGGACGCGTGGCGAAGAAGGGGGGCTTGCCGCGTATCCCCCCGCCGAGATCGAGGCCGCCGACCTGACGCCGCTGGCGCTGGATCTGGCGCTGTGGGGGGCCGCCGACCTGCCCTTCCTGACCCCGCCGCATCCGGGCATTCTAGCCGAAGCGCGGCAGGTGCTGCACGGCCTTGGCGCGCTGGATGAAACGGGGCGCAACACCGCGCATGGCCGCGCATTGGCGGCGTTGCCGCTGCATCCGCGCCTTGCGCATATGCTGGTGGTCGCAGGGCCACGGGCAGCACAACTCGCCGCCCTGCTGGCCGAGCGCGACCCGCTGCGGGGGGCAGGCCCCGATCTGCTGGCGCGGCTGAAGTCGATCGACACAGCGCCCGCCGACGCCCACCGCCCCACGATCGAGCGGATCCGCGACGAGGCCCGCCGTCTGGCCCGGGTGGTGACACAGCCGCAAATCCCCGATCTTTCGCCCGCCCAGATGGCCGCGCTGGCCTACCCCGACCGCATCGGCCTGCGCCGCAAGGGCGATGCGCCGCGTTGGGTGCTGTCGGGCGGCAAGGGCGCGGCGATGGCGGCAGGCCAGCCGCTGGCGCAGGCCCGGCTGATCGTGGCGACCGATCTGGACGGCGACCCGCGTGAGGCGCAGATCCGCCAGGCCGCCAGCCTGACCGAGGCCGAGCTGCGCGCGCTCTATGCCGATCAGATCACCTGGCGCGAGGTCTGCGACTGGTCGCGCCGCGAGGGCCGGGTGATCGCCCGGCGCGAAGAACGCTTTGGGGCCCTGACCCTTGCCGAACGCCCCTGGCCTGACGCCCCACCCGAGGCGCTGGCCCGCGCAGCGCTGGAGGGACTGCGCCAGATCGGCCTGCCCTGGAGCGCCTCAGCCCGCCGTCTGCGCGCGCGCCTGCGTCTGGCCCGCACCGATGACTGGCCCGAGGTCAGCGACGCAGCGCTTCTGGCGGATGCCGAAAGCTGGCTTTTGCCGCATCTGCATGGCCACAAGACCGAAGCCGACCTGCGCGCGCTGGACCTGACCGAACCGTTGAAAGCCCTGATCGGCTGGGACCGCATGGCGCAGACCGACGCCCGCGTGCCCGCCAGCTTTGACACACCGCTGGGCCGCAGGATCGCCATCGACTATGACGGCGACCACCCGTCCATCGAGGTGCGCCTGCAAGAGATGTTCGGCGTCACCCGCCACCCCACGGTCGGTGCGCAGCACCTGCCGTTGCGGATCACCCTGCTGTCGCCCGCGCAGCGCCCGGTGCAGGTGACGCTGGATTTGCCGGGGTTCTGGGCCAGCAGCTATGCCGAGGTGCGCCGCGACATGCGCGGCCAATACCCGCGCCACCCCTGGCCCGAAGACCCCACTGCCGCCGACCCCACCCTGCGCGCCAAGCCGCGCGGAACCTGAAGGCAAAGGCGCGGCTGCGCCGCATTGTTTTTTTCTCTCGGCTCTGGCCTGCGGCCAACCGCCGAGAATGCTTGCCTCCGGCGGGAGTATTTTTTCAAGCAGCAAGCCCAAGGCTGCCCTGCCCCGGATTTGCTGCTTTTCAAATACTCCGGGGTGAGGCGCGGCACGCGCCGAGGGGCAGCGCCCCTTTCTGCCTTGGCTTGGCGGTGAATCGCTTGACGAAGCTGGAAATCACGCGTAACAGCGGACACCGAATTGGGGGCCGCGCTTGCGTGGGCCCTGCTGTTTTTGTCACCCACGCCGTGAGGGCGTTGACTCGAAGGATCACGACCATGTCGCGCGTTTGCGAACTGACGGGCAAGGGCCCGATGACCGGCAACACGATCAGCCACGCGAACAACAAGTCGCGTCGCCGGTTCCTGCCCAATCTGAATGACGTCACGATGATGTCGGACGTTCTGGGCCAGTCGTTCAAGCTGCGGGTATCGGCGGCGGCCTTGCGGACCGTTGACCACCGTGGCGGGCTGGATGCCTTCCTTGCCAAGGCCAAGGATGTTGAACTGTCCAGCACGGCGCTGAAGATCAAGAAAGACATCGCAAAGGCGCAGACTGCCGCCGTGTGATGGCTTGAGGGTGCCGTTTTTTGCCCCGCCTGCGCTGTCGCGTTGGCGGGGTTTTTCGTTGTGGTAAAGGCGGCTCTTTTCTTTGACGTCGGGCCGCCGTAGGGTGCCCCGATGCGGATCCGGCTTTTCCTTGCGCTGATGCTGTCGATCATCCTTGGCCTGGTGTCGGGGACGATGGCGGTTGCTCGGGTCGGCGCCATCGGCGTGACCGAGGTGACGATCTGTTCGGGCGCCGGTGTTGTGACCGTCGCGCTGGACGCCAACGGCAACCCGACCGGCCCGATGCATCCCTGCCCGGATTGTCTGGCGGGGTTCGGGTTGGCGGTGTTGCCGGTGCTGCCGGTTGAGGAAGGCCGGGTCGCGCGCGGATGCGGGTTGCCGACACCGCAGGATACGGTGGGCGCGCCGCAGGTTTCGCTGCCGCCACAGGCACGGGGTCCGCCGACGGCGCTGTGATCGCGGTTCGGCCTTCTCTCCACCCCATTCAAGGAAATCTGCCATGTCTGCTTATCGCACCCTGTTGGCCGCTGCGGCGGCCGTTGTTGCGTTGTCGTTTCCGCTTGCCGCCGAAGATCTGCCCGAGGGTATTCAGATCCAAGACCCCTATGCCCGCGCCATGGGCGGCATGGGCAAATCGGGTGCCGTGTTCTTTGTCATCCAGAACAACACCGGCACCGACGACCGCCTGATCGACGCCCGCACCGATGTGGCGAAAAAGGTGGAACTGCACACCCACAAGGACAATGGCCAGGGCATCATGCAGATGCTGCATGTGCCCGAAGGTTTTGCCATTGCCAGTGGCGAGAGCCATGCCCTGGCCCGAGGCGGTGACCACGTCATGTTGATGGGCCTGACCCGCGATCTGGCACCGGGTGAGGTGTTTCCGCTGACGCTGGTGTTTGAACGGGCTGGCGAGATCATCGTCGAGGTGCCGCTGGACAATGCCCGCAAACCCCCGGCGATGGGGGCGGGCATGGGGAACATGGGCGGCACCATGGGCAATGGCATGGGCAGCGCCATGCCGGGCCAGAAGACCGGCGGCTAGGCCGGTTTGCCACGGGGCAGGGGGGGGGGCTTGGCCGCGCCCGGCACCCGTGGCATCCTTTGAGTCATGACACATCGCATCTTGTTCGTTTGCCTTGGCAACATCTGCCGATCCCCCACAGCCGAGGTGGTGTTTCGGCAGATGGCGGGGCAGGCCGGGCTGGCGGTTGTGGTGGACAGCGCGGGCACAGGCGACTGGCATGTCGGCGCGCCACCGCATCCGCCGATGATTGCTGCTGCCGCCCGGCGCGGATATGACCTGCGGCCCTTGCGCGCGCGGCAGGTTCAGCCGCAGGATTTCCTGCGGTTTGACCGGATCGTGGTGATGGACAGCGCCAATTTGCGCGATGTCATGCGGCTGCGGCAAGGTCAGGGTGCTGCGCCCGAGCTTTTCCTGAGCCACGCTGCCCACACCGGCCTGACCGATCTGCCCGACCCGTATTTCACCGGCGATTTCGACCAGACGCTGGATCTGGTCGAGGCCGCTGCTGCGGGTCTGATCCGCGCCTTACAAGCGGGTCATTGTGCGCAGTAGACTTCGGCCTGTTCGCCAAAGCTTTTGTAGCGCGCCCAGAAATCATTGTCTGCGTCGGATTTTGACATGCGCACGGTTTGCGCCCGTTCAGGATCCTTGAAAAACGCTGCCGCCTTGCGCTGGTCGGTGCCGCGCAGTGTCATGTCGGCCACCTGCTGAATACAGGCGCAGACCTGACGGTTTGCGCCTTGGCGGTCCGATTGCAGGCAGGCCCGCTCGATCGGGCCGGCAAAGGCGGTGGTGGCGGTCAGGGAAAGAAAAAGCCCTGCGCAAGCCGCTTGCACAAATGGTTTCATCGATTACTGCCTCTTTGCCGGATACGGGGGGCGACCCCGCCACTCCGATCCTTATTTTGCCGCGATAGCATGCCAAATCGCAGCCGTTCTTACAATGCCACAGCGCGATTGGCCGGTGTTCCAGCCAGACGGTCCACGGTTCGTTGTGCGCGGCGGTGATGATACAAGATCAGGGGCAAAAGTGCAAAGGCGAAGACTTGCCTGCCAGCGCGTGGTCGCGTCCGCAAGGGCGGGCCCGGGCGACGCCGCACAGAATGCCGCACAGAATCATCCAGAAAGGGCGGCTGCCGGCAGGGCCTGCAACCGGTCAGCACGCGCAATCCGAAACGCTGCGCGCAAACCCCTTCCCGCCCCCATATTTCCAAGCTATATGCGCGCCATGACCCAGCTTGATCTCATCCGCAATTTCTCGATCGTGGCCCATATCGACCACGGCAAATCCACCCTTGCCGACCGGCTCATTCAGTTGACCGGCACGGTGGCTGCGCGCGATATGAAGGCGCAGATGCTGGACAGCATGGATATCGAACGCGAACGTGGCATCACCATCAAAGCCAACACGGTTCGGATCGAATACCCGGCCAAGGATGGCAAGACCTACATCCTGAACCTGATCGACACCCCCGGCCACGTTGACTTTGCCTATGAGGTGTCACGCAGCATGCGCGCTGTTGAAGGCAGCTTGCTGGTGGTGGATGCAAGCCAAGGGGTCGAGGCGCAAACGCTGGCCAACGTCTATCAGGCGCTGGACGCGGGGCATGAAATCGTGCCGGTGCTGAACAAGATCGACCTGCCCGCCGCCGAGCCGGAGCGGGTCAAGCAGCAGATCGAGGATGTGATCGGCCTCGATGCGTCGCAGGCCATCAACATTTCGGCCAAATCCGGCCTTGGTATTCCCGATGTGCTGGAAGCCATCGTCACCCGTCTGCCCGCGCCCAAGGGCGACCGCGATGCACCCCTGAAGGCGATGCTGGTTGATTCGTGGTATGACAGCTATCTTGGCGTTGTCGTCATGATCCGCGTCATCGACGGCGTGATCCGCAAGGGCGACCGCATCAAGATGATGCAGACCAATGCGGTGTATGGCGTCGACAAGCTGGCCGTGTTGAAGCCGCAGATGGTGGATATTGACGAGCTGGGGCCGGGCGAGATCGGCATCTGGACCGGGTCGATCAAGCAGGTCCGCGACACCCGCGTGGGCGATACCATCACCACCGAGCGCAAGGGCTGTGAAACCCCGCTGCCCGGCTTCAAACCGGCGCAGCCGGTGGTGTTCTGCGGGCTGTTCCCGGTCGATGCTGCCGATTTCGAGGATCTGCGCGAAGCCATCGAAAAGCTGCAACTGAATGATGCTTCGTTCAGTTCGGAAATGGAAACCAGCGCAGCACTTGGTTTTGGCTTTCGCTGTGGTTTCTTGGGTCTGTTGCACCTTGAGGTTATCCGCGACCGGCTGGAGCGCGAGTATGACCTTGACCTGATCACCACCGCGCCTTCGGTGGTGTTCAAGCTGCACATGAAGGACGGCGAGGTGCGCGATCTGCACAACCCCGCCGACATGCCGGATCTGACCTATATCGACCACATCACCGAGCCGCGGATCAAGGCCACCATCATGGTGCCCGATGAATATCTGGGCGATATCCTGAAACTGTGCCAGGACCGCCGCGGCATCCAGATGGATCTGTCCTATGCCGGCAACCGCGCCATGGTGGTCTATGACCTGCCCTTGGCCGAGGTGGTGTTCGACTTCTACGACCGGCTGAAATCGGTCACCAAGGGCTATGCCAGCTTTGACTATGTGATCAGTGAATACCGCGAGGATTTTCTGGTCAAGATGTCGATTCTGGTGAACGAGGAACCGGTCGATGCCCTGTCGATGATGGTCCACCGTGACCGCGCCGAGGCCCGGGGCCGGGCGATGGTGGAAAAGCTGAAAGACCTGATCCCCCGCCACATGTTCAAGATCCCGATCCAGGCCGCGATCGGTGCCCGCGTGATTGCGCGGGAGACGTTGTCGGCCATGCGCAAGGACGTGACGGCCAAGTGCTATGGCGGCGACGCCACCCGCAAACGCAAGCTCTTGGACAAGCAAAAGGCCGGCAAGAAGAAGATGCGCCAGTTCGGCAAAGTGGAGATCCCGCAGGAGGCGTTCATTTCGGCGCTGAAGATGGATGGGTGAGGGATGGTAAGCTTTTCGCGGCCAATATACACCAAGAGCAGAATTCAGTCGGCTGGTAAAAGGATAGTAAAAGGTGTCCCAACGCTTGAAGATACCTTAGTTCTTGAAAACTTCCGCGCTTCACATGCTTATATAATTAACACTTTCCAAATGAATGCACGTCGACATGCATCCTCAGTGAAAAATACTGTTGGTCAACGACTCAAGAGAAGAAATACCATTATTGATAAGCTGCGGCGTGAACCGAGCATGCCTCTTCACGCAATGCAGGACATAGCAGGTTGTCGGATTATTTTTGATAACCAAGATGATCTGTACAAGGTTCGGCAAAGTCTGAGATCTGCGCGTTTTAAACACGAACGTGTGAATGAACTGGATCGTTATGACTACATTAAGTCGCCAAAACCCACGGGATACAGAGGCGTGCATGATGTATATCAGTATCATGTTACGAAAGCGCCGAGTTCCAATTGGAACGGTCTTAAAATTGAGATTCAGTTTCGGACTCGCATTCAGCATGCTTGGGCTACAGCAGTTGAGGTTGCCGATTTAATTACATCTAGCCGGATCAAGTTCAACGATGCTAAAAGCAATTACCTCGAATACTTTCAGCTTGCAAGCGAAGTGCTTGCTCGGGCGCATGAAAATCAGAAGTCTTGTTGCTATACCCTTTCCAACCAAGACCTCGTTAAACGGTTCGGCAACCTTGAAAATACTCTTGGTCTGTTAAACTCATTGGACAATCTTCGAGGGACACGTGATAAACATATCGTTTTTAGAAGGAATACGCTTCTAATATTCAGGTTTGACGTCGAAGACGCGCAGGAAAAGCTTGAAGTTAAGACTTTTGAAACTGTTAGTCGAGCCATTGAAGAATATGACAGAATGGAAAAAGCACTAGGTGAGCGTGCAGACATTGTTTTTGTTCGGGGCGAAAGCGAAGAAAGCATCCGCGACGCATTTCGAAATTATTTTTCAGACGCAAGGGCATTTGTTGATCTAGTGCGATTAGGGTTGGTGAGATTGGGTTCGCTGTCGTAAGATGGTGCTTATTAAGGCGGGGTTCACCCCGCCTCCCCTGCCAGAACCCAAAGCCCCCCTCACACCCGCGCCGACATCAGCGCGGCCGAAACTGTCCGCTCCGCCCCTTTGCGGGCGTCGCCCAGGATGAGGGCCTCGGCGCGGTGGGTGGAGTGGCCGGTGGCGGTGCAGGGGCACCAGCCGCTGGCATCGGTCAGACCGGCGGTGCGGGCGATGGCTCCGGCCTCCAGCGGCGGGATGAAGTTCACCACGTCGGCAATAAGCCGCCCTGCGTCGGTGTCGATCCAGCCCCGGCTGGCATCGACCGCGCGCACCGTGGCTCCGTCTTTTGCGGTCAGCCACAAGGTCTGGCCCGCAAGGTGCCGGTCCGCTGCGTGTTGCGCGAAACGGGCGGCAAGGCGGCTGTCAGGGCTTTCGTCCAGCACGGTCAGCCGGGCGGCGGGCCGCTGGCGGGCCAGGTGGCGCGCAAGGGTCAGCGCGCGGTCAAGTGCGGCTTGCGGATGGCTTTGCCCCATCGGCGGCAGGCGCAGCACGACATGGCCCTTGTCCGGCAGCGCGGCCAGTTGTGCTGTCAGCCGGCGCGCCTCACGCGGGTTGCCCCAGGCGGCGGGCCAGGCGTGGCGGGCATGGGCATCCAGCCCGGGAATGGATTCGGCGCGCGGCGCGGTGCCGGGGGCCACAAACAGCCGGTCAAAGGCAAGATGGCGACCCGAGAACAGCGCAAGGCGCGCGGCGACCCAGTCGATCCGGCTCACGTCATCCAGCACCACATCGACCCCGGCCTGCCGAAGCGTTTCAAGGCTGACACCCGCCCCCGGCCGGTCAAAGCGCGCGGGCGCCGCATCAAGACTGCGGCCAAGGCGCGCAGGGTCGCGCTCCAGCAAGATCACCGCGGCCTTTGGATGGGCGGCGCGCAAGGCCAAGGCGGCATGGGCACCCGCCGGGCCGCCGCCGACAACGGCCAGCCGGTCCTTTGGCAAGATCGCAAGGCCGGTGGGCCAAGGCGGTTGAGGCGATCGTGACGGCGCTGGTGCCGGAAACCCATCAGCCGGATACCGAGTTCGCCCTGAACAATTCCCATGCCGTTGATTTCACGTTGAAACAGGGCATTTTTTCTCGCCACGGGCTGCAGGGTTTTTTATGAT
>JAFGXY010000070.1 GCA_016936395.1 Paracoccaceae bacterium | reverse complement strand
CGCATAGGTCGAGAACTTGTAGCCGCGGCGGTATTCGAACTTGTCCACCGCCTTCATCAGGCCGATGTTGCCTTCCTGGATCAGGTCAAGGAATTGCAGCCCGCGGTTGGTATACTTCTTGGCAATCGAGATCACAAGGCGAAGGTTGGCCTCGACCATTTCCTTCTTGGCCTGACGCGCCTCTTTTTCGCCCTTCTGCACCTGGTTCACGATGCGGCGGAATTCGGAAATATCCACCCCGATATACTGGCCGACCTGGGCCATCTCGGCGCGCAATTCCTCGACCTTGTCGCGCGACTTTTCCATCAGCGCCTGCCAGCCGCGCCCGCCCCTGGACGCCATCCGGTCGCACCATGACGGGTCCAGCTCATAGCCCTGATATTCGTCGATGAATTCGCGCCGGTTGATGCGGGCGGCATCGGCCAGTTTGACCATGTTCGAGTTGATCGCCATGATCTTGCGGTTGATGCCGTAAAGCTGGTCGATCAACGCCTCGATCCGGTTGTTGTGCAGGTGCAATTCATTGACCAACACCACGATTTCGGATCGCAGTTTTTGATAGGCGGCCTCGTCATTGGCCGAAAACCGGGTTTTTTCCGACAGGGTCGCACTCATCCGCGCTTCCTGCATGTCGGCCAGCTTGACATAGTCACGCGCGATCAGGGCCAGCGTGTCCAAGACCTTGGGCTTGAGTGCCGCTTCCATCGCGGCCAGCGACATGTTGCTGGCCTCGTCGTCCTCGTCCTCGTCATCGCCCCGCATCAGCGGGTTGCCATCGGCGTCAAGCTCTGGCTCTGCCTCATCCGCCCGCGCAGGCGCAGGGGCGACGGCAACGCCTTCCAGAACGGGGCCATCCACATCGTCTTCGCCGTCAAGGCTGCGACCAAAGGTGGTTTCAAGGTCGATCACGTCGCGCAAAAGGATATCTTCGTTCAGAAGTTCGTCGCGCCAGATGGTGATGGCCTGAAACGTCAGCGGGCTTTCGCACAAGCCCAGGATCATGGTGTTGCGGCCCGCCTCGATCCGCTTGGCGATGGCGATCTCGCCCTCGCGGCTCAGCAACTCGACGCTGCCCATTTCGCGCAGATACATCCGCACCGGATCATCGGTGCGGTCCAGCGCCTCGGCGCTGGTGCCCGCGACGGCAACTTCGCGCGACGTCGACACCTCGACCAAAGCTCCGGCTGCGGCGGGGTCGGCCTCTTCCACGTCATCGTCTTCGATGATGTTGATGCCCATTTCGGACAGCATCGACATCACATCTTCGATCTGTTCCGACGACACCTGTTCCGGCGGCATCACCTGGTTCAGCTGTTCATAGGTGATATAGCCGCGCTCTTTGGCGTCGGCGATCATCTTCTTGACCGCGGCCTGGCTCAGGTCAAGCGAGACATCGGCCTCGTCAGCTTCGGGCTTGCCGTCATCGGTGTCTTTCAGGGCCATGGGTGCTCCTTGAGGGCGCGCGGGGCGAATCGTTTCTGACGTGTTCGAATCAATAACGCGAATCACGCCGGGTTAAAGGCCAGAGGCGCATTTTCTTGGCCGATTGGGTGTGAAAAGGCTTTCTCACTGCTTACCGCCACGCCCGCCACGGCTGAAATCAATCGAATCGTGCAACGATCTGGCCCGCGCCAGTTCATCCCTGTCCAACTCGACACCATTCGGGGCAATCACCGACTCCCCCTTGGCATCCTGCGGGCCGCGTGCGGCGCTGCGGATGGCCTCGGTGGCCCGTGTGACCCGCCATGTCAGGCCCTCGTCGGCCACACCTGACAGATCGTCCTCCGCATCGGCAATTTCAAGACGGTGGGCACGATCTGCCTGCAATCGGGCCAAGGCCTCGGCCAGACAGTGTTCGGCGGCATCGGCGGCCGCGTCGGGGCCAAGGGCTGCGGTGATGCGCACATGCGGGTGCAGCAGCACAGCTTCGGTGGGCAGCGGCGCCTTTGCCATCAGCACCGCCAGCAAGTCGGACCTGTCCTGATGATACAAGATCAGGCTGCGCAGGGTGTCATGCCCGTCGCCCACGAAATCCAGCCTCTCCAGCGCCGTATCGAACCGGGCAATCAGGCCGGGGTGGCGGATGCAGGCGGCCAGGATCACCGCCTCGCGCAGCGTGTCATTCACCAGCCCGACGGTAGACGCAAGCAGCGATAGCCGCGTGCTTTGCATGGGTGCCACTGGCTGGAACGGCTTGAAACGCGCCCCCGGTTGCCACGGTTGCCCCGGTTGCCAAGGCGCACGCGGCGGGCGGGTGGTGCCGCCGCGCGGGCCATGACCGAACAAATCCCAGCGCAGCCGCTTGATTTCCTCGCCATAGTGCCCGCGGATCGACGGGTCGGCAATCCGTTGCAACGCCGCCCGCAAGGTCTTGTCCAGCGCGGCCTTTCGTTCCGGGCTGTCAAAATTCTTGCCCTCGGTCTCGCGCCGCCACAGCAGGCTGACCATCGGTTGCGCCGCATCCAGCACCTTTTGCATGGCCGCGGCGCCCTGTTGCTTGATCAGGTCATCGGGATCAAGGCCGGTGGGCAGAATGGCAAAGCGCAGGCCCTTGCCCGCCTCCAGCAGCGGCAGGGCCAGATCGACCACCCGCAGTGCTGCGCGAATGCCCGCCGTGTCGCCATCCAATGCGATGATCGGCTCATCCGCGATCCGCCACATCAGTCGCAACTGATCTTCGGTCACCGCCGTGCCAAGGGGCGCGACACAAGCGCGAAAGCCTGCCTCGGACAGGGCGATCACGTCCATATAGCCTTCGGCCACGATCAAGGGCGCGCCCTTGCCCGCCGCTTCGCGTGCGGGGCCGTGGTTGTAGAGATTGCGGCCCTTGTCGAACAGGTCGGTTTCCGGCCCGTTCAGGTATTTCGCCGGCTCGCTGGCCAGCATGGCACGTCCGCCCAGACTGATGGCACGGCCGCGTGCATCGCGGATCGGAAAAATGATGCGGTTGCGAAACCGGTCATAGGGTGCACGCTTCGGGTCATCAGGCGTGACGCAAAGTCCGGCTTCGATCAACTGGTCCGGCGCTATGCCCTTCTGGGTCATCGCATTGAACAGGCCCTGCCATCCGTCGGGGGCAAAGCCGATTTCCCATCGCTCGACCGCGGCCTCGGACAGGCCACGCTTGGTGATATAGGCGCGTGCCTCGGCCGCGGCCCCGGTTTTCAATTGCAGGCGGAACCATTTGACCGCCTCTTCCATCACCTGCACCAACCGGGTGCGGTGATCTGCCTTCTCGACCGCCTGCGGGTCGCGCGCCGGCATCGGCACCCCGGCTTCGCGCGCCAGGATCTCGACCGCCTCCATGAAACCGGTGTTTTCGGTTTCCTTGATGAAGGTCAGCACATCGCCTTTGGCATGGCAGCCAAAGCAATAGTAAAATCCCTTGCGGTCATCGACGTGAAAGCTGGCAGACTTTTCCTGATGAAACGGGCACGGTGCCCACCAGTCACCCTTGGCCATGTTCGACTTGCGCATGTCCCAGGTGACCTTGCGCCCCACAACCTGTGAAAGCGAGATCCGGGTGCGCAGGTCATCAAGGAATCCGGCGGGCAGCGACATAAGATGTATATCGGGTTTCCCGGTCTGCGAGTCCAGCGCCGGGGGCCGATGTCGGCGGCCTCCGGCGGGAGTATTTGGCAAGCAGCAAACGCCAGGCGTTGTCACCCAAGGGGCCGGGCGCTAAACGCGGCAAGGCAGCGCGAGGAGGACGGTATGGACGCGGACGAGATCGAGCGGTTGTTCACGCGCGGCGACGGGCAATATTTCTGTGCCCGCTGGGGGCGACCCATCGTGCCGGTGGTGTTCGGCGTCGAAGACGCCACGCTGCGGGTGGTGAAGGGCGCGCTTGAGGCGGTGGTGGCGCTTGCCGGGCACCGGATGGCAGAGACCGACCCCGAGCTTGGCGCCAACCTGATGCTGTTCTTTCTGCGCGACTGGGATGACTTGCGCCATGTCCCCGGTCTGGACCGGATGATCCCCGACCTTTGGGAGCTTCTTGACCGGTTGCAGGCGGCAGATGCCAACCAGTACCGGATCTTCCGCTTTGATGCGGGGGGCGCGGTGAAGGCCTGTTTCGTTTTCCTGCGGATGGACGCGCATCTGTCGGCGGTCCCGGCCGAGACGCTGGCGCTGAGCCAGGCCGTGCAATCCATTCTGGTCTGGAGCGACCGGGCCTTTGTTGGCCGCTCGCCACTGGGTCTGGTGGGGGATGCGGTGATCCTGCGCCCCGAGATTGCCGGGGTGATCCGCGCCGCCTATGACCGGGCGATGCCTGACGTGGCGCAAGATGCAAGCCACGCCTTGCGCCTTGCGGCACGGGTGGGGGGGATCAATTAGTGCTGGCAGGCACCGGGATGACCGAGATCGACATCTTGCCCGAACCTTGGGTCAGCTCGCTGGCATGACCAAGGTAGATCAGAACGTTGTTCTGCGCGTCATGGATGCGGGTGACGCGCAGCGATTTGAGGATCAGCGACTGGCGTTCGGAAAACACCCTCTCGCCGCCCTTGCCGCGGTCGATATCGCCGATGACAATCGGGCCGGTCTGGACGCAATCGACGGCGGAATAGGACGGGTCTTCGAACCAGTTGCCCTGCGACAGCCGGTCGATCAGCGAGCGGTCGAAATAGGCAAGATGACAGGTGACGCCCTGCACCTTGGGGTCGGGGAAGCTTTCGATCAGGATGTCATTGCCGACCCAGTCCACCCCGACGCGACCGACCTGTTCGGCAACGGCGGGGGTGGTCAGGGTGAGGGCGGCGATCAGGATGGCGCGGAACATGGGGGAAACTCCGGATCATATGGGGTGGAACGTTTCGGATCGCGTTACGTTCCACAAGATACAGGAAAGGAATGACGATGACGCATCGGTTTTCGGTTCGGGTCTATTACGAGGATACCGATTTGGCGGGGATCGTCTATTACGCCAATTATCTGAAGTTCATCGAACGCGGCCGCAGTGAATGGGTGCGCGCGTGCGGGGTGGATCAGGCGCGGCTGAAGGCCGAGACCGGGATGGTGTTCGTGGTACGGCGGGTGGAGGCAGATTATCTGCGGCCTGCGGTCTATGATGATGTGCTGGAGGTGACGACGGACCTTGTCGAGCTTGGCGGCGCGCGGATCGTGCTGGATCAGGCGGTGTGGCGGGGCGGCGACAAGCTGTTCACGGCGCGGGTGGTTCTGGTCTGTCTGGGGGTGTCGGGGGCCACGCGATTGCCGCCTGCCGTTCGGGCGGCATTGCAGGGCTGTCTCACTGTGTGACAGCCCTTCTGATGACGTGATTTCAATGACTTGAATGTGCAGGTTAACGATCTGGCAAGGATTGCGGGCTGGAATGACCCTTGGGTGCATCGGTCCGTGGACGGTCTCTGCGGACGGCCGGGGCCTCAGCGCGAGAAGGTTATCGGCAAGGTAAAGCTGTAGCTGGCGTCGGTCAGGCCCTTGGGGGCAGCGGGAAATCTTCCGGCCGATCTGACCGCGCGCAGGGCGGCCTGATCCAATGCGGCGTTGCCCGATGAGGCGGCCACCGATGCGCCCGTCAACTGTCCCGCGCGGCTGATGGACAGCCGCAGGCTGACCTTGCCCGAAGCGCCCTTGGCGGCGGCGGGGTAGGATTTGCGCCGTTCGATCCGGGCGCGAATGGCAGCACCCCAATCAGCCTTCATCCTGCGCAGGCTGGCGGCTGTCGGGCCAGAGGCTTTGGCCGAACCCGCCGGGCCGACCTGCGCACTGTCTGCCAACCGTCCCGAGCCTTGAGTGACAGGCGCGGTTCTTGTGGCAGGCACGGGCGGCGCAGTCTTGGGCGGCGCAGTCTTGGGCGGCGCAATCTTGGGCGGCGGGGGCGGAGTGGCCGGCGCCACAAGTTTGGCCAGCGCTTTCGGCTTGGGCTTGGTGACAGGCGCGGGCGGCGGAGGCGGCAGAACGCCGATATCGGCTGTCACCTGCGGATCGGCCAGCGGGGCGGTCAGGGCCCCTTGCGCCGTGTCGGGGGTGGGATCGGGGGCAGCGGCCAGTTGCGGCACCACATCGGGGGGCAGCGGGTCTGGCGGCAGCGCAACAAGATCGGGTGCGGGCGGCGGTGGTTCGGCCAGAGGCGGCGCGGGCGTGTCCGGCAAGGGCGGGGCCATCCGCGGTGCCACATCGGTGGCCGGGGCAGGCTGGGTCGCGGCCAGAACCGGCGTGGGCCACGGTGGGGCGGGATCGGCGGCGGGGGACAGTGCCTGATCCGGGGCCGGACCCGGTGCTGCGGGCATCGGGGCGATCATCGCATCAAATGCCGCCACCGAAGTCAGCGACACCTCGGCCGCATCAACGGCGGGCGCGTCTTGCCGAACAGGCAGCCAGCCGCCGAAGACCACCGAAAGCACGGCGACGCCATGGCCAACGCCCGAGATGAGGATGCCGCGCTGCATCATGCGCCTGTCCCCCTCGGGCGCGTGAAGCCACTGTTGCGGGCCTGCCTTGGCGACCTGCCATCCCCCTGCCCGCCCGGGTTCGGCAGCGGGCTTCTGGGCGCGGAACAGGCGGGCATCGGCGCGATCATCCCAGCACCTTCAGCGGTTGAAAGACCGGCCCCTCTGCGGTGTCCTGATACCAGGCCGAGATGTGAAACGTGTCGCGCAGCAGGTCGGGCGTCAAGACGGCGCCGGGGGGACCATCGGCCTTGATCCGGCCGGCTTCGACCACGATCAGCCGGCTGCAATGGCGCACCGCCAGCCCCAGATCGTGCAGCGACACGATCACCGAACGGCCGTCGCGGGCAAGCGCTGAAAACACATGAAGGGTGGCAATCTGATGCGCCGGGTCCAGCCCCGCAGTGGGTTCATCCACCATCAACAGCGGGGTTTCCTGCGCCAAGGCCCGCGCGATCAGCACCCGGGCCTGTTCGCCGCCCGACAGTTCGGTGGCCGGGCGATGGCGAAAGCTCTCCAACTCCATCCGGGTAAGCGCGCGGTCCACGGCGGCGCGGTCGTCCGGGCTTGCGGGCTGGCCGGGGGCCAGATGCGGCGTGCGGCCAAGCATGACAAGGGTTTCCACCGACACCGGCCAGGCGATGTCACGCGCTTGCGGCATCCATGCCGCGGCGCGGGCCCGGGCCTGCGCCGGCAGGGCGGCAAGCGACGAGCGCCCGCGATGCGGCACAAGGCCAAGGATCGCGCGCATCAGCGTGGTCTTGCCCGCGCCATTGGGTCCGATCAGACCGATCACCTCGCCCTGCCCCGCGCGCAGGCTGATGTCGTGCAAGACCGGCCTGCCGCGCAGCGAAACCGACAGGTTTTCAACCGCCAGCAGGGTCATGCGATGGCCCTTCGGGTGCGGTAGATCAGGTGCAGGAACAGCGGTGCCCCCACCAGCGCGGTCAGCACCCCCAGCTTCAGATTCCGCTCGGGCAGGATCATCCGCACGGCAATATCGGCGGCCAAGAGCATCACCGCGCCGCCCAGCGCCGAGGCCGGCAACAGCCGCCCGGGCCGCGCGCCGACAAAGCCGCGCAGCACATGCGGCACAACAAGGCCGATGAAGCCGATGGCCCCGGCCACGGCGGTCGAGGCCCCGACCACCGCCGCCGTGCCCAAGATCAGCGTCAGTTGCAGGCGCGCAAGGTTGATGCCCATCGCCTGCGCCGCATCCTCGCCCAGCGTCAGGGCATCAAGGCCCCGGCCCAGAGACAAAAGCATCGCCGAGCCCAGCACGATCAGCGGCAGCGCGATCCAGACATGGGTCATCGAGCGGTCGGCCAGCGAGCCCATCATCCAGAACACGATTTCATTGGCGGCAAAGGGGTTGGGCGACAGGTTCAAGACCAGAGAGGTCAGCGCCCCCGCCAGCGCCGAAATCGCGATCCCGGCCAGGATCAGCGTCAGCGACCCGCCGCGCGGACCGGCCAGCAGCAGCACCAACAGCACCCCGATCAAGGCCCCGGCCAAGGCCGACACCGGCAGGGCAAAGGCGGTCATCGTCGCCACCCCGGTCTGCAACGCAATCACCGCCCCCAGCGCCGCCGAGCCTGACACGCCGATCAGCCCCGGATCGGCCAGCGGGTTGCGCAAGAACCCCTGCATTGCTGCCCCGGCAAGCCCCAGCGCCGCGCCGATCATTGCGGCCAAGAGGGCGCGCGGCAGGCGGATTTCGCGCATCACCAACGTCAGCGGGCCGCCGTCGCCAAGGATCAGCGCGCGCAGGCTGGCGACCGGGCCGGTGCCTGCCGGGCCAATCACCAGGGCTGCCACAAACAGCACCCCCACCAGCGTGGCCAGAAGGCGGGTCAGTGTCATCATGGTGCGCCTGTCGTCAGGCGGCGGCGCAGGGCGGCCATGTCGGCCACGGCGCGCAAGATGTAAGGCGTGCCGCAGACCCAGTCACTGTCGGCAAGCGAGCCGCGCGCGCGGCTGTCTTGCACCGCGCGCAAGGCCGGGTGGTGCATCACCGCCTCGGCGTTGGTCGCCCCCGGATAGGGGCGGCTGGTGATCACCGCCTCGGGCGCCTTCATCACCAGGACCTCAAGCGGCATCATGCCGCCAAAGGCATAGCCGGCCTCGGTGGCCACGTTGGCAAAACCGGCGGTCAGCAGGATCTGCCCCGACAGGCTTTGCGCGCCGGTGGTATAGCCGTTGGCGGCGTACAGTGCGGCACTGGGGGTGCGCGCCACCGTATCCTGAAACGCCTTCAGATCGGCGGTATAGGTTGCGGCCAGGGCGGCGGCCTGTTCGGGCCTTCCCAGCAGGTCGCCCATCTGCACGATCTGGCCCGGCACGTCCTCCAGCCTGGTGGTCAGATCAAACGTCACCACCCGCACCCCCAGCCGTTCCAGCATCGCCACCGAGGCGCGCGCGGTATAGGTGCCCGCCAGCACCAGATCGGGCTGCATCAGATATACCTCTTCGGCGCGCCCCTGATTGGCCGGAAAGTCCCGCGCCCGATCGGCCATGGCGGATGAGCGCGGGTCGGAGGCAAGGTTCGAGACCGAGACAAGCTGCCCCGGCGCCGCCAGCAGCATGGCAAGCTGGTCGGTGCACAGGTTCATCGACACCACCCGCCGGGGTGCCTCGGCGCACAGGATGGCGGGGGCGCAGATCAGCGCCCCCACCAGGAACGCGCGACGGATCAGATCAGAACCTGGCATTGAGCCCCACATAGACCGCGCGGCCCCGTGTGGCATAGCCCCAGACATCGGTGGCATCTGCATCGAAGGCGTTGTCGATCCGGCCAGTCAGTTGCAGCTTGTCTGTCAGATCATACCGCGCGGCCAGATTGACGGTGGTATAGTCCGGCAATTCGACGGTCTGGTAAGCCCCCCAGTATTGGGTGTCATAGTTTCCGGCCACGTGGCGCAGATCGGCGCTGACCGAGCCTTTGCCGCCAAAGGCTCTCAGCGTGGCCCCCAGCGCCAGCTCGTGCATCGGGCGGCGGCGTTCGATGCTGCCGTTGGGGTCTTTGGCATCCAGATAGGTATAGGCCAGCCGCAGCGACAGATCGTCGGTCGCTTGCATTTGCCCCGCAACCTCAAGCCCCTGCCGCTTGCTGTCGCCGGTCTGGTTGATAAAGCCAAAGGTGCCCGGCCCGGTGCTGACATCTGTGATCTCATCCGTCAGGGTTTCCTTGAAGTAGGTCACATCCAGCGTGCCGCGATCACCAAAGACCGGCACCTCGATGCCCAGATCAAAGCCCCGGTTCTGTTCGGGTTGCAAGCCGGGGTTTCCGGTATAGCCGAAGGCCGCGGCGTAAAGCTCGAAATACGTCGGGTTCACCACCCCGGTGCCGGCCGAGCCATGCAGGCGCACGCCATTGGCAAAGCGATACGACAGGCCGACGTTCCAAGTGGTGGCATCCTTGAACACATCATTGTCGTCGAACCGCACCCCCGCCTGCACATCCAGCCCAGATTGCAGACTGGCGCGGTATTCCATCGCCACCGAGGTCGCCTCGCGGCCATAAGCCGGGTTGGAACTGCTGGAATCCTCGCGGTTTTCGACCAGCAGGTTCACCAACTGGCTGGCATCGGCCACCGCGCCGTCAATGCCAAAGCTGAGGCGGTATTTCAGCGCATCGGTGGTGGTCTCGTCAGCCGGACCGCCGCCATAACTTTGCTCGTTCCGGGTGGTCTCGGCCGCAAGGCGGTGGGTCAGGCGACCGTCCATCATGCTGTATTCGGCATAGATCCCGGCGGTGGTTTCGTCCCGGTCGGCAAAGAGGGTGGGGTCGTCCACGATATACGACGCCTCGTCCACGGCAGCAAAGGACGCGCGGTCATAGTCATAATCTTCCTGTGACCGCCGCAGGGTGAAGCCCAGCTTGAGGTCTTCGGTCAGCAGATAGTCGCCAGACAGGATCGCCGTGGCGCGGTTGATGGCATCCTTTTCGCCACCGTCGCCCGAGACGTCATAGCCCCGGTCATTGGCGCGCGACAGCGACAGCGACACCCCACCCCGCGCATCGCGGCGCGCGAAGAAGGCCGTGGCGGTGGTGCCTGCCCCGGCTTCGATGCTGGCAGTGGCCGTGGTGCCTTCGCCCCCCTTGCGGGTGATGATGTTGATCACGCCAGATGAGGCGTTCGAGCCGTAAGACGCCGATTGCGGGCCGCGCAACACCTCGATGCGCTCGATATTGGCGGTTTCAAGCCCGCTGAGGACATATTCGCCATCGCCCCCGGCGGCGGTGATGCCGTCGATCAGGATCAGCGTGTGGTTGCTTTCGCCGCCCCGGATGCGAACCGAGGTCAGGCTGTCGCCCGAGCCATTGACAGAAACGCCCGGCAGCGCGCGCAACGCGCTTTGCACGGTGGTCAGGCCGCGCTCGGCAATGTCATCGGCCGTCAGCACGCTGGCGGCGCGACCATAGCCCAAGGCGCCGATGGGCGACAGCCCACCCGAAACGATGATTTCATCCAAGGCAATGGTGTCTTGCGCGCTTGCCACAGGCGCAAGCAAGCAAACTCCGGCGACGGTGGCCAGAAGCCGGGCCAGAAGGGTGGAACGGGTCATATCAATCCCTCACGGACGGCCCCGCAAGGGCCGTGCAGTCAAACATGATGTCAGGTGAGGGCAAAAACCCCCGCAGACGGTGAAATCACCACGCGCGGAAAGTCCGCAGCCCGGAACGCCCCTCGCGTCCGAACAGGGTGAACACCTTGGCAGGTCTCCTGACTTGCGGGTCAACGCTTGGCCGGACCTTCCCGACGCGAACGATGCGTCAGTGGCATATCCCGGCTTCGCTCTCCGCCTACAGTTGCGGGGGCAGCTGTGGATTTGGCGCACACAGGCCGCGCCGGACCACATTCCCTTTTAACCGGATGGCTTCCCACCCGGACCAAAGCACAATTATGTTACTCCCGCAGATTTCGGCTTGCAAGCCAGAACCGCCAAGCCCGCCCCACGGCCGGTAAAGGCCGGAAAACCAATCGGTTCAGGCTGGCAGTGGCTCGCGTGACGGCCCGAAGCGGGCCACGATCCGGTCCCTGATCTGGTCACGGGCCTGCCGGTATGCGGCAAGCCGCGCCTCGCGCGACTCGCCCAGGCCCGTCGGATCAAGGATCGGCCAGTATTCGACATCCAGATGCGAATGCCGGGTCAGTTCCAGCGCCATGCGCTGACTGGCGGGCGACAGAGCGACGATCAGGTCAAACTGCGACAGGTCATCGCCCCAGTCGCGCATCTCTTCAAAGCTTCGCGCGCGATGGCGCGAAATCTCGACCCCCAGTTCCTTGCAGACCGCCACCGAAAAGCCGTCTACCTCCATGTCATTCTTCACGCCCGCCGACTGCACAAAGATCTGCTGGCCATAGAGGCGTTTCATCATCCCTTCGGCCATCGGAGAGCGGACGGCATTGTGGTCGCAGCAAAACAGCACAGATTGGGGAAGATCGCCCAAACCTACCCCCAGTGCAGGACGCAGATCAGGGTGAACAGGCGGCGCGCGGTGTCGGTGTCGACATCAGCCTTGCCTTCCAGACGTTCTTGCAACACCCGCGCGCCTTCGTTGTGAATGCCGCGCCGGGCCATGTCGATGGCTTCGATCTGGCTGGGCGGCAGGCGCTTGACCGCGTCGAAATACGATTCGCAAATCTGGAAATAGTCCTTCACCACCTGCCGGAACGGCCCAAGGCTCAGATGAAATTCGCCCACCTTGGCGCTGTCTTCGGTGGCAATGTCAAACACCAGCCGCCCTTCGCGGATCGCCAGCCCCAGCCGGTAGGGCCCCGGCGGCACCGGGCGGTCCTCGCGCAGCGGAAGACCAAACGAGTTTTCCTCCAGCAGATCAAAGATCGCCACCCGGCGTTCCTGCTCGATCTCGGCCGTCGGACGGGCGAGGCCTTTTTCGTCGATCTCGATATGGCAGATGCGGTTGGTCATGGGTTGGGCCTTGCAGGATACGCCACAGGTGATGCCTGACCGGGCGAAAGGGTGCAAGGGCGTTGCGCGCCACCCGGTCTTTCAGCCGTTCAACCGGTCCAGCCGCGCCCGCACGCTCAGCCCATGCGCCTGCAGGCTTTCGCTGATCGCCAGCCGCTCGGCGGCGGGGCCGATCGCCTTCAGCGCCTCGGGCGTCATCCGGGCCATGGTGGTGCGCTTCATGAAGTCGAGCACGTTCAGACCGCTGGAAAACCGCGCCGAGCGGGCGGTGGGCAACACATGGTTCGGCCCGCCGACATAATCGCCAATCGCCTCGGGCGTCCATGGGCCAAGGAAGATCGCCCCGGCATGCGGGATCTTCGCGGCCAGTCCTTCGGCATCTTCCACCATGATCTCCAGATGCTCGGGAGCGATGCGGTTGGCCAGCGCCGCCGCCTGATCCAGCGTTTCGACCACGATCACCGCACCATTGTCGCGCCAGCTTGCGCCGGCAATCGACCGGCGCTCCAGCGTGTCCAGCCGCACCGCCACTGCCGCCGCGACCGCAGCCCCAAGGCCTGCATCGGTGGTGATCAGAATGGCCTGCGCGCTGTGGTCATGCTCGGCCTGTGACAGCAGGTCCAGCGCGATCCAGTCGGGGTCATTGCCCGCATCGGCAATGACCAGCACCTCCGAAGGCCCCGCGATCATGTCGATGCCAACCCGGCCAAACACCCGGCGCTTGGCCGCCGCGACATAGGCGTTGCCCGGCCCGGTGATCTTGTCCACCGGCGCAATCGTCGCCGTGCCATAGGCCAGCGCCGCCACCGCCTGCGCGCCGCCGATGCGGTAAACCGTGTCCACCCCGGCGATCTGCGCGGCCAGCAGCACCAGCGGGTTAACCACGCCCCCCGGTGTCGGGCACGTCACCACCAGCCGCTGCACCCCCGCCACCTTTGCCGGGATCGCATTCATCAAGACCGATGACGGATAGGACGCCAGCCCCCCCGGCACATAGAGCCCCGCCGCCGAAACCGGCGTCCAGCGCCAGCCCAAGGTGGCCCCGGCGGCATCGGTCCAATACTCGTCACGGGGCAACTGCCGCGCGTGGTAGTCCCGAATCCGCTCGGCCGCCAATTCCAGCGCGGCGCGATCCTCGGGTGATACCTTGGCAATCTCGGCCGCAATCTCGGCGGGCGAAAACGCCAACTGCCCGGCCGTCAGCTCCATCCGGTCAAACCGCGCCGTTAGCTCCAGCACGGCTGCCTCGCCACGCGCCCGGACATCGGCAATGATCGCGGCCACCGCCTGATCCACATCCTCGGCCTCTTCGCGCTTCATCCCCAGCAGGGCGGCAAAGCGCGCCTCGAAATCGGCATCGGTGACAGACAGGAACATCGGCATGACGGGCATCCTTGATGGCGGGCATCCTTGCAATCGCCCGCCCCAGATAGCGCGCGCCCGCCCCCCCCTCAAGCGGGCATTTGTGCTTGCTGCTTGCGAAATACTCCGGGGGAGTCGCGCGGCACGCGCGGCGGGGGCAGCGCCCCCAACCTTGTGCAGTGGCAAGCGCGCCCTACTTTGGCAAACGCAGCCAGAACCGTGTCATCAGGCTTGCCGCCGCGCAGGCCAGCCCGACGACCAGCCCCAGCCAAAGCCCTACTGCACCAAAGCCCAGAGGAAACGCCAGGGCATAGCTGGCGGGCATGCCGATCAGCCAATAGCTGATGGTGGCCAGCACCATCGGCCCACGGGTATCTTGCACGCCGGCCAGCAAGCCCAGCGCCATCACCTGCATTGCATCGGCCACCTGAAACAGCGCCGCGCAGGCCAGCAGCACGGTGCCCACCGCCAATATGCGGTCGCGCGCGGGCTCGGCGGGGTCGATGAACAGCGACACCATCGGCGTGGCAAAGGCCAAGAACAGCACCACCGTCAGACCGGCAAAGATCAGTGACATGACGATGGCCACCTTTGCCCCCAGCCGCACCGCCGCCACATCCTGCGCGCCCTGCGCCCGCCCGGTGCGCACCGTCACGGCATTGGACAGGCCGACATGCACCATGAAGGTCAGCGCCGTGATCTCCAGCGCGATGCCATGTGCGGCCAATTCGACCGTGCCGATCCAGCCCATCATCAGGGCCGATGCCTGAAACAGCCCGCTTTCGGCCAACCCCGTCAGGCCCATCGGCCAGCCTAAGCGGAACACCGCCGCGAAGGCCCCCCAGTCGGGCCGCCAGAACCGGATGAACAGCTGATAGCGCCGCAACGCCGGCAGGGCGGCGGCATAGACCGCCAGCACCAGCAGCGAAAGCACCTGCACCGCCACGGTGGCAATCGCCGCCCCTGAGACACCCCATTCGGGCGCGCCCCAGTTGCCAAAGATCAGCGCCCAGTTCAGGCTGGCGTTGACCGGCAGCGCCGCCACCGTCACCCAAAGCACCACCTGTGTGCGCCCCAGCGCCGACAGGTAGCTTTTCAGCACCATCACCAGCAGCGCCGGGATCATCCCCGCCCCCGCGATGCGCAAATAGTCTTGCGCCAGCGTGGCCACCTCGGGCTTTTGCCCGAGGGCGAGCAGCACCGCCTCTGATCCCCAGAAGATCGGATAGCACAGCACGCCGAACAGGATCGACAGCCACAACCCCATGCGGGTGACGCGGCGCACCTGCACCTCGTCGCCCTGCGCCTGCGCATTGGCCACCATCGGCATCACCGCCTTGGCAAAGCCCGACCCCAGAATGAAGATCACGAAAAAGCTGGATGACCCCAGCACGCCTGCGGCCAGCGGCACCACGCCATACCAGCCCAGCATGATGGTATCGGTCACATGCAGCGCGAATTGCGCGACATGGCTGCCGATCAGCGGCAGGCCCAGCACCAGAATGGCGCGGGCATGGTCCACCGACCGGTCGGCGGGCATGGGAGATGGGCGTGAGGCAGACATCATGCGCCAAGCGATACGCAAGGCCAGGCCGCACCGCAAGGATCACGGCGACAGAACCCGCTGCATCCGCGACAGGGTGGCAAAGAAAATGCCCACCCCCCCTGCCTCCGGCAAAACCGCACCCCGCCCGGCATTGCAAACCACGCGCCCCCCCGGGCAAGCAGAGGGCAAGCACGGGTCAACACTCCTCAAGGCAGCAGGGCGGCGGTGCGCTGTCAGACCGGGCCTGCGGTTGCGGGCCTGCGGGCAATGAAGTCGATCAGCGCCGAGGAGCCGTTGTGGCCATGGCCTTCGCGCAAGGTGGCGTCGTAATCTTCGGCGTGCAGCACGTCCCACCCGGCGAAATCGGCACGCAGCGCCGCCAGCGTATACAGGTTTTCCACCTGCGACGGCCCGCCGGTGCCATAGCCGACCTGACGCGGCGCATAGCCGTGCAGCAGCACCAGCCCGCCGGGACGGACCGCCCGCGCCAGATTGCGGTGCAGACCGGCGCGCGGGCCGGGGGGCAGAAACTGGATGAACACGCCCAGCACCGCGTCAAAGGCGGCCTCTGGCCAGTCCCATGCCAGAATATCGACCTGCGCGAAATCCACCGCGACATTGCGTGTGGCGGCCAGGGCCCGCGCCTTGTCCAGCGCGACGCTTGAGGCATCAATGGCGGTCACCTTATGGCCCAACCCCGCCAGATAGGTGGAGTTGCGCCCCTCGCCATCCGCCACGCTCAGCACCCTTGCGGCAGGCGGCAAGACCCCGGCCTGCGCGGCCACAAACCCTGCGGGATCGGTGCCATAAAGATAGCCTTCGCCGCGAAACCGATCATCCCACATGCCGCACCCCGGTCTTGCCCCCTCTGTTGCCCCGTCTGTTGCCCCGTGCCGAGATAGGCACAACCGGGCAGCGGGGCAAGCCTGTGTCCCTGCCCCGGCAATCCGGCTTGCCCTGACAGTGCCTGCATGCTGCAATGCGCGCCTGTGACAGAATGAACAGGAGTGGCTGCGATGCTGACCCTTTACGGCGTATATCGGTCGCGGGCCAGCCGTCCGCTGTGGGTGCTGCTGGAATGCCAGGTGCCGTTTGCCCATGTGCCGGTGACCCAGGCCTACCGGCTGGCCGACCCGCTGGCCGCCGATGCGCCGCTGAACACCGCATCGCCCGGCTTTCTGGCGATCAACCCGTCAGGCCAGGTGCCCGCCCTGCGCGATGGTGCGCTGGTGCTGACCGAAAGCCTTGCCATCTGCCTGCACATCGCCCGCAAGCATGGCGGTGCCTTTGGCCCGCAGTCTGATGACGAGACCGCGCTGATGGAAAACTGGGCGCTGTTTGCCGCAACGGCCATCGAACCGCCGGCGCTCGACATCCTTTACACCCTGCGCGACAAACCCGAGGGCAGTGATGCCATTCTGGCGGCGGCCTGCGACCGGCTGAAAGGCCCGCTGGCCCGGATCGAGGCGCATCTGACCGGGCGCGACTGGCTGTTTGACCGCTTTACCGTGGCCGATATCGTGCTGGCCGAGTGCGTGCGCTATGCCACCGGCCATGCCCCGGCGCTGGCCGACTTTCCGCAAACCCGCCGCTGGCTGGCCGCAGCCCAGGCCCGCCCGGCGTTTCAGACCATGTGGGCAGCGCGACTGGCCGAACCGGACTAGCGTGAGGGGTGGGGGTGGTCCCTTTCGCCCGCCATCTCATCGCGCCAGTCATGCGCATCGCGAAAGCCAAGGACCGCCCGGATTTTGGCGTTGGACATCAGGCTTTCCCAAGGCGACAGGGGCCGGGTGACGGGCACGCCGGGGAAGAACCGCGCCAACAGCTGGTCGTTGGGAAGGGTGATGCCATTGGTCGAATTGCAGGCATTGAACACCTGGAAACCAAGGCCATCGGCCCCAAGGCACAGATCGACGATCTGGCCGAGATCGCGGGCATCAACGTAGTTGAACGCATTTCTGCGCCGCACTTGCGGGTTGGCAAAGTAGCTTGGGAACAGCGTGGCGTATTCGTGCGGTTCCACCACATTGCCGATCCGCAGGGCATAAATCTCGGCGCCTGAGCGACGGGCAAAGCTGCGCGCCGTCACCTCGTTGACCTTTTTCGACATCCCGTAGGTGTCCATCGGGTCGATGTCATACTCTTCGGTCAGGGGCAGGCTGTGCGGGTCGGTGAGGCCATCGGAAAAGCACACGCCATAGGTGGTTTCGCTGGACGCGATAATGATCTTGCGGATGCCCAGCTTTACCGCCGCCTCGATCACGTTATAGGTGCCCACCACGTTGACGCGCCATGTTTCGGTGTCGGCACACATCATCATGCGGGGGATCGCGGCGAAATGCACCACCGCGTCAAACGGGCGCGCGCCCTGACCGGTTTCCAGCTCGTCGTACCCGGCATGCGCATTCATCGCGGAATAGACCTGACCCGCATCGGTGATATCGCCCAACAGGTCATGCACCTGCGCATGCCCCAAAGGCACCCGGTCAAAGTTCAGCACCTTGTGCCCCTGCCCTGCCAGATAGGGAATGACATGCTTGCCCGCTTTGCCCGACCCGCCCGTAAAGAATACCCGCATCGCCGATCCTCCGCCTGTTGCCTGCGCAGACCTAGGGCACGCGCGCGGCCCCGGCAATGCCCCAACATCTTGCGCCCGCCGCCCTCGTGATGATCTAATACCCCCAGCCCAGAACCAGAACAAGAATCGAGCACGCCATGGCCAATGACCTTCTTTCCGGCGCGACCCCCGTCTATGACGCCTCGTCGATCGAGGTGCTGGAAGGATTGGAACCGGTGCGCAAACGCCCCGGCATGTATATCGGTGGCACCGATGAACGCGCGCTGCACCATCTGGTCGCCGAGATTCTGGACAACGCGATGGATGAGGCGGTGGCGGGCCATGCCACAAGGATCGAGATCGAACTGGCCGAAGGCAACACCGTCACCATCCGCGACAATGGCCGCGGCATCCCGGTCGATCCGCACCCCAAGTTTCCCGGAAAATCCGCGCTGGAGGTGATCCTGTGCACCCTGCACGCGGGCGGCAAGTTTGGCGGCGATGCCTATGCCACCAGCGGCGGTTTGCATGGCGTGGGCGCGTCGGTGGTGAATGCGCTGTCCGACCGTATGCGGGTTGAAGTGGCGCTGAACCGGCAGCTTTATGCGCAAGAGTTCAGCCGCGGCATCCCGCAGGGGCCACTGGCCAAGATCGGCCCGGCCCCGAACCGGCGCGGCACCACGGTGGTGTTTCACCCCGACCCCGAGATCTTTGGCAGCCTGCTGCTGAAACCCGCGCGGATGATGAAAGCCGCGCGATCCAAGGCCTATCTGTTTTCCGGCGTTGAAATCCGCTGGAAAACCAACGTCAACGATGGCGAAACACCGCCAGAGGCCGTCTTTCACTTTCCCGGCGGGCTGGCCGATTACCTGACCGATACGCTGGCCAAGTCCACCACCTATGCCGACCGCCCCTTTGCCGGAAAGGTGGGCTTTGCCGACAAGTTCCAGGTGCCGGGCAGCGTGGAATGGGCGATCAACTGGACGCCCGCGCGGGACGGTTTCATCCAGTCCTATTGCAACACCGTGCCCACGCCCGAAGGCGGCACGCATGAGGCCGGGTTCTGGGCCGCCATCCTGAAAGGCATCCGCGCCTATGGCGAGCGGGTCAAGAACCGCAAGGCCGACCAGATCACCCGCGATGACCTGCTGACGGGGGGCTGCGCGCTGGTGTCCTGCTTTATCCGCGAGCCGCAATTCGTGGGCCAGACCAAGGACCGTCTGGCAACCGAAGAGGCCGCGCGTTACGTCGAACTGGCGGTGCGCGACCATTTCGACACCTGGCTTGCGTCTGATCCGAAATCGGCGGGCGCCATCCTTGATTTTCTGGTGCTGCGCGCCGAAGAACGCCTGCGCCGCCGGATGGAAAAGGAAACCCAGCGCAAATCGGCCACCAAAAAGCTGCGCCTGCCCGGCAAGCTGACCGATTGCACGGCGAAGAACCGCGAGGGCACCGAGTTGTTCATTGTCGAGGGCGACTCGGCAGGGGGCAGCGCCAAGGGCGCGCGCAACCGCGAGACGCAAGCGCTGCTGCCGCTGAAGGGGAAAATCCTGAACGTGCTGGGCGCGGCCTCGGCCAAGCTGAACGAGAACTCCGAGATCCGCGATATCTGTGAGGCTTTGGGGGTGTCGATGGGCACCCGCTTCAATGTCGATGACCTGCGCTATGACAAGATCATCATCATGACCGACGCTGATGTCGATGGCGCGCATATCGCGAGCCTGCTGATGACCTTCTTCTTCACCCAGATGCGCCCGCTGATCGACAAGGGGCATTTGTATCTGGCCTGCCCGCCCTTGTATCGGCTGACCCAAGGCGCCCGCCGCCTATATGTGGCCGACGACGCCGAAAAGGAGTTGTGGCTGGCCAAGGGCCTGGGCGGCAAAGGCAAGATCGACGTGCAACGCTTCAAGGGTCTGGGCGAGATGGACGCGAAGGACCTGAAAGACACCACCATGAACCCAGAGACCCGCAAGCTGATAAGGGTCAGTATTGATGAGGACGAGCCGGGGGATACGTCGGACTTGGTGGAACGCCTGATGGGCAAGAAGCCGGAGTTGCGGTTCCAGTATATTCAGGAGAATGCTCGGTTTGTGGAGGAGTTGGATGTGTGAGTAAGTCCAATTTTGGGACTTGTAGGCTGACCGGCACTGTTGGACCATTTGTGAAGTCCCATTTTTTGCCAGCGTCTTTGACTAGACCAGAATACCCTGGAGGAATGCTTTTTCAACACGGATCAGGGCGGCGCGCACAGAAAAGAAGAACCAGTTGGTACGATCCGGCAATGGTGTGCGCTGAAGGGGAGAAAATACTTTCTGAACTCGATGATTGTGGAATAAGGTATTTGCGGCGTGAGCGACTAGTTTGGAGCGGTTTTGGCCCAGTCAATCGGGTGGAACCAGATGTTTCACTTTCTGACTTTGGCCCAGAACTACACGATTATGGATTGAGAAGACTTAAAGTCGAAGATCCGGAGAAATTGAGAAAATTCTTTCTCAGCCTTCTTTGGAGAGCGTCTGTATCGAGGCTGCCAGAAATGGGTGAGGTCAAGCTAGATGCTGCGGACGAGGAAAAGCTGACATCCTATCTTCGCGGCGATACAACCTTGCCTCTTTCATTCTACCCTTGCTGGCTAACCCAACACCACCAAGTTGGCTTTACTCACAACCATACCCCAGTAAGACAGGTCAAGGAGTTTCCCGGATCAGACGGATCAAGCTCCAAATCTGTCCCAATCTATCGATTCTATTTCGATGGCTGGTGACGTTGCCCCCAACTTTTATCCAGCGTGAGCGAGACTCCGGGTTTGAGTTTTGCCCGATTGGGCGGGTTGGGCAACGGGGGCTG
>JAFGXY010000069.1 GCA_016936395.1 Paracoccaceae bacterium | reverse complement strand
GGATGACCACCACCCAACTGCGGTCGCCCTGTTCGTGATACCACAACTCGCGGTGCACCCCCGCCGGGTTGTCGCGCAGATAGACATAGTCGTGAAACGCCGCTTGCGCGCCTTCGGCCAGACCGTCGGGTCGGGCCAGCAGGCTGGCGTCGCCCAGATAGGTGAACTCTTGCGCGTCGCGCGGGCCAAGCAGCGGATGGGGGATCAGCATTTGGGTGCCTTTTGGTGCAGAATGCGCGTCAATGAAGGTTGGGTTGGGCGCCTGCGCCCTTTTCGTCGATGACATGGCCCGTGGCAAAACGGTTCAGCCGGAAGGCGCGGGCGGTGTCATGCGGGGTTTCGGTCGCCATGAGATGCGCAAAGGCATAGCCCGAAGCGGGCGTCGCCTTGAACCCGCCATAGCACCAGCCCGCGTTCAGATAGAGCCCGTCAACCGGCGTGCGGTCAATGATCGGCGAGCCATCCATCGACATGTCCATGATGCCGCCCCAGATGCGCAACAGCCGCGCCCGTCCGATCATCGGCATCAAGGCCATGCCGCCTTCGGCCACGTCCTCGATCACGGCCATGTTGCCGCGTTGGGCATAGGAATTGTAGCCGTCGATATCACCGCCGAACACCAGACCGCCCCTGTCGGTCTGGCTGATATAGAAATGTCCCGCGCCAAAGGTGATCACGCCGGGAATGGTCGGCTTCAACCCCTCAGAGACAAAGGCTTGCAACACATGGCTTTCGATCGGCAGGCGCAGGCCCGCCATCGCCATCACCTGACTGGTCATGCCCGCCACCGCGACCCCGACCTTGCCCGCGCCGATAAAGCCGCGCGTGGTATCCACCCCCTGCACCCGGCCATCCGTGATGCGAAAGCCGGTGACTTCACAGTTCTGGATCAGATCGACGCCCGCCAGATCGGCCCCGCGCGCATAGCCCCAGGCCACGCCATCATGCCGCGCGGTGCCCGCCCGGCGTTGCAACAGACCGCCCTTGATCGGAAAGCGCGCGTTGTCAAAGTTCAGGAACGGGATCATCGCGCGCACCTGATCGCGGTCCAGCAGTTCGGCATCGGCCCCCGACAGCAGCACCGCATTGCCGCGCCGCCGATAGGCGTCGCGCTGCCCGTCACTGTGAAACAGGTTCACGATGCCGCGCTGGCTGACCATGGCATTGAAGTTGAAGGCTTGCTCCAACCCCTCCCACAGTTTCATCGAAAACTCGTAGAACGGCTGGTTGCCCGGCAGCAGGTAGTTCGAGCGGATGATCGTGGTGTTGCGGCCAATGTTGCCCTGCCCCAGCCAGCCCTTTTCCAGCACGGCAATCCGCGCTTTGGCAAAGGTGGTGGACAGGTAATAGGCCGTGGCAAGGCCATGCCCGCCACCACCGACGATGACGAAATCATAGGCAGGCTGCGGGTCAGGGTTGCGCCACAGCGGCTGCCAGCCCTTGTGGCCGGTCAGGGCTTCCTTGATCACGCGGAAAGCGGAAAAGCGCATGTCAGATATCCAGCGTGGTGTCCCGCTCCCATTGCGACAGGTGCGAGGTATAGGCGTGCCAATCCTGGGTCTTCAGCTTCAGGTATGCAGTGGAAAATGCCTCGCCCATCGCGGCTTTCAAGTCGGGATCAGCGTCATAGGCGCGAATGGCGTCCAGCAGGTTCAAGGGCAGGCGCGGGGCATTGGTCACGGTATGGCCTTCGGCATACATGTCAATGTCATGGCGCGGGCCGGGGTCGGCCTTGCTGCGCAACCCTGACAGACCGGCGGCAATTACCACCGCTTGCAGCAAGTAGGGGTTCGCCGCGCCATCGGGCAGGCGCAATTCAAACCGGCCCGGACCGGGCACCCGCACCATATGGGTGCGGTTGTTGCCGGTCCATGTCACGGTATTGGGCGCCCATGTCGCGCCCGACACCGTGCGCGGCGCATTGATCCGCTTGTAGCTGTTCACCGTGGGGTTGGTGATCACCGCCAAGGCCGAGGCATGTTTCATGATGCCGCCCAGAAAATGCCGGCCCTGGTCGGACAGGCCCAGTTCCTTGGCGTCATCGGCGAATGCATTTTTGCCGGTGGCGGCATCCCAGACCGAGATATGGACATGGCAGCCATTGCCGGTCAGGCCCATGAACGGCTTTGGCATGAAGGTGGCACGCAGCCCGTGCTTTTCGGCCACGGACCGCACCATGAACTTGAAGAACGAATGCTTGTCCGCCGTGGCCATGGCAGAGTCGTATTTCCAGTTCATCTCGAACTGGCCATTGGCGTCTTCATGGTCGTTCTGATAGGGTTCCCAGCCCAATTCCAGCATATGGTCGCAAATCTCGGCGATCACGTCATAGCGGCGCATCACGGCTTGCTGGTCATAGCAGGGCTTGACCGCCGTATCGGCGGGGTCCGAGATGGTGCTGCCATCGGGGGTCAGCAGAAAAAACTCGGGCTCGACCCCGGTCTTGACCGTCAGCCCCATGTCGGCTGCGTCAGCCACCAACCGGCCCAGCACGTTGCGCGGGGCCTGATCCAGCGGCCCGCCGCCCGACATCACGCAGTTGGACGCGACCCAGGCCACATCCTTTTTCCACGGCAGTTGAAGGGCCGAAGGCGCGTCGGGCACCGCCAGCATGTCGGGATGCGCGGGCGTCAGGTCCAGCCATGTGGCAAATCCGGCAAAGCCCGCGCCGTCCGACTGCATGTCGGCAATTGCCTGCGACGGCACCAGCTTGGCCCGCTGTGCGCCGAACAGGTCGGTGTAGGAGATCATGAAATACTTGATGCCGTATTCGCGGGCAAAGGCGGCGAGGTCGGTCATGGCGTTTTCCCTGTTGAGAAAGGCACGATCATGGCCGGGGTCCAGCGCCCCGCCCATCGCGCGGGTGTCAAAAGCCGGTCTTGCCGGGGATCCAGTCGGTGCCCGCCAGCGGCACGCCTGCCATGGCGGCGGCCTCGATGGTCAGCGCGCACAGGTCTTCGGGTTCAAGGTTGTGGACATGGCTTTTGCCGCAGGCCCGCGCGATGGTCTGGCATTCCAGCGTCAGCACCGCCAGATAGTTGCGCAGCCGCCGCCCGCCCTCGATCGGGTCAAGCCGTTTCATCAGCTCGGGGTCTTGCGTGGTGATGCCCGCCGGATCGCGACCTTCGTGCCAGTCGTCATAGGCCCCCGTGGTGGTGCCCAGCTTGCGGTATTCGTCTTCCCAATGCGGATCGTTGTCGCCCAAGGCCACCAGCGCCGCCGTGCCGATGGCCACAGCATCCGCCCCCAGAGCCAGCGCCTTGGCCACATCGGCCCCGGTGCGGATTCCGCCCGACACGATCAGTTGCACGGTGCGGTGCATGCCAAGGTCTTGCAGCGCCTTCACCGCCGGACGGATACAGGCAAGGGTCGGCTGGCCGACATGTTCGATGAACACATCCTGCGTGGCCGCCGTGCCGCCCTGCATGCCATCCAGCACCACCACATCGGCCCCAGCCTTGACCGCAAGGGCGGTGTCATAATAGGGCCGCGCGCCGCCGATTTTCACATAGATCGGCTTTTCCCAGCCGGTGATTTCGCGCAGTTCCAGGATCTTGATTTCCAGATCATCCGGCCCGGTCCAGTCGGGGTGGCGGCAGGCCGAGCGTTGGTCGATGCCCACCGGCAGATTGCGCATCTCGGCCACGCGGTCGGTGATTTTTTGCCCCAGAAGCATGCCGCCGCCGCCGGGCTTTGCGCCCTGCCCGACCACGATTTCAATCGCATCGGCGCGGCGCAGATCGTCGGGGTTCATGCCATAGCGGCTGGGCAGGTATTGATAGACCAGCGTTTCGGAATGGCCGCGCTCTTCTTCGGTCATGCCGCCATCGCCGGTGGTGGTCGAGGTGCCGGCCAGCGTTGCCCCGCGACCCAAGGCTTCTTTCGCCGGGGCCGACAACGCGCCAAAGGACATGCCCGCAATCGTCACCGGAATCTTCAGATGGATCGGCTTTTTCGCAAAGCGCGCACCCAGCACCACGTCCGTGGCGCATTTCTCGCGGTAGCCTTCCAGCGGATAGCGGCTGATCGAGGCCCCCAGAAACAACAGGTCTTCAAAGTGGGGCACCCGCCGTTTGGCCCCGCCGCCGCGAATATCATAGATGCCGGTGGCCGCCGCCCGGCGGATTTCGGCGTTCACCTCGTTGGAGAATGTCCACGATTGGCGCGGCACGGTCTGCGGGATTTTCTTGCTGTCCATTGCGATGATCCTTAGTAGGCCGCTGCGTTGTCGACGTGGAAATTGTAAAGCGTCCGGGCCGAGCCATAGCGGCGGAACTCTTCGGGCTTGGCCGGTGCGCCGGACCGGTCCAGCAGGTCTTGCAGAATGGCGATGTGTTCGGGCCGCATCTCTTTCTCGATGCAATCGGCACCCAGCGATTTGACCGACCCGCGCACGAACAGGCGGGCTTCATAGAGGCTGTCGCCCAGCGCCTCGCCTGCATCCCCCAGCACCACCAGATTGCCCGATTGCGCCATGAAGGCCGACATGTGGCCGATGTTGCCAAACACCACGATGTCGATGCCCTTCATCGAAATGCCGCAGCGGCTGGAGGCATTGCCCTTGATCACCAAGAGGCCGCCCTGCCCGGTCGCCCCGGCATATTGGCTGGCATCGCCGTCGATGATCACGGTGCCCGACATCATGTTTTCCGCCACGCCCGGCCCGGCAGACCCGGTGACCTTGACCGTGGCCTGCTTGTTCATGCCCGCGCAATAGTATCCGGTCGAGCCTTTGACCGTGACCTCGATCGGCGCATCCAGCCCGACGGCAATGGCATGCGCGCCCTTGGGGTTGGCGATTTCCCACACGGTCTGGTTGGTCTGCTTGGCCTGCGCCTGCAAGGTCGCGTTCAGCTCGCGCAAGGGCGTGGTGGCCATGTCGATGGTCTGCATCTCTCAACGCTCCCAGAAGTAAACGGTGGCGGGTTCGGGTTCCCAGACGCGGGCAGTCTCGATCCCGGGCAGGTTGGCAAGGGCGCGGTATTCCGACCCGAAGGCGACATAATCCTCGGTCTCGGCCATCACGGCGGGTTTGCAGGCGACCGGGTCACGCACCACGCCAAAGCCGGTCTTGGTGCCGACGACAAAGGTGAAAAAGCCGTCCAGATCCTTCAGCGTGCCTTGCAGCGCCTGCCCCAGCGTGGCGCCTTCGGCCAGACGCGAGGAAATATAGCAGGCCGCCACCTCGGTGTCGTTCTGGGTCTTGGGGGCAAAGCCCTTGGCGGTCAGCACCCGGCGCATCGCGTTGTGGTTGGACAGCGACCCGTTGTGCACAAGGCATTGGTCATCGCCGGTGGAAAACGGATGCGCGCCAAGCGTGGTGACGGCGGATTCAGTCGCCATGCGGGTGTGGCCAATGCCATGGCTGCCGGCCATCTGGCGCAGGCCAAAGCGGGCGGCCACGTCGCGCGGCAGGCCCACCTCTTTGAAGATCTCCATGCTTTCGCCGCTGCCCATCACCCTGATGCCACGCGCGGCCATGAAGGCCCGCGCGGCATCCCCGCTGTCTGCGGGCAGCGACAGCACGGCATGGGTGTCGATCACCCGGACGCCGACCTTCTGGCCAAGCGCGGCCTCCAGCGCGTCTTGCAGCCCGGCAAAGGTCTGCGCCGGGGTGTCGGATTGCACCGTCATTTTCAGGCCGCCATCCGCATCGCCGTAAATCGCGATCCCGGCACTGTCGGGGCCACGGTCGGTCAGGGTGATCAGCATGTCGGTCAGCAGATCACCCAAACGCGGGTGCAGGGCTTCGGTCTTCAGGAAAAGGCCAACGATGCCACACATTCAAGCTCTCCGTTCCGCGCAAGGCTGTTCAGAGGTTTATTGCAGGGAAACATTGTTGCCTGATAGGGCGATTTTCCGAGGACGGGCAAATCGTCTGCACAGAGGAGATGCCGACCGGAACCCGGGCCAGAAATGCCTATATTTTAGGCGGCAATGATCACTTCGCTTGCGGATAGCAAATGATCGACAGGTATCTGGCGGGCAGGATCTTCAGCTCTTGCGGCCCATGCGGAGAATCGGCATCGAACACCAGACTGTCGCCCGGCTCCAGATCATAGACCTGATCGCCGTGCCGATAGCCGACCCGACCCTCAAGCATGTAAAGCACCTCGATGCCTTCGTGCTGAAAGGTTGGAAAGCGGTCGCTTTCGGTGGTCAGCACGATCAGATAGGGCTCGACCACCACGCCCGAGTTGTTCGACCCGATATGGCCCAGCAGATGATACTGGTGGCCGGCGCGGGTGCCGGCGCGCGGGGTTTCCAGCGCCGCACCTGCCTTGACATGCATCGCCCCGCGCGGCTCGTCATAGCCGGAAAACAACTGCACCAAGGGCACGCGCAGGGCATGGGCAAGGGTCTGGATCGTGGTCAGCGACGGCGAGATCACGCCGTTTTCGATTTTTGACAGCATCCCCACCGACAGCCCGGTTTGCGCGGCCAGATCGGCCCCGGTCATCCGCTGACGCTTGCGCAGTTCGCGGACCTGATGGCCGATGGCCACCTCAAGGTTCTTTTCGCGGCCCTCGCGCAGCGCATGCGGGTTCTGGGTCAGCCGCGCCGCTGCCGCGCCAGCGGGGGGCACCATCTTGTCGGGGTCCGACTTGGGCTTGTTTTCCACATCGCCTCCCGTGCAGGGCCGGTTTTCAACGCTTAGCGGTTGGCGCGGGCCAGCAGCGCCACGGCGGTCAGGCCCACCGCCATCACCATCAGCGCGGCGGGGGCAGCCTCGCCCAGACGCTCAAGACTGGCAAGTTCAAACACCCGCGTTGACAAGGTGTTGTAGTTGAACGGGCGCAGCAACAGCGTGGCGGGCAGTTCCTTGACGCAATCGACAAACACCAGCAGCAGCGCCGTGGCAACCGAAGCCCGCATCAAGGGCAGATGCACCGCCCGCAAGACCCCGCCCGGCGTGCGCCCCAAGGACCGTGCCGCCATCGGCAAGGAGGGCGAAATGCGCCCGAAAGCGGCATCCACCGCGCCTTGCGCCACCCCGAAAAACCGCACGGCATAGGCCAGCACCAGTGCAACGGCGGTGCCGGTCAACAGCAGGCCGGGGTCATGGCCGGTGAGCGCCAGAATGGCATCGGCCAGTTGGTGATCGACCCCCGCCAGCGGAATCAGGATGCCCACCGCCAGCACGGCACCCGGTGCGGCATAGCCCAGCGTGGTCAGGGGCAGGATCCAGCGCGCGGCGCGGTGCTGCGCCATCCGCACGCCATAGACCAGAAAGATCGCCGCCCCCACGGTCAGCACCGCCGCTGCCCCACCGGTGACCACCGTGTTGCGAAAGGCGTCGCCCAGACCGGGGGCCAGCCAGACCTCGGGCCGCCGCAGCGCGTGCCAGCCCATCACCGCGACCGGCAGAATGAAGCCCAGCGCGAAGGGCAGCAGGCACAGGCCAAAGGCCAGCCACGCCGACAGCCCGTGCAACGGGGCAGCCTCGACCGGGCGCGAGGCGCGGCTTTGGCGGTGAAAGCGGGCGTTGCGGCGGCTGATCCGCTCCATCCCGACCAACAGCAGGATCAGCGCCAGCACCACACCGGCGATCTGTGCCGCACCGCCCGCGTTGTTGCCGTTCAGCCAGGTGGAAAAGATGCCGGTGGTCAGCGTCTGCACGCCGAAGTGCTGCACCGTTCCGTAATCGGCCACCGTCTCCATCAGCGCCAGCGCCACGCCGACCGCAATCGCAGGCCGCGCCAAAGGCAGGCCGACGCGGGCAAACAGCCCCCACGGGCCACAGCCCAAGGCGCGGGCCACCTCATACGAACAGCCCGACTGTTCGCGAAACGCCGCCCGTGCCAAAAGGTAAACGTATGGGTACAGCGCCGCCGACAGCACTACGATCGCTAGCCACAGCGTGCGGACCTGCGGAAACCAGTAGTCGCGCGCGCTGGTCCAGCCCATCAGATCGCGCAGGCCGCTTTGCACCGGGCCTGCGTATTGCAGGAAATCGACCAGCGCATAGGCCCCGACATAGGCCGGAATCGCCAGCGGAAACAGCAGGGCATAGTCCAGCCAGCTTCGGCCCGGAAAGCGATACATCGTGGTCAGCCAGGCCGCCCCGGTGCCCACTGTGGCCGTCAGCGCCGCCACCCCCAGCATCAGGGCCAGAGTGTTGCCCAGATAGCGCGGCAGCACCGTGGCCAGCAGATGCGGCCAGATGTTTTCGGTGGGGTGAAAGGCGATCCACAAAACCGACACCATCGGGGCCAGCACCACCAGCGCAATGCCAAAGGCCCCCACCGTCCACAGGTCGGGTAGCGGAACACGCAGGCGGGCGCCGGACGGAACTTGACTGTTTTGCTCAACCATAGCCTCAGACTTACACCGCGTGTCCGGTTCTGTCCAGATGCGGGGGGGGCATCTTGCCAGCATGCCTGTGCAAGCGCGGCGCAAGGGCCCTGCCCGGCCGCATTCTTGCGCAGGCCGGTTCCCTTGGCCCCGAAACCGCCTATACTGGACGCAACAAGAGCCGGGACAGGTTTATGAGCAGCATGCGGATCGTCTACCACCTTGGCGCCCATTGCACCGATGAAGAACGCTTGCTGCGCTGCCTGTTGCGCAACCGCGATGTGCTGGGCCAGCAAGGCATCGTGGTGCCGGGACCGGCGCGCTACCGGGCGTTGCTGCGTGACACGGCCATTACCCTGAAGGGCCAGGCTGCCAGCCGCGACACGCAGGCGCTGGTGCTGGAACAGATCATGGAGGAAGACCGGGCCGACCGGCTGATCCTGTCGTGGGACAACTTTCTGTCATTTCCGCAATGGGTGCTGAAGGACCGGCTTTACCCTGCCGCGGCTGAACGGGTGCGCGCCTTCCGGCAGATTTTCCCCGAGATCGAGGCCGAGTTCCATCTGGCGCTGCGCAACCCCGCGACGTTTCTGCCCGATCTGTTTGCCAAGCAACGCAACCGCAGCTATGCGCAATTCATTGACGGCACCGATCTGCTGGCGCTGCGTTGGTCGGATGTGATCGAAGACGTGCTGGAGCAGAACCCCGGCGTGCCGTTCACCGTCTGGTGCGACGAAGACACGCCGTTGATCTGGCCCGAGGTGCTGCAAGCCGTGTCAGGCCATGCCGAGGGCACCACATTGCTGGGCGCGGACGAGCTGCTTGCCTCGATCATGTCGCCCGAAGGCATGGCGCGGATGAACAGCTATCTGGATGGTCACCCGCCGCAAACAGTGCTGCAACGCCGGCGGATCGTGTCGGCGTTTCTGGACAAGTTTGCCCTTGGCGACCGCGTCGAGATGGAGTTGGCGATGCCCGGCTGGACCGAAGCCACGGTCGAGACCCTGAGCGCCAACTATCAGGCCGATGTCGCCGCGATCCGTGCCATGCCCGGCGTCAGCTTCATTTCTGCCTGACCACGCGGTTGCGGGTTTTGCGCCGGTGGTGCGGTGTCAGAAATCGGTCGGTGCGCCACCGTCTTGCTTGCGCCGCGCGACAAAGCGGCTGAGATCTTCGCGCGCGGTGTGATCCACGGCGGGGGCCTCGAACTCGGCCAGGATTTGCTGGTAAATCCGGTGTGCGCGTTCGGGCGTCCAGAGTGCGCCATCCTGCTGCCACGCCTCATAATTCCGCCAATCGCTGACAAAGGGCACGTAGAAGGCGGTCTGATAGCGGTCTTGCGTATGCTGGCACCCGAAGTAGTGCCCCGATGGCCCGACCTCGCGGATGGCGTCCAGGGCGATGTCTTCCTCGGCGGTGGCAAAGGTGGCTTCCTCGAAATACCGCTGGATCATTTGCAACACTTCGCAATCCATCACGAACTTTTCGGGGCTGGCGATCCGCCCGCCTTCCAGCCACCCGGCCGCGTGATAGACCATGTTGCTGCGCGATTGCACCGCCGCCCAGAGGCTGTTCGAGGTTTCCCACATCGCCTGCCCGTCCGGCACATTGGCGGCGCACACGCCAGACGACCGCAAGGGCAACTTGTAGAAGCGCACCAACTGCCCGGTCATCTGCGTCGCGCGCATGTATTCCGGCGTGCCAAAGGCGGGCGCGCCCGATTTCATGTCCACATTCGACGTGAAGGTACCAATCGCCACCGGGCAGCCGGGGTTGATGTATTGCAATAAGGCGATGGCCGCCAGTGCCTCGGCCAAGGACAGCGCCACCGCCCCCGCCATGGTGAGCGGGGCCATCGCGCCTGCCAGCGTGAACGGCGTCACCACCACCGGCTGGCCGCGCCGGGCAAGACGCATCGCGCCATCCAGCATGGGAAAATCATGCTTCAAGGGGCTGACCGAGTTGATGTTGGTATACATCCGGGGCTTTGCGTCGAACTCGGCATGGGACAACCCGCCCGCGATGCGGACCATTTCCATCACGTCTTCCACCCGTTCCGCCCCCAGCGAATAGGCGTGCACCACCTTGTCGGTCAGCGTCAGCTTTTCATACAGGCAATCCAGATGCCGGACGGACGCGTGAATGTCGATTCGCTCGACCGGATAGCCGCCCGCGATGTGGATGCAGTTGAAATACTGCGTCAGCTTCATGAATTCCTTGAACGTCTCGAAATCGCCCGAGCGTTTGCCGCGCTCCAGATCCCAGGCGTTGGGCGGTGAGCTGACATTGACAAACAGCATGTGCTTGCCGCCCATGATCACCTCTCGCGCAGGGTTACGCGGGGTGATGGTGAATGTCTCGGGCGCATGGCCCAGCATCTCCATCACAAAGGCTTCGTCCATGCGGACGTTGGTGCCGGTCACGATGCAACCTGCGCGGCGCAGGATCTCGACCGCTTCGGGGTTCAGAAACTCGATCCCGATGTCGGACAGGATCTTCATCGCGCCCCGGTGGATGCGCTGCACGCCTTCGGCGTCCAAGGGTTCGGTCGGTCGGTCGGGGTTGACCGGAATACGCCACGGCATCTGGTCGATCACCGCCGAACCTGCCCGCGCCTTGTTGCCTGCGCGGCCCCCGGCGCGGCGCTTGCGGGTTTGGTCGTCCGTCATCACGCATCCCCCTGACGGTCGCCATCGCGGGCGACTTGACGCAGGATGGACGAAAGCAGGCAGCACTTGGCACCATGCGGGCGACGTGACGGCGTCGTTTTCAGCCCGCGCGCGCCGCAAGCCAGCCGGGCAGCGCGCCGATATCGGGCAAGACCGCATCGGCATGCGGGCCAAGCACCGCCGCCGGGGCCACCCCGGTCAGCACCGCCACGCAGATCATCCCCGCCGCGCGCCCGGCGTGCAGGTCATGCAAGCTGTCGCCCACCATCACCACCCGCCCCGGCGACAGGCCCGTGGCGCGGGCAAAGGCCAGACACATTCCGGGGCCGGGCTTGGCACCATGGCCGGAATCGTGGCCTGCGACGAAATCGAACAGATCGGTCAGATCATGCGCTGCCAGATGCGCACGGGCGGGCGCTTCGGTATCATTGGTGGCCAGCCCCAGCCGCAGGCCACCGGCGCGCAGGCCGTCCAACAATGGGCGTAAGGGCACGGCGGGCACCATCACGGCCAGGGTTGCGGCGGCGTTGATCCGGTCTTCGACGCCGGCCAGACTTTGCCCCGGCAGCAAGGGCGCCAGCGCGGCCGCAATATCGGCCGCCGTGGCCGCGATCACCGGGCTGTCGGGCGCAAACTCCCCCGTCGCCAGATCGAAGCCGATGGCCTGACCGAGGGCAGCGGCATGATCCTTGTCCCGGGCAATCTGGCGCAGAAAGCCTGTCGCCCACGCGCCCCAACTGCGGCGAAAATCGAACAGCGTGCCGTCCTTGTCGAAGATGACCCCGTCAATCATGCGCTGTGGTCCTTTTGCGTCACGTCCAATGTTCAACCGCCCCCCCGGCAAGGCGGCGCGGGCCTGCATCGGTGCCTCATAGCGCAGCCCGACCGAGTCGCAAAAGCCGATGACCCAGGCATCATCCATCAAGATGAAGTCCAGAACCGACCCCAGAAAATCAGCATCCGCCGCGCGTTCGGCAAGCTCGGATGGCGCTAGCCCGGTGGACCCCAGAAACACCGGCAGCAAATCTTCGTTGCCCACCAGCCAGCCCAGCGCCTGCAACGCCAGCATTTCAGCGGACTCCTGCCGATACATTCTGTTATCCCCAATGATTTTCGCCAGGTTAGCGACAGTTTTACAAGAATGGAACGGAATCCCTTACTTCTCTGGCAAGGATTTCTTAACCAAAAGATAGGATCACAGAACAGGTGACCTTGGGCAGGGTATCCGTCATGGATGGCAAGATACTCATTGTAGACGACGTGGCGACAAACCGGATTGTGTTCAAGGTCAAACTTGGTGCCGCCTGTTATCGTCCGCTGATGGCCGCCAGCGGGATGGATTGCCTGCGCATCGCCCGCAGCGAACAACCGGACCTGATCTTGCTGGACCTGATGTTGCCCGATCTGCCGGGGGTCGAGGTCATCCGGCATCTGCGCGAAGACCCTGCCACGCGCGATATTCCGGTGGTCGTGGTGTCGTCCTCGACCCTGCTGGAAGACCGGCTGTCCGCCTTTGCGGCCGGGGCGGATGATGTCTTTGTCAAACCCTATGATGACGATGTGCTGATGGCCCGGGTGCGCAATCTGCTGCGCAGCCGTCAGGATTTGGCCGATCTGACCGAAGGCCATGATCCCTTGATGTTCGGCCTTGCCGAGCCGGGTGCAGAATTTGCACACCCGGGCGTGCTGGCCTTGGTGACAGACCGGCCGGACATGGCGCTTAAGTTGCGGCGCGATCTGGCGGCGCTGATCCGTGACCGCATGGTCGTGCTGGGTCAGTCGGATACGCTGAGCGAGGTTGCGCCGGGCCGTCTGGGGGCCGATGTCTACGTGATTGACGCGACCGGCGCGCAACTTGACCGGGCGTTGCGGCAAGTGTCGGACCTGCGCAGCCGCACCGCCACCCGCCATGCCGGGATTTGCCTGATGACCGGCCTCCGCCTGCCGCCCGAGGCGTTGATGGCCTATGACATGGGGGCCAATGCGCTTGTTTCGGCTGATATGCCCGTGGCCGAGGTCGCCATGCGCCTGCGCAGCGTGATGCGCCGCAAACGGCGGGCAGATCTGCGGCGTGAACAGCTGCAAGATGGCTTGCGTCTGGCGATGGTGGACCCGCTGACCGGGCTGTATAACCGGCGCTACGCCACGGCCCGGCTTTCGGCGATCGCCGATCAGGCCTGTGCCGGCAAGGTCGGGCTGGCGGTGATGATCGCCGACATCGACCGCCTCAAATAGGTCAAGGACCGTTTCGGCCATGCCGCGGGCGACCATGTCCTGCGCGAGGTCAGCCAAAGACTTGCGGCCAACCTGCGCGGGGATGATCTGCTGGCGCGCATCGGTGGCGAAGAGTTCCTGATCGCCCTGCCCGCCACCAGCCTTGCCGACGCACAGGCCATCGGGGGCCGGCTGTGCCAGCAGATCCGGGAACGTCCGATCGTGCTGCCGGGGGGCGAGGCGTTGCAGATCACCGTCTCGATCGGTCTGGCGCTGTCTGACGATCTGCCGCCGCATCGGCGTCAGGCGGGGGCTGACCTGATGGGCGAGGTGATAGATCGCGCCGACCGGGCACTGTTGCTGTCAAAACAGGCTGGCCGCAATCAGATCACGCTGAGTTGCAGCGCGGCCTGACGACCATCAGCACCCGGCGTTGCACCGGGGGCAGCGCAGGCTCAGCGGCGACGCAGGCTCAGCGGCGACGCTCCTCCTCGTCCTCGTCCTTGTCCTTGCCACCCTTGCGGGTCAGGGCCCTTTCCAGCCGCGCGGCAAACTCGGCCCGTTCCGGGTCGGACATGCCGACAATCAGCGACACCATGGCAGCCCGCGCGGCATCGCTGCGCGCGGCGATGGCTTCGCCCTGTCGCGCTACCGCCGTCTGGAACGCCACCGGGTCAAACGGCGATGCCCGAAGGCTGGCGAGGACCGCATCAAAATCGCGTCCCACCTGCGCCCGCAGATCGCGCAGACCCGGGCCCTTGCTGGCAAAATCGCGCAGCATCGCCCGGCGCTGGTCGCGGGTCAGCGCCTCGGTGAACGGGCCGAAACTGAAGTCGCGCACCGCGACGGATCTTGACCTGTCGGCATCATGGCCGCGCAACATGGCACCCGCCACAAGGCCGACAACCGCAAGGTTCAGCGCCAGCGACACCGCCAGCAGGATTTTCAGACCCTTGCCAGATTTCGGTGCCGGGGTTGACAGGGGGGGGGGAAGGTCGGTCATTGCATCAGATCCTCGGTCAACAGCCCGTCAACCCCTGGAAACAGGTCAAGGCTTTGGGCGCTTTGCATGCCGAAGGATCCGGCCAGCGTCAGCATCGGTTCGGGTTGGACATAGCCGATCACCAACCCCGCCATTGCAGCGGTTCCAAGCCCGGCCACCGCCACCGCGCCCCCCAAGGCCGCCGCGATCCGGGTCCACAGGCCGCGCTGGGGCGCAGGCCGGACCTGCGGTGCCGCCGGTTGCGCCGCCAAAGCATCACCCAGCACGCGGGCCAGAAACGCGCTGTCGGCCACCGGCGGGGTGGCCCGGGCGGCGCGGAACAGGTCTTCAAGCGTATCATCGTGCAGTGTCATTTTTCTACTCCGCATCCTCATATCCCAAATCCGCCCGCCTGCCAGCCAGAAGGGCGGCCAAGGCGCGTTTGCCGCGTGCCGTCAGGCTTTCCACCGCCTCAACCCCGATCTCCATGATCCGGGCGATTTCGGGGTTGGCCAGCCCTTCGATATGGCGCAGCACCACCGCCTGTCGCTGCCGGTCGGGCAGCGCAGTCAACGCGGTTTGCAGCGCGGCCATCCGATCGGCCTCGATCATTGCCGCCACCACGCCCGGCGCATCATCGGCGGGTTCGGGCGCATCGTCCAGCGCGTCGGCCCGGCGACGTTTGCGCGCCCGCAAACGGTCGGTCGCCAGATTGCCCACCACCCGGTAAAGCCAGGTGGAAACCTGCGCCTCACCCTGCCGCCAGTCGGGCGCGATCCGCCACAGCCGCAATAGGGCCTCTTGCGCCACATCCTCGGCCTCGGCCCGGTCACCCAGCATGCGGGCGGCATGGGCCATGGCGCGCGGGGCCAAGCGCAAGGTCAACGCCCGCGCCGCCGCGGGGTCGCCATTGGCGTAAAGCACCAAAAGCGCCTCATCCGAAAGCGGAGCTAACATGTCGCGGGGCATATCCATCCTGCGTCTGGCTTATCGACTTTCCGGCTGCACCGAAAGGGCCGCACCGCGTGGCGCGGCCCCATCATCATCGGGTCAGGTCAGTTGCGGCCGTGACCGCGCATCCCGCCACGATCACCGCGTTCGCCGCGCTCTTTCATGACATCGGCCATCCGCTCTTTGGCTGCCGCGATTTCGGCCTCGCTCAGCGCGCCGTCATTGTCGGTGTCAAGCCGGTCAAACATCATCGCCGGCATCGGACGCCGGGCCATTTCGGCCGCCGACAATTTGCCGTCCTTGTCGTCGTCCATGCGCTCGAGCATCGCCTTGACGCGCTGTTCGACCCGGGCCTGCAGGCCCTTCATCTGCATCGCGACCAGTTCTTCGGCGCTCATCAACCCGTCGCCATCCACGTCCAGCGCCTTGGTCTGTGCGCTGCGATAGGCGTCGATCTCGGCCTGAGTGATCTTGCCATCCTTGTCGGCATCGACAGCGGCAAAGTCAAAAGCTGCCATCGGCCCGCCCATGCCCATACGATCACCCATACGATCACCACGGTCGGCAAAGGCCACGCTGCCGGTCAGGGCAATCGCCAAAGCCACCAGCGACGCACCCAAAAGCTTGTTCTTGTCGATCATCGGTCTGTTCCCTTTTTTCTGAACCTCGGCCCGCGGCTTTGCTTTGGGCCTTGTGACTGTCTAACGCCACCGCCGATCGCTTCCGTCGCCAGTTTTTTCAGCACACTGCCATGGTCCTCTTGCGACAAAGCCGCACAAGCGCGGACTGCGGCCTCCTCTTTCCCGCGCGGGGTTGGTAATCACACAGTGAAAATACATCATTTATGCCCGATGTTCGCACCCCGCAAAGAAGGTATCGTCCGATGATGACGTCACACGCTGCCCCCCCTGCCGACACCCGCCCGGTGCGCCCGGCCATGCTGCGCGGATGGCGGGGCAAATGCCCGAACTGTGGCGCGGGGCCAATGCTGCGCGGCTATCTGAACGTGCGCCAAAGCTGTGCCGTCTGCGGCGAGGCCTTGCACCATCACCGCGCCGATGACGGGCCGGCCTTCATCACCCTGCTGATCGTCGGGCATCTGATGGCCCCGATGATCCTGTATGTCGTCCCGACCTATCGCCCCGACCCGCTGGTCCTGTCGTCGGTGGTTTCGGTCGGCGCTGTCGGGCTGTCGCTGTGGCTGATGCCGCGGCTGAAAGGCATGTGGGTTGGCATCCAATGGGCCAGACGCCAGCACGGTTTCGGGACGGTGACACCGGGTGAGTGAGCAAAGCCCCCTGCGCGCGGCGGCCACGGTGATTGTGTGGCGCACCGGCCCCGAGGGGCCGCGGGTGCTGATGGGCCAGCGCGGCGCGGCGGCGGCGTTCATGCCGTCGAAATATGTCTTTCCCGGCGGCGCGGTCGATCCGGGCGATGCGGGCGATCCGGGTGCCCCGCTGCCGCTGTCGCCGCTGTGTGCGGCCCGATTGCGCGTGATGTGCCCCATGGGTGCACCGCTGCCCGGTGCCCTTGCCGTGGCCGCGCTGCGCGAATTGCGTGAGGAAACCGGGCTGATCACCGCCCCAACCGACGCCCCCGCCTTAAGGTTCGTGTTTCGCGCCATTACCCCGCCGGGCCGCCCGCGCCGGTTTGATGCGCGGTTCTTCCTGATGCAGGCGACGCATCTTGGCTGCGACCCTGATGATTTCAGCGCCGCCGGGGACGAGCTGTCACATCTGCACTGGATCGGCCTGGCTCAGGCCCGCGCGCTGGACCTGCCCTTCATCACCGAGGTGGTGCTGTCCGAGGTAACCGCGCTGATCCACGGCGCCGCCGATCAGGGCGTGCCGTTCTTTGACAATTCCGGCGATATGCCCTGCTTTCGGCGCATCCTCTAGGCCGCCCGAGGTCACCTAGAACGCCATCAGGCGACGGGTGTCGTAGCCGTTGAAATCAAAGATCTCGCGCGCCGCGCGAAAGCGATCGGGCGGCAAAGCCCCGCCCCGGTTCAGGATAAAGCCAAACGCGCCCGACGGGGTGCCAATCGCCAGCGTTCGATAATCGGCATCGACCCAGATCACCCACCAATCCTGCCCGCCCGCGTTTGGCCCGCCCGCCCGAAACCGCCCCGGCCCGGTTGCCAACAGCGGCCCCGACAGCCGCTGCTCTTGCCCCGACAGGCACAGCTTCGCGGCCAGGGTCAGCGCCCCCGGCTGCCCGCCGATCTGCACGCCGCCCGGCGCACAGCCCCCCGGTGCCGCCGCAAACGCCGCCGCCTGCTGCCAACTGCCCACAAGCCGCGCCGGATCAAGCTGCGCATTCGACCAGATCGGCGCGCTTGTCGTGCGATAGGGCATCAGCAGCGCGGAGGGTGAGCCTGGCACACAGGCCGCCAGCACCAGCAAGGCCAAGGCCGCCTTCAGTTGATGCATTGGGTCAGCATCCTTCCGGCATCGTCCAGAATGTCATGGCACCCCAGCATGGGCGAGACCGGCGCACAGGTGCCTGATTTCGCAAGGCAATACCCGGAGCAATCCGATGACGCGCGGCAGGATTTGCCGCCGTCGCGGGTGGGGGTCTGGCAAAACGCCGCCTTGCCCGCGCCGGTGCTGCTCCACACGCCACGGCGCTTTTCGCAGGCCAGTTGCGCGGCGGTTTTCACCGCAACAGGCGCGGCAGGGGCAGCGGTTTCAACCTCTGGCACGGGCTTTTCTGGCGCCTTGTCGGGGGCTGCGATCTTTGGCCCCAGCACTTCGGCGGGCGCGTCTGCGGGCGCGGCATCATCCAGCGCGGTCACCACAATCTCGCCGCCGGTGATCGGGCTTTCGCTGATTTCTGCCTTGCCGCCTTTGCCGGGCAGCGCCATCTGGCAGCCGCCAAGGGCCAGCACCAGCACAGCGATCAGCCAAACGCGCATCAAACCACCCCCATACCCCGTTCGGCGCACAAGGCCCCAAAGCCTGCCCCCGCGCAAGGGTCAATAGGGCATCGGATGCAGCCGCTGCGCCACCGCGATATCGGCCATCACCGCATCAGACAGCCGCAGGTCCGCCGCGCCGATGTTCAGCGCCAGTTGCGCCGTCGAGGTGGCGCCGATGATCGGGATGCAGGGAAATGGCCGCGTCAGGCAGAACGCGATCGCCATCTGGCACGGGTCCAGCCCATGCGTGGCGGCAATGCCCAGATAGGCCGCCACCGCCGGAAACACCTGCGGCGTGATCCGCCCGCCCAGATCGGGCGAAAAACTGCGCCGCGTGCCATCTGGCACCACATCGCCCGCGTATTTGCCCGACAACAGCCCCGCCGCAAGGGGCGAGAACGCCAAAAGCGGCATGTCCTCGATCAGGCTCAGCTCGCACCAATCGGTGTCGAACTGGCGGCACAGCAGCGAATATTCGTTCTGCACACTTGCCATGCGCGGCAAGCCGTGCCGGTCGGCCAGCGACAGCCACAAACCCGCGCCCCAGACGCTTTCGTTCGACAGGCCAATCGCGCGGATCTTGCCCTCGGCGATCAGCGCAGCGGCGGTTTGCAGCACATCCAGCATATGCGCCTCGACCAGCGCGCGGTCGGTCACCCGCGGGGCAAAGCGCCACGCTTGCCGAAAGTGATAGCTGCCGCGGTTCGGCCAGTGCAATTGATAAAGGTCGATGTAATCGGTCTGCAACCGCTGCAAGCTGGCCTCGACCGCCGCGCGCATCGCCGCACCGGTGATCGGTGCCCCGCCGCGCACCGCCGCCTGCCCGGCCCCGGTGATCTTGGTGGCGATCTGAAGCCGCGACCGCCCGCCCCGGCTGGCCAGCCAGGTGCCGATGATCGCCTCGGTATCGCCCACGGTTTCGGCCCTGACCGGGTTGGTCGGATACATCTCGGCGGTGTCCCAGAAGGTCACGCCATGATCCAGCGCCATGTCGGCCTGCGCGTGGCCTTCACTTTCGCTGTTCTGGCTGCCCCATGTCATTGTGCCCAGACACAGTTTCGACACCTCGATCCCGGTGCGACCCAAGCTGACCCGTTCCATCGCCTTGCCCTTTCGCTGCGTCCTTCTGTCCAACCTAGCCATCGCGCGCGCCGGGGCAAGCCACAAGCGCATGAAACGCATTGAGAACATTAAAAGAACATTTTACCTTGGGGTCATGATTCTGCCCAACCACACCCCGTCGCGCCAGCCCTCGCCCGACCTGCCCTTGCCCGCAGGCATCGGCCCCGGTCTGGCCCGCGCCCGTGCGCATGAAATTTGCGGCCCGTCGCGGCTGGCTTGGGCGCTGCTGCTGGCGGCACAGACCGAAGGCCCGGTGATCTGGATCCTGCCGTCCTGGCTGCCCGAGCGGCCGCATGCCTGCGGCATCGCCGGCTATCTGCACCCCGGCCGCCTGATCTTTGCCCAGGCCCGCCGCCCCGAAGACCTGCAATGGGCCGCGGAAGAGGCGTTGCGGTCGGGCGCTGCCCCGCTGGTGCTGGTCGAAATGCCACGCCCCCCCGGCCTGACCGCCGTGCGCCGGATGCATCTTGCCGCGCAAGCCGGGGCCGAGGCCGCGCATCACGCAGGCCTTGGCCCTGCCCCGCTGGCGCTGATCCTGTGCCCCGGTGACGGCGGCGCGCAAGGCGCGGAAAGCCGCTGGCACATCCGCCCCAGCCCGACGCCGTCCAGCCTGACCGATGAGACAGGCCCCGCCTGGCATCTGGAACGCCGCCGTGACCGCCGCGCCCCCGTGGCCGCCTGGTCGCTGACCCGCAGCCCCACAGGCCGCCTTACCGCCCAGCCCGCCTGATCCGCCAGCCACCGACCCGCAGAATTTGCTGCTTTGCAAATACTCCCCGCCCGGAGGGCATTCCCCCACCAACCCCAAGCGCATCCTCTGGCATGGCGCACCACCTTGCGCTAAACGAACCGCACCACCAAGCAAAGGCACCTTCATGGCACGGATTCTCATCACCTCGGCCATTCCCTATATCAACGGGATCAAGCATCTGGGCAACCTTGTCGGCAGCCAGCTACCCGCCGATCTGTTCGCCCGCTACTGCCGCGCCCGCGGGCATGAGGTGATGTTCATCTGCGCCACCGATGAACACGGCACCCCGGCTGAGTTGGCCGCCGCAAAGGCAGGCCAGCCGGTGGACGAGTATTGCGCGCAAATGCATGACGTGCAGGCCGAAATCGCCCGCGGCTTCCGGCTGTCGTTTGATCATTTCGGCAGGTCCTCCAGCCAGCGCAACCATCTGTTGACCCAGCACTTCGCGGGCAAGCTGGCGGAAAACGGGTTGATCCGCGAGGTGTCGGAAAAGCAGATCTATTCCATCGACGATGGCCGCTTCCTGCCCGACCGCTATATCGAAGGCACCTGCCCCAACTGCGGCTATACATCCGCGCGCGGCGACCAGTGCGACAACTGCACCAAGCAGTTGGACCCGACCGACCTGATCAACCCGCATTCCACCATCTCGGGCAGCACCAACCTTGAGGTGCGCGAAACCAAGCATCTGTATCTGATGCAGCGGTCCTTGCGCGACAAGCTGGAGGCGTGGATCGACTCCAAGCACGACTGGCCGATCCTGACCACCTCGATCGCCAAGAAATGGCTCCATGACGGTGACGGTTTGCAAGACCGCGGCATTACCCGTGACCTCCACTGGGGCATCCCGGTGAAGAAGGGCGATCAGCCTTGGCCCGGGATGGAGGGCAAGGTGTTCTATGTCTGGTTCGATGCCCCCATCGAATACATCGCCGCCACCGCCGAATGGGCCGATGCGAAAGGCCTGCCCGACGCCGCCTGGCAACGTTGGTGGCGCACCGACAAGGGCGCGGATGACGTGACCTATTATCAGTTCATGGGCAAGGACAACGTGCCCTTCCACACCCTGTCCTTCCCCGCCACGATCCTGGGCTCGGGCGAGCCGTGGAAGCTGGTCGACTACCTCAAGTCGTTCAATTACCTGAATTATGATGGCGGCCAGTTCAGCACCTCTCGCGGGCGCGGGGTGTTCATGGATCAGGCGTTGCAGGTCTTGCCGCCCGATTACTGGCGTTGGTGGCTGCTCAGCCACGCGCCGGAATCGTCGGACGCCGAATTCACATGGGAGAACTTTCAGGCGTCGGTGAACAAGGATCTGGCCGATGTGCTGGGCAATCTGGTCAGCCGCGTCACCAAGTTTGCCAAGGCCAAGTTCGGCGATACCGTGCCTGCGGGGGGCAATTTCGGCGCGCAGGAAACCGCGCTGATCGCCGATCTGGGGGCGCGGATCCGCGACTATGAAACCCTGATGGCGCAGATGGAAGTGCGCAAATCCGCCGCCGAGCTGCGAGCGATCTGGGTGATTGGCAATGAATATCTGCAATCCGCCGCGCCCTGGACCGTGGTGAAAACCGACCCCGAGCAGGCGCAGGCGCAGATCCGGCTGGCGCTGAACCTGATCCGGGTTTACGCGATCCTGTCGCAGCCGTTCATCCCCGATGCCAGTGCGGCCATGATGGCGGCGATGGGGTCGGATGACTGGACCTGGCCCGACGATCTGCCCGCCGCGATGGGCGCGCTGCCGCCGGGACAGCCCTTCACCGTGCCGGAAAACCTGTTTCGCAAGATCACCGACGAAGAGCGCGCCGATTGGCAGCAACGCTTCGCCGGCACGCGGGACTGAGCCCCATGGCAGCGCCCGACTGGCAGTTGGTTCTGGTCTTGTGGGGCAGCAAATACCCGGTGGCCGAGGTCAACCACCTGATCGCCACCGTTTGCCATCTGGCCAGCCGCCCGCCGCGCGTGGTGCTGATCACCGACCGCGCGCGCGACGGGCTGGTGGACGGTGTCTTGCAACGCCCGATTCCCGCGTTCTTTGACCAGCCAGAGCTGCGCATGGGCGGCTGTCAGGCCAAGCTGTGCATGTTCGAGCCCGGTGTGGTGCCCGACGATCTGCCCGCCGTGTTTATCGACATCGACACCGTGGTCTTTGGCGACATGGCGCAGTTTCTGGCGCTGCAAACCACGCCGCAAACCGTGGCGATGTTGCAAAGCGCGGTCCTGCCCTTTGGCGCTTTGGCACGGGTGGTGTATCGGCTGACCAAGGGCCGCCGTTATGCCCGGGGCAATTCGTCGATCGTGGTCTATCACCCTGCCCACTGCGGCCATATCGCGGCGCACTACCGCGCGCTGCACGCCCGGCACGGCCACAACGGCATCCGCCCGATGATCGCGGATGAGCGGTTCATAAGCTGGTCAAACCAGCCCCATATGCGCGCCATTCCGCACAGCATGGCGGTGAAGCTGCCGACCGAATTCATGCTGCCCCGGCGCTGGATGATCCACCTGCGGGCAAGCCTGCCTTGGGTCCGCCGCCGCTGGGCCGGGCTGATCGCGGTGACGTTGCCGGGGGTCGAGGTCAAGGGCGAAACCCTGTTGACCCTGCCCGAGGGGGCCGAGATCATCGACCGCAAGGGCCGACGGCTGATCTGGTCCGAGGCGGCGCTTGGCGCGGTCAAGGCGAAGTTGACGGCGTATTACCGTGCGCTGCACGACAGCATTCAGGAGGCGACATGATCCTTGGCCATATCGGGGCGCGCAAAGGCTCCAAAGGCGTGCCGGGCAAGAACTTTCGCCCGCTGTGCGGCAAGCCGCTGATCGACTGGTCGCTGGACCAGCTTTTCGCCAATCCGCGGATTGGCGCGGTGGTGGTGTCCACCGATGACGAGGTGATCTATGATCACGCGGTGAAACGTGGCGCCTTGAACATCGGCCTGCGTCCGGCGCATCTGGCCAGCGATACCGCCCCAAAATGGGGGGTCTGGCAGCACGCGCTGACGGCGTCACAGGCGCTATGCGGCCCAGTTTCGGCCTTCCTCGATCTGGATTGCACCGCGCCCCTACGCCTTGCAAAAGACATTGACGGCGCGCTGGATCTCTTCATAAACGAACATCCTGACATGGTGATGAGCGTGTGTGAGGCCAGAAAGAATCCATATTTCAACCTTGTCGAGCCTGACGCCAGCGGCGCGCTGCATGTGTCAAAGCCGCTGCCCGGCGGCGTCTGGTCGCGCCAGACCGCGCCAAAGGTTTATGAACACGCGGCTTCGACCTATGTGGTGGACCCAGGCTATCTGCTGCGGGCCACCAGCATCTATGAGGGCCGGGTGATTCCGTTTGAAATGCCGCCCGAACGCTGTGTCGATATCGACTCTCCGTTTGACTTCAAACTGGTCGAGTTTCTGATGTCCGAACGCCTGAAGGAGGCCAAGCCATGACCAAGCAACTGACGGGGCGCACGATCTTTATCACCGGGTCGGGCGGGGTGCTGGGGTCCACCTATGTCCGCCGGATGCTGGACATGGGCGCGCGTGTGATCGCATCCGACCTGCCCGGTCACCGCGCCGATGCGTTGAAAGCTGCGCATGAGGGGAACGTGAATTTCCGCTTCTATGATCTTGATGTCGCAAGCGAAGATCAGGTTACGGGCATCTTTCAGCGCATCATCGCCGACGGGTGGGAACCGAACGTGGTCTTGAACAACGCCGCCATCACCGGCGAGCTTTTGATGGGCGCGGGCAAAGCCTTTCCCGATTTCGCCAATACCTCGGTCACCGACTGGGAGCGCACCTTGCGCACCAACCTGACCGGGGCCTTCATGATCGCCCGCCAGATGGACCGCGACATTGTGGGCCGCTATCCGGCCACGCTGATCAATGTGGCCTCGATGTATGCGCTGAACGGGCCGCATCACCAGATTTATGAGGGCATGTCGTTCAAAAGCTTTTCGGCCTATTCCACCACCAAGGCGGGCATCCATGGCCTGACCCTGTGGCTGGCGGGCTATTGGGCGCGGCGGCAGGCGACCGTCAACACCATCGCCCCCGGTGCTGTGTTCAACGGCCATTCGGACGAGTTCCAGCGCCGTGTGGGCGAACTGATCATGATGAACCGCATGGCACAACCCGATGAAATCGCAGACGCAATGTTGTTCTTGTGCAGCGCGCAGGCAGGCTACATGACCGGGCAACTGGTCAACGTCGATGGCGGTTTCTCGGGATGGTAAGCGGCACGGTCCTTGTGATCGGTGCGGGGTCGATCGGCAAGCGTCATGCAGGCAATCTGGAACGGCTTGGCGTGCGGGCCGAGTTGTTGCCATGGCGTGCTTGCGATCTGGACACGCTTGCCAGACGCGACGACGTGGCAGCGGTTGTGATCGCGACGGCGACCCAGATTCGACTTGAACTTGTTCAGCTATGTGCCGAAAAAGGCTGGCCTTTCTACGCCGAAAAGCCGCTGGCGTGGCGGCTGGATCAGGCGCAGGCCGTCCATGCGGCGGCGGCCCCCGTGGCTGATCGCAGCATGGTCGGCTTCATGATGCGCTATCATCCGGCGGTGCAGGATCTGGCGGCGCGCAATTTGTCCCAGATCTACGGCTTTTCGTTTGAAATCGGCCATGACGTGCGGCAATGGCGGGCCAACTGGCGCTTTGCCGACAGCTATGCCGCCAATCCGCAGGGTGGCGGCGTGCTTTTGGACCTGAGTCATGAGTTGGACATGGCGCTGGCGCTGTTCCCCGGCCTGACCGTGCAAAGCGCGCAAAGCATTGGTCATGTGGGGTTTCCCGGCGTCGATTTTGCCACCCGCATCGCCCTTGCCGCCCCCGATGGTGCTGTGGGCACCGTGGCGATGGATTACCTGTCGCCGGTGTCGCTGCGCCGTGCCGCCCTGCGCGGGATGGATGGCATCCTGGACCTTGATTTTCTGGCCCCGGCCCTGACCCATGCCACGCCCACGGGCAGCGACACGCAGCGCTACAGCTTTGATCGCAATGACATGTTCCTGTCCGCGATGCGCGACTTTCTGGCGCTGGTCGAGGGTCGCGCGCCATCTGACAACCCGCTTTTGCCGCGCTTTGACCGGATGGAAGCCTCGACCCACCTGATCGCCTCGGCGTGGGAGGCGCGGAACTTTACCGCCCATCTGTCGCACGACATGGGCTGACCCTCAGCCGCGCGCCGACAGAAGGCGCGGAATCGCAGCAAGGGTCCGGGCAACGCCGCCTCGGCTGTCTTGCACAAAGGCCGCAATCTGCAACGGTTGCGGCGCAAAGCCGCCAATCAACGCGCTTGCCAACCCCGCCGCATCGGGCACCGACAGGGCCACGCCTGCCGCTTCGGCCTCGGCAAAGGGGTATTCGATGGTCCATGTCTGCGGGCCGGTCAACACCGGCTTGCCCATCGCCAAAGCCTCCGAGATGTTATGCGCGCCTTTGGGGGTGAAGCCACCGCCGACAATCACCTGATCGGCCATCGCCAGATAGGCATACATCTCGCCAAGAGAGTCGCCCAGAAAGATGTCGGGGCAGGTCTGCCCCGGCCCCCAGATCGAAGGGTTCAGCGACGGCCAGACCACAGACCGGCGCAGAACGGAAAATCCCTCTGCGACAAGGTGTTGCGCCACGTCGTGAAACCTCTCGGGTCGGCGCGGCACATAGACGAAAAGGGGCATCGGCAGGCCCTTGGCGGCATGGTCAGCCCGCAGCGCGCGGATGGCGTGAAGGTAGGTTTCATCCTCACCTTCGACCGCGCTGGCGATGGTAATCACCCGTCGCCCGGTGGCCCCGATCCACGCCCGTGCGGCCAACCCCGCCTGCACTTGGGGCGCGGGGATGGGTTGGTCAAAGCGCAATTCCCCCGTCACGGCGATGTTGCGCACACCCACCGCTGCAAAGCGCCGCGCCTGCAGATCAGACTTGACCAAGGCCCCGGCAAAGCCGCGCATCACCGCCTGGCGCAGCCGCCAGCCCTTGCTGTCGCGCGCGATGGCCCGGTTGGGATATTGCGCGTTGCACATGAACAGCGGAACGTCTGCGGCGCGGGCGGCAAACACCATGCGGGGCCAGATCTCGATCTCCATCACCAACCCGTATTTCGGGCGAAAGGTACGGAAAAACCCGGCATAGGCCCAGGATGTTTCCAGCGGCACCCAGACTACGCGCATCCGGCCTGCGGCGATATCATCGGCAAACACCCGTTCGGCCTCGCGACGCCCGGCCGGGGTGAAATGGCTGGTGACGATGCGCTCGCCCCGATCCAGCAGCGCCCGGATCAGCGGCACCGCCGAGCGCAACTCGCCCAGACTGACCGCATGAATCCAGACCGCCCCCGGCAAGGGCGCGGGATAGCGGCCAAAGCGTTCGGCAAGATGCGCGGCATAGTCGGGGTCTTTGCGCCCGCGCCGCCACAGGTAGATCAGCACCAGCGGCAGGCCCAGATGCCACAGCGCCGCCCAAAGCCACAAGAACAGCCGCAGTTTCATGCCCGCCCCCGGATCAGGGCCAAAAGGTCGGCCGCCAAGGGGGACAAGGCGCCGCTTGCCGCCTGCACAAGCGCACGCGCCCGGTCGGCCTGTGCGGGAAGATCGGGGCTTTGCAACGCCGTGGCAAGCCCGCCCTTGGTCACCTTGATCGCTGCCCGTGCCTGATGCAAGCCACTGTAATCCTGTGCAAAGTTCGCAACGTCCGGACCGTGCAGGATGGCTGCACCCAGATGCGCTGCCTCCCAAGGGTTGTGCCCGCCGATGGCGTCAAAACCGCCGCCGATCAGTGCGGCCCTTGCCAGCCGATACCACAGCCCCAACTCGCCATAGCTGTCGGCCAGCCAGACCGATGTGTCGGGCGAAGGCAGCGCGCTGCGCCGCACAAAGGGCAGTGCCTGTGTCGCAAGCGCCTGCGAAATCGTGTCGGCCCGTGGCGGATCACGCGGCACAAGGATCAGCAGCCAGCGCCGATCTGCCGCCCACAGCGCGGCCTGTGCCGCCATCGCCTCTGCCTCGTCGCCCGGATGGGTCGAGGCCGCGACCCAGACCTGCCGCCCGGCCAAAGCGCGCTGCACATCTGCCAGGGCTGCGGCATCCACCCCCAAGGGCGGGGCGGCCGATTTCAGCGACCCGGTCACCCGCACAGCCTGCGCCCCCAAGGCGCGAAGGCGCGTGGCGGTGCCATCTTCCTGAGCGGCAATCAGCGCAAACCGTGCCAGCAGATCGCCATAAAGCCGCCCCGCCCGTGCCCTTCGCGCATAGCCGGCTTCGGTCATCCGCGCATTGACCAGCGCCAGCGGGATGGCGCGCGCATGGCTGGCCACCACCGCGCCGGGCCAAAGCTCTTGCTCGGCCCAGACCGACAAATCGGGCTGCCAATGGTCCAGAAACCGGGCGACAAAGGCCGGCGCGTCCAGCGGCAGGTATTGGTGCTGCGTTGCCGGTGGCAGGTTTGCCGCCATCACCTGTGCCGAAGACCGGGCAGTGGAGGTGACCAGGAACGACAGGTCCGGGTCGTGCCGCGCCATCGCCCCGATCAGGCCGCGCAACGCCAGAACCTCGCCCAGACCCACCGCATGCAGCCAGACCAGCCGCTCCTTGGGCCGCGCCGCACTGGGCTGCCCCAGCTTTTCGGCCATCCGGCCCGCGTCTTCCTTGCCGCGCGCCAACCGCCTGCGCAACAGCGCGGGCGCGGCCAGACCGATCAGCGGGCTTGCGGCCAGATAGGCCCGCAGCATCAGCCCCTTGGGCGCAGGGCGGCCAGCGTCAGCCAAGGTCGCGAAAGGCCTTTTGCAGCCCCTGAGCCCAGAACGCAGGCCGCGCCAAGGTGGCCACAAAGCGATCCGCCGCGCGGCCTTCGCCAAAGCCGGTATCGGGCGCGTGGCGTTTGCCCCAGTGCTGGTCCAGGAACGCAGCAATGGCCGGGCCGTCCCCCGCCGCGCTGAACACCACCGAGGCCGCCTGCGCCCGGTTGGTCTGCCGGGTGCCCACATCCAGCGACGGAATGCCCAGAAACGGCGCCTCGCGCACCCCGGCGCTGGAATTGCCGACCATGCAGGCGGCGTGCTTCATCAACTCGGAAAAATGCGCAAACCGCATTGACGGGATCAGCCGGAAGCGGTCTTTCGGCAACCCTTCCAGCACCTCAAAAATCGCCTCCGACCCCGGATCATTATTGGGCGCCACCACCACAAAGGCCCGCCCCGAGGCCGCAAGCGCACCGAACAGCGCCTGTGCCTGCGCGCCCATCGTGGCCTGTTCGCTGGTCACCGGGTGAAACACCGCAATCCCGTAATCGGCAAAGGGAATGTCATAGCGCGCCCGGACCTGATCCAGCGTCACGCCCGAAGGGCCGGCATGAAAGTCCAACTCGGGCGAGCCGATGACATGGATCGCCTCTTCCGGCTCGCCCAGGGCCATCACCCGGCGCTTGGCCACGTCGGACGACACGAAGTGATGCGTGGCCAGCTTGGTGTTGCAATGGCGAAACATCTCGTCAATCGTGCCCGAGACTTCGCCACCCTCGATATGGGCCGAGGCGATGTAGTTGGTCGCAGCGACCAAGGCACCCGCCAAAGCCTCGATCCGGTCGCCGTGGATGACGATCAGATGGGGCTTGTACTCGGTGATATAGTCGGAAAAGCCGACCACGGTTTTCGCAAGCACGATATCCTGCCCGTCACCGGGGCGCTGGTTCAGAAACTCATGCACCCGCACGCCGGGCATGCGCTGCACCTCCAGCTTGGTCAGACCATAGCGGTCCATCATATGCATGCCGGTGACAAAGAACGTGACCGTGTGCCCGGCATCACGGGCGGCGGCGGCAAGCGGTTCGAGCTTGCCAAAGTCAGCACGGGTGCCGGTGAGGAACAGAAGGTGGCGGGTCATGTGCCGGTATCCGGGCTGTGCAGGGGCGTTGTGGGGTTGGGGATCACGGCAAGGTGCCGCCGTTGTCAAGCCAATAGCGCGCCATCCAGTCGACGCGGCCATGCGCCAGATGCGGGAACCGGTCCCAGAACCACTTGTCGCGGCTGATCAGGTCAATGGGCCGTGGCGTGCCGTGAAAGGCCAAGACCTTGGTCCCTGCGGGCGGGGCCTTGGGTTGCAGCAGCAGATCAACCCCTATCGGACGGCGAAGCCTGCGCTTGAAGCTGATCACCCAGTCATCGGGCCAGTAGGAAATGTCCGGCAGGGTGGCGGCGGTGTAATCCTGTTCGGTGCGAAACCGCGACAGGATGTCGGCCTTGTTGGCCCGGAACCCTTCGGCCAGATCGGACAGGGAACCCGCATCAAAGGCAATGATGGCCGAGCACAGCTTGGGCTTGCCCGTCGGGTCACGCCCCCAGGCCGAGGTTTCGTTGATGCCGATAAAGCTGCCGGGCTGGTCGAAGAACGAGTCCAGATCGCCAAGCACCACCATGTCCAGATCAATGAACAGACACCGCCCCGACAGGCCATGCAGGGCGCGGTCATAGATGCCCAGCTTGGGCCAGATGCCGCCGCGATACCATTCCTGCGGTGTCAACCCGACATCGGGGATCGGCAAGGCCTCGACCCCCTTGACCAGTCCGGTCGCATCATCGGTCAGGCAGACAAAGCGAAATGGTCCGCGCATTGCCTTTCGGCAGGCGTTGAACAGGACATTGACGTAATCCGCCGGATAGCGGGTGCCGTATTTCAGGCTCAGGATGATGCGGTCGGGCATGGATCTTCCTTCGATGCACGGAAGGTCGGCGCAACCCGGCCTTCCAGCAGGTCAAGAATGCCTTTCGCTGCCGTGGCCACGTTTGCGCGTTCATCCAGCGCCTGTTTCATCCGGGAATACAACAGTTCGATCACCCCGTCGTGGCAGCGGGCAATCAACTGCCCTGCCGCATGTTCCAGCGCCTCGTGCGGGAAGGTGGTGGCCGCCACCGCCTGCAGGTCGATGCCTTCGTGAAACCGGCTGACACCGGGGAAGGATTTCCACCAGCCGCCACCGAACACCAGCGCCGGGCGGCCCTTGATCAGCGCCTCCCAGCCCGCCGTGCCCGCAACCGTGGCGGTCAGTTGCGCCCGCGCCGTCAACTCGTGCGTCGGGGCGTGTGAGGGCAGGATTTGCACGCTGGGCAGCCGCGACAGCCGGTGCCAGAACAGGGGGCCGCGCGCAAAGCTGTTCTGGCGCGGGTTTTCCTTGACGTAGATCCGCCAGCCCTGGGGCAGGTGCCGGGCGACGGTTTCGACCATCAAGGCCTGATCGCGAAACACCCCGCCCAAGGCCGAGGTCGACATCTCGGGCTGGTTGTGCAGCGGGATGTAGACGAACTTTGCCGCGTAATCGACCGCCTGACCTTCGAAACTGGCCAGCTTTTCGTAATAGGGCATTTCGTTGCGGTGAAAGAACTTTGCAAACGGATCACGCCAGTCGGGCAAGGCGCCATAAATGGCCGAGATGCGGCGCAGGTCTGCGATCATCCGGTCAGGGCGCAAAAGCGATGCCGGGTCGCGCAGCACAATATGCTTGAGGTAATTGGCGACCGCAGCCCGCGTGATGCGGCCGCGCGGGCCTTCGGTTTGCCAGCGATCGTCCATGTAAAACAAGTCGGGCTGGTCGCCTTTCTTGATCGGCAACGGCGGGGCGTCGGTGTCGCGGGGGTCAAACTGCCCCATGTCTTCGATCCGCTCCATCGAAAAGAATCGGTCGGAATAGGTGGTCTGGCACAGCACCAGCGTCTTCAGGCCCATGCCGCGCGCCACCTGATACAGCATGGTGTCATAGCCAAGATGCGGCATGTTCATGAACAGGGCATGGGTCGCACCGGCGGCGGCGATCCGGTCGGCCAAGGCCTCGGTGACGATGTGGTAGTAGTCCAGATAATCCTGAAGGTTTACAAGGTTGTGCGAGCGATAGTTATAGTATTGCGAGCCTCTGTGCATCTGATCGACCGCCGTCGCCATCAGGTTCTGAAACCCGGGTGAGGCGAGCAGGGCCATATCGGCCCCGCGCGTCTGGTGATCGCGCAGAAGATGCCCCAGCTTACCGTTGCGCACCTCCATCCGTTGCAGGCAGGCGGCGTGAAAATCGGCGTCGCGGTCGCCAAGGTGCAGCGCGATTTCGACCCGTCCGTCCGCTTGGGCCACCAGCGCGTCAAGGATGCCCCGGCGCAGGGTTCCCCGGCCATCCACCACCAGCCGTATCGTCATTCACGCCTCCGTTGCATCGACACCTTTGCCTTATTCGGCCCGCCGGGCCGGGACCAGCATGCCCCGGCGCAGCAGCCACCCAAACCGGCGCAGGTAGTTCGTGGCTTTCAGCCCGTAATGCGGCAGTCGGCGGTACCATTTGAACTTTTTCACCGCGGCAAATCCGGTGCCGGTGATGGTGCTGACCCCGCCGTCATCGGGGTGGCTGGACCAAGGCTCCAGCCCCAACTGGCGGTAGTCGTGAAGGAAGAAGCGATTCAACTCGTGGTCCAGCGCGCGGGTTTGTGGCCACAGGCCCGGCAACAGCCGCGCGGCCACATCGCGGTGGATCAGATAGGCGGCATTGCCGGTGAACGGCCCGACATAGGCGTTCAACCGATAGTCGCCCAGCCGCGCCTGCGTCACCGGCAGCTTGGCCCGGATGCAGTTGAAGCGGACCAGATCCCACAGATCGGCAGCGGCAAGGGCGGTGTCCAGCGCGCTCAGGAAATCGGCATGAAAGACAACGTCGTCTTCCAGAATCAGCGCGGCCTTGTAGGGGCTGTCCAGCAGCGCCTGCCAGACCGCAAGGTGGCTGGCATAGACGCCCAGCTTGCCGGGCAGGATCGGGCTGCCCATGCTGCGGGCATAGGCATCGGCATCGGCGCGTTGCATCAACTCGGCCTGACGCGCGCGGCCATCAATGGCGGGAAAAAGCTGCCAAGCCAGACCCATGGCTGCCAGCTGCGTTTCCATCTTTTCGCGGCGAGCGGTATCGCGCGGCAAGTTGATCAGCCAGATCCCGATGTCGGCACGGCTGAGGCTCACCCCAAATCCTCCCACCGCAACTGGATGTTGCGCGTCACCGCCCGGGTCAGGCGTTTGCCCACGACCTTGTCAAAGTCATAGGCGGCAATCTCGCCCGAACCGGGGCGGCGCGCCCAGATGTCCTGCTCACGGATCACATGGCCTTGCGCCAGGTCGGCGTCGGCCACCACGCTTCCGCGGGCAAAGCGATACACGTCTTCCTCGGGCGCGCTGCGCTGTTTGGGGGTGTTGGCGGCGATCCAGATCTCGCGCGAGCGATCAATCAGGAACCGCAATTCGGCCGGGTCCATCGAGTTGATGATGTCGGGCCCCTTGCGATAGCGGCTGTCGGTATAATGCCGCTCAAGGATGCAGGCCCCCAGCGCGACCGAAGCCAGCGCCATTTCCGGCCCGATGGAATGATCGGAAAAGCCGACAACCGCCTGCGGGAAGGCCTGCCGCAACTCGGTCACGCCGCGCAAGGACACAATCTCGGGCGGACTGGGGTAAAGGTTGGTGCATTCCAGCAGCGCATAGTCGATGCCCGCCGCATCCAGAATGGCCACCGAGGCGCGGATGCTGTCGATCGTCTGCATGCCGGTGGACAGGATCACCGGCTTGCCCTTGCGCGCGATATGGCGGATCAGCGGCAGATTGTCAGCCTCCCCGCTGCCGATCTTGTAGGCGGGCACATCAAGGGTTTCCAGAAAATCCGCCGCCGCGCGGGAAAACGGCGTGGAAATCCAGATCATCCCAAGGGATTCGGTATAGCGTTTCAGCTCGGCCTCATCCTCCAGCGACAGGGCGCACCGCTCCATCACATGCCAGATCGACACATCGGCATTGGGCGGGAAGATCGACTTCGCTTCCTCGGTCATCTCGTCTTCGATGATATGGGTCTGGTGCTTGATCATCTCGCAGCCCGCACCGGCCGCAAGGCGCACCATCTCTTTGGCCACCGCAAGGCTGCCGCCATGGTTGATGCCGATCTCGGCGATCACCAGTGGCGGATGGCCGGGGCCGATGTTGCGGTTGCCGATTTTCATGGGGCGCCCCTTTGCACGAATTGCCCCTGATTATCGCCCGAAGCCGCGCAAGGGAAGCCCTATGCCGGGCAGCGTCGCGCCAGAACTATGATTCGGGCGCGCAGCTCTGCGCGCAAGGGGCCGGGGCGTGGCGCATCCAGCAGCGTGGTCAGCAACTCCGGCGCCGGTGGCGGACGCCCACCCCCGCCCCAGGACAACGCCGACAGCACCGCTTGGGCCGCATCAGGCAGGCGGTCGTGGATCTCATACCCCGCCAATGTGGCCCAAAGTGCTGTCCAGCAGCGCCCCACCGTCCAGGGGTTATAGCCCCCGCCGCCCAGCAACAGGAACCGCGCGGCCATGGGGCGCAGGGCGCGCAGCACCTCGACATAGGCCCGGTTCGACAGGGCCAGCCGCGACAGCGGGTCTTCGGACAGCGCATCCGCCCCGGCCTGAAGGATGATCACCTCGGGCCGGAAGGCTGCCACCTGCGGCAAGATCACCTCATGCAGGATCGCCCGCATCTCGGTGTCATTCAACCCGCGCGGCACCGGCAGGTTGATGCAATTGCCACCGCCGGTGTCATCCAGTGCGCCGGAAAACGGCCAGCGGTTTTCCTCATGGGTCGAAATCAGCAAGGCATCGCCGTCGCCGGCAAAACCGTGCTGCACCCCGTCGCAATGATGCGCGTCGATATCGACATAGGCGATGCGCCGCAACCCGGCCCGCCGCATCGCCAGCATCGCCAGAACCGGGTCGTTCAGATAGCAAAACCCGTTCGCGCGATCGGGCAGCCCGTGATGGGTACCACCGCCGGGCACATGGATCGCCCCCGGCGCGGCCGCCAACAGCTCGGCCGCCAGCATCACCCCGCCCGCGCCGGTGGCAGGGCGCGAAAACATCTGGCCAAACACCGGGTTTGCCAGCGTGCCAAGGTGGTGGCGGTCGCGCACCTCGTCGCTGACACAGCCCTGCACCTCGGCGCTGTGCAAGGCCGCAACATAGTCGGGCGTATGCCACAGTGTCAGCGCGGCAGGTTTGGCGCGCGGGCTGGCGCGGAACTGGCCGTTCGGCAGCCAACCCATGGCGCGGGACAGGTCCATCACCGTCGACACCCTTGGCACCCGCAACGGATGCGCCGCGCCATAGGACGAGCCGCGATAGACCTCGGACCCGACAAAGAGCGGCACGGCAGCAGGGGTCACAGTCAGTTCAGATGGGGTTCAATGGCCTTGGTGATCGCGCCAGAGGTCGGCTTCACGGTCGATCCCCATGTCCCCAACACCTCACCTTGCGGCCCGATCAACACCTTGTTGAAGTTCCAGCCGGGGGTAAAGCCATGCTCGGCGGCCATCCATTTGTAGAACGGATGCGCCTGCGCCCCGCGCACATGGGTAATATCGGTCATCGGCAGGGTCAGGTTGAAATTGGTCTCGCAAAACTCTTTCACCGCACTGGCATCGGACAACTCTTGCTTGAAGTCATCCGATGGCACTGCCAGCACCTTCAGCCCGCGCGCGCCATAGCGGTCTTGCAGCGCCTGAAGGTCGTCATATTGCCGGGTAAAGCCGCACATCGATGCGGTGTTGACCACCAGCACCGGCGCGCCGCGCCATGCGTCCAGATCAATCTGACCGCCGTCAATCGACGCAAAGGAAAAGCTCGCCGCCTGTGCCGGCGCAGACAGACCGGCAAATCCAAGCGCCAATCCGGCAAAACCCAAAGCAAAACGCCGCATTTCATCCCTCGTTTTCCGCATGTGCGTGGAAAAATAGGCCGTATTTGCCAAAGGTCAAAACCTCGGGGCCTGTTCTTTGCTGCATCTGATGCTTACGTCAAGCGTGACAAAGCAATAGTCCGACACTCAAGTCGGGCAAGTGGCAAGCAGGCAGCGGGTAACAGATGGCGCGTGATCAAGTGAACGATTTTGTGACGGCGTCGGCCGTGCCTTTCAGCCAATATGGCGCGCTGTGCTGGCGCATGCATCGCGGCAAGGTGCAGGTGCTGCTGGCCACCAGCCGCGACACCGGTCGCTGGATCATTCCCAAGGGCTGGCCGATCGACGGGCTGACCCCTGCCCAGACCGCAGCACAAGAGGCGTGGGAAGAGGCCGGTGTGGAAGGCAAGGTCGGCGATGCGATGATCGGGCAGTTCACCTATGACAAGATCCGCGCCGTGCGCGATCCGCTGCCCTGCGCCGTCAGCGTCTTTGGCTTGCGGGTGGCAAGCCTTGCCGACAAGTTCCCCGAACGCAAACAGCGCCGGCGCAAATGGTTTGATGCCTGCAAGGCCGCCCGCAAGGTGGCCGAGCCCGACCTGCGCGCGATCCTGCGTCAACTTGACAAGGCCCCCGAAACGCTGCTGCCGGAAACCGCAAGACGCGGCGCTTGAACTTGTCTGCGAAATGTCTAGCTATGCCATGACGGGCATATCGCACCGCTCGGAACGCCGATGATCCGCTTCAACCTGAAATGCGCCAATGCGCATGCCTTTGACAGTTGGTTTCAATCCGGGGCCGCCTATGACGGGTTGCGCGCCGCGGGGCATGTCGCCTGCCCGGTCTGCGGCTCTACCACCATCGACAAGGACCTGATGGCCCCTTCGGTGCAACCGGCACGGGCCGGGTCGAACCCGCCTGCGCCGCTTGACCAGCCGCAAACCGAAATGGAAAAAGCCCTGGCCGCGCTTCGGGCGCAGGTTGAGGCCCATTCGGACTATGTCGGCCTGAACTTCGTCAGTGAAGCCCGCAAGATGCACGCGGGCGATCTGCCCGAACGCGCCATCTATGGCGAGGCCCGCCCAGACGAGGCCCGCAAGCTGATCGAAGACGGCGTGCCCGTGGCGCCCTTGCCATTCCTGCCCAGACGCAAGGCGCATTGATTGGCGCAGCGGTCTGCATGACCGTTGCAGGCGCTCCGCGCGGGAGTATTTGGCAAGCAGCAAATCCGATCGAGCGCCTTTGGACTTGCTGCTTGGAAAAATACTCCGGGGTGAGGCGGCATCGCCGCCGAGGGGCAGCGCCCCTTTCTCATCTCGGTTTGCCACGCCCCGCCGGGCGCGCGCAAACCTGCCAGCGATGAAACCTGTCGCATCGTGCGTGAAGTTTCAGCACCACACCCCCTGCGACACCAAAACCTGCTGCCCCGCGCCGCTCTTGCCCTTTGGGATGATTTGCAGGATTTTGGTGCCATGGACCCAGCACCCAACCGCCCGCGCCTGCGCATCCGCATCCACTTTGGCGAGGCCGAGATGATCGGCCCCGGCAAGGCCGAACTTCTGGAACGGATCGACCGCACCGGATCAATCGCGGCGGCGGGACGCGAAATGGACATGAGTTACAAGCGCGCGTGGGAGTTGATCGGCACCCTGAACACCATGTTTCGGGCCCCGGTGGTGGTCAGCACCCGCGGCGGCCCCGGTGGCGGTGGCGCGGTGCTGACCGACGTGGGGCACCAGATCTTGCGGCTGTATCGTGACTTTGAGGCCGAGGCGGCCCGCGCCGGCGCGCCGCAGCTTGCGGCCTTTTGCGCGCTGCTAAGGGATATTCCCGAAGAAAAATAGCGCTTGCGTCACATCCGCTTTCCTCCTGTTATGTTTTCGCAAACATATCACATCGAAGAGCCATGATGACCCACCCCAGGACGTCGCTGTTGACGCTTGCCGTTGCCCTGTCCCTGTCCGCCACGCCCATTCTGGCAGAAGAGGTGGTGGTGTTTGCCGCCGCCTCGATGAAGAACGCGATGGATGCGGTGGCCGCCGATTTTCAGGCCGCAACCGGCCACACGGTCACCATCAGCTATGCCGGGTCGAACCAACTGGCCAAGCAGATCATCGAAGGCGCGCCCGCCGACATATTTGTCTCTGCAGCCGTCAACTGGATGGACGAGGTGGAAAAGGCCGGGATGTTGGTCGCCGGCAGCCGCTGCGACATGTTCGGCAACACGATGGTGCTGATCGGTGCGGCCGGTGCGGCCCCGGTCGAGATTGTGCCCGGCCTTGATCTGAAGGGTCTGGTCGGCGATGGCAAGCTGGCGATGGCACTTGTCGACTCTGTTCCCGCCGGCCAATACGGCAAGGCGGCGCTGGAGACGCTTGGCATCTGGGCCGAAGTCGAGCCGATGGTCGCCCAGGCCGATACCGTGCGTGCGGCCTTGGCACTGGTATCGCTGGGCGAGGCGCCCTATGGCATCGTCTTTGCCACCGATGCCGCCGCTGATCCGAAGGTATCGGTGGTGGGCAGTTTTCCCATCGACAGCTATCCCACCGTGATCTACCCCGGCGCACTGCTGACCGGTGCGGCGGACGAGGCCGATCGCGCGTTTTTTGAGGCCATCACCTCGGATGCCGGGGATGCAAGGTTCGCAGAGCAAGGCTTCAAGATCCTGAACTGAAGGAAACCCGCGTGGCTGACTGGCTTTCCCCCGAAGAATGGCGCGCGGTTGCGTTGTCGCTGAAGGTGTCGTTCTGGGCGGCGCTGGTCAGCCTGCCGCTGGGCATTCTGACCGCCCATGCGCTGGCGCGATGGCAGTTTCCGGGCAAGCAGGTGCTGAACGGGCCGGTGCATCTGCCGCTGATCCTGCCGCCGGTGGTGACGGGGTATCTGCTGCTGCTGACCTTTGGCCGACGCGGCATGGTGGGCCAGTTTCTGGAGCAGTGGTTCGGCATTGTCTTTGCCTTCCGCTGGACCGGCGCGGCGCTGGCGGCTGGGGTGATGGCGTTTCCGCTGATGGTGCGCGCGATCCGGTTGGCGATCGAGGCGGTGGACCCAAAGCTGGAACAGGCGGCGGGCACCTCGGGCGCCTCGCGCCCTTGGGTGTTCTTGACCGTCACCTTGCCGCTGATCCTGCCCGGCATCATCGCTGGCGTGACTCTGGCCTTTGCCAAGGCGATGGGCGAATTCGGCGCAACGATCACCTTTGTGTCGAACATCCCCGGCCAGACCCAGACCCTGCCCTCGGCGATCTACAGTTTCCTTCAGGTGCCGGGGGGCGAGGTGCAGGCATCGCGCTTGGTGGTTGTCGCCATCGTCATCGCGATGTCGGCCTTGTTGCTGTCGGAATGGGTCGGCCGAGCCGTGGCCCGCCGGATCGGGGGGCGTGATGCTGCGGGTTGATCTTGCCCATGGTTTCGGCGCGTTCCGGCTGAACGTCGCGTTTGCCGCCCCGCCCGGCATGACCGTGCTATTCGGCCGCTCGGGGTCGGGCAAGACCAGCATCGCCAATGCTGTGGCGGGGCTGATGCGGCCCGAACGCGGCCGGGTGTCGGTGGGCGACTGGGTGCTTGTGGACACCGATGCGGGGCTGTGCCTGCCCTCCCATCGTCGGCGTCTGGGCTATATCTTTCAGGAAGGCCGGCTGTTTCCACATCTGACGGTGCGGCAGAATCTGGCCTATGGTGCGTGGTTCGCGCCCAAGGATGCCCCGCGCGAAGACATGGGACGTGTGGTCGAGATGCTGGGGATCGGCCCCCTGCTGGCGCGCCGTCCCGCAGGGTTGTCGGGCGGCGAGCGGCAACGGGTGGCCATCGGTCGGGCGCTGCTGGCGGCCCCGCGCCTGATTTTGGCCGATGAGCCGCTGTCGGCGCTGGACGAAGAGCGCAAGGCCGAGATCCTGCCTTATTTCGAGCGGTTGCGCGATGAGGTTCGGGTGCCGATCCTGTTTGTCAGCCACTCGCCCACCGAGGTGGCGCGGATCGCCACCACCGTGGTGGCGCTGGAGGCAGGCCGCGTCAGCCGTATCGGCACGGCGGCAGAGGTGCTGGGCGACCCGGCACTGGCCCCGATGGGGGTGCGCAGCGCGGGCGCGGTGATCACGGCCACGCTGGTGCGCCAGCATGATGATGGCCTGAGCGAGTTGGATGCGGGCGGCATTGCCCTGTTCCTGCCGCGGGTCGAGGCCGCTCTTGGCAACGCCATCCGCCTGCGCATCGCCGCGCATGACGTGATCTTGTCGCGCGAGGTGCCCAAGGGCCTGTCGGCGCTGAACATCCTGCCCGGCACGGTCGAGGCAGTGCATCACGGCGACGGCCCCGGTGCGATGATCCGCCTGACCACGCCCGCAGGGGCGGTGCTTGCCCGCGTCACCCGCCGTTCAGCCGACCTGCTGGGTCTGCAACCCGGCGTCGCAGCCTATGCCATCATCAAATCCGTTGCCCCCGCCCCCGATGACGTGGGCGCCATCAAGGAAGCCGCCGAATGACCGCGCGCCCGCTGTTCTCGTTCGGTCTGGGCACCGTTGTCGGCACGGCGGGCGGGCTGGTCGGGCTTGGCGGGGCCGAGTTTCGCCTGCCCGCGCTGGTCGGGGCCTTGCGGTTCACCGCCCGTCAGGCGGTGCCGATCAATCTGGTGTCGTCCTTTGCAGTGCTGGCCGCAGCGTTTCCGTTTCGCGCCGGATCGGTGCCGCTGGACCTGATCGCACCGCATGGGCCTGCCGTGCTGGGAATGCTGGCCGGGTCACTGTCGGCGGCATGGTTCGGGGCGGGCTGGGTGCGCAGCCTGTCAGATGCGCGGCTGGGGCAGGCCATTCTGGTGCTGCTGGTGGCGCTTGGCTGCGTGCTGATGGCCGAAGGTCTGTTCGTGACCCAGCCGATGCGGCTGGTGCCGCCCGACCTGCTGCCCACGGTTCTGGCGGCGGCGGCCGCCGGGGTGGTGATCGGCCTTGTGTCGTCGCTGCTGGGGGTGGCGGAGGGCGAGTTGATCATTCCAGCCTTCATCCTGATGTTCGGCGCCGATGTCAAACTGGCCGGATCAATGTCGATGCTGGTGGGGATGCCGACCGTTGCCGTTGGCCTGTTGCGCCACTTCGGGGCCGGATCACCGCTGCGGGACCGCGCGGTGTGGACCGGGACGGTGCTGCCTCTGGTCGCAGGCTCGATCCTTGGTGCCATGATCGGCGCACGGCTGTTGGGCCTTGTGCCATCACAGGCGCTGAAGATCGGCCTTGGCGTGATCCTGATCTGGTCAGCCTGGGGCGTGTTCCGCCATCTGCCGGCAAAAGAGCCGGCATCGTGATGCGGCGTCACGGCGCGCTGGGCCATGCCCACGGCAGCGTCAGACTGCGCACTGGCTTGCGTCCCAACGCCAGTTCTGCGGCCCTCGCCAACCGCGCGCGGGGCACGTGACGCAAAGGGAGGGGCGGTCTTTTCGGCACGCTTTGAACGTGTCCTCGCCCGCCCCCCCGCCGCGCCCTTGTCCCGGTCCAGTGGCGCGAGCGACGCCAATCCTGCGCAAGACCCCGCCATCAGGGCGCCGCGTGCCCGCCATCGGCGCCGCTGCGGTAGCTTGTGACGGCATCGGCGATGGTCGGCGCGTAGTGGACCAGCGGCTTTTTAAGCCTGTGCGTCACGAACACCCGCTGGATATCGCGGCTGGCCCCTGTCAGCCACAGCGCAACACCCCGCTTGTGGGCCTTGTGGGCCAGCCCCTCGATCATGTTGGCCCCCGTCGAATCCAGAAACGGAACCATCGAAAAATCGACGATCAGCGCCTTGTGACTGTCCTGAATCCGGTCAAGAACCGACCCGATCGAGGCTGTCGCGCCAAAGAACAAGGCGCCGGAAATCCGGTAGATCACCACATCGGGATTGGCGGCCATCGTCTCGTCATAAGAGCCGCGCGGATGGGCGGCATCGGCCTCGTCGCGACCGACAAACGGCGTGTCGGTTGCAACGGCCGTGGTCAGGCTCATCCGGTGGATGAACAGCACCGAGCCAAGCGCAAAGCCCACCACGATGGCTTCGGTCAGGTCGCGGAAGATCGTCAGAAAGAAGGTGGCCCCCAGAACCGTCGCCTCGCCCCAGCCTGACCGCAGCAGGATGGCGATGGCCGGTTTCTCGATCATGTTCCAGGCGACAATTGCCAGAACCCCGGCCAAGGCGGCCAGCGGGATATAGCCCGCCAGCGGTGCGGCCACCAGCATGAACAAAAGGATGAAGACGGCATGCAACATGCCTGCCACCGGGCCATGGGCCCCCGCGCGCACGTTGGTTGCCGTCCGGGCAATGGTTCCGGTCACGCAAAAGCCGCCAAACACCGAAGACCCGATGTTCGCCACCCCTTGCGCCACCAGTTCGCTGTTCGACCGGTGCCGCCGTCCGGTCATGCCATCGGCAACAACCGCCGAAAGCAGCGATTCAATCGCGCCCAGCAGGGTAAAGGAAATCGCCGCTGGCAAGACGGCCATGATCTTGCCCATCGACAAGTCCGGCAGGCTGGGGGCAGGCAGCGATGACGGGATGCCACCGAACTTTGTGCCGATGGTCTGAATCGGCAGCGACAGCAGCACTGTTGCCCCTGCCGCCAATCCCACAGCAATCAACATGCCGGGCCAATGCGGCCGCCAGCGACGCAGGCCAAGGATGATGCCGATGGTTGCCAATGACACCGCCAGCGCGGCCGGCTTCAGGCTGCTGCGCACCTCCCACAGGGCCGGCAGCTTTTCCAGCAAACCGCCAGGTTCGCCCTCCAGCGCCAGCCCGAACACCTCTTTGATCTGGCTGGCAAAGATGATGACGGCAATCCCGGCGGTAAAGCCCACCGTTACCGGAAACGGAATGAACTTTATGAAAGTGCCAAGCCGCAGGAAGCCGACGATCATCAGCATCAGACCCGACAGGAAGGTGGCAAGGATCAGCCCGTCCATCCCGTGCAGCGCCACCGTGCTGGCAACCAGCACAATGAAGGCGCCGGCCGGCCCGCCGATCTGAAAGCGCGAGCCCCCCAGCATCGAGACAAGGAACCCGCCGACAATGGCGGTGTAAAGCCCCTGCGCCGGCGTGGCACCTGAAGCGATGGCAATGGCCATCGACAATGGCAGGGCCACGATGGCGACGGTCAAACCGGCAACAGCATCGGCGCGCAACTGCGCCAGACCATAGCCCTCGCGCAGGACGGTGATCAGTTTCGGGGTGAAAAGTTCGGCAAAGCTTGGCGCGTCGTCGGGCGTCGGGGTCTGGTTTTTCATTCTGGGCCGCACCACGGGTCAAGGAAGCGGCGGCATCGTCGGCAATATCGTCGGCGGTCGCCGTCGCGAGGGATTTTCTTGGGGTGATGCCAAGCCATGCATTGGCCGCGCGCATCCGGGCAAAAATCAGCAAGCCTGTCCGAAAGAGGGTGAAAAACCTATAAGGATATGTCTGACGATAAGTCAAACGCCATCCTTGGTTGTCTGGCGTGGGGTCGAAGGCTTGGTCGTTACCCGGCCACACGGGCCGTGGTCAACCGGACTGACGGCATGCCACGGCGCGCGCAGCACAGGGACACGCAAAATGGTTACCGCCGACGCCAGAGCCGCGTGCCAAGGTGACTTTGCCCGCGCTTTGGCCAGCCGGAACTGGTGCCGTCCCGGCTATTCGGCGGCCTGCGCGCTGGGGTTGTTGGGGTGGGTCGTCCAGTTGGCGTAATCCCCCACCGGCGTGCCGGTGCGCGGATCGACCTTGCCCTTTGGCAGCTTGACCATGGTGATGCAGTTGTCCACCGGGCAGACATTGACGCATAGATTGCAGGCGACGCAGTCTTCGTCCTTCACGCTGAACACCCGGTCGGGCGACATGGCGATGGCTTGGTGACTGGTGTCTTCGCAAGCTGCATAGCAGCGGCCGCATTTGATGCAGCTGTCCTGGTCAATCTGCGCCTTGGTGACGTAATTCAGGTTCAGATATTGCCAGTCGGTGACATTGGGCACCGCGCGGCCGATCAGGTCATTCAGCCCGATCTCTTTGTCATCCAGATACTGCGACAGGCCCGAGATCATTTCCTGCACGATCTTGAAGCCATAGGTCATCACCGCCGTGCAGACCTGCACATTGCCGGCCCCAAGCGCCATGAACTCGGCCGCATCGCGCCAGGTGGTCACCCCGCCGATGCCAGATATCGGCAGGCCATGGGTTGCAGGATTGCGGGCAATCTCGGCCACCATGTTCAGCGCAATGGGTTTCACCGCCGGGCCGCAATAGCCGCCATGGGTGCCCTTGCCGTCGATCATCGGTTCGGGGCTGAAATCATCGAGGTTCACGCCGGTGATCGAATTGATGGTGTTGATCAGGCTGACCGCATCCGCCCCGCCACGCTTGGCCGCCTCGGCCGGGCGGCGGATGTCGCTGATATTGGGGGTCAGCTTGACGATGCAGGGCATGCGGCTGTTCTGTTTGACCCAGCGGGTGACCATTTCAATGTATTCCGGCACCTGCCCCACGGCAGAGCCCATGCCGCGTTCGGCCATGCCATGCGGGCAGCCGAAGTTCAGCTCGACCCCGTCGGCTTCGGTGTCTTCGACATGGCGCAGGATGGCTTTCCACGACTCCTCGTCGCAAGGCACCATCAGCGACACCACCAGCGCGCGGTCCTTGTAGTCGCGCTTGACCGATTTGATCTCGCGCAGGTTCACCTCCAGCGGGCGGTCGGTGATCAACTCGATGTTGTTCAGCCCCAGCAGGCGGCGGTCGGCGCCCCAGATCGCGCCATAACGCGGGCCGTTGACGTTGACGATCGGCGGGCCTTCCGAGCCAAGCGTCTTCCACACCACGCCGCCCCAGCCCGCGGCAAACGCGCGGCGGACGTTGTATTCCTTGTCGGTCGGCGGGGCCGAGGCCAGCCAGAACGGGTTGGGCGATTTAATGCCGATGAAGTCGGATGTCAGGTCTGCCATGTCACACTCTCCGTAGGGCGGGGTTCACCCCGCCACCCCCATCAGGAACTGGTTGATCGCCTCTGCCGCATCGCGCCCCTGCGCCACGGCGGTCACCGTCAGGTCTTCACCGCCCGCCGCGCAATCGCCCCCGGCCCAGACGCGGGGCGGCAGGCCCGTGATCTTGCCACCGGCCACCGCTGCCCCATCGGGCGCGCCGGTCAGGGTCTGGCCGATGGCCTTGAACACCTGATCGGCCTTCAGGCGAAAGGTTTCCTCTGTCAGCGTCAATCCGTCCGGGCCGTCAACGGTATAGGCAAACTCTACCTCGCGCACCGTGCCGTTGCCATGCACCGCCACCGGGGCCGCGTTGCAGATGATGCGAACGCCCGCGCTGGTCGCGTGCTCTTGTTCATAGCCAGAGGCGGACATCTTCTCTTGCCCGCGCCGATAAACGATGGTCACGTTTTCCGCGCCCAGCAGTTTCGACTGCACCGCCGCGTCCACCGCCGTCATGCCGCCACCGATCACCACCACATCGCGGCCCACCGGCAGCGTGGTCAGGTCACCCGTCTGGCGCAATTCGGCGATGAAATCGACGGCATTGGCCACGCCACCCTTGTCTTCACCCGATGCGCGCAGGGCGTTGACGCCACCCAGCCCGATGCCCAGAAACACCGCGTCATGGGCCGCAAGCAACCCGTCCAGCGTGACATCGCGGCCCAGTTCCACCCCAGTCTTGATGCTGATGCCGCCGATACGCAACAGCCACTCCACCTCGGCCTGTGCAAAGCCGCCCGTGGTCTTGTAGCTGGCGATGCCGTATTCGTTCAGCCCGCCCGGTTTGGGCCTGCGCTCATACACAACCACATCATGTCCGTGCAGCGCCAGACGGTGCGCGCAGGCCAGACCAGCAGGCCCCGCGCCCACCACCGCCACAGACTTTCCCGTGCTGGCAGCCCGCACAAACGGGTGCTGGCCAGATGCCATGGCGGTATCTGTCGCAAAGCGCTGCAACCGACCAATTTCCACCGGCTTGCCCTCAGCGACTTCGCGCACGCAGGCCTGTTCGCACAGGGTTTCGGTCGGACAGACGCGGGCGCACATGCCGCCAAGGATGTTCTGGCTCCAGATCGTTGTTGCCGCCGCCTGCGGCGTGCCGGTGGCGATCTGGCGGATGAACAGCGGAATGTCGATGCCGGTGGGGCAGGCCGCGATACAGGGCGCATCATGGCAGAAATAGCACCGATCAGCGGCCACCTGCGCCTCATGCCGGTCAAGCGCAGCTTCGTGATCGGCGAAGTTCGCGGCGATCTTGTCGGCGGGCAGACGCCCCGGCACGATCCCGGGCGTCAGCGGGCTGTTGGTCATCGGCGCCGTCTCCCTTGGTTTCTGTCTTTTGAAAAGGCTCTCACAGCTTTATTTTTTTATCAACCGGTCAATAATGCCCGGTCCGAAAATTCCCGCGCACCCGGCGCCAGTGACCAAAAACCACACATGGGAATGGGTGCTTTTCTCGCCCGGAATCGCAGTCTATAAGCGGTCAGCCCCGACCTTGGCCCTTGCGCCACGGTAAGACGGTCACCAACTGGCAATCAAAGCCAACAGAGGACGGTATGAGCAAACATTCCCCCGACGCGGACGTGGCCTTTATCTCGGCCCTAGCGGAACTTCTGAACAAGAACGACCTGACCGAGCTGAGCGTGAAGCGCGAATATGGCGACGACGACAGCCTTGAGGTCCGCGTGGTGAAGAAAGCCAATATCGTGACCACCCATGTGGCGGCCCCCGCCCCGGCCTATGCGCCGCCCCCGGTTTCGATGGCCGCTGCTGCCCACGTTGGTGGTGTCGTCGTATCGGACGACCCGGCCCAACACCCCGGTGCAGTGACCTCGCCCATGGTGGGCACCTGCTATCTGGCAGCCGAGCCCGGGGCCACGCCCTTCATCACCATTGGTGCCACCGTCGCCGAAGGCCAGACCGTGCTGATCATCGAGGCGATGAAGACCATGAACCACATCCCCGCGCCGCGTGCCGGTGTGGTCAAGCGCATTCTGGTCGATGATGGCACGCCGGTCGAATATGGTGCGCCGTTGATGATCATCGAGTGACGCCGATGTTTGAAAAAATCCTGATCGCCAACCGGGGGGAAATTGCGCTGCGGGTGATCCGCGCCTGCCGCGAGATGGGGATCAAGTCGGTCGCTGTCCATTCCACCGCCGATGCCGATGCCATGCACGTGCGCATGGCCGATGAATCGGTGTGCATCGGCCCTGCCCCCAGTTCGGAAAGCTACCTCAGCAAGGCTGCGATCATTTCGGCATGCGAGATTACCGGCGCGCAAGCGGTGCATCCGGGCTATGGCTTTCTGTCGGAAAACGCCGCCTTCGCACAGGCGCTGGAAGACCACGGACTAACCTTCATCGGCCCGTCCGCCGAACATATCCGCATCATGGGTGACAAGATCACCGCCAAGGAAACCGCCGCAGCTCTTGGGATCCCGGTGGTGCCGGGGTCGGATGGCGGCGTGACGGATTTCGAGTCCGCCATCGGGGTCGCGGCCAAGATCGGCTTTCCGGTCATCATCAAGGCCACCGCAGGCGGCGGCGGGCGCGGCATGAAGGTTGCGCGCAACCCCGAAGAGCTGGAGGTTGCCTTCCGCACCGCGCGGGCCGAGGCGAAGAACGCCTTTGGCAATGACGAGGTCTATATCGAGAAATACCTGCAAAAGCCGCGTCACATCGAAATTCAGGTGTTTGGCGATGGCAAAGGCAAAGCTGTGCATCTGGGCGAGCGGGATTGTTCGTTGCAGCGCCGCCACCAGAAGGTGTTTGAAGAGGCCCCCGGCCCGTCGATCACCCCAAAGATGCGCGCCGAGATCGGAAAGGTCTGCGCCGATGCGGTGGCGCGGATCAACTACAGCGGCGCGGGCACGGTCGAGTTTCTGTATGAAGACGGGCAGTTCTACTTCATCGAGATGAACACACGGCTTCAGGTCGAACATCCGGTGACCGAATACATCTTCGGCATCGATCTGGTGCGCGAACAGATCCGCGTTGCGGCGGGCCTGCCGATGTCGTTCACCCAAGATGAATTGGAAATCAACGGCCACGCCATCGAGGTGCGGATCAACGCCGAGAAACTGCCGAACTTTGCCCCCTGCCCCGGCAAGGTGCGGGTGTTTCATGCGCCGGGCGGCCTTGGCGTGCGGATGGATTCGGCGCTTTACGGCGGCTACACCATCCCGCCTTATTACGACAGTCTGGTCGGCAAGCTGATCGTGCATGGCCGCGACCGGCCCGAGACCTTGGCGCGCCTGCATCGGGCCTTGGGCGAGTTGATCGTTGATGGGGTGGAAACCACGGTGCCGCTGTTCCATGCCCTGCTGGCCGAGCCCGATATTCAGGCGGGAGAGTATAATATTCACTGGCTTGAAAAATGGCTGGCGGCACAATTCGGTTAAGCCAACGGCAGACCTGCCCGGGGCGCAGGCCTTGAAGACGGTGCGCCCCAGCCCGCAGATCACGCCCGATCTGTTGCTGCGCGCCTATGCGATGGGCGTCTTCCCGATGGCAGAATCGGCGGACGACCCGACAATCCATTGGATCGACCCGCGCCGGCGGGGGGTGTTCCCGCTGGAGGGGTTTCACATCTCGCGCAGCCTGAAACGATCGCTGCTGCGCGGCGATTACCGCGTGGCCGTCGACACCGATTTTACCGCCACGCTGCGCGCCTGCACCGACCGCGACGAGACTTGGATCAACGCCGAGATCTTTGCGCTCTATCAATCGCTGCACGCGCAGGGTCATGCGCACAGCCTTGAGGTCTGGCAGGATGATGCCCTGATCGGCGGGGTCTACGGCGTTGTGCTGGGGGCGGCCTTCTTTGGCGAATCGATGTTCTCGCGCCGCACCGATGCGTCAAAGATCGCGCTGGCCTGGCTGACGCACCGGCTGCGCGCGGGGGGGTTTGCCTTGTTTGATACGCAATTCCTGACCCCACATCTGGCAAGTCTTGGCGCTGTGGAAATTCCGCGCGCCGAATACCACCGCCGGCTGGACGCCGCCCTGCGCCGCCCGGCGACGTTCATGCCGCCGGGTTACGCGCCTTATCCTTCATTGATTTCTTCCACCGGCGCGTCGGGGTCCTCGACAGGCTCGGTCATCTCGGGCGCGACAAAACCCGAATCGCAAGACAAGACCCAGATATCGTAACGCGGGTGATCCATCGCCGACAGCGCGGGGCTTGATGCCAGCATCCAGCCGGAAAACACCGGGTCGGCCCGGTCGGTTTCCATCACGGTCAGATGCGCCTGGGCATCGGCGGCAGGGTTGTCACGCGGATAGCGACATTCATCCAGCAGAACCGTCAGCCGCCCGGCGCCAACACTTTGGCCGCGCCCCAGCGACAGGTCCGACACGCGCCCCGTTACCTTGTCCAGCAGCCGCAGGGTGCCGCCGGGGGCCGAGGCCATCTCTTGGGCCGCGGCGGGCGCGGCAAGCAGCACCAGCAGCAGCGCAAGCCGCTTCATTCTTCGGCCCCGTCAGATTTTCCACCCACAAATTTCATCAGCAAGGACACAAGACCCACCGATCCTTGAGTGTTTTCGATCTCATCGCCGGGGGCCAGATTGTCGGGCATGCCGCCGGGTGAGATTTCTACGAAATTACCACCCAGCAGACCTTCGGAGGAAATCAGGATGGCGCTGTCGCTGGGCAGCAAGATCTCGTCGCGCAGCGAAATCGTGGCATCGGCGAAAAACGTCTGCGGGTTCAGGCGCAGTTCGGTGATGGTGCCCACCTTCAACCCTGCCATCCGCACATCAGACCCGACAGTGATGCCATCGACCGCCCGAAAACTGGCGGTCAGCGTATAGCTGCCGGTATCGCGCCGCAGCATGTCGGCTGAATTGGCGGCATAGGCCAGAAAGCCAATGGCCACGGCCAGCACGGCAGCGCCAGCCAGAATCTCGGTCCCTTCGCTGGCCATTATTCCGGCTGCCAGGCTTCGTAATCGCGCCGCGCCACCGGCGCCGCGCGCCGGATCGACCCGGGCGGTGCATAGGCGGCGTCCGTCCCGGTCAGGTTTTCCTGATGCGGCTTTTCCCACGGCTTGTGCTTCAGCGGCGCTTTGGTCGGCGGCTGATCCCAGGTGAAATGCAACCAGCCATGCCAATCGGGCGACACGCGGCTGGCCTCAACCTCGCCGTTATAGATCACCCAACGCCGCTTGGAGTCCTGAGTCTGGTAGTAGATGTTGCCCTGATCATCCTCGCCGACCTTCACGCCGTTGCGGGCGGTGAAAATCTGGGTGCCGATGGTCTGGGTGTTCCACCAGGTCACAAGGCGCTTGAGCAAAGACATGGCAACAGCCTCCGGTTACGTCGCCCCTGATATGGCGGAAATGGCGGGCAAGGTCCAGTGCCGCAAGAAAGGTTGCCCTGCCAAAGCCGCGGTCAAGCGTGCGACGGCGGCATCACCCCGCGCTGGCACTTTCCTTTTTCTTGCCGGACTCGGTGTAGACCAAAATCGGCTTGGCCCCGGCATTCACCGCCTCATCCTTGACCACAACCTCTTGCACGCCATCAAGGCCCGGCAATTCGAACATGGTATCCAGCAGGATATCTTCCATGATCGACCGCAGGCCGCGCGCGCCGGTCTTGCGCTTGATCGCCCGCTTGGCGATGGCAACCAGCGCGTCCGGGGTGAAGGTCAGCTTGACGCCTTCGATGTCGAACAGCCGCTGATACTGTTTGACCAGCGCATTCTTCGGCTCGGTCAGGATGGTGACAAGCGCCGCCTCATCCAGATCGGTCAGGGTGGCGATCACCGGCAGACGGCCGACGAATTCGGGGATCAGACCGAATTTCAGCAGGTCTTCCGGCTCCAGCTCCTTGAACAATTCGCCCACGCCCCGGCTGTCGGGGTCTTTCACATCCGCGCCAAAGCCGATGCCCGAGCCCTTGCCGCGCTGCGCGATGATCTTTTCCAGACCGGCGAAGGCCCCGCCGCAGATGAACAGGATGTTGGTGGTGTCCACTTGCAGGAATTCCTGCTGCGGATGCTTGCGCCCGCCCTGCGGCGGCACGCTTGCCACGGTGCCTTCCATGATCTTCAGCAGCGCCTGCTGCACCCCTTCGCCCGACACATCGCGGGTGATCGACGGGTTGTCCGACTTGCGGGTGATCTTGTCGACCTCGTCGATATAGACGATGCCGCGCTGCGCCCGCTCGACATTGTATTCGCTGGCCTGCAACAGCTTGAGGATGATGTTTTCCACATCCTCGCCCACGTAGCCGGCTTCGGTCAGCGTGGTCGCATCGGCCATGGTGAAGGGCACATCCAGAATGCGGGCCAGTGTCTGTGCCAGAAGCGTCTTGCCGCAGCCGGTGGGGCCGATCAGCAGGATGTTGGACTTCGACAGTTCGATATCGGTCTTGGTCGAATGGTTCAACCGTTTGTAATGGTTGTGCACGGCCACCGACAGCACCCGCTTGGCATGCATCTGACCGATGACATAATCGTCAAGAACCTTGCAGATATCGCGCGGCGTCGGCACGCCATCGGACGATTTCAGCCCGGTTGTCTGGGTTTCTTCGCGAATGATGTCCATACACAATTCGACACATTCGTCGCAAATGAATACCGTGGGGCCAGCAATCAGCTTGCGCACCTCATGCTGGCTTTTGCCGCAGAAGGAACAGTAAAGCGTGTTCTTGCTGTCGCCGGAATTGTTCGCCATGGGTATCCTCAACCTTGTCACTGGAAAGTGTAGGCCAAGCCCCGACCCTCCACAATGTCAAATCGCCCCCGGCCTGCGTCGGACCGGGAGCGAAATTGTCACTTCGTTGTGTCGTCCGCCTTGCCGCGGCTTTCCACGATCTCGTCGATCAGACCCCAGGCCTTCGCGTCCTCGGCCGACATGAAATTGTCCCGTTCCAGGGCGGCTTCGACGGTGTCGTAATCGTTGCCGGTGTGCTTGACGTAAATCTCGTTCAAGCGGCGCTTGAGCTTTTCCGTCTCGCGCGCGTGGATCATGATATCGGTCGCCTGCCCCTGATAGCCGCCCGATGGCTGGTGCACCATCACCCGGCTGTTGGGCAGGGAAAACCGCATGCCCTTTTCGCCGGCCGTCAGCAAAAGCGACCCCATCGACGCCGCCTGCCCGATCACCAGCGTGCTGACCTTGGGTTTGATGTATTGCATGGTGTCATAGATCGACAAACCGCTTGTCACAACGCCGCCGGGGCTGTTGATATACATGCTGATTTCCTTGGACGGATTTTCCGCCTCAAGAAACAGCAACTGCGCGCAGATCAGCGACGACATGCCGTCATGCACCGGGCCCGACAGAAAGATGATCCGTTCCTTCAGCATGCGGCTGAAAATGTCATACGCACGTTCGCCACGGCTGGTTTGTTCTACTACCATGGGGACAAGTGTGTTCATGTAATGGTCAACGGGGTCGCGCATCTGGCCTGCCTCTTGGATGTCTTGTGAAGGAATATCTGGCGATGGTTGACAGAGTCTTAGTTGGGCGATGCGGGGGCTGCAAGGGCAGGTGGCCTTTCTTGGCACGGCATTTGTCACACAGACCGACTTGATCTGACCTGAACCCGCCCTAAGGCCGCAAGCTTATGGAATATCCCAAACACCTCTTTGCGCCGACCCGGTCTGCGGCATTGGCGCACCTGGAAAGCTTCATCAAGTTCGCCGCAGTGCAGGATGCGACACAGCGTGATGCCCACAGCGCGGGCCAACCGCATGTGTCGATGCTCTCGCCCTATCTGCGGCACCGGATCGTGACCGAAGAACAGGTCATCGCCGCCTTGCAACAGTCGCACGGTACGGCCTCCGAACCGTTCGTGACCGAAATCCTGTCGCGCGCCTATTGGAAGGGCTGGCTGCAAATGCGCCCGAAGGTCTGGCGCGATACGCAGTCAGGCGTCATCGCCGGGTTGCGCCGGCTGGAGACGGACCGTGATCTGTCCGCCACCTATGAAGCGGCAGTCGATGGCCGCACCGGCATTGCTGGCTTTGACCACTGGGCGCGGGCGCTGCGCGATGGCGGCTATCTGCACAATCATCAGCGGCTGAACTTCGCCTCGATCTGGATCTTCACCCTGCACCTGCCCTGGGAACTGGGGGCCGACCACTTCATGCGCCATCTGCTGGATGGCGATCCGGCCTCGAACACGCTGTCTTGGCGGTGGGTTGCCGGATTGCACGTGCCCGGTCAGGCATTTCTGGCCACGCCCGACGCCATAGCCCGGCAAAGTGGCGGGTTGCATCTGCCTCAGGGTCTGGCGCAGACCTCAGTCGCGGTACAGGGCGGCGTCACCCCCCCCGCTGGCCCCTGTCCGCAGGGCGGCGCCTGGGATCACAAGCTTCCGACGGCCCTGCTGCTGCATGAAGAAGACCTGTCGCCGGACTGGTTGCTGGAGGCGGGGTTGCGTCCGCTTGGCACCGCCTTTCTGCTGGCCCCCTCGGGCCGGTCGCCGCAGCCGGTGTCAGCCGTGATCACCGATTTTCTGCGCGGTGCCGTGCGCGACTGTGCCGACCGGCTGTCGTCCGACATCGGTCCGTATCACAAGCCCTTCATCGGCCGCGGCGCGGTTGATGCGCTGGTCACCTGGGCCATTCAGACCGAGGCGATGCAGGTCATCACCCCCTTCGCCCCGGTCGGGCCGGTCGCAAGCCTGCTCGACTCGCTCGACACCCGGTTGGCCGCCGAAAACATCCGCCTGATCCGGGCGATGCGGCCCTATGATGCCGCTGCATGGCCGCTGGCCACCGATGACTTTGCCCGGTTCCGCGCAGCGGTGCGCGGACTGATCTAGCTGCCCGAAACCGACCGGTCGGAAAACACCCGCCGCGCCAAGACCACCCGCGCGGCGGCTGTCACGACACACAGCGCGCCAAAGATCAGCGCGGCGGGCGCAAACAGCGCAGGGGCCAGGCAGAGAAAGGCGAAGAACCCTATGGTTTCCGTGCCTTCCAGCAGCCCGACAGCATAGTAAAGCGATTTTTCGCCCTGCTGCACGGTTGTCATCCGGCGCTTTTCGGCCAGGATCGCAAAGCCCAGAAAGCTGGCGGCATTGACATAAAAACTGGCCAGCAAGACCGCACCCGCCACGCCATTGCTGGCAGGGTCACGCAGCACAAAGGCCAGTGGAATGGCCGCGTAGAAAACGAAATCGCAAAAGATGTCCAGAAATCCGCCGAAATCGGTCTTGGTCGTCGCCCGCGCCACCGCCCCGTCCAGCCCATCGAAAACCCGCCCCACCAGCAAAGGCCCCAGCGCCGCCCATGCCGGCAGACCCGTGGCGATCATCGCCGCCGCCGCCAGACCAAAGCCCAAGCCCGCCAGCGTGATGCCATTGGCACCAACGCCACGCGCCGCCAGCCAGCGCCCCGCCCGGTTTAGGGGCGGGTCGATCAGGCGGCGCATCATCCCGTCAAACATTGGCGACTGTCCTTTGTTGTGGCTTTCGCGTCGGTGGCTCGGGCCGTTCGGTTGGGCAGACGCGGTTCAGTTGCGCAGGCGCCCGTGTTTGCATGGCTCACAACCGAGTGTGCGTCACGAAACCCCCTTGCGCGGCGGTATTGCTCTTGCCTATCCCGAAGCAACCGGTCCGGACAAGCGGGCCATCATTCTGAGGGGGGTCTTCTTCATGCTTCGTCGCCACTTTCTGCTGGCCAGTGCCGCCCTTTTTGCCCTGCCCGCCCATGCCCAGACCGCATGGGAGACAGTGTTGGCCGAAGCCAAGGGCCAGACCGTTTACTGGCACGCCTGGGGCGGTGACCCGAAGATCAACGATTTCATCGCCTGGGTGGGCGAACAGGCACAGGCGCGGCATGGCGTTGCGGTCGCGCATGTGAAACTGGCCTCCACCGCCGATGCCGTAACCCAGGTGCTGGCCGAACGCGACGCGGGCATCACCACCGGCGGCGCGGTGGACCTGATCTGGATCAACGGCGAAAACTTTGCCGCGATGAAAGACGCGGGCCTGCTGTTTGGCCCCTTTGCCACCGGCCTGCCGAACTGGGGGCTGGTCGATGTGGCGGGCAAACCGGCAGTGGTGACCGACTTCACCCTGCCCACAGACGGCTATGAATCGCCATGGGCGATGGCGCAGCTTGTGTTCGAATACGATGCGGCCCGCCTGCCGCAGCCGCCGCAGACCCTTGCCGCGCTGAAGGACTGGATCATCGCCAACCCCGGCCGCTTTACCTATCCGCAACCGCCCGATTATCTGGGCACCACGTTTCTGAAACAGGTCGCCTACGGCACGCTTGCCGACCCGTCGGTTCTGCAAATGCCGGTCGATGACGCAAGCTATGCCGCCAAGGTCGCACCGATGTGGGCCTGGCTGGACCAGATCACCCCGGCGCTGTGGCGCGCGGGCAAGGCCTATCCGCAGAACGAACCCGCTCTGGGCCAGCTTCTGGCGGATGCCGAGGTGGACTTCGGCTTTGCCTTCAACCCGGGCCGTGCCAGTGCCGAGATCGCGGCAGGCCATCTGCCCGACACGATGCGCACCTTCACGCTGGAAGGCGGCACCATCGGCAATGCCTCCTTCGTGGCAATCCCGTTCAACGCAGCCCATCAGGCGGGGGCGCAGGTGGTAGCAAACCTGCTGCTGGACCCCGAGGTTCAGGCCCGCGCCCAAGACCCGAATGTCTTGGGTTTCCAGACAGTTCTGAACCTGTCTTCACTCGATACCTCAAGTCGCGCGCGGTTTGACGCGCTCGATCTGGGCGTGGCCACCCTGGCGCCCGCCGACCTTGGGCCGGCCCTGCTGGAGCCGCATGCAAGCTGGATGGTGCGGATCGCGCAAGACTGGATCGAACGCTACGGCGTTGCCCAATGATCATGGCCGGCCTGCTGCGGCAGGCCCCACGGATCACGCTGGCGCTGTTGACGGTGCCGGTTCTGGCCGGGTTGGCGGGTACGGTGATCCCCGCCTTTGCCAATGACGCCAAGGGGATACAGGCACTTCTTCAGTGGCCAGGCCTGCCCCGTGCGGCTGGAATTTCGCTGGTCACCGGGCTTGGCTCGGCGGCCCTGTCCCTGGCCATCACGCTGCTGCCGGTCGCAAGCCTGTGGGGGACACGGGCCTTCGCAGCGGTTCAGCATCTGCTGGCCCCGCTGTTGTCGGTGCCCCATGCCGCCGCAGCCCTTGGTCTTGCGTTCCTGATCGCCCCCTCGGGCTGGATCGCCCGGGTTCTGTCGCCCTGGGCCACCGGCTGGACCCAGCCACCAGACCTCTTGCTGCTGAACGACCCCTTCGGCCTTGCCCTGACCCTTGGCCTGGTTGCCAAAGAGGTGCCGTTCCTGTTCCTGATGGCGCTTGCCGCCCTGCCGCAGACCGATGCCGCGCGGCGGATGCAGGTGGCGCAAAGCCTGGGCGCGGGGCGTGTCGCAAGCTTTGCCGTTTCCGTATTGCCAAGCCTTTACAGGCAGTTGCGGCTGCCTTTTTATGCGGTTCTGGCCTATTCGATGACGGCGGTCGAAATGGCAATGATCCTTGGCCCGACCCGACCTTATACCCTGTCGGCACAAGTGGTGATCTGGATGGCCGACCCGCAGTTGACCGGCCGCGCCACCGCTGCCGCCGGGGCATTGGTGCAGGTCGGGCTGGTGCTGGGCGCACTTGGCCTGTGGCATCTGGCCGAACGGTTGGCCAAATCAGCGCTGATCGGCTTGGCGCATCGCGGGATGCGGGGGCAAGGTGCCGATGGCCCGGCCAACGTGATCGCCGCTTTGCTGGGGGGGCTGATCGGCGGGGGGCTGGTCTTTGGGCTGGCAGGGCTGGCGCTGTGGTCTTTTGCGGGGCTGTGGTCGTTTCCCGACGCCGTGCCAGCCAGCCTGAACCTTAACACCTGGACCCGGGCCGCGCCTGACCTGGCGCAGACGGCGACGCTGACGCTGGGGATCGCGGCCTTGGCGACGCTGCTGGCCTTGGCCTTGGTGCTGGCCTGTCTGGAGGCCGAGCATCGCTTCGACCTTGTCCCCGGGGCCGGGGCGCTGTGGGTGCTGTATCTGCCGCTGCTTGTGCCGCAGGTGGCGTTCCTGCCGGGGGTGCAGGTTGCCGCCTTGCGCGCAGGGATGGCGGGGCATTGGCTGGCGGTCGCGGCGGCGCATCTGGTGTTCGTGCTGCCCTATCTGTTCTTGTCGCTGGCCCCGGCTTACCGGGCATGGGACCGGCGGATCGCGGTGGCGGGGGCGGCCTTGGGCGCCACGCCCGCGCGGGTGTTCTGGCACCTGCGCCTGCCGATGCTGCTGCGCCCGGTGCTGACCGCATCGGCTGTCGGTCTTGCGGTGTCGGTCGGGCAATACCTTCCGACGCTGCTGGTCGGCGGCGGGCGGGTCGAGACGCTGACGACCGAGGCAGTTGCCTTGGCATCGGGCGGCAACCGGCGGCTGATCGGGGCCTATGCGCTGCTGCAAATGCTGCTGCCCGCACTGGGGTTTGCTTGCGCGCTGCTGTTGCCAGCCTGGGCGTTTCGCCACCGGCGCGGCATGGCGGTTGCCGCATGAGCGGGCCATTGCACCTGCAAGACCTGCGGGTCACCCGCGACGGGCAGCCCATCGTGGCGCTGAACCTGACCGTCGGCCCCGGCGAGGTGCTGACGATCATGGGGCCGTCGGGCGCGGGCAAATCCACCGCGCTTGCCGCCATTCTGGGCACGCTGGCACCCGCGTTCCGCCTTTCGGGCCACATCGTGCTTGCAGGGCGTGACATCACCGCCCTGCCCCCGCATCTGCGCCGGGTTGGCCTGCTGTTTCAGGACGATGTGCTTTTTCCGCACCTGTCGGTCGGCGGCAATCTGGCCTTCGCCCTGCCGCCCGACATCAAAGGCCGCGCTGCACGCACTGCCCGGATCGCGGCAGCCCTTCAAGCGGCAGATCTGTCCGGCTTTGCCGACTGCGACCCTGCCACGCTGTCGGGCGGGCAGCGGGCACGGGTGGCGCTGCTGCGCACGCTGTTGGCCGCCCCCTGCGCCCTGTTGCTGGATGAGCCGTTCTCGCGCCTTGATGCCGATCTGCGCGCCCAGGTCCGTGGTTTCGTGCTGGATCGCATAAGACGCGAAGGCCTGCCCGCAATTCTGGTCACGCATGACGCCGAGGATGCGCGCGCGGCGGCCGGGCGCGTCGTCACCCCGCTGGGTCTGCCGCTGGCGCCCTAACGCGCCAGATGCAACTCGGCCCGCAAGCCACCCAGCGTGTCGGATCGGCCCAGCATCAGCCGCCCGCCATGGCTGCGCGCCACATCGGCGGCGATCGACAGGCCCAGCCCGACGCCGCCGCCCCGGTTGGGATCCCGCGCGCTGTCCAGCCGGGCAAAGGGCGCCATAGCCGCCTCACGCTGGTTTTCGGGGATGCCGGGGCCGTCATCCTCGACAACAAAACGCAAGGAGCGCTCGGTCAGCACCAGCGAGAGCGTCACGGTGTTGGCGTGGCGCAAGGCGTTCGCCACCAGATTCTCGACCGCCCGTTGCACCGCTTGCGGCCGCATCCGGACCAGCGCCGGCTGATCCAACGTTCGCAGCAAGCGCAGCGCACGGCCCGAGCGTGCCACATTGTCAACGATCTGCCGGGCGATCTGCATCGGATCGGCCTGAACCGGCTCTTCCAGCGCGTCGCCCCGGACAAAGGCCAGAAAATCATCGACCAGCCGCTCCATCTCGGCCAGATCCGATTGCAGGGCTGCCGTGTCCTCATCTTCCGGCAGCATCGACAGGCCAAGGCGCAGCCGGGTCATCGGGGTGCGCAAATCGTGGCTGACGCCCGACAGCATCCGGGTGCGGGTCTCCAGCGCCCGCTCGATCCGGGCCCGCATGTCCAGGAAGGCGGCCCCCGCCGCCCGTACCTCCAACGCGCCCCGCGGGCGGTAGGGAACGGCCTCGCCTTTGCCGAACGCCTCGGCGGCTTCGGCCAGTTTCTTGATCGGCCGCAACTGGTTACGCAGGAAAACATAGGCGATCAGGGTCATCAGGATCGACGCCAGGATCATGATCACCAAAAGCTGATGCGGGTTTGACGCCGACACCCGTGAGCGGTCAAGCGCCACCCGCATCGGCCCGTGCCGCGTGGCCTCGGCCAGAAGCACGCGCCCGTTCACCGCCGCCAGATCGACCGACACCAGATCGGGCAACCCTTGGCGCAACGCCTGCGTCACCGCCGCCCCGGTAAGATCGAACCAGTTTTTCCGATCCGATGGGGCAAAAGCGGCAGCGGGCAAGGTCAGGTCCATATTGAACGAGGCGGCCAAGGGCGCGGCCACCGTCATCGCCGCCCCTGCATCGGGGGCCTTATCGACCGCCTCGCGCAGCAGCGCCAGTTCGATCAGCACGCCTTGCACCAGTTGCCGCGTCACACCCTCGAAATGCCGCTGGATGAAGGCTATGGACACGATCAACTGGATCGTGACGATGGGCACCACCAAAATAAGCGCGGCACGACCGAACAGGCTGCGGGGCAACAAGGGCTTGAGACTGAAGCGCATGGCACCAGCCTAGCGCCCGGCGAGGTCAAAAGAAAGCGGGCAAGCAATGCAGGCAGGGGTGGTGGAATGGGTGGCAAGGGATGTGCGCCGGGTGCTTGCACCCAACCCCTCGGTCATGACCGGGCCGGGCACCAACAGCTATCTTCTGGGGCAAGGCGCGGGGGTGGTGCTGGTTGATCCGGGGCCGGATGACCCGTCCCACGTGGCGGCCTTGCTGGCAGCGCTTGGCCCGGCAGAAGCTGTCGGCGCGATCATCGTGACCCACCCACACCGCGACCATTCCGCCGCGGCGCGGCGCCTGTCGGCGTTGACCGGCGCGCCGGTGCTGGCGTTTGGCACCGCCGAGGCGGGGCGCAGCCCGCTGATGCAGCATCTGGCCGAAGCGGGGCTGCAAGGCGGCGGTGAAGGCGTGGATGCGGGGTTTCGCCCCGACCGGCTGATCGCCGATGACGAGGTGTTGCCCTGCCCCGGGGCCAGCTTGCGGGTGATCCACACCCCCGGCCACATGGGCAGCCATGTCTGCCTTGGGTTTGGCGATATCCTGCTGTCGGGCGACCACGCCATGGGCTGGGCCTCCAGCCTGATCTCGCCCCCCGATGGCGACATGCGCGCCTATAGAACGTCGCTGGCCCTGCTGATGGCGCAGGACTGGCGTCTGATGTTGCCCGGTCATGGCGCGCCGGTGGCCGCGGTGCAGGCGCGACTGCGCAGCCTGCAAGACCACCGCACCCAGCGTGAGGCCGAGATTTTGGCTGCCCTGCGCACTGGACCGGCCACCGCAGCGGGCCTGACCAGACAGATCTATCGCGACACGGATCCGGCCCTGCTGGGCGCGGCCGAGCGCAACGTTTTGGCGCATCTTGTTGATCTTTGGGACAGAAACGTGGTCGCCTGGCCGCAAACCCCACAAGCAGACAGCGTTTTCCACCTCACAGGCGCGACCGCCTGACTTTTTGCCAAAGTCCCCTTTACGCCCCCGAAATCGCTTGCTATACGGCCCCACGTGTTCCGGCGTAGCTCAGCGGTAGAGCAGTTGACTGTTAATCAATTGGTCGTAGGTTCGATCCCTACCGCCGGAGCCAAAATAAGCCCTT
>JAFGXY010000068.1 GCA_016936395.1 Paracoccaceae bacterium | reverse complement strand
GTCCAGACCGGCAACGGCAGGCAGCCCCGACGGCAGGAAAGGTGCCAGCAGGCGGGGCGAAGACACCATCACCCGCGCGCCCAGATCATCTTCCGCCGAGCCCGTGGTCAGGTCGACGCTGTCATAGCGAAACACGATGTCGAAATCACCGTTGCCCCGGTCATAAAGCTGAAGCTGAAACCGGGCGGGGCTGTCGGTGTTGCGGCGATACATTCCCACATCGGCCCAGGTCAGGCTGACGCGGTCGGCCACGGCATCAATGTCAATATGGACCTGCCCGCTTTCAAGCCCTTCCCCACGCAGCCGGGTATCCAGATCGGCCCAGAAGATGGCGATCATGTCGGTTGGCAACCCGACGCTGGCGGCGGTGGGATACTCTGGCAGCGCCGCGCCAAGCGACAATGTGCCATTGGTGTTGACCCACAGATCGGTTGCGGCATACCTGCGGCCAAGGAAATTCAGCCCGGACTCGAACACTGCCGAGACATCCAGCCGTAAAGACCCGTCATCTGACCGGTCCAGTTGTGCTTCACCAAAGCCCGAGGGGCCACCAAGGCCCGTTTCGACCCTGCCCGTTCCCGTGACTGGTATGCCCATGCCCACCCTCGTCCTGCCACCCCTCACGCTTGCGCACGGGTGTTGACATGAAATGAAGGCCGGGGCGGCAAACTGCCGTGGATTTTACCAAGGCTCTGCTGCTCAGGCCATCAGATCATAGACCTGCCCGCCGATCGAAAGGTTGATCAACGCATTGTCGGCGCCATCAACCAGCGCCCAGAGAATCTGCGCGGTAGGGCGATAGACCACGAAGGCCTCGGCCACATCACCAGCCCCCGCACCTTGAGTGATGTTGAAGTTGACCTGGAACTGCGCACGGGTGGCATTCGCAATCCCCGCCATCAGCACATCGCCGTCATCGCCGGTGTAATCCTGAATCCAGTCGGTGCCGTGACCTTGCAGGCCGATGTGAAAGAACGTGTCCGCCCCTGCGCCACCATTCAGCTGGTCAAAGCCGAAGCCACCGTTCAGCGTGTCATTGCCCGCATTGCCATGCAGCAGATCGCTGCCCGCATTGCCGTAAACCATGTCGTCGCCCGCGTTGCCGATCACCTGATCTGCGCCAGACCCGCCCAGCACCGTGTCATTGCCGTTGCCGCCAAACAGGTCGTCATTGCCATACCCGCCGTCGATGCTGTCGTTGCCATCACCGCCATAAATCACATCACGCCGGTCCGCCGGGCTGATGCCGCCAAAGATAAAGTCATCCGCCACGCCGCCGGTCAGGGTGTCAGCCCCATCCCCGCCTTGCAGAATGACACCCTCTGCCGCATTTTCGCTGATTGCTGCATAAGGCGGGGTGGCAGCAAGCGGATAGAAGACATTCTCGGCAATCGCATTTGCCAAGACCGAGAGAAAGATGTCGGAATAGTGAAGCGGGTCGCGAAACATCTGATCGGCGGCAACAGAATGGCTGCCGGCGACCTGATCGGTGTTCACCATCGTGATCCGGCCCGATGCCGCATCCAGGGCGCGCTGTTGGGTGATCACCACGCCCCAATTCGCCCGGTCCGCCGCCGCGGGGGAATTCTCTGACAGAAGCACCGAGACCACCTGATAGGCAAGACTTTGCGGCGCATGGTCGCGAAGTGCAGTCTGCAGTTGCAAGTCCAGCGTGGAAAACAGCCCCAGTGCATAGTCTTGGTAAGCAGTGGCACGGGCGATATCCAGCGTATCCGCCTCACCCTGCACCCAGATCAGGCTTTTGAACCGGGCCGAGGGGGTCGCGCTCATGACGCTGACGACCTCGCGCACCAGATCATCCCGCAGATCACCGTCCTGGAACCAGTCGGTGCCGGAACGGCCCCATGTCAGGGGCGCGCCGGCGCTGCTGATCGTGAGGATGATGGCCGCAGGATCACGCGCCAACACCTCGGCCTGCACGTCGGTTGCGATGGCTGTCGCGTTGCTTTGACCTGCGATGACATAAATGTTCGGCATGCCATTCCTCACCCGTTTGGGCAAGAATTCCGCAGGTGCCTGAACAAAGCGTTTCGCCCCTGCAGTTCACGCGGCAGAAAATGGCTAAGTTTTGAGTGACCACCGTTCAGGGCCATCGGGCATATCGTGGTGGTTCTGTGCTGCGCCATTTGCAAAACTTGCCAGCCGATGCCGGCGGCACTGGGCGTGCTGCCCCATAGGGCAGTGAGCCGTCGCTCTGCTCAAGGAAATCATTCTGGCAGGGGATTACCGAGCGACCGCCAGGTCTTTGCAGACCAGCATGCCGCCCTGTCTGGATCAGCCACAGATCTGGTGCAGGATCAAACGACCATAGGCCAGATTTGCATGAAGAATGTCATCTGCTGGCTGCAATTGGCCAAGGTTGACCAATCGTCGCGCCCTTTCAGTAAAGCGCTGGGCGGTCAGACAACCGTGGACGATTGTTTCGACCGGTTGTGGATGAAACCGGACATCAAAGCTTGCAGCCAACCGTGCCGTTTCGTCGGTGAACACCTGCGCCGCCAGATCGCCGATCTGCTCGCGGCACAGGCGTTTGAAACCCGCACCGGCTTTGCTTGCCGTCAGGGCGCGCTCTGACACAAAGGGCTGCGGCACCAGATGGATCGGCTTTGCCGCCAACGCCGGGATCGCCCGCAGCGCGGCCATCAACTGCGCGGCGTTTGACGCGTGCAACGCCTCGGCCACGGCAAGGCGCAATACGGCCTCGGTCAGCGCGGGCATCTCGGGGTCTTGCGTCATCGGCCAGTCGAGGATCCGGTAGCGGTTCAGAACATGCACGACATGAAACAGGCTGACCTCGCTGCCGACGATGACCAACGCATCAAAACCCGCAAGATCCTGCGCAACCGGCAAGGACAATCTGGCAAGAAAGGCTTTCTGTGCCTCTGTCGCTGCCGCAATCCGCGTGCCGGCCAGTTCATACTCGGCCACCCCACTGCCGGACCGCACAAAGAACTCAAGCGTGACTTCCGGCGTCGCCTCGCCTGTGCGCGCCGCCACCTCTCGCCAGGCCTCGATCAGGCAGGCCGTGTGCGAGTTGCCAAATACAAGCGCCCTCATCGCCGCGTTGCGTCCAGCAACACCTCGTCGCAGACCGTTTCCGCCGCTTCGCCCTGCCCCTTGACAGCGATCTGGCGGGCAAGTCCGGTTTGCGCGGCAAAGAACGCCTGCATGATGCGTTCGACAACCGCATCCTTCACCTCGCGCTGGTCGGCGGCAAAGGCATCGCGGCAGGTCGGGTTCTGCGTCGCAAGCTCGTAAGACGGGAAATAGTCGCACATTGGCTGGTCGTGCAGGATTTCATCGACCGCAGTGCGCAACACGGCCTTTGACCGGCTGGTTGCCAGCAGCACATGGCCGCCGGTCGCCGTTGCCATCAGCGGCACCGGCGACACCGTGAAAAGGAACCGCAGGCCCGAATTGTGCCGCCGCAACAGATTGATGCAGGCCTCCATGTCCGCGACCACTTCGGTGACGCGGGAATTGTGGAACCGGTGCGCCGCATCGCCAAAGGCGGGGTCAACCGCGGCGGGGCAGATCGGATAGACCGTGCCGGTGCGCGCATCCTGCCAGCGTTCGGTCAGTCCCAGCGTGAAGATGAAGACGCTGGCCTGTTCGAACATCCGCCGCACTTGCAACAAATGCGCCCGCCGGGCTGCCTTGGCAAGCTCACGGCTGACAAAGCCCCCCGGCTCCAGTCTTGGGCGCAGACCGTCAAACCAGAGACCGTCCTTGCACCAGAAGGCTTCGGGGCGCAGATGGTCTGCAAAGGCATCTTGCGCCAGTTGCAGCCATTGCGCAGTGCTGTAGATATTGCCGTAGCGCGCTGAATACAGACCAAAGCCCAGCCGTGCCGCCGTGCGCTCGGTCATCCCGTGTGGGACAGGTTCCAAGTCCAGAAACCGCGCCGATGACAGGCGCAGCTCACGCCCGATCTTCTGCGCAAAGCAACTGCCAGCCGCCGCCACTGCGTCTTCTGGTCCGATCCGGACCCTCGGACGATACAGCGCGCCGAGCTGGAAGTCGGGGTCGTCCAGACACCGGCGCCAGTAGCTTTCGGACGGGAGCGAGCTGTAGGACAAGCGGCAACACACCTGTTACAAGACGACAAGCAAAGCCTCAGTCTTGACCCGCGCGGGCCACACCGGTGGGCTTTCAGCCCGGCGATGCGCCAAGCCTATTGGCTGCGCGCAGAATTGCAAGCCTGCCTGCCTTTGTCCGACAAGGCAGATCAAAGTCACGCCATCAGATCGAACACCTGCCCGCCGATGGTGGCCATGATCGCGGCATCGTCGCCGCCATCGACCAAGGCCCACATGATCTGTGCCGTCGGGCGGTAGACCACGAAGGCCTCGGCCACGTCGGCCGCGCCGGCGCCGGGGGTGGTG
>JAFGXY010000008.1 GCA_016936395.1 Paracoccaceae bacterium | reverse complement strand
GAAGCCGCGCCGGGGGGGCCGCCTTCCCTGCGCGCAATCCGACCCGGATTCAGCACGCTCTCAAGCAGGAAGGAAACAGCGCGATGAGCTTCGCATTTCCCGGTGGACCCGGATGGGGCCGACGCAGACGCGCCCGCAATGGCGCGGGCTGTGGCTGCGCTGCCGGTCAGGGCGGATACAGCCTGGCTGAAGTGGCCCCCGGAAGCACCTGCCGCATCCGGCGCCTGAACGGCTGCGGCCCGATCCGCCAGCGGTTGCTGGACCTGGGCATCCGGCCCGACCGCGAGGTGACGGTGGTCCGCGTCGCGCCCCTTCTGGACCCGATCGAACTGAAGGTGGGTGACAGCTACATCGTCCTGCGCCGAAACGAAGCCGCGCAGGTGGAGATCGTTCATGTCTGACCGCCGCCTGATCGGTCTGGCCGGGCAACAGAACGCCGGCAAGTCTACCCTGTTCAACCTGCTGACCGGGCTGACCCAGCACATCGCCAATTACCCCGGTGTGACGGTGGACAAGAAATCCGGCACCTACAGCCATGCCGGGCAGCGGGTTCAATTGGTAGACCTTCCCGGCTGCTACTCGCTCACCTCGTATTCGCCCGAGGAACGGGTGACCCGCAACTTCCTGCTGGAAGACCGCCCGGACGTGGTGGTTAACGTGCTGGACGCCTCAAACCTGCGGCGCGGGCTGACGCTGACCTTCCAGTTGCTGGAGATTGGCGTGCCGGTCGTGGTCGCGCTGAACATGATGGACGTGGCCGAGGGCCGCGGCCTGCGCATCGACACCGCCGCGCTGGAGCGCCGGCTGGCCGCGCCGGTGGTGCCGGTGATCGGTCGCAAAGGCAAGGGCGAGGCAGAGCTGCGCGACGCCATCGCCAGGGTGCAGGGCGCGCGCCTGGCGACGCTTAACTATGGCCCTCTGGAGCCGGCCGTCGAGGAATTGCAGGCCCGGCTTTCCGCGGAACCGGCGCTGAAGCCGCTGTCGGCGCGCTGGCTGGCCGTCAAACTGCTTGAGGGCGATGCCGAAGCGGTCAAACGGCTTGGTTCGCTGCTGGACAACCCTCATCCGATCCTAGACCTGGCCCATTGCCTGCGCGCCGCCGCCGGCGGACCCGAGGCAGCCGCGGAACAGATCGCCTCGGCGCGTGACGGGCTGGCGGCCGACATCGTCGCTGACTGCGTCACCGAGACCCAGGCCGGGCAGGTGCCGTTCTCTGAACGCATCGACCGGCTGCTTCTGAACCGTTTCCTGGCACCGGTGTTCCTGGTGGCGATCGTCTGGGCGATCTATCAGCTTTCGATCGTGCAGGGCTACGAGCTGACCAAGGTCACCTGGCCGATCCTGGCGGGATTTCGCAACTTCGCCGCCGGCATCCTGCCCGACGCGGGTTTTCTGGTTGATCCGCAGGTCCGCGCGCTGGGGTTGTGGATGGTCGATTCGGCCAACGCGCTGCTGAACTACGTCCCAATCTTCCTGATCCTGTTCGCGTTGATCGCGATGCTAGAGGACTCGGGCTACATGGCGCGGATCGCCTTCATCCTGGACCGCATCCTGCACCGCTTCGGGTTGCATGGGCAATCGACGCTGCCCTTCATCCTGGCCGGGGTCTTTGCCGGCGGCTGCGCGGTGCCGGGCGTGATGGCGACCAAGGGCATCCCCGACGCCCGCGCCCGGATGGCCACGATCCTGACCGTACCGTTCATGAACTGCATGGCCAAGATCCCGCTCTACACGCTTCTGATAAACATCTATTTCCCCGAGACCAAGGGGCTGATGCTGTTCTACCTGTCCACACTGACGGTGATCGTGGCCCTTCTGGTGGCGCGGCTTCTGACCGGCACGGTGCTGGCCCGCTACGAGACCGCGCCCTTCGTGATGGAACTGCCGCATTACCACATGCCCACCGTCACGGGCGTCGCGCGGCGGGCCTTCGACCGCACCTGGCTTTACATCAAGAAGGTGGGCACCGTGGTGGTGTCCATCGCCATGGTGATCTATGTGCTGTTGCAGTTCCCCGGCGTCCCGGCCGAACGCGAGGTCGCCTACCAGGCCCGCGCCGAATCGGCGATCGCCCGGTTCTACACTGCACTGGACGGCAATCCGCACCGCGATGCGGTGCCCGACCAGGCCCGGCTGCTGGCGCTGGTCAATGCGCAATCTGACTACAAGTCCGCCCGGATGAACGCCGGCAGCAAGGAAGCGGCCGAGGCGCTGGACGAAGCTTTTGCCAGCGAGCATCCGGCCTTTGCCCCCTTCGTCCTGCGCGCCCGCGACCCCGAGGCCAAGGCGGCAACCGCCGCATTGAAGGAATTGGCCGGGGCCCGCACCACGCTGCGCCGCGAGATGCGGGCCGACAAGATCGAGACCAGCTTCCTAGGCATGATCGGCCGCAGTCTTGAGCCGGTTACGCAGTTCGCCGGCTTCGACTGGAAGATCAACGTCGCCCTTCTGGCCTCCTTCGCGGCGCGCGAAAACAGCGTGGCCACGCTGGGCGTGCTGTTCGACCAGGAAGAGGGCGAGAACTTGACACTGGAAGAGCGCATGGGCAGCGAGCAGGCCGCCGAGGGGCACACCGCCTTGTCGGCAGTGGCTCTGATGCTGTTCTTCGCGCTGTATCCGCCCTGCCTGGCCACCATCATCATGGTGCGGGTGCAGACCGACAGCTACCGCTGGATGGGTTTTGCCCTCGTTTTCCCCACCATCCTGGGGCTTGCGGTTGCCAGCGCCGTCTTCACCCTGGGCAGCGCCCTGGCGCTGAGTGGGCTGCAGGCCATGACGGCGGTCTATGCGGCCGGCGTTCTGGCGCTTCTGATCGTCGCGGTGCCCAAGCCATGGCTTCGCCGCGCCACCCCCGTCTCGGCCGGAGAAACACCATGACCGGAATGCCCGCTATCGACTTTTCCGCCGAAACCGGCATCGGCCTGCTGGAATACGGGCTGATTGCGCTGGCGCTGGCGGCCGCGCTGGCCTTCCTGTTCCGTAGGCTGACGCGCCGCCGCCGGGGTGCCGCCCCGGCCTGTTCGGGCTGCGGCGGCTGCTCGGGGGGCGGTGACAGCTGCAAGGTCGTCGACTTCAACCGGCCCGCTCCGGCGCCCGAGAAGCCGAAATAGACGACGCCCGCCATCGCGGTCGAGCGGCTGGTCAGCGCCCCGCGCCGTTATCGCAATCGTTCAGGACGCCCTTTCCTGCCATGGTCCGGTGTGGGGGCTTCGGTCCGGCGATCAGCCGCGCGGCTGCGGCCAGCGTCAGCAAAGGGGGCAGGGCAGAAGGCGCGGCGAGGTAATGCGGCAGCCAGTCGGGATCGAACTTGTCCTTGAAGGCCCTGAGTCCCTCGAAGTTGTAGAACGCGCCACCGTTTCGGTAGATCAGCGCAGCGAGGCGGTCCCAGTTGCGGCGGCTACGTCCGGGGGCAAGGCCCGACAGCGGCGCCATGCCCAGAGAAAAGGCGCGCAAGCCCTCGGCCTTGAGGCGCAGCATGAGTTCGGTGAAGAGAAAGTCCATTGTCCCGGCTGGTGCCTCGATGCTGTGCCGCATGAGATCGATGCTTGCCATGCCGGCGGCCCCGCCTTGCAGGATATTGGCGAAGGCGACGATCCGGCCCTGGTGCCGGATCAGGGCAATCGGCCAGCGGTTCAGCCAGTCGGGCGCGAACTGGCCGACCGAGAAACCCTTTTCGCGAGTCTTCTTTGCGGCAAGCCAGGAGTCTGAGAGAGCACGAAGCTCGGCCAGAAGCGCGGGGTCGTGCGGCGGGGCAGTGATGTCCAGCGACAGGCCATCGCGCAGCGCACGGGCATGGGCGGCGCGCAGTTTCTTGCGCGCGGCCCCCGCCAGCGAGAAACGCTCCAGATCGACCACTGCCTCTTCGCCCATCTTGAACAGCGACAGGCCGAAGTCGAGCATGAGCGGCACTTGCCCGGCCCCGACCTCATAGAAGACGGGCCGCGCCCCCGCCCGGCGCGCGGCATCGACAAAGCCCTGCGCGGCTTCGGCCGCAGATCCGGCAGGGCCGACCGGGCCGCCATAGGCGATCCAGTTGCGTCCCGACACGGCGAACATGACAAAGGCGCGACGATCGGCCGAGAAATACAGCGCCTTGTCGCCGGTCAGGGCAAAACCGGCTTCGGGGTTGTCTGCGGCACCGGCGATGGCGGCCGCAAGTGCCAGGCTTTCGGCATCGGGCGGCGCGGGGCGGTAGGGCCGCACCCGCAGCAGCAGCGTCAGTGCGCCAAGGCCAAGCACGACGCTTGCCACCAGGCCCGCACGCAAAGCCCGCGGCGCATGGCCATCGACCGCGAACTGCCACCACAGCTCGTTTGCGTAGGGTATGCTCTTGTGGGCGAAGAACAGGATGAAACCGAAAGACAGGATGACTGCGGCCAGAAGGACCAGACCCCCGGGGCTGAGCGTGGCATTGCTTAGGGCGGTCGCGCGATGGAACTCGTGCCGGAACGGCACGAGGGCTGCAAGCAGCAGGGCAAGCGTCGCCGCGCGCTCAACGTCAAGGCCATGCAGCAGCGCCACGGCGACCGAGGCCGCCATCGCGGCGCAGGCCATCCAGAAAGCCCCCTGATTGCGCCGCAAAAGCCCGAGCGAGACAAGGATCAGGCTCGCCCCCAAGGCACTGGACAGAAGCGCCGAGCCTTCGACAAAGGCCAGCGGAAACAGCGCCTCGGTCACATCCGAAGCTTGGGTCACGGGTGGGATCAGGGCGGAAAAGCTCATCCACAGCCCGGCGCCGAAGACAGTGGCAAAAAGCACGATCGGCACCAGTGGCGCCACAGAGCGAAAGGCCGGCTCCACGGACATGAGCATCCTGCCCGCCGCATTGGCCGGCACGCGGCCACCCAGCGCGCGCCACGCCTCGTAGGCCGCCAGCACGGCAAGCGCCAGCACGAAGGGTACAACGTAATAGGCCAGCCGGTAGAGCAAAAGCCCCGCCGCAACCTTTTCGGCGGGGGTGCCGGCGGGCATGGCGGCGATCACCACGGTCTCGAACACGCCGACCCCGCCGGGAACATGGCTGACAATTCCAGCCATGATGGCCGCGGCAAAAACGGCAAGAAAAGGCACAAAGCCGATATCCCCGACCGGCAAGAGAAGATACAGCGTCAGCGCCGCAAACCCAACATCGGCAAGGCCAAAGAGAACCTGCGCGCCCAGAATCCCCGGAGTGGGTGCGACCAGCCGGAACCGCCCGAGCTTCAGCGCCTTCTGCCTGACCGAGGCCCAGACGAGAGGTCCGACGATGGCCACGATCACCGCAACGGCGCCAAGACGCAGGGCAGTGTTGCCCATGGGCAGGACCGCCACCAGCGCCTGAGGATCGACGACCAGCGCGCAAAGACCCAGGATGGTGACGGCCAGGCCGCTGGAGACCGCCGAAAAGGTGGAGACGGCCGCCACGTCATAACCATCCAGCCCCAGACCCGAATAAAGGCGCCAGCGCACCGCTCCGCCCGAAACCGCCGTCAGTCCGATGGTATTGCCGAAGGCATAGGCCAACAACCCCCCGGTCAGCACCACGGGAAGGGGAAGCGACTTGCCGATGTAGCGCAGGCCCGACCAGTCATATCCCGTCAAGGCCAGATAGCCGCACAACGTGGTCAGAAGCGCAAGCAGCAGCGTCGTTCGGGGTGTTGCCCGGAACTGCGCGGCCACATCGGCCAGATGCACGGATGCCAGCAAATGATAAAGGGCATAAAGACCCAGAGCGAAAAGCCCCCCCGCCAGCAGGAAGGGCAGCGCCGTGCGAAGCTGCGCCCGGACAGCACTGGCCGCAGCCCCGGTGGCGTGTGTGGAATCTGCCGTCATGCCTGGCCTCTTCTTGCCGGATTCAGTCTTTCGTCGCACCGACGGGCAGGGGTTGCAATCGCCGTGTGCCCGGCGCGAACGCCAGGCGATGCCCAGGCCCCGCAGACAGCACAACACCGCCGGGCAAAAGCCCCCGTCGGGCCGGTCAGAGGATCATGGCCCGCAAGATCGCGGCCACGATCCCCATGGCGGCCACGCTGGCGGCCCAGAGCCCGACGAACCAGAGCAGACGGCGCAGGCCTCGCGGCATCATTGGTAGCCCGTGCCGGGCCGGACCTTGCCTCGGAACACCCAATAGGCATAGCCGATGTAGGTCAGGATCATCGGGATCAGCACCAGCGCGCCAGCCAACAGGAAGGCCAGGCTTTGCCGCGGGGCGGCCGCCTGCCAGATGGTCAGCGAAGGCGGCACGATAAGGGGATAGAAGCTGATCGCCAGCCCGGCGAAGCAAAGGACGAAGACCGCAAGCGCCGACAGGAAGGGCCAGGCATCCCGCCCCTCGCGCAGGCCCTTTGCGAAGACCAGCGCGGCAAGCCCGATGGCCAGCGGCACCGACATCGAGAAGGCGGCATAGGGCAGGGTGAACCAGCGCTGGCCGTAGACCGGGTCGAGAAAGGGCGTGACAAGGCTGACCGTCCCGATCAGCGCCAGCGTCGCCGGGCCCAGCCGCGAGGCCAGCCGGCGCGCTTGCAGACGCACCGGGCCTTCGGTCTTCATCACCAGCCAGGCCGCGCCAAGCAGCGCATATCCCGTGGCCACCGCAAGACCCGTCAGCAGCGAAAACGGCGTCAGCCAGTCCCAGGTGCCGCCGGCATAGGCACGGTCCACCACGTGGATACCCTGCACCAGCGTTCCAAGCGCGAGGCCCTGCGCAAGGGCTGCCGCCAAGCTGCCCGCGAAGAAAGACAGGTCCCAAAGGTGCTTCTTGCCCCTGCTGCGATGACGGAACTCGAAGGCGACCCCGCGGAAGACCAGCCCCATCAGCATCAGAAAGACCGGCAGGTAGATTGCCGGCATCACCACCGAATAGGCCAGCGGAAAGACCGCCATCAGCCCGCCGCCACCCAGCACCAGCCAGGTCTCGTTGCCGTCCCAGACCGGCGCGACGGTGCTGATCGCCAGATCCTTTTCAGCCTCGTCCCACAGCAGCGGAAAGAGGATGCCCACGCCCAGATCGAAGCCGTCCAGCACGACATAGGCCAGCACGGCAAAGGCGATGATCCCAGCCCAGATGAAGGGAAGATCGAAGACCATGTCGCTCACTCCCCCGCAAAGAACTTGTTGTGCAGCCCGGCGGCGGGGGTCACGCCCGCCGCCCGCATCGGCCCCAGCTCGGCCATGGCAATCCCCACCTCGGGCGAGCGGTCCATCAGGCGCAGAAGATAGGTCATGCCCGCACCGAAGATGACCGCATAGACCGCGATGAAGACCATCAGCGATGTCGCCACCGCCGGCGCTGCCACCGGCGAGACGCTTTGGGCGGTGGACAAAAGGCCATAGACCGTCCAAGGCTGGCGCCCGACCTCGGCAACGATCCAGCCTGTCAGCACCGCAACAAAGCCCGACGGCCCCATCGCCATAGCCGCGCGCAAAAGCCATGGCGCATCATAAAGCCGCCCGCGCAAGCGCAGGACGCCCGCCCAGACCGCCAGCCCCAGCATTGCAAAACCAAGACCCACCATCACGCGGAAGGCCCAGAACACGATTGGCACGTTCGGCCAGTGATCGCGCGGAAAGGCGTCGAGCCCCGTCAGGGGCGAGGTCAGGTCATGCGTCAGGATCAGCGAGGACAGATCGGGGACCTCGACCGTGTAACGCACGGTTGCGGCCTCGGAATCCGGCAGACCGAACAGGATCAGCGGCGCGTGGCCCTGCGGATAGGAGACATAGTGCCCCTCCATCGCGGCGATCTTGGCGGGCTGATGCGCCAGTGTGTTGATCCCCAGGCTATCCCCCGCGAAGATCTGGATCGGCGCGGTGACGGCCAGCATGCCCATCGCCATGGCGAACATCCGGCGCGCCGCCGGATTGGCCCGGTCGCGCAAAAGATGGCGGGCCCCCACCGCGCCCACCACCAGCGCAGTGGTCAGATAGGCCGCAAGAACCATATGGGCGAAGCGGTGCAGGAACGACGGGTTGAAGATCACCGCCCACCAGTCAAGCGGCACGAACTGCCCTGCCTCGTTGATGCCATGACCTGTCGGGGTCTGCATCCAGGCGTTGACCGAGATGATCCAGAAGGCCGAGGCGAAGGTGCCCACCGCCACCATCAGCGTCGCCATGAAATGCAGCACAGGCCCCACCTTGTCGCGCCCGAAAAGCGCAACGCCCAGAAAGCCTGCCTCAAGGAAGAAGGCCGACATGACCTCATATCCCATCAGCGGCCCGACGACCGGCCCCGCCTTTTCGGCAAAGACAGCCCAGTTGGTGCCGAACTAGTAAGACATCACGATGCCCGAGACGACACCGATGCCGAAGGCGACGGCGAAGATCGTCTTCCAGTAGTCGTAGAGCTTTAGATAGACCTCGCGCCCGGTCCACAGATGCAGCCCGTTCAGCACCGCCAGATAGCTGGCAAGTCCGATCGAGAAGGACGGGAAAATGATGTGAAACATCATGGTAAAGGCGAACTGGATCCGGCTCAGATCCACGGCATCTAGTCCGAACATCCTGTGTCCTCCGTTCGGAACGGCGGGTCTGCCACCCGCCCGGCTTCGTTACACTTGCCCCGGCTGTGCCTTTCGGCGCGGATCTGACTGGCTCTGCGGGCCAACGCGATCCGCTTGGTGGTGCAGCATCTGCGCCTCGCCGCGATGCATGCGCAGAAGCGGCAGGATCGACAGCAGCAGGACCAACGCTATGGTCCGGAAGGCGGCGGGAAAATGGGACAGATGAACGGCGCCCGCGGGCGAGGGGTCGCCCCCCGCCTGCAGCACCAGCGCCGCAACCGAGATGCCAAGCGTCAGCCCCACCTGCTGGGAAACCGCCGAGAAAGAGGTGGCGCTGCCCACCTCGCGCCCATCCGGCTCGGCAAAGACCAAGCCGTTCAGCCCGGTGAAGATCAGCGCCTGAAGAAAGCCCGCGCCGATCAGCAGCGGCAGCAGAACCCGCAGGTCCGTGCTCTGGATCAGCCCCAGCGCCATGAAGCAGAGCGCATTGAGCAGCGTGCCCGCGCTCAGCGTGCGGCGAAAGCCGAAGCGGTCGAGGATCGCCGGGGCCAGCGCCCGCATCGTCAGCCCGCCGAACGCGAAACTGCCGCTCAGAAGGCCCGAGACCGTGATCGACAGGCCAAGCCCGATCTGGAACAGAAGCGGCAGCAGGAAAGCTGCGGCGCCCCCGCTCATCCGGAAGAGCGTGCCGGACAGAAGGCCGATGGAAAACAGCCGGTAGCGAAAGAGCCGCAGGTCCAGCAGCGCGTCGTCGCGGCCCCGCGCGCGGCGGGCATAGGCCGCAAGCGCCAGCACACCAAGGCCCATCAGCCCGACAGCGACCCAGGTCGGGATCAGATGTTCGCCTAAGGTCGAGACGCCGAGAAGAAGGCCGCCCAGCCCCACCGCCGAGGCAAGAAAACCGGGCAGGTCAAGCCGCGACGCAGGTTCCGGCGGCAGCCGCGGGATCAGCGCCAGAGCCAGCGCAACGGCGACCAAGCCGATCGGCAGGTTGATCAGGAAGACCCAGCGCCAGCCAAGGCTTTGCGTGACCAGCGCGCCCACCAGCGGCCCCAGCGCCGGCCCCAGAAGCCCCGGCACGGTCACCCAGGCCAGCGCGCGGACAAGTTCGGATTTTGCTACCCCGCGCACCACGATCATACGGCCGACAGGCACCATCATCGCCCCGCCCGCCCCCTGAAGGCTGCGCGACCACACCAGCCCGGTCAACGTCGATTGCATCGCCGACAGGGCCGAACCAAGCAGGAAGACCACCATCGCTGCAACGAAGATGCGCCGCGCGCCATGGCGGTCGGCCAGCCAGCTCGACACCGGCACCATCACGGCAAAGGCGACGAGATAGGACGACAACGCCAGTTTCAGCGACAGCACCGACACCGACAGGTCGCGCGCCACAACGGGCAGCGCGGTGGCCAGCACGGTGGCATCTGTTGTCTCCATCAGGAAGGCCAGCGCCACCACAAGTGGCACGATCACCCTTGCCCGCATGTCGGTTCCGGTTGCCATCTGTGCCCTGATCCCCGTCCTTGGCCCACGCCTGTCTGGCAGACGCAAGCCCTGGGCCGGCATGAAAAGGCCGGCCCAGGGCAGTTTCTGGCCTTGCCGGCCCGTCCTTACGACGTGGCCACCTCTTTCTGTGCCTGGGCGAAATGCGCGCGCAATTTGCTCTCGTCGGTCGAGGAGAGATTGGTGCGCAGCACCGTGCCGCCCAGTTCGGCCAGATGGGTGATGACCCGGTCCGAGGTCACATTGCGCGCCATCATGAACAGCGCCGCCTTGCCGGGGGTCAGTGCACCCGCCACGTCCTTCATGAAGCTGTCGCGGATGCCGTAGTCCGAAAGTGCGCCCGATGCAGCCCCGGCTGCGGCCCCAACCGCCAGGCCGAACAGCGGGTTGAGGAACAGCACCCCGATCAGCAGGCCCCAGAACGATCCCGACATCATGCCCAAAGACCAGGGATTGACCATCTGGCGCAGGTGGATCTTGCCTTTTTCGTCGGCCACGGCAACGACGGCATCGCCCACGTCGGCATAATATTCGCTGGACAGTTCGAACAGCTTCTTGCGGGCGGTTTCGGCGGTTTCGGCATTGTCATAGCCGATGACGACCAGTTCGCTCATGTCTTTCACTCCTTTTGCGGGTTGAACGAGAAATTTCTGGTTGAAGGAAGCAACGTCAGAAGGGCAGCTTTTCGGCCGACCATTCAGCCAGCGGCAGGCCCCAGTTCGGGATGCGGCCGTGGTTGCGGAAGAACGCCTCCTTGTAGGCCAGCTTTTGCGCATAGGGCAGATGGCCCATCCGCAACTCCTGAATGTCGCCGCCGAACCAGCTTGTCGCATGGATGTAGAAGGCCTTGCCGCCGCCCATGTCGCCGATGCAGATCACTTCGGGCATCCAGGGCGCATCGGCCTGTTGCCGGGCCATGCGTCCGACCGACTTGGCGATCTGGCGGCCGACGATCTCGGCCTCCTGATGGCCGATGGCGCCCAGCTTTGGCACGGTCAGCGCCGCCGCATCGCCGCAGGCCAGCACCTCGGGGTGATCGGGGTTGCGCATGTCCATGCCGGTGATGACGAAGCCTGCCTCGTCCGAAATCGGCAGCCCTTTCAGGAAGTCATGCGCCTCCCAGTTGGGCAGCACGATCTTCAACTCCGCCGGCAGATTCTGGCCATTGGCGAACTCGATCCCGTCGGCGGTCAGGCGGCGGATGTCCTCGGTCTTGTTGACATAGGAAAAGCCCATGCTGCCCGCGGCCTGCAGAAGCTGGCCCACCACCTTTTCGCCCGCATCCTCGGCGATCAGTTCGGCGGGGGTGAAGATCGTGATGTTCTTTGCCCCGCCCTTGCCGTTCTTCTCCAGCCAGTGTGCCAGCGCCAGCGAGACCTCGACCGGCGGGCCTTCGCAGGCGGCCAGCGCGGTTTTCAGCCAGGCGGGCCGGCCCTTCGTGCCCTGGTGGAACCGGGCCGAGCCGACCACGATCGGCCCGCCCTTGTAGTCGTTTTTCAGATAGTCGATCAGCCGGTTCGCCTGGAAGGCATCGGTGATGGAATGGCCGTGTTCGGCAAAGCCCTCGATCTTGTCGAAGGCGAGCCGCGCGCCAAGCGCGATTACAAGGTAATCATAGTCCAGCCGGTATTCCGCCGCGCCGGGCCGTTCGTTCGGCCGCACGCGCACCTGCCGCGCGTCAAGGTCAAGGCCCAGAACCTCGGCCTGGGCAAAGCGGATGTCGTCGCGCGCCAGCGTCTCGACCAGAGGCATGTTCATCGTCACCGCCGGATCGCGGCCTTCGAAGATCTCCAGCGGGATGTTGGGGATGTAGTCGAGATAGGCCTTGCGGTCGATCACGGTGATCTCGACTGCATCGCCCGCGTGGTCGCGGATTTTCTGCGCCGCACCGAGGCCCGCGAAATTGCCCCCAAGGACAAGGACTTTGGGTTTCTTCATGGTCATTTTCCGATCTCCTCGATCCGGAAGGGACGGACCACTGTCCGTCCTTCATGATGCGATATTGCGCCGCAGAACTGCCCGCGTGATGTCGCGCGCATTACAAATCCGCAATGGCACCCGGGGGCCCGGGCTGCACAAGCCGAAGTCATGCCATGTTCCAGCCGTGGCTGACGTTCAGCGCCTGCCCGGTCAGGGCGTTGGTCGGGAAGGCTGCAAAGACGAAGGCCACCTCGGCCACGTCCTCGACGGTGGTGAACTGCTTGTCCACCGTCTCGCCCAGCATCACGCGCTCGATGACTTCCTTTTCCGGAATGCCAAGTTCGGCCGCCTGTTCGGGGATTTGCTTTTCCACCAGCGGGGTGCGCACGAAGCCCGGGCAGATCACATTGGCGCGGATGCCATGCGCGCCGCCCTCTTTGGCGATGACGCGCGCAAGGCCCAGAAGCCCGTGCTTGGCCGTGACATAGGCGGATTTGAGCGGCGAGGCTTCGCGCGAATGGACCGAGCCCATGAAGATGATGGCCCCGCCGCCCGCCGCCTTCATGTGCGGGATGCAGGCCTTCGAGGTGAGAAAGGCGCCGTCGAGGTGGATGGCCAGCAACTTCTTCCAGTCGGCAAAGGGAAAATCCTCGACCGGGTGGACGATCTGGATGCCGGCGTTCGAGACCAGCACATCCACCCCGCCGAAGGCCGCGACAACCCGGGCCACCCCGGCAGTGACCTGATCCTCGCTGGTCACGTCCATCGCCACGCCGATCGCCCGGCCCGGGCCTTTCGCCGTCAGGTCGGCCGCGACGGCTTCGGCGGCGTCAAGCCTCAGGTCGGCGATGGCGACCTTGGCACCCGCCGCCACATAGCGCGCCGCAATTGCGTGACCGATGCCGCTGGCGGCACCGGTGACGATGCAAGACTTGTCTTTCAGATCCACGATCAATTCTCCTGGTTTCCGGCCGCGCCGCGACCACATTTCCGAAAGCGGGGCCGCGCCCCGCAAGTGAGGCAGCAGTCAAAAAACGGCATGGCCAACACGAGAGCAAAGCGTGGCTGTGCGTCGTGAACAGACCGATCTGCGGTTTCCCCGGATCACCGGGCGGGCCCCAGGTTGCCAGACCACCGCACGCCACGCGCCCGTATGCAGCCGGCGCATGCCGCGCAAACACCCGCTCCGGCGTGCTGTCGTCCCTCATGACTGGCGTCAGTCAAGCATCACGTCGCTGCGAAAGCCGACGCTGTCCATCTGGAGGACAAATTCGACCGCAACGCCGTCAATTCGCATGGTCATGCGGTCAACGGGGACGAAAACCGGCGTTGCATCCAGGCCGAGAAATCCTCCGGCATCGACGACATACCCGATCAGCCGCTGCTGCTCGTCCAGGATCACGTCACCGACTTTGCCCAGCTTGTCGCCCTCAAGGCTGACGACATCCTGACCGATCATCGCGGCCGCGCTCTGGCTGCGGGGAAACGGCAAATCGCCGATCCGAAACAGCGCAGACGTGTCACGCGTCTGGGCATGGGCCGCCGAGGTCAGGGCCATCACCAAAAGTGCCGCGGAAAAAGAACGTGTCATGTCGCACCTCATGCGTTTGCAAGATAATCATGCACAACCGTGCCCAGGCCCAGCGTCAGGTCGGTCAGGATATGCACGGCCGAGACGACCTCGCGCACCGGCAGGTCGGCTACGGGGGCAAGCGCGTGGTGGAACAACTCCAGCCGCGCCGGGCCTTCCCAGGCACCCTTCACCGTCACGTCCTCGCAGGCGTAGCGCACCAGTTCGCAGATGCGGGGGCTACAATCGACATGCGGAATGATCTTCAGCAGGTAGGCCGGGGCCTCGACCGCCGCCTTGGCCCGGGCCAGATCGAAGGGCCGGTGCTTGTAGCCCATCGTTGCATTGGCGATGCGCAGCGATCCCACATCCAGCGTGCCCACCAGCGCGTCCTGCTCGACCGTCAGCCGCGGCCGGGCGAGCTTTTTCGGAAAGCCCCAGATCTCGCGCCCGCCGGCAATCGGGCTTTCGTCATCCAGATACATCGCATGGACATAGCCGCCCGCGACTCCCTGAAAACGCACCGGGATGACCTGGCCGCTTTCGGTATAATCGCCAAAGCCGGTGGAATCCGGCATGCGGATGAATTCGAACTTCACCAGCGGCTCGGTCACCTCAAGCGGGGCGGGAACCACTGCACGCAAGGCCTCGATATCGGTGCGATAGGTGATGACCATAAACTCGCGGTTCACGAAACGGTAGGGGCCGGGCGGAAAGGCCGGGCTGGTCAGCGGCATGGCAAAGGCGCGGGCGCGCACGTCATCTTCATTCATGATCGGGGACTCCTGCATGGCTGGTTTCGGTCAGGTCGAAGACATGCATGCCCTCGGCCCTGTGGTCATGCGCCCGCATCCGGTCGTGGGCGAGCGTGCGGAACACGTCGGCAAGGCCCGCAGCCCAGTGGGCCTCCATCGCGGCGCGCGAGAAATCATAGTCCTTGGCCCCGGTCTCATAGGGTTTGGACCGGTAGATGAGCTGGATCAGCGTCAGCGGCGCGCAGACCGAGCGATCCAACAGCGGCACCACGGCGGGATCGGCCAGAAACGCCTGCGGCAGGCCCGCGCGGTGGTTCATCAGCGCCGAAGCCAGCATATGGCGCGCGCGCATTGCATCGGTCACCGAACGGGTGCGGCTGGAATAGCGGATGTCCTTTTCGCGCGCCTCAAGACCCCAGACCGAATGTGGCGCCTGGCCGCGGGCGGAAAAGAGATCGAATTGCCAGACGGTCAGCGGCCGGGCGTCGCGCGTCTCGACAACCCGGGCGAGCGGCGTGTTGGACACCAGCCCGCCGTCCCAGTAGGGATGCCCGTCGACTTCCACCGCCGCAAAGCCCGGCGGCAGCGCGCCCGAGGCCATGATGTGTTCGGGCCCGATCCTGCGTTCAGCGCTGTCAAACCAGATGAAATTTCCGCTTTCCACATCAACCGCGCCGACCGTCAGCCGCACGGGGCCCCCATTCAACAGGTCGAAATCCACCAGTTCTTCCAACGTCGCGCGCAGGGGAGCGGTGTCGTAGAAACTGGCCTGCGTGGGGTCGCCCTGCGGCGCGAAGGCGGCGGGCGGAAAGCGTGGTACGAAGAATCCGGGGGCGCCGCGGGTGACGGAGAGCGCCGCGCCAAGCCCGAGCCCGGGCAGGACGAACGGCCAGGGCTCGGCAGCGGTGATGCGGGTCCAGAAGGTGCGCAGCGCCTCGGCGCGCCGGTCCGGCGGGTTGCCGGCAACAAGGGCGGCGTTGATCGCCCCGATCGAGATGCCAGCCACGATGGCAGGATGCTGCCCCGCCTCGGCAAGGCGCGAGACTGCCCCGCCCTGATAGGCCCCGAGTGCGCCGCCGCCTTGCAGCACGAAAGCCGTCTGTTGGTTTCCGCCGGTGTCAGTCATTGCGACCCCCGTCAATGCGCTGCGGGTCGAGCCTGACCCAATCGCCCTCGATCACCTCGGCCCTGCGCCTCGGGGCCGGAACGGCCCCCGTTCCGATGCGGTTGCCGAACCGGGCCATCACCATCGCAGCCGCCGCGAGGGGCAAGGCGAGGACGACGGTGGCTGCCAACGTGGCAGGCATCCATGTAAGTGCGATGACGACGGGAACAGGACCAAGGCGATGGCGCAGCATTTCGGGCTTCCTTTTGTATTTGAACCATACCGGGGACGCATTGCAGCCATCTGCGCCGGACGTTGAATCGCTGTAACCTGGGCCATCGGCCGGCCTGTGCGGGAAAGGTCTGTCGGGCGCGCGCCGGGTCTGCTATCAGCGAGGCAAACGGGATCCTGGACATCATGCCGCCGCACAAGACCCTTCCGCACGCGCGTTTCCTGGCCTTTCTGGCAGTCTTCGTGCTGACGGCGCTTGCCACCTTTCCGGTCCTGCGGCTTGAGCAGGCAGCGATCCTCGCCTTCGATCTGGCTGCGCTTGTCTTCATCCTTGGTTGCGTGCCGCTTTACCGCGACGACGGCGCCGATGCAGCTCGTGCCCGTGCGGCGCGAGACGATGGCGGGCGGGTGTTGCTGAGCATTTCGGCGGCGAGCGTCATCGCGGCCCTGCTTCTGGCGCTTGGTCGTCTGATCGAGGGCAGGAATAACCTGACCGGGCTGGATTTCGCGATGGTGACGGGCACGCTGGTGCTGGCCTGGGCCTTCATCAACCTGCTTTACGCCTTTCACTACAGCCATCTCTACTACACGCAACTCGGGGCGCACGATGGTGGCGGCAAGGATGCGGGCGGCATACTGTTTCCCGAAGCCGAGGCGCCGGTCTTTGCCGATTTCGTCTATTTTGCCTTTGTCATCGGCATGACCAGCCAGACGGCGGATCTCGACATCTCGCGCCGGGCGATCCGGCGGGTGGTGACTTTTCACGGCATGGTCACCTTTTTCTTCAACCTGGGCGTTCTGGCTTTGACCATAAATGTGCTCTCGGGCGTCTTGTGACGCCCGAGAGCCAGCCTGCCCGGTCAGGCCTTGGGGGGCATCAGGCAGGCTGTTCGCTGCGCGTGCCCAGCACCACACTCAGGTCAGTGGGCGCGCCCTTGCGCAGGACCGTCAGGCCCACCTCGCTGCCTGGCTGGGCGGTGGCGATCAGGCGGGTCAGGTCGCGCGGGGCCTCGACCGCGGTGCCGTTCACCGCCGTCACGATGTCGCCGCGCTTGAGCCCGGCCTTGGCGGCAGGCGTGTCGGCGCTGACCTCCGCGATCAGCGCGCCCTTGGCCGCGTCGATACCGATGGCAGCGGCGATATCCTCGGTCACCGGCTGGATCGACACCCCAAGCCAGCCACGCTCGACCTTGCCGTCATCGGTCAGGTCGGCGATCACCACCTTGGCGGATTCCGAGGGCACGGCGAAGCCGATCCCGACCGATCCGCCCGTGGGCGAAAAGATCGCGGTGTTGATCCCCACCACATTGCCTTGGGCATCAAATAGCGGCCCGCCCGAGTTGCCGCGGTTGATGGCGGCATCGGTCTGGATGTAGTTGTCGAAGGGGCCCGACTGGATGTCGCGTCCCAGCGCCGAAACGATACCGGCCGTGACCGTGTTGCCAAGGCCGAAGGGGTTGCCGATGGCCACAACGTCCTGGCCCACGCGCAGGGCCGAACTGTCGCCCCATTCGACATAGGGCAGGTCCTTGTCGGTCTCCACCCGGATCAGCGCCAGGTCGGTGGCCGGATCGGTGCCCACCACCTTGGCCGCAAGACGGGTTCCGTCAGCAAACTTGACCGTCACCTCGTCGGCGCCCTCGACCACGTGATTGTTCGTCACGATGTTGCCACTGGCCGAGATGATGAAGCCGGTGCCAAGCCCCTGCATCTGCGGCGCGTCACCCTCCGGGCCATTGGGCATTCCTGGGAACGGCATACCAAAGCGGCGGGCGAAATCCTCAAAGCCTGGCGGCATCTGGGCAGGATCGAAATCCACGGCCTCGGCCTTCCTTGTCACTTCGATGTTCACGACCGCGGGGGCCACGCGGTGAACAAGGTCGGCATAGCCGCCGGGTTGCGCCGAAAAGGCATAGGCCGGGGTCAGTGCCCCCGCGGCGGTCGCGCCCAGCAGCGCGGCCAGCGCGAGCGCGGGCCAGCGGCGGGACTGGGGTTTGGGTCTGTCGGTCATCATGCTCACTCCTGGTGTATTCTCCCACGTGCGGACCTCGCACGGGTCTTTCGGTGATGAAGCAGATGGTGGGGCGGTCTTGCAGCAAGCCTTCGGCCAGATTGAAAATGCGCAATCTTCTTCACGCACCGGGTCTGCAAGATCACCTCCGCGTGAGAGGTTTCAGATTTGTAATCGTCCCGTCAGCGCCCTGTCAGACAACACGGACCCAACTGAGGCTACGGGCTGCCCTTGGCTTTCGCGGCTCTCAAGTCCTGGGTTTCGCGCAGCCACCGATCGCGCTACCACTGTCACGGGCGGCCTTGGGCTGCACGTTCCGGGAAACACGGCCATGAAACTGCTTGTAATCGAGGATGATCGCACCACTGCCGACTACATCGTGAACGGATTGCGGCAGGAAGGCCATGTGGTCGATCACCTTGCCGAAGGGCGAGAGGCGCTGGCGCAGGCCATGGTCGGCGCCTACGATGTTTTGGTGGTGGACCGGATGCTGCCGGGGCTGGATGGGCTGTCGCTTCTCAAGGCCTTGCGCGCGGCCAAACTCACCACACCGGCGATCTTTTTGACCGCCGTCGGCGGGGTGGATGATCGGATCGAGGGGCTTCAGGCCGGGGGCGATGACTATCTGGTCAAGCCTTTCGCCTTTGGCGAGCTGTCGGCGCGCATCCAGGCGCTGGCGCGACGCCCGCAGGCCACCCCGCAGGAAACGGTGCTGACGGCAGGTGATCTGACGATGGATCTGATCCGTCGCAGGGTGATGCGCGGCGGGGTGGAAATCGACCTCTTGCCGCGCGAATTCGCATTGCTGGAACATCTTCTGCGCCGCAAGGGGAGGGTGCAGACCCGCACCATGCTGCTTGAGGCGGTCTGGGACATCAGCTTTGATCCGCAGACCAACGTGGTCGAAACCCACATCAGCCGTCTGCGCGCCAAGGTGGACAAGCCCTTCGGCCAGGACCTGATCCGGACCGTGCGCGGCGCGGGCTATCGTGTCGATGGCTGATCTCTCCACCTTGGCCCGGGCGCGCGGGCTGATCCGGTCATCGCCTGTCCGCCTTGCACTCGGGCTTGTGGCGGTCTTTGCCACGGTCAACCTGCTCAGCTTTGCTGTGGCCTTCGTGCAGCTTCGCGCCAGTCTCGAGGCGCAGATCGCCGCCAATCTCGACCAGCAGATCGCGGGATTCCGTGTCACCGACGACCCGGCCACACTGGTCGCGCTGGTTCGGGCCGAGGCCGTCGTCATCGACCCCGAGCACCGCATTCTGGTGTTCCTTGCCCCCGGCGGGGCAAGTTTCGGCAACGCCGAGGCGACTTTGCAGGGCACCGACATCACCGTCGCCAAGCGCAAGGACGGACGAAAACTTGGCGAGGACGGCTATGAATTGCGCAGCGTGGTGATGGCGCAGGGCATCCTCGTGCTGGGTGAAAGCCGCGAGCCCGTCGGCAATCTGGAACGGACTTTTCTCAGCCTGCTCGGCCTTAGCCTGATCCCGACACTTCTTCTGTCACTGGGGGCGGGCGTCTGGATGGCGCTGGTTTCGGCACGGCGCGTGGGCCGGATCGAGGCCGCGCTCAACCGGATGACCCAGGGCGATCTGGCGGTGCGGGTGGCCGATGCGGGCTCTGACGACGACCTGTCGCGCATCGGACAGGGCATCGACCGCATGGCCGGCGCGCAGCAGGCGGCGATGGCGGCCCTGCGACAGGTCTCGGCCGACATCGCCCATGATCTCAAGACGCCGGTGCAGCGCATGACGGTCCTGCTGTCGGACCTGCGCGACCGCTTGCCCGAGACAACCCCCGAAGCCGACATCGCCGAGCGCGCCCTGGCCGAGGCAGAACGCGCGACATCGGTGTTCCAGGCGCTGCTGACCATCGCGCAAATCGAGGGCGGCAACGCAAAGTCGCGCCTTGCTGGCGTGAACCTGTCAGAGATCGTGACCACCTTCGCCGAGATCTATGCGCCTTCGGCCGAGGACAGCGGCCATGTGCTGACGCTTGCCCCGCTGCCCGGCCCGCCTGTGACCGTGATGGGCGATAAGACGCTTCTGGGCCAGCTTGTCGCCAATCTGATCGAGAATGCCCTGCGCCACACGCCCGCCGGGGCGACCATCATCATCACCCTTGACCCGCGCCCCGAGGCCACGGTGCTGAGCGTGGCCGACAACGGCCCCGGCATTCCCGAGGCCGAGCGCGAGAATGTCCTGCGTCGCCTCTACCGGCTGGAATGCTCGCGCACGACACCGGGAAACGGGCTGGGCCTGTCGCTGGTGCAGGCGGTGGCCGAGTTGCATGGCGCAAGGCTTGTCCTGTCAGACAATCGCCCCGGACTCCGGGTGGAACTGCGCTTTCCGGTGCTGCCGTCCTGAGAACTGCGCGCGCGCGGGGGGGCGGGTCAGGGTCCATCCAGACAATCCTGCTCTTTACTGGCGTCGTCATTTCTGAAATACTGTTACCATCGTTACATTATGGTTTCCCCATGCAACCGGCGTCATGGCTTCTGCTGATCTACAAGGTGCCGCCCGAACCGGCCTCCCGGCGGGTGGCGGTCTGGCGCAAGCTGAAGGGCATGGGTGCGGTCTATTTGCAAAACGGGGTCTGCCTGCTGCCGCGCAGCGACGATCATCTGCGGCGGCTGCGGATGCTGGCCAACGACATCGCCGAGGCCGCAGGCGAAAGCGTCCTGCTCGCGGGCGCGGCGCTTGACCCCGCTCAGCAGGAGCGGGTGGTCGCGCGGTTTCGCGCGGACCGCGATGCCGCCTATGAGGAATTCATCGACAAGTGTGACGATTTCGAACGCGACGTCGCCAAGGAGATCGCTGCCAGCCACTACACTTATGCCGAGCTTGAGGAAAACGACGCCGACCTGAAGAAGCTTCAGATCTGGCTGGCACGGATCCGCAAGCTCGACTTCTACGGCGGCACCCGCGCGGCCGAGGCCGAAGACCGGTTTCGGGGCTGCACGGTGGTGCTTGAGGACTACGCGCGCCGGGTGTTCGACGCACACGAAGAAAACGGATAGGGGCAGCCCCCGGTGCGGGGCGGCGGAACGCGGCCGGGACAGGCCGGAAAGGGGAAGTCTGCAATGGTCACTTGGTCAACTGCGGCCCCGGCGATCGGATCGGCGTTTCTCGCCTCGATCGTCGAGGTGGTCGAGGCTTTCACCATCATCCTCGTGGTCGCGACGCTGCGCGGCTGGCGTCCTGCGGTCTTCGGAACCGCTGCCGCCCTGGGGGTGCTTGCGGCGATCGTGCTGGCGCTCGGGCCGTTGCTCGACCGGGTGCCAATGCATCTGCTGCAACTGGTGATCGGCGTGCTGCTTTTGCTGTTCGGCATCGGCTGGCTGCGCAAGGCCGCACTTCGCGCGGGCGGCGTGATCCCGCTGCATGACGAGGCGGCGATCTTCGCCCAGCAGATGGCGCATCTGGGCGCGGACGCCCGGCGCAGGACGGCCTCGCTGAACTGGATCGCGGGCATGACCGCCTTCAAGGCGGTGCTGCTCGAGGGGCTGGAGGTCGTCTTCATCGTGATCGCCGTGGGCGCCGGGCGGGGGCTGCTGTGGCCCGCAAGCCTTGGTGCGCTCGCGGCCTGCGCGCTGGTGCTGGTGGTCGGGGCAATCCTGCACCGCCCGCTGGCGCGCGTGCCCGAGAACAGCCTGAAATTCGGCGTCGGCGTGATGCTGTCGGCCTTCGGTGTGTTCTGGACCGGCGAGGGGCTGGGGGTGGACTGGCCGGGGGCGGACCTGGCGCTGCTCGTCTTTGCGGCGCTGTTTTTCGGCGCAGGGCTGCTGGCCGCCCGGCTTGCCCGCGCCCTGCAACCGGAGACCACGCCATGACCCTGCTGAACGATGTCGTCGCCGAACTGACCGGCATGTTCCTGGGCGATGCGCGTCTTTCGGCCGCGATCCTGTCCGTGGTGGCCGGCGCGGCCGGTCTGATCCACGCCGCGAACCTGCCGCCGCTGGCCGGGGGCGGCCTCTTGCTGGTCGGCTGCCTCGGCGTCCTGATCCTGGCCGTGCTGCGATCCGCGCGGCGACCGTCCGGCCCGAAACCGCCCGAAATGAAGACATGAAATCATAAACGTGTTGCCGATGATTAGGCTTGGATGTCTGGCCAGCCTTTCTTCGTGTTTTTCCTGTTCAGAGTTGTTCTCTTGCTGGACCAGAGAGACGGGTCATATGACACCGACACCGGCGCGCACTTCCGAAGCCCAAGCTCGGCCCGCCTATGCGGAGTAGCAATCCTTTGCCGGCCAGAAACTTCCTGGGCGAAGTCCAGAAATGTGATCCGGCTGAGGCTACGTCCGCTGCGGGAAATAGGGTGCATCTGACTGATTTCACAACCAAAAAATCAGCTACTCGAGCGCCTTAATGAGTTCGCCCATTTTCAGTGCTTAGGTCCCTGGCTTCGACAAAAGCCCGCGCGCGTTCCCCGCCGAGGCAGCGGAAGTCGTCCTGCACATCGGCGATGTAGGCGTCGAAGTCCGCCCGGATCAGATCCGCATAGGTGCGCATGTCCACTGGGGACGCAGGCAGGAACGGTCGCGGTGGTTGCCGAGAACAGGCTGGAACAAAGGTTCGAAGCGGCGGCACCTGACCAAGTCTGGGTGACCGACATCACGTACAGCAAGACCCATGAAGGCTGGCTGTACTTGTGCGTCGTCATGGATCTGTTTTCGCACCGGGTTGTCGGCTGGACCGCCCCGTCCCGCATGACCACGGACCTGGCCATACAGGCCCTGGTGATGGCAGTCTGGCTCCGAAAGCCCATTGGCCAGATCATGGTGCAATTCCGATCAAGGTTCCTAGTTCACCAGTCAGGTGTGGCAGACGTTTCTCTGCCAGTAAAACCTGGAACCCGGCATGAGCCAGCGCGGCAATCGCCATGACAACGCGGTCGCTGAAAGCGTTATCCAGTGGCTGAAACGAGAGCAGGTCTGTCCACGAATTTCAGGTCGAGAATTTGGCACGGTCAGAATTGTGCAACACTGCTTGACCACCGACCGACAGTGCCACCACCAGCCGTTCCCATTCATCCCGGTTGCCCGGCAAGCCCAGCCGCAACCAGCCCGTGCTGTAGGGAAAGGCGCGGGTCCAGATCCGGGCACGCGCAAGCCGGTCTTGCGCGGCGCGTGCATCGCCTGTTTCGACAGTGACAAACAGCGGGGTTGCGCCGATCGCGGGCCATCCTGCTGCGGCAACATAGGCCTGCAGTCGGGCAGAGTCGTCGCAGAGCCGCGCTGCGGTCCTGGCCTGCCATTCTGCGTCGCAATAGGCTGCATGACCAATGGCAATGGCCGGACCACCGACGGCCCATGGTCCTGCCAATACGCGCAGCCGCGCCGCCGTTTCGGGACCGGCCAGCGCAAAGCCCAGCCGCACGCCCCCAAGGCCATAGAACTTGCCAAAAGAGCGCAGGATGACCACGCGCTCACCCAGAACCGGCAGGGCAGGCGCAAGGGAAAGTGACGGATCGGCATCGCCAAAGCTTTCGTCCACGATCAGCCGCCCCACACGCCCGGCAAGCTCGGCCAGCGTTGCCGGTGCCCAGCAGCGCCCGTCCGGGTTATTGGGGTTTACCACCACCGCAAGGTCGGCCCCCGCCATGGCCGCGATGTCGGGCGCGGCCTCTACGGCCCAGCCCTGCGCTGCGAGGGCTGCGGCGTGCTCGTTGTAGCTGGGTACAAGGACGGCGGCCCGGCCGGGTCGATCAAGACGGGGCAGAAGCTGGATCGCCGCCTGCGCTCCCGGCAGCGCAACGACCGTCCCTGCCGTGCCAAAGGCGCGCCCCGCCGCCTGTTCCAGCGCCTCCAGATCGCGCGCCATGGGTAAAGCTGCCCATGCATGGGGCGTCAGCGCCGTTACCGGATAGGGCACCCGATTGATCCCGGTCGAAAGATCTATCCAGTCCGTCCCGCCATACAGGGCCCGCGCCCTATCCAGATCACCGCCATGGTCTCGCATCGTCGTTCCTCAGATCAGCGCCAGAGCGCAAAGCCCCGCACCACACAAGATCACGGCGCGCACATATGATGCAAGACCGCGTGACAGGTCGTTGGGTGCGGGGTCGGGGGCACCCGGATTCAGCCATGGCTCGTTGGCGACACGGTCGCCATAGATGCGCGGCCCCGAAAGGCGGATGGCCAATGCGCCGGCCATCGCGGCTTCCGGCCAGCCCGCATTCGGCGAACGATGCTTGCGGGCATCGCGCAGCATGACGGCGATCGCGGCACCGGGCCGCGCGCACGTCAAGGCGATGGCAAGCCCTGTCAGCCGCGCCGGAACCAGATTGACCAGGTCGTCCAGCCGCGCCGCCACCTTGCCGAAATCCTCGTAGCGGTCGTTGCGGTGGCCGATCATCGAGTCCATCGTGTTGAGTGCCTTATAGACTGCGATCCCGGGCAGACCCGCCAACGCGCCCCAGAACAACGGCGCGATCACGCCATCCGATGCGTTTTCCGACAGGCTTTCCAAAGCGGCCCGCGTCACGCCTGCCGCATCCAACCGGGCAGGGTCACGGCCAACGATCATGGCAACGGCGTCCCGCGCCGCGTCCAGATCTCGGGCGGCGAGGGGCCGCGCAACCGCCGCGACATGGTCATGCAGCGACCGGGCCGCGACCAGCGGCCAAGCCAGCAGCGCGCCCAGGATCATGCCCCAAACCCCGCCTGGTAGCAGCGCCTGCGCCGCCCAGGCAGGCGCAACGGCCGCGCCTGTCACGACCAGCACGCAAAGGGCACCCATGGCCCGTCGCCGCGCTGTCCCGCCATGGTTCCATCGCCTCTCGAAGGCCGTGACCAAGGTGCCGATCCAGGTCACCGGGTGACCGATCCTTGCGTAAACGCGACCCGGCCAGCCAAGCGCTGCGTCGATTGCAAGTGCCAGCGCCATCAGCCCGGCGAAACTCATGTCCGCCCCCCCGTCGCAAAGCGCAGAACATGCGCAAACCCGGCGTCGGACAACGTCGTTTCGGCCCCGCCGGGCGCGCCACCCGGCGGAAAGATCAGCGCCCGTGCTGAGCCGGTATGCGCCCGCGCCCAGCCAAGCGCGCCAAGCCGCGCAGCAAGTGCAGGCGTCGGGTCGTCCTGTGGGCCGCGCAGGGCTGTGCATCGCGTGGCAGAAAGGCTGGCAAGGCGTGCGGCCACCGGCAGGTCTGGGCCCCGCACCCAATCTGCAAACAGATCATCTGCCCGAGGGAAACGTCGGTCGGCGGGGTCTGTTCTTTCGGGCAGGCCAAAGAAGCCGGCCACAATCTCGGCCCGGGGGGGCGGCGGCATCCGGTCCAGAACACGCGCCGACCGCGAGGCCCAAAGAACGCTGTCGGGGCGGGCCAGCATCAATGGATCAACCGCGCCCTCGACCAGCAGGCAGGCCGGGGCGATCCGGTCCTCGGGCGCACAGACTGCGCGTGCCAAGGCCACAAAGGCGGCGGTCGATATGCCCGCGCCTCCGCCGGGGGGCAAGTCGGGGGTCACCGTGATCTTGCCGCGCACGGGGCGCCCAACGGCGCGCAGGAAAACTTCGGCGCGCGCGCGATCGACCAGACCCGCAGGATCCGCAATCGCAAACTCTGGCGCGTCGTCCCAAATCACGGAAACGCCGCGTTCCGGGCAAAAGAGCGTCACCAGTGCAACTTCGGACAAGGGCCTTGCAAGACCTTGTATCCACTCGCCGAAATGCCCCGCGACAAACACCATGTCTTAAGAATCGCAGTTGACGCAGATGACCGAAAACGCGCCGTCAAGGCAGCGCAAGCGGGTAACAGACAAGGGCGCGATTTCAAAGGCAAGCGCTGCGGGCATTGCGTCCAGTGCCAGCGCAAGCCCCGCGCGCACAGTTCCGGCATGCGCGACGACGGCGATCGGCACCGCGCTTTGCGCGCGCGCCGCCAGCGCGTTCAACGCATGGATCACCCGCGTGACCATGTCGGCAAAGCTTTCGCCGCCAAGTGCGCGGCGCGCGGCAAGGGCCGTGCGCGCCAGTCGCCCAAGGTCGGGAAGATCGGCATAGGCCATACCCTCTTCGGCACCGAAATCCTGTTCCCAAAACCGTTCGTCCGTGATCGGCGCATGCCTTGGAAAAACCGCGGCAGCCGTTTGTCGGCAACGAAGCGCAGGACTTGTCACCACGTCGCGCACCCCGGCGAGCGCCAAGGCAATCCGTCTAAGCGCCGCCCCGTCGTCAAACCGCGCCGGAACGTCGCGCCGCCCGCAAAGCCGCCCTCTGGCCTCGGATGGCGCAGGGCGGATCAGAACAAGTTCATCAGCGGCAAGAGGCAGCATGGCGGTGTCCAGGTCGGGGCAAGTCTGCCTTCTCACGTCCGCATGACAAAGTCGATCCTTATAACCGGCGGCCTGCCGTGACGGTATGGCGACGTTTGCCGAGGCGAGGATCAGGTAAAGATTGCCCACAATCGGTATTCTGGTGCGACATCGAGGTTGGATAGCAAAATCATTGCATACCTGTCGGCAAGCCCGTATGCCATGAAAGTCTGGTGCTTGTCGCGGTGCGGCGGGATAATCGGGAACGCGGTGCAAGACCGCGACGTGCCCAACGCTGTAAGGTGGACGTGTCTGCTATTGCCACTGGCCTGCGAAGGCCGGGAAGGCGCAGACAGGGATGAAGCCAAGTCAGAAGACCGGCCAGACGAAACCGGGGGTGTCGAAGGCCGACGATGCCGCTGTTTCACACGACAGGGGGTTTGTCATGTCTGGTTCTTCGTCTCATCTTCGTCCTGCGGGGGCATTCACCGACGACGAACGCGCCGCAGTTTACCGCGCGATATACACCCGCCGCGATGTGCGCAGCCAGTTCACGCAGCGTCCGGTCGAAACTGAGGTCTTGCTGAGGCTGCTGACAGCAGCACATCACGCGCCATCGGTGGGCTTCATGCAGCCCTGGAATTTTGTCGTGATCCGCAGCGCAGCGGTCAAGACCGAGGTGCAGCAGGCCTTTGACGCCGCAAATGCCGAGGCCATCGCGATGTTTCCCGATGATCGCAAGCCGTTGTATTCTTCGCTTAAACTGCAGGGCATTTCGGATGCGCCGGTGAACCTTTGCATCACCTGTGATCGTTCACGTGGTGGGCCCGTGGTTCTGGGGCGCACCCATAACCGGGATATGGACCTGTATTCCACCGCTTGTGCGGTGCAAAACCTTTGGCTGGCCGCGCGGGCCGAAGGTCTTGGTGTTGGCTGGGTCAGCATTCTCGATGACGCAACGCTGCGCCATATCCTGCGTCTGCCCCAAGCTGTCGTGCCTGTGGCCTACCTGTGTGTTGGGTATGTCGATGCGCTTTATGATATTCCAGAACTTGAGTTAAGGGGCTGGGGTCAACGCCTCGCACTGGATGATCTGGTCTATCAGGATCGCTGGCCCGCGACCAAACCGGTTGAAACCCCTTCAAGTAGAATCCCGTAGGCGGCGGCAGCAGTTGCGCCCCTGGTCACGCTGTGGCCCCGGTGATTGAAGGCTTGCGCCAGTATCAAGCAACAGCCTCAACGTGCACAGGCCAACAGGGCGCATACATCGACATGCGCTTCAACATGGTCGGCCAGCGCGTCAAGCGTGGCGTCGACTGTGGCCGCATGTGACCGTTCTGTAACCGCCACGCCAAGCCGCGACAGATAGGCGGCACGAAATTCATCTGATGCGAACAGGCCGTGCAGGTAGCTGCCAACAATCCGCCCGTCCGCACTGCTGGCGCCTTCGCTGCGGTCCTCAACCCGGGCAAAGGCGCGGACACAGTCTGGCCCAGAGGTGCGGCCGATGTGGATTTCATAGCCCTCGACTGCCAGGCCTGTCTGCACATGCACCGCTTGCACCCGGGCCAGCCGTTTGTCAGGTGTCATCATGGTGGTCACGTCCAGGTGGCCCAGACCCGCGGTCTGCCCTGCCGGTCCTTCGACGCCATCGGGGTCCGACACCAGTTGGCCCAGCATCTGATAACCGCCACAGATGCCCAGGACATGCCCGCCCCGCCGCACATGTGCGGCAAGATCGATATCCCAGCCCTGTGCACGCAGAAACGCCAGATCGCCGCGCGTCGACTTTGAACCCGGCAGGATCACCAGTTGCGCCTCGGCCGGGATCGGCTGACCGGGCCGCACCATCACAAGCCGCACACCCGGTTCGGCGGCCAGCGGGTCAAGGTCGTCGAAATTAGCAATCCGCGACAGTTCCAGACAGGCGATTGTCACGCCGCGGCCGACGGGACGCGAGCCGATATCCTGCGCATCCTCGGCAGGCAGCAGATGCGCGCGATCGAACCACGGCACCACGCCAAAGCCGCGCCAGCCTGTGCGCGCCTCAATCATGCGATAGCCTTCGTCGAACAGGCGGGGGTCACCGCGAAACTTGTTGATCAGAAACCCCGCAACCATGTCCGCGTCGTCCGGGTCAATGACTGCCTGTGTGCCGACGATCTGGGCGATCACGCCGCCCCGGTCGATATCGCCCGTCAAGATCACCGGCACCCCGGCGGCGCGTGCAAAGCCCATGTTGGCAATGTCACCCGCGCGGAGGTTGACCTCGGCCGGGCTGCCAGCGCCTTCGACGATGATCAGATCATGGCCTTCGGCAAGCCGATGAAAACTTGCCAGCACCGGTGCCAGCAGGCTGGGTTTCAGCGCCGCATAGTCACGCGCCTTGACTGTCGCGATCCGCCGGCCTTGCACCACGACCTGGCTGCCAACCTCGGATTCGGGCTTCAACAGGACCGGGTTCATGTCAGTCATCGGTTCCAGTCCGCAGGCCAGCGCCTGCAACGCCTGCGCGCGACCAATCTCGCCCCCATCTATGGTGACGGCCGCGTTGTTCGACATGTTCTGCGGCTTGAAAGGTGCCACGCTCAGCCCACGCCGCACCGCTGCCCGGCACAGGCCCGCCACCAGCATCGACTTGCCGACGTTCGACCCACACCCCTGTATCATCACGGCGGGCATGGCGCGCCTAAAATTCTACGCCCGGCTGGCCCTTGATGCCTGACCGGAACGGATGCTTGACCAGCGTCATTTCTGTTACCAGATCGGCCGCCCCGATCAGCGCCTCGCCGGCATTTCGCCCGGTCAGGCAGACATGGGTCAGCGGCGGCTTTTGGTCGCGCAGGAATGTCAGCACCTCGTCAAGATCGAGGTAGTCATAGCGCAAGGCGATGTTGATCTCGTCCAAAAGCACAAAGCGGATCTCGGGATTCAGGATCAGCGACTTTGCCTTGTCCCAGCCACGCCGCGCCGCAGCAATATCGCGCGCCTTGTCCTGCGTTTCCCATGTGAAACCTTCGCCCATCGCGTGAAACTGGCACAGATCGGCAAAGTTGGCTTCTATCAGCCGCCGCTCGCCGGTATCCCACGCCCCTTTGATGAACTGCACCACGGCGCACGGCATACCATGCGCGATGCAGCGCAGGATCATCCCGAAACCCGACGATGACTTGCCCTTGCCCGCACCGGTATGAACGATGATCAATCCCTTCTCGTCGTCTTTTCCGGCCATCATCCGGTCGCGCGCGGCTTTTTTCTTGGCCATCTTCGCGGCATGACGCGCAAGGTCCGCATCTTCGATCGGCATGGGAATGTCGGTGGAGCCGGTCATTGTGTTGTCCTTCTTCTTGACTTTGTCAGTCCGTGTGTCATTGGGGTAGCGTGCATTGGTGCCTGTCGTAGGACAGGTGAAAAGGGAATGCGACAGGTTTTCCGACGATTGCAGTCAGAAAGCCAAAGCGCAGCCGCCCCCGCGACCGTGAACGGAAAGGCCTGTCCAAGCCACTGATCGTCAGATCGGGAAGGAGGACAGGGCACCGGGGCAACACCCCCGATATCCGCAAGCCGGGAGACCTGCCAACGCCAATACAGTAGCCCACGGACGGGGTGTTCCGTGGCCTTCGGATGGGGCAGTCCTGCCCAAACCGTTGGCAATCCCCGTTTGTCCACAAGACCAGAGGGATGGCATGGCCACCATATTATATGTCTGCAAGACCTGTCGCGCCGGCCAACCCGTGATCGAGGGTCAGCTTTGCCCGGGTGCGCAACTGCATGAAGCCCTGACCCAGGTCCCGGCCCCCGAGGGCGTGCACATCCGCGAGGTCGAATGCCTGTCGGCCTGCGACCATGGCTGCGCCATCGCACTGACCAAGCCGGGGGGATGGTCCTACGTCTATGGCCGCATGACCGAAGCGGATGTCGCCGAAATACTGCGCGGTGCAGCCCTGTTTGCCGCCACCACAGATGGTCTTGTGCCGTGGCGTGAACGCCCCACGATTTTCCGCAAGCAAACACTTGCGCGCCTTCCCCCAATGGAGCCAGCCAATGTCTGACCTGACCAAAATCCCTGTCACCGTGATCACCGGCTTTCTTGGCGCGGGCAAGACGACGCTGATCCGTCACCTGATGCAGAACCCGCAAGGCAAGCGGTTGGCCATTCTGGTCAACGAGTTTGGCACGCTCGGCGTGGATGGCGACATCCTGAAATCCTGCGCCGACGAAAACTGCCCGTTGGAAAACATCGTCGAGTTGGCCAATGGCTGCATCTGCTGCACAGTGGCTGATGATTTCATCCCCACGATCGAGGCGCTGATGGCCCTCCCCCAGCGCCCGGATCACATCCTGATCGAGACCTCGGGTCTGGCATTGCCAAAGCCTTTGCTCAAGGCCTTTGACTGGCCCGCAATCCGGTCACGGATCACCGTGGACGGGGTGGTGGCCATCGCCGATGCCGAGGCCGTTGCCGCAGGCCGCTTTGCCCCCGATGTGGCTGCCGTCGATGCCCAGCGGGCCGGCGATGACGCTCTGGACCACGAAACGCCCCTGTCCGAGGTGTTCGAGGACCAGATCGCCTGTGCCGACATCGTGCTGCTGTCAAAGGCCGATCTGGCCGGCGAGGCGGGGCTTGCCGCCGCCCGCGCCGTGATCGAGGCCGAAGCGCCGCGTCGCCTGCCGGTTCTGGCGATGACTGATGGTCTGATCGACCCCCGGGTCATCCTCGGGTTGAACGCGGCGGCCGAAAACGACATCGACGCGCGGCCCAGCCATCACGACGGCCATGACGACCACGAGCATGACGATTTCGCCAGCGTCGTTGTAACCCTGCCCGAAATTGCGGACCCCGACAGCCTTGTCGCAGCGATCCAGCGCCTTGCGCGCGAGCAGCACATCTTGCGGGTCAAGGGCTACGTGGCCCTGTCAGGCAAACCGATGCGGCTTTTGGTGCAGGCGGTCGGCGAACGCGTGCGCCATCAGTTCGATCGGCCCTGGGGGGCGGACCCCCGGCAGTCGCAACTGGTGGTGATTGCCGAACATCACCACATCGACGCTGACGCCATCCATCGCATCTTGGGGGCGTGACCGCGCATCATGCACGTCGTTTTCCGCGAAACCCATGGTCTGGACCAGGCCGAAGCCCCGTTTGACCCGGGCCAGGACCCGGCCGAGCTGGTGGTGATGTCGTTTTCCGACAGCGACCTTGGGGCATTCGCCGCAGGCTGGGAACGGGCGGCAGGCAGGCTGCCAAGCCTGCGTCTGCAAAACATCGTGGCGTTACGGCATCCGGTGTCTGTGGATACCTATGTCGAGCGCACCTTGGCAGGCGCGCGTGCGATCCTGATCCGCCTGATCGGGGGCGAGGCTTACTGGCCTTACGGCCTTGCGTCGATCCAGGATCTGGCGCGGCGGCGCGGCATCGCGTTGGCGGTGCTGCCTGCCGACGGGCGGCCCGATGCCGCGCTGGATGCTGTCTCAACCCTGCCGATCTCGACACTCCGGCGCCTTGCGGCCTTGTGCGACGCGGGAGGGGCTGTTGCCGCACAGGCGGCGCTGGCACAGTTGGCGCTGTCGGCGGGGCTGTATGCCGGGCCGGTGCCGGGTGACAAGCGCGTGCCGGACATGGGGTTTTATGACCCGCAAGACGGGGTGATCGCTGCGCCGGTTGCTGGCAAGCTTGTGCTGGTCAGCTTTTATCGCAGCTATCTGACCTCGGCCGACACGGCGCCGGTGGATGCGCTGATCCATGCGCTGCGGGCAGCGGGCTTTGCGGCATGCGGTGTGTTTGCAACGACCCTCAAGGCGCCGGGTTTTGCTGACTGGCTGGCCTTGCATCTGCAAGGCCAGCCGGTGGCCGTCGTGAACCTGACCGCGTTTTCTGCCCGGGCCGAGGACGGCTCCACGCCCTTTGACCGGCTCGATTGCCCGGTGTTTCAGGTGGCGCTGTCCACCGCGCGCAGGCGTGACTGGTTGGCCGCGGATCGCGGGTTGTCACCCGCCGATCTGGCGATGCACGTGGTGCTACCCGAGGTTGACGGGCACCTTTTCTCTGGCGTGATCTCGTTCAAATCCCCGGGCAAGCGACACCCCGACCTGCAATTCTCGCGTTTTGCACACCGGGTCGATCCCGAGCGTCTGGCGGCCGTCGTGCGCCGGGTCGAAGCCTGGCACAGGCTTGCCACGGCACAGGCTGACCAGCGGCGGCTGGCGGTGATCCTGTCCACCTATCCCGGCCGACCGCATCAGATGGCCCATGCCGTGGGTCTGGATGCGCTGGCCTCGACGGAAAACCTGCTGACCAGCCTTGCGGCCCAGGGCTATGCCGTGCCGGGCGGCGCGGGTCTGGTGGCGTCGCTGGAACAAACGCACATCCGCTGGCCGGTTAGCGCGTATCTGCCGGCACTGGCGCGGCTGCCCACCGCCTTGCGCGACGCGGTTACCGCCGATTGGGGGGCCGTCGAACAAGACCCATCAGTTCAAGACGGCAATTTCTGCTTTGCCGCTGTGCTGCGCGGCAACGCCCTCGTCGCGCTGCAGCCTGAACGCGGTGCCGTGGCGACACGCGACGGCGATTACCATGATCTGTCGCGCACCCCGCGCCATGGCTATGTCGCCTTTTACCTTTGGCTTCAGGCCCAAGGACTGCACGCGCTGGTTCACATGGGCGCGCATGGTACGCTGGAATGGCTGCCCGGCAAGTCGGTGGCCCTGTCGTCGGAATGCTGGCCCGAGGTTCTGGTGGGCGATCTGCCGGTGATCTACCCCTTCATCGTCAACGACCCCGGCGAAGCCGCACAGGCCAAGCGCCGGATCGGTGCGCTGACACTGGGCCATTTGCCGCCGCCGATGGTCGCCTCTGTGCTGCCCGACGCGATGCAACGGCTGGAATGCCTGCTGGATGAATACTCTACCGCCGACGGGCTGGATCCGGCGCGGCGCGACCGGCTGATCGCCGATATCCGCGCCGAAGCGCAGGCCATCGGGGTCGAAGACGATCTGGGCGTGCCCAAAGGGGCCAGCATGGCCGAGGCGATCACCCGGATCGACCGGTATGTTTGCGACATCAAGGAAAGCCAGTTTGGCGAGGGACTGCATGTGCTGGGTCAGGGGGCGTGCGGCGCGCAGGAGCGCGCAGGGCTCCTCATGGCGCTGGCCGGGCGGCGGATTGCGCCGGGTCCGTCAGGGTCTCCGAACCGGGGTCGCAGCGATGTGCTGCCGACGGGGCGCAATCTGTATTCGGTCGACCCGCGCGCCGTTCCCAGCCGGTCGGCCCATGCGCAGGGTGTCAAGCTGGCCGAAGAATTGCTGCGTCGGCACTTGCAGGATCACGGCGACTGGCCGCGCGGTCTGGTGGTGGATCTGTGGGGCAGCGCCACGATGCGCACGTCAGGCGAAGAATTCGCGATGGCCTTGCATCTGGCAGGTCTGGCACCGGTCTGGGATGCGGGTTCGGGCCGGGTCAGCGGGGTCGAGGTGGTGCCACTGACGCTGCTTGACCGGCCGCGCATCGATGTGACGCTGCGGGTATCGGGCCTGTTTCGAGATGTGTTTCCGGGGCTGGCCACGCTGTTTGAAACCGGGATCGCCGCCCTGACTGCGCGCGACGAGGCCGCCGACATGAACCCCTATCTTGCGCGGGGCGCACGGGTCTTTGGCCCGCGTCCGGGTCAATACGGCCTGGGAATGGGCGTTGCGATGGACAGCTTTACGGACGCTGCCCGAGCGGCAGCCGGAGAGGCCTGGATCGCGGCTTCCAGTTGGGCCATCGGCGTGGATGGGGTCAGCTACGATGACCGCGCCGGGCTGGAGGCGCGGCTGCGGGCCGCCGATGCCTTTGTGCACGCGCAGGATCTGCCGGAAAGCGACCTGCTCTTGGCGGCGGATTATGCCGCGCATGAGGCGGGCTTTGCCGCGGCTCTTGCCCGGCTTGGCGCAGCGAAACCGGCGTTGTATCACCTTGACACCACGCAGGCCGACCGTCCGCGCGCGCGCAGTCTGACCGAGGAAATCGCGCGCGTGGTGCGCGCGCGGGCGGCCAATCCGGCCTGGGCCGACGGCATGATGGCGCATGGCTATCGCGGGGCGGCCGAGATCGCCGCCACGCTGGACCACATGGCCGCCTTTGCCCATCTGGCCGGGTCTGTGCCGCCGCATCTGTTCGACCTCTATCATGAGGCGACGCTGGGCCGCGATGACGTGGTGGCGTTCATGGCGCGCGAAAATCCGGCGGCGCTCGATGCTTTGCGCGACCTGTTCCGTCGTCTTGCCGAGGCGGGGCTTTGGGTCACGCTGCGCAATTCGATTGCGGCCGGCATCGGGGTCTGCGGATGAGCGGGCCTGCGTTCACGGTGCAGGGCTGGTGTCCGGGCGCGCTGCGGCCGATGATGTCGGGCGACGGGCTGGTGGTGCGGTTGCGCCCGCCGGGCGGACGGCTGACCCCGACGCAGGTTGACGGCATCGCTGCCGCCGCCCGCGCCTTTGGCAACGGGATGATCGAGTTGTCCGCGCGGGCCAATGTTCAGTTGCGTGGGATAAGCGAGGCAAACCACCCTGCCCTGATCGACGCGCTGCGTGACCTTGGCCTGACAGATCCCGACCCCGCCACCGAGGCTCGGCGCAACATGACAGTCACCCCCTTTGCCGATGCCGTGACCGACCGGCTGGCGGCAGAGCTTGCCCTTGCGCTGGCGCACGCGCCCGACCTGCCGGGCAAGTTCGGCTTTGCGGTCGATACCGGCCCTGCCCCGGTGTTGCGGGGCGCGTCAGCCGATATCCGCCTCGAGCGGGCGGCGGATGGCGGACTGCTGCTGCGCTGCGACGGTGCACCCTTCGGCGCCCGCGTGATCGAGCCCGAGGCTGCGCAAGCTGTCCTGGCCCTTGCGCAATGGTTTGTCGCCGCTGGCGGCGTGCAGGACGCCCGCGGGCGCATGGCCGCGCTGATCGCCACGGGTGCAGGCCCGACCGGGGCGCTTGCGCCGATGGTCGCGCCGGCGCTGGCGGTGCAGGCACCTGATCCCGGTCTGTGCCCGCAAGGTGCGCTTTTGGGCTTCGCGTTCGGCCAGATCGGCGCCGAGACATTTGCCAAGATGGCCCTGTTGGGTGCCTTGCGGGTCACCCCCTGGCGTATGGTGCTGGTTGAAGGGCTGGACAGTTTGCCCGACCTTCCCGGCGTGCTGACCCGGCCCGACGCGCCGTTGCGCCGCGTGATGGCCTGCACAGGCGCGCCAGGCTGCGGGCAAGCGTTTGCCCCGGTGCGCGATCTGGCGCGGCGGCTGGCCCCGCAAGTGCCGCCGGGGCGGGTGCTGCATGTCTCTGGCTGCGCCAAAGGCTGCGCCCATCCGGCAGCGGCCGATGTGACGCTGGTGGCAACCGCGCGTGGCTTTGACCTGATCCGCGATGGTGCGGCGCAAGCCCGCCCCGATGTCTTTGATCTGGCCGCCGCGCAGATCGACCTGAAAGGACTGTTCTGATGCCGCATGTCTATGAAACCGATGGGGCCGTGATCTATTTGCACTCTTTCGCTACCATCCGGGCCGAGGCCGATCTGGCGTGCTTTACCCCCGAGGAAGAGATCGTCGTCGTGCGCATGATCCATGCGGCGGGGATGGTGGGTCTGGAGTCGCATATCCGCTTTACCCCGGGCATGGCGATCGCGGCCCGCGCGGCACTGGAGGCAGGCGCGCCCATCCTGTGCGATGCGCGGATGGTGTCCGAAGGTATCACCCGCCCGCGTCTGCCCGCCGGAAATGCCGTGATCTGCACCTTGCATGACCCCGCCGTGCCCGCGCTGGCTGCACAGATGGGAACCACCCGTTCGGCGGCGGCGGTCGAGATGTGGCGGCCGCATCTGCAGGGGGCCGTGGTGGCGATCGGCAATGCGCCGACCGCACTGTTTCACTTGCTCAACATGCTCGAGGATCCCGCTTGCCCGCGTCCGGCGGCGATCATCGGCTGCCCGGTCGGGTTCATCGGGGCGGCAGAGTCGAAAGAGGCGCTGATGGCCGTCCCGCCCGCGCCATCGGTGATCGTCGCCGGCCGCCTGGGTGGATCGGCCATCGCTGTTGCCTGCGTCAATGCCTTGGCAAGTCGCAAGGAATGACGGAAATGGGCAAGATCATTTGTGCGGGTCTGGGACCGGGCGATCCGGATCTGATCTCGGTCCGGTCAGACCGGGTGATCCGCAGTGCGCGCCACATCGCTTTTTTTCGAAAAGCCGGGCGTCAGGGTCAGGCGCGGCGCACTGTGGACGGCATGCTGCACCCCGCCGCGATCGAACATGCGATGGAATATCCCATCACCACCGAACTGCCCTTTGACAGCCCTGACTACATTCGCCTGCTGTCCGCGTTCTATGACGACTGGGCGGCCCGTCTGCGGACATTGGTCGCCAACGGGGCAGAGGTGGTCGTTCTGTGCGAAGGCGATCCGTTTCTCTACGGCTCATTCATGCATCTTTACACGCGGCTGCGCGCGGATGTCCCCATCGAGGTGATCCCCGGCATCCCCGGTATGGTCGGATGTTGGAACGTGCTCGGAGAGCCGATGTCCTGGGGCGACGATGTGCTGACCGTTGTGATGGGCACACTGCCCGAGGCGGAACTGGTGGCACAGATGAAAACCGCCGATGCGCTGGCAATCATGAAGACCGGGCGCAACCTGCCCCGCGTCCGCCGGGCGCTGGCAGCGGCGGGCCGGTTGGAGGACGCCTGGCTGGTCGAACGCGGCACCATGCCGGGGCAGCGCATTGCCCGCCTGTCCGAAATCGAGGCGTCAGACTGTCCCTATTTCGCGATCGTGCTTGTGCATGGGCAGGGCCGCCGCCCCGTGGCAGGAGCGCCGGAATGACCGGCTGGGTTGCAGTCGCGGGGCTTGGTCCGGGGGCGGACCATCTGATCACCCCCGAGGTGACATCCGCCCTGGCCGAGGCGACGGATGTGGTGGGCTACATTCCCTATGTCGCGCGTATCGCGCCGCGCCGGGGGCTGGTGCTGCACCCCTCCGACAATCGCGACGAG
>JAFGXY010000067.1 GCA_016936395.1 Paracoccaceae bacterium | reverse complement strand
GGACTATGGACCCATGCCCCGCAGGAGGGGTCCCTTTTGGACGCCGATCACCCCGGTAGCGGGGTCACTATTGCGCGCCGATCAACACCAGATACCCCACAACTCAGATTGAGACGCTGCTGCAAGTTTGCTTGTCAAACTGTGCAAACTTCCGTGGCGAGCCACAACTGTGTGTTGACACCGATATCTGCAGGAAATGCGGGAACGGGTGGTTATTGGTGGGAACGGATGGTTATGGCGCGTTTACAGGGGGTTAGGCAGATGCGGCTTGATGGAAGAGAGCGGCAAGAGAAGTTTGCATACTCGCTGGAAAGGACAACTGGATGGCGATCAGAGGCCCGTTGAGTGCATGGTGGATGGATTCGGATTAGATCATTTAAAGGCCCATAAAATAAGGGTTAAATGGCGATGTTGCGCCAACCCGATGCGCGAGAAGGGCCACCCGTTCGGTCTCCGAACATGCAAATCTGGCCGCATGTTTCAACGCCAGTTGCATGTTCGGCCTATCCGATTGAAATCAAAAGAAAAGGCCCCAAGCAACCTTGGGGCCTTTTGCGTTGGAACATGCAACGGATTTTTCAGTTCAGGCAGAGATACAGGTGTTCTGAGATGTAGTTTGGCAGCTGGCGTGTTGAGGCATATTCCGCCCGGCGTTTGCCGCCGGCCCTACAGATGCGGAGGGCTTCGGCGTCCGTTTCGGCTGATTGCTTTGGCGCGAGAAATGCGTCGCTTTGGATCTTTACGCTGTCGCCGTTGAAGTCGGATACGACGGGTTGTGACACGCAACCGCTTACCGCTGCCGCAGCCGTCAGAAGGACGATTGAACGCATTTTACATCTCCATTTCTACCAGTTAGGATTCGGCCTAACACACGACAACTGCTTGCAGTTCACGCTCTGGTGGTCAAGTGGAGCATATTGTCTTGGAGACATCGACATGGTGGCGTTGCGCGTAGCGGCATGGGTGGCCTTCGGGTTTTCAGCAGTCGCCTTCATTCTCTTGGTGAACGACGGCTTCCTACCGTTTCTTGGCGCTGCGTTAGGCCTAGCCCTGATGGGTGCGCTACTTCTGGCCGCAGACCGCGTCTTGGTCGTCTTGATCGAAATCCGAGATGCTTTGCGAGGGGTTGACAGTGCAGCGTCGGGAAGCCCCGCCGAGACTGCGCAAGCTAAGAAGCTGGAGCCGCGATCCATGGCCGAGATTGCGGGCGATCTGGATCGCATGAAGCGCAAGCGTTAATTCACGCTGGCGGCAGAAACCCCAGCCAGACAACTTTGCCTGCTGGCAGCACCGGGCCTTTCGGCCAATTGTCAACGAGCCTCGCAGGCAGGTCTGGCGTCGCTGACTGAAGGATCATGCTGCTCTTTTCAAAGACGGTCGTTGAGAGAATAGTCTGCATGCCTTCCTTGTGGCACCACAGGCCAAAGCCCCGCCGTGGAGCTGATTTGTCGATCACTGCGAGGGTGCGCTTGGGGTCGAACCCTTCAAGGTTGATCACGGTGGCATTGGCTGCCGCCAGATTGTCGATGATAAGGGCGTTGGACGACAGCCAAGTGTCTAGGAATGCAACGGGCGCTGATCCCTTGCCGGGACCGGGATCAAGCCACGGCAGAACTGAGAACCCCGGCTTTGCTGCCCTTGCGACGGTGAAGTCGTCCTCTGCCTCTGGCTCTGCAAGCCCTGGCGCACGACGTGGTGGGCCAAAGTAGACTTCCCAGCCAAGAGCAGACGCCATGGCCTCGAGCCGATCGATTGCCGGAGAGGACCCTTTCTTCAGGCTTTGGATGGCTGTGTTATCCGATTTTCCAAATGCCCGAAGGCCGAGTTGCGCTTGGGTCATGCCCAATTCGCTCATGCGGCGTTCGATCAATGTCAGAAGATGTGGCGGGGTATACATGGTGGAAATTTACACTTTTTGCCGCCCGACGCACAAGGTAACCAAACTAGCAACAAACCGTGTACGAAACGATGGAAAAAGCCATTGATTAATCTATGGAAATATCCATTTAATGCGGCATGGAGTACGAACACCTCACACACCTAGCATCCACCTACGCTGCCTACATCGGGCGGTCTTTGATGACTGTCGCCAAGCGCGTCGGCGTTCATAACAAGACCTTTGTCCTGCTCGGTCAGGGCAAGGGCTGCCATTTTGATACCTTCACCAACGCAATGCGCTGGTTTGATGAGAACTGGCCCGCCGATCTGGAATGGCCTGCGGATGTTCCTCGGCCTTCTTCGGCAGCCGCAAAGCGCAAGCGGAGGGCGGCATGATGGCCCTGATTGCGCATGCCCATCCGAGCCGCATTGGCAAGCGCGCCATCGCCGAAGCGCTGCTGTCGCAGCTTTCGCAAGCGGACCGAGTCGCGGTCGGGCGGCAGCTTTTGATTTCCACCACTGAGCCTGCGCTGTTCGCCGCCCTTTCGGCAGCCGCGCGGGATGTTGAAACCGCCGCTCTGCGACTGGCGCGGGCGGACTTTGAAAAGGAGTGCTGACCATGCTTGGACGACTGCTTCGGTGGCTTGATGATTTTGAGGATGGGCCGGGGGCGGCTGTCCTTGGCGTGGGGCTGCTGGCCCTTGCCGTGTTTGCCATGCTGATTGCGCCGGAACCCGGCGCGGTGGTGGCGCAATGACCGTCCCCGGCTTGATCCCCCAAGCCTGGACGGACGCGATGGCGCATCTGCGGGCAGCTTTGGTGGCGCGCGATCAGATGCGCGACCGGCAGGCGACGCAGCAGGCCCGCGATATCGCCACGGCCCGCTACACGGTGTCGGTCGATGCGCTGGTGGACGCCCTCGACCGTTGCTCGGTGAGCCAGCTTCTGGGGCGGATTACCCTGTGGCTGAACCGGAAGGATGTGCGCTGATGTCCGGGCATTATTCCAAACCCCGTTTCGCCAAATTCAACATCCAACTGCTGAACGGCCAGTACCACGTCTACTCCCCCGACGATGAACATGTGGCAGGTCCGTTTACCGACCGGAACCGAGCCTTGATGACCCGCGACAGCCGTCAGCGGGACGCCGATGCCAGGTCGAAGCGGGGCGCGCGGGCCTGCATGTGCTGCGGCCAGAGCTTTGACAGCGACGGCCCGCACAACCGGCTGTGCGGCACCTGCCGGGTGATGGCGCACGACACCCAAGCCTACAGCTTCATCAACCCCCGGAGGCGCACAGGATGAGCGGACAGCTTGGCCACATCAAGGCGGCGCGGCTGGATAGCCCAAGGCTGCAGCGGGTGCTGCAGCTGCTTTCGGACGGCAAGCCGCGCACGACGCGCGACATCGTCCGCAGGGCGCGGGTGATGGCCGTGAACGCCGCCGTGGCCGAGCTGCGCCATCACGGCGCGGAGATCACCTGCGTCAAGCAAATGGCCCCCGGTGGGGCGGGCTGGCGCTTCTACTACACCATGACGAAGGCCCCGAAGACATGAAAAGCCCGACCTTGCAGATGACTGGTCACGTGCCAGTGGCCGAGATCGACACCCGGAACCGGCTGCGGCCCGTGAGCGACGCCGGTGTTGAGAGCCTGATCGCCTCGATCGGCGAAGTCGGCGTGATGAAGGACCCGATCCATGTGCGCCGAAAGAAGAATGGCGATCTGGTCCTGATCGCGGGCGGGCATCGTCTTGAGGCCGCAAAACGTCTGGGGTGGGAGACCATTGAGGCGAAGGTCTGGGTCGACGTGACCGACGACTGGTCACGGCTGATGGAGATCGACGACAACCTTGCCGGGGCAGAGATGAACCCGCTGGATACGGCGGTGTTTCTGGCCGAGCGCAAGCGCCTATACGAGAAGCTGCATCCGGAAGCCAAGGCTGCAACCGGGTCCGCGCTGGCCGCTAAACGGTGGGATGCGGCGGACACGATGTCCGTCGCATCGTTCGCCCGCGCGACGGCAGAAAAGTTCGGCATGTCAGACCGTCATGTGCGGCGGCTGATCGAGGCCGGAACCAAGCTGGGTGTGGATTCCGCACGGTTGCGGCAGGCCGCCCGTCCGGTGACGCTGAAGGACCTGATCGAGATCGCCAAGATCGGCGAAGTGACCGAACGCTATGCGGTGATCGACGCCTTGATCAAAGGCGAGGCCAAGTCGGCGGGTGAGGCGCGGCGGGTATGGATCGCCAAAGAAAAGGGCAGTGCAGCCCCCGAAAAAGACCCGGCTGAAGACGCCTTTCAAGCGCTGGTGAAAGTCTGGGCGCGCGCCCCGATGGCGGCGCGGCGGAGGTTCATGCACGAGTTCGCCGATGATCTGGCCGAACTGGAAGGCGGCGCCGAATGACTAGGGCATTCCTTCAGGAGGCTTTGAAGGCCGTCCGCCGCAAGCCCCGCGCCAAAGTCGTGTTCTTCTATGGCGACAGTGGGTCGGACGAGAGCCCTTACGAGATCGAGATCGGTGACGAGGTCGAGTTCGTTGGTGACGGCAGCTATGGACCCGCCACGCATCTGGGCGAGATCACGGCCATCCAGACGAAAAACAAGACGGCGAAAGTTGTCTATCTCGACGAGACGGATTGGAACAAGACCGGCGATCCCAAGCGGAAGGTCGCGTTCGTTCCGCTGTCGGGATTGACGCTGATCAGGAGGGTGCAATGACAGCCCGCCTGACCCCCGAGCGCGAGTGGTGGACGGCGGAAGAAATCGCCGCTGCAGAGCTGCCTGATCTGCCTGCTACCCGGCAGGGTGTGGACGCGGTCATCAAGCGTTCCGCATGGCGCGGCAACCCGGCCTTTGCCCGGCGGCGCGAGGGGCGCGGGGGCGGGTGGGAGTATAGCTGGCGGCTGTTCCCGTCGCGCGCGCAGCGCAGGCTGCTGTCTGACGTGTCCGCCCCGGTTGCCGCCGACCGCCCGTCGCGGGATGAGGCATGGGCATGGTTCGAAGGCTTGCCGCAGTCGGTCAAGGACAAGGCACAGGCGCGGCTGCTGGTGATCCAGAAGGTCGAGGCGCTGGAGCCCGCCGTCGGGCGGCATATGGCGATCGTGAATGTGGCGCGTCTGGATGGCATTGCCACGCGCACGATCTGGAACTGGATGGGCATGATCGAAGGGGTGCGGTCGGACGACCGTCTGCCTTACCTTGCCCCCCGCCACCGGGCAGCCCCGGTCGAGCAGCGCCGGGCAGCGGTCAAGGACTGCGACCCGGAGTTCTTTGACCAGATCAAGGCCGACTATCTGCGCAACGAAGCGCCACCGTTCACCGACTGTTACCGCCGCGCCCTGCGCGTGGCCAAGGCCAAGGGCTGGGGCACCTTGCCCGAGCGCACCATGCGGCGGCGGCTGGATGCAGCGGTGTCGACCGCCGTCCAGGTTCTGGCGCGGCAAGGCGTGGATGCCCTGAAGCGCATGTATCCGGTGCAGGTGCGCGACAAGACCTGTCTGGGCGCAATGGAGGCGGTGAACGCCGACTTCCACAAGTTCGACGTGTTCGTGAAATGGCCCGCGCCGAAGGGTGAGCCGGAACAGATCATCCGGCCCCAGATGGTGGCGTTTCAGGACATCTATTCGGGCCGCATCCTTGCCTGGCGGCTGGACGTCACCCCGAACAGCACCGCCGTGCTGCTGTGCGCGGGCGACATGATCAGCGAGTGGGGCATCCCCGAACATGTGCTTCTGGACAACGGGCGCGAGTTCGCCGCCAAGGCGATCACGGGCGGCGCATCGACCCGGTACCGGTTCAAGGTGCGCGAGGAAGACATCCCCGGCCTGTTCACCGCGCTGGATTGCAAGATCCACTGGGCGACGCCCTACAGCGGGCAGTCGAAGCCGATTGAACGCGCCTTCCGCGACATGTGTTCGTCCATCGCCAAGGACCCGCGCCTTGCCGGGGCCTATACCGGCAACCGCCCGGACGCCAAGCCCGAGAATTACGGGTCCAAGGCTATCCCGCTGGAAGACTTCCTGACAGTCCTGGCTGAGGGCATCGAAGAGCACAACACCCGGCAGGGGCGGCGGTCGGAGGTGGCCTTTGGCCGGTCATTTGCCGAGGTCTTTGCCGAAAGCTATGCAACTCGACCGATCAAGAAGGCCACCGAGGCGCAGAAGCGCTGGTGGTTGCTGGCGGCAGACCGCGTGCGGGCCGACGCCAACACCGGGGCTGTCTGGCTGCAGGGCAACGAGTTCTGGGCGGACTGGATGCACCGGATTGTGGGCGAGCGGGTCATCATCCGCTTTGACCCGGCAGCGTTCTGGGATGGGGTCCACGTCTATTCCGAGGGCAATGCCTATCTGGGCCACGCGCCGGTGCGCCAGAAGGTCGGGTTCTTCGACATGGACGAAGCCCGCGCCCATTCCCGCGCCCGTGGCGCATGGATCAAGGCCGAGCGGGCCGCGCTGGAAGCGCAGCGCCGCCTGACCGCCACCGAAGTGGGGCGCAGCCTCGACGATCTGGCGGCAGCGGCAGAGGCCCCGGCCCCCACGACCGAGGCCAAGGTGGTGCGCCCGACCTTTGGCAAGCGTGGCCAGACCCCGCTGCCCGAAGCTGCCTTTGCCGCCCGCCGCGACCAGCCGGTCGAGGATCGTGCCGGGATCGTGGCCGAGCAAGCGGTGATCGTGGCCGATCTGACCGCGCGGCTGAACCGCGCCAAGCCCACCGAGGAGGCCCCGCGCGACCGCTATCTTCGGGCGCTGGACCTTGAGGCGCGGATGGAGCGGGGGCAGGCGGTCACCCCCGAACAGCAGCGCTGGTTGAACGTCTACCAGCACACGGCCGAGTACCAGGCCGAGGCGCAGATGAAGCGCGACTTTGGCGATGCGTACCTTGGATGAAGAAACCGCCGGAGGCTGGTGGGCCTGCCGGCGGCAAATACAGGCTTGAAGGAGTCCAGAATGTCAGAACAACCGCCCCTTTACAACAGTGTTGCCCCGCTGGCGAATGTCAGTCGGCTGACGACCCTGATCAAGCGGATCGAGACCCGCGAATACGGCCTGCCGGGTCTTGGCTGCATCTATGGCCGGGCCGGTCGCGGCAAGACCACGGCAGCGGTTTACGCCTGCAACAGTCTGAATGCCTGCCATGTCGAGGCGATGCCGATTGGTGGGGTCAAGGGCCTGCTGACCATGATCGTGGTCGAGTTGGGCCTGCGCCCGGCGCGCACAACGGACGCGCTGTTCATGCAGGCGGCCGAGCAGCTGGGGCGCAGCGGACGCCCGCTGATCATCGACGAGGCAGATCACATCCTGTCAGACCGCCCGATCGAGATCGTGCGGCGTCTGCACGACATCAGCGCCGTGCCGGTGATCCTGATGGGCGAAGAGATGCTGCCGCAGCGCCTGCAGCGCTGGGAGCGCGTTCACAGCCGCATCCTGTCATGGGTCGGCATGGAAGAGGCCACGATTGAAGACGTGGGCTTTCTTGCCGCCATCTATGCGCGGGGCGTGACCCTTGGCCCGGACGTGCGGCACGCCTTGCTGAAGGCGTCGCGCGGGTCGCTGCGCAACGTGTCGACCAACCTTGCCTCCTTGCGCGAGTTCGCGGCGGTGCGCGGGCTGACGTCGATGACCATGGCCGACTGGGGCGATCAGGGGTTTCACACGGGTGAAGCGCCACAGCCGCGCAACGCGCCGATGCCGCGCAGCCTGTCAGCCCCTGCACAGCGTCGGGGTGCCGCATGATGCGCAAGCCAAAGCCAAAGGCGCTGGCGGTGACTGCCGCCAATTTTCTGGCAGTGTCCGAGGCGGCATGGGCGAAGGCGCTGATCATGGATCGGTGGGGCTATGCCGATATCAGCCATGCGGTCGGAATCTCGGTCGAGCAGGCCACGCGGATCGTGCGCGGCTGGATCAAGGAAGGGGCGGTCGACCAGTTGCAGGACGGCCAGACCGGAGCCGGGCGGTCGCTGTGGCGCTGCAAGGCGGATTTTGTGCGGGTCGAGCCGCAGCGTCTGCGCACCCCGGAAGAGAACATGTGGACGTCGATGCGCAAGCTGGGGTCCTTCATGCCGACCGACCTTGCCGCGCATTCCACGACAGAGACGGTTCAGGTCGATGCCAAAGCGGCGGCAGACTACTGCCGCGCCCTGCTGGACACAGGCTATCTGACCGTGACCCGCCGCGCGGCCCCGGCGATGCAGCGCGAGGCGATCTATCGGCTGGTCGATGTGACCGGCCCGCAGGCCCCGGTGGTGCGCCGGGTGCGGGCGGTCATCGACCCCAACACCAATGCCACCCGCCTGATCGGGGGTGCCGCATGAACGCCCTTAAACCCGGCCTTCAAGCCCCCCTTGAAACCGTCCGCGCCGCATGGGGCGAGGCTGCCCCTGATTGGGTGCTGGTCTTGGCCTCCGAATGCGGGCGCACGTCGCAGGCCGCTGTCGCCAAGCGGTTGGATCGGTCTGGCGCGGTCGTCAGTCAGGTTCTGCGCAACACCTATGCCGCCGGTCTGGACCGCATCGAAGAGCGGGTGCGCGGCGTGCTGATGGCGGGGCAGGTGACGTGCCCCGGCCTTGGCGAGATCCCGCTGCAGGCCTGTCAGGACTGGCGCGAGAAGTCCCGCACCTTTGCCATCGGCAATCCGACCCGCGTGCGCATGTTCCACGCCTGCGCCCGCTGCCCCCGCAACAACGCCACCGCCCCCACGGAGGACACCCCATGAGCCTGATGCCCCCCCCGATGAAAGCGACACTGCCTGCGCCACAAGTCATTGAAGCCTTTCTGACCCTTCGGAACGCCGCGTCGAACTTGATCATCGACTCGCGGACCATGATCCGGCCGGTGGCGCGTGTCCGCCACGAGTTGATGTGGCTGTTGCGCGACCTGACCCACCTGACACTCGCCGAAATTGGCGCGCTGATTGGTGGGCGCGATGAAACCACGGTGCGCTATGGCATCGAACAGGTTGCCGACCGGATTGCCCAAGACGACGACTATCGACGCGAGATGTTGTTCGCCCGTCAGGCCGTGCTGAAGGCGGGCAGTTCGGGCATGACACCCGACCTGTGCCTGAACGCAGTCAAGTCAGTGCTGGCCAATCCCGAGCTGACAGATGGCGAAGCCCGCGCCGCCGCGATCCTGCTGATTCAGGTGCGCCATGGCTGATCCCGCCCGCTGGACCGATGCCGAGATGCGAAAGCTTGCCGCGCGTGGCGTGCTGAAGGTCGACCTGCTGGGCACGCGCGGTGCGATGCAGGTGACCTGCGACGAGGTCGCGGCGATGGCGGCTGTCATCGCCCTGTCGGGGGCGCTGCCTGCCGACCTTCTGAAACCCGAAACCCTGAAAAGGAAGCCCAATGAGCCAGTTTGAACCCAGCCCGATGCCCAGCGGTCGCCAGACCGTGAACGGGGCAGACTACATGCAGGATGCCAAGGGCGCGCTGGTGCCCGTGGCGCTGATCAAGCCGCAGCACATCCTGCAAGACGAAGTGGTGCGCCGGATCATCGGCCATGCCATCGCCCTGTCGGCACAGGTGGCGCGGTTCAAGGCACACACCTTTGACGACATCGGCGGGTTTGAGGCGCTGCTGGAGCAGGAATATGGGGCCACCATTGGCGGGGCCAAGGGCAACAAGACCCTGATGACCCATGACGGTCTGTTCAAAATTGCGGTGCAGGTGGCCGATTACATCGACTTCGGCCCCGAGCTGCAGACCGCCAAGGGGCTGATCGACGAATGCCTGAACGAATGGGCAGCGGGCGCGCGCGACGAATTGCGCGCGCTGGTGACCCGCGCGTTCCGGACGGACAAGCCGGGCCAGATCAACCGGTCCGAGGTGTTCATGCTGCTGCGCCTAGAGATCAAGGACCCGCGCTGGCAGCGCGCCATGCAGGCAATCCGCGATGCGATGCGGGTGGTCGGGTCCAAGACCTATGTCCGCTGCTACCGCCGCGACAGCCAAGAGGGCGCGTGGCAGGCGATCAGCATCGATCTGGCCAACGCTTAACCCTTTCGCTGCGCGTCGCTCCGCTGCGCGTCTCGCCGCTTCGCAACTCATCGCGCTTCTTCTCACCGCAACGCTTCCCCAAACCCAAGGAAAACACCATGAAATTCTCTTCCGCAACCGTGACCATCACTGGGCTTAGCCCGCTTTCGCAGTCGCGCCAGCATGACGATGCCAAGCTGCAAGGCGAGTCCCACGAGGACTATGACAAGCGCACATGGCGGTCGAAGCTGAACATCGACCGGTCCACAGGCTTGGTCATCATCCCGGCCCATGGCATGCATCAGGCGATGATTGCCGCCGCGAAATACAGCGGCGAACAGATCCCCGGCCAAGGCAAGAAGACCTGGACGGCGAAGTTCACAACCGGCCTGTCCTTTGTCGGCAATGTCGAAACCGGCTTGCGTCCTGACGCGGCGATTGAAACCGTGGTTTCGTGCAATGCCGACGGCGTGCGTGGGTCCGGAAAGCGCGTGATGCGCCGGTTCCCCATCTATTACCAATGGTCCGCCACCTTTGAGGTGATGATCCTCGACCCGATCATCACCGAAGCGCAATTCCACAAGACGCTGGAAATGGCGGGCATGTTCATCGGCATTGGCCGCTTCCGCCCGGAAAAGGGCGGCACCAATGGCCGGTTCAAGGTTTCCAAGATCGTCTGGCAGGACAACCGCCAGATGGTCGCCTGAGTTCTCTATGCAGCTCTACTCGGCTCGTCTCAGCGCATTGCAGCCCTGTGCGCCGCGTCGCCCCGCTTCTCTACGCAACGTCCTTGCCCCTTCACCCGGAGTCCCCATCCATGAACAGTGACCTGACCCTTTCCCCTGAAACCGACGCTGTCTTGCAGCTTCTGAAGACCATCCCGCTGGGCGGTGAGGTCACCTATCTCCGTCTCTCCGATGCCTGCGGGCGTGACGTGACCAAGGCTGGCCGGTCCACCCTTGCCAGTGCCCGCGACATCGCCTTGCGGTCGGGCGTGGCCTTCACGTCTGTCCGCAAGGTTGGCCTGCGCCGGATCACGGTGGACGAAGCCCCCGGCATCGGGTCCACCGCGCGCAGCCGGATCGGATCGACCGCGCGCCGGGGCATCAAGGCCATGCGCGCCATTGTTGCCGCATCCAACGGGGCCAGCCCCGAAACCACCCGTCGACTGTCGTCGGAGTTTGCGGCCTTGGGGCTGCTGGCCGAAGCAGCACAGGACAGCGTTCAGCCCGCCTTGGAAACCGCTCAGCACCCGATGTCGGTGGCCGAGGCAAGCCAAGCTTTCCTGCGCCACATCGGGGCGGTGCCAGATGGAGAGGCCGCATGACGACACAGGCCACCTTCACCCCGGACCCGTCGCCCGATCTGGAGGCGGCGGTGCTGCGTGCCCGCATCATGGCGGCGATGGCGGGCGAGGTCGCCCTGCGCCGACCCTACTGGATCGGCGGCATTCCTGACGCGCTGGACTTGCATGCCACCCGCAAGGCTGTGGCGCGGCTGCTGAAGATCGACCCCGAAACCGTTGCGGCCATCCTGGCCGAACCTGCAATCCAACCCAAGGAGTAAACCCGATGAAGGCGCTTCCCCACGTTCTTCTTGCTGCGCTGTGCCTGTCGGCCTGCATGCCCGCCCATGTCGATCTGCCCCATCCGCCGCGTGAGGGCGACGGTCGTGACTTCGCTCCCGTGCCTGAGCTGCCGCCCCCCGGCCCCGATGGTGGCTGGACTATCGGCCAGGACGGCGAGCCCACGTTTATCGGCCAACCCGAGCCGAACCCGCCTGCTTTGGAGGGGTGAGCGATGGTTGCCTACAGCTTTCAGAAGCGGTTTGCGCCGCAGATCGTGGCCGGGTCCAAGCGGCAGACGATCCGCGCCCCGCGTCGTCGTCATGCGCGCCCCGGCGAGGCGTTGCAGCTGTATGTCGGCATGCGGACGACCACCTGCTGCAAGATCATCCCTGATCCTCTCTGCGCAAAGGTCGAACCGATCACGATCCTGTTCGATGCCGAAGGCAAGATCGACGAGATCGAGATCGACAGATTGCCGATTGATGACGTGGACGGATTTGCCGTTGAAGACGGGTTTGAAAGCCTGTCGGCCATGGCCGGTTTCTGGGTGATGCACCACGGCCTGATGCGCCAGTTCCGGGGCGTTCTGATCTCTTGGGTGCCGGTCGTGCAGGTGGCGCAATGACCGCCGCCATGATCCGCACCATTCATGTGGGCTGCCGCCAGTTGGGGCTGGACGAGGACACGCGGCGCGAATTGCAACTGCGGGTCGTTGGCAAGGCCAGCCTGTCGGACATGACGCCTGCCGAGCAGCAGAAGGTTCTGGATGCGCTGAAGGCCGAGGGCTTCACCCCCACCGGCGGGGCAAAGGCCAAGCGCGCGGCGGCTGCGCGGGGCGATGTGCGGTTCTGCCATGTGCTGTGGGGCAAGCTGCACCGGGCGGGCGCTGTGGACGCCGCCGGGGCCAAGGGGCTTAACGCTTTTGTCCGTGCCCGGTTTGAGAAGGCATGGGGGGCCACGCCGATCGACATCGACCAGATGCGCGACTGGAAGCAGATCGCCGCTGTGATCGAGGCCCTGAAGGGCATGTGCAAGCGCGCCGGGATCGAGGTGGAGCGGTGAGCCTGTTTGCCACCTTTCACTGCATGCGCCCGTTTGGCGGCTATGATCTGATCATGGCCGACCCGCCGTGGACGATGGAAATGCGGTCCGAGGCGGGGGAGGCAAAGTCGCCGCAGGCGCATTATGAGACCATGTCGGTCGCAGAGATCGCGGCCATGCCGGTGGAGGCGCTGGCGGGCCGGAACTGCCTGCTTTGGATGTGGGCCGTCGCACCGATGCTGCCGCAGGCGCTGGATGTCATGGCGGCTTGGGGGTTCGAGTTCAAGACCCAAGGCGAATGGGCTAAGATGACCAAGCATGGCAAGCAGGCCTTTGGCACGGGCTACATCTTGCGTGGCGCTGGGGAGCCCTTTCTGATCGGGACACGCGGCGCGCCAGTCACAACCAAAGCCGTCCGGTCTGTTATCATCGCTAAGGCCCGCGAACACAGCCGCAAGCCTGACGAGGCCTTTGCCGCCGCAGAGCGCCTGATGCCGGAAGCAAAGCGGCTGGAACTGTTCAGCCGACAGTCGCGCCCCGGTTGGGACGTCTGGGGCAACGAGGTTGACAAGTTTGCAGGTGCCGCATGAAGCGCGCCCGGGTCCGGATCACCGATCATGCGTTGCTGCGCTACATGCAGCGGGTTCAGGGTCTGGATATCGAGGCGCTGCGCAGTGCGCTGGAGCGCCGCGTCAGTGCCACCTATCTGGACGGCGCGTGCGGCGTGACGATCGAAGGGTTTTCGTTCCGGATCGGGCAGGACGGTTATGGCGCGGTCGTCACCACCGTGCTGGACAAGGCTACAGGTCTGCCACGCTGTCAGCGGTCGGAGCGGGACGAATGACCCAGCCGTCCTATGAACACATCGCCCTGATGCAGATGCTGGACCGGGTGGAAAGCCTTGAGCGGACGGTGGCGCTGATGGCGATGGCCAATGCCCGCCTGTCGCTGCGGGTGGATCATCTGGAACGCGAAGCCAAGCGCTGCCGCCTTGGCCGGGACCTGCGCGAGGCTCAGACGGGATGACCCACACGCCGCCGCCGCCCGCCCAGCTTGAACCCTATGTCCGCGTCCTTGGTGTTGATGGCGCGGTTCAGTTCATCATGGGCTTTGGCGGGGCGGAACTGGTCTATTCCGCAAACCCGCGCAACTCGAAGCTGACGGAAGTGATCGGTGTCGAGGCAGCACGGGCCTTGGCCGAGGAGGACGCGCGGCGGGGCCTGCCGCGCCGGGTGCCGCTGGGCAAGCCGTGGGTGGCGCAGGTGTTCAGATCAAAGGGCTTGCCCGTGGCCGAAATTGCCCGCAGGATGCATGCGTCTGACGTCGCTGTGCGTCGCTGGCTGAAGCAGCAGCCGACCGCGCGGGTCGCCGATCCCCGCCAGCCCAGCCTGTTCTGACGGCCCCCGCACACCGTTGCGGTTTATATCGATCCCCGATTGCATCGCATCCTGACCCGGTAATCCGCCGGGCTTTCCCCCGGCTTTCCCCGGGGTTTTGTCATGCAAACAAGCGCACAAGGTGTGGCCTCGCTGGAGCATCACGAAGGTGTGGTGCTGCGCGCGTATCGTGATGTGGTCGGCGTCTGGACCATCGGCGCCGGCCTGACCGCTGCATCCGGGGTGGTCAAGCCACGGGCGGGCATGGTCATCACCCGCGCCGAGGCCACGACCCTGCTGCAACGGGCGCTGCGCCAGAACTATGAGCCTGCGGTCAAGGCCGCGATGCCCGGTGCCGTGCAGCACGCGTTTGACGCGGGTGTCAGTTTTCATTTCAACACCGGGGCGATCCGCAAGGCCACGTGGGTCAAGAAGTGGCGGGCGAAGGCCGCGCCATCTGCCATCCGGGCCGGGCTGCTGGCGTGGAACAAAGGTGGCGGCAAGGTCCTGCCGGGTCTGACGCGCCGCCGCGAAGACGAGGCGCGGATGCTGCTGGATGGCAGGTATCCTTTGGCTATGTCAAAGCCTGCATCCACTGCCAAAGGGATCAGTGGCACAGCCCGATGGGCATTGAATATGTCGATTACCAAGCGCGCCGGTGTCGCCGCCGAACTGCATCGGTTGGGGTATCCGTCGAAGGGCGAGGTGATCAGCGCGGATGCCGTTCTGGCCTTCCAGCGCGACCATGGCTTGACCGTCGACGGCATCATCGGGCGCGCCACTCTGTCCACCTTGCAGCGCCGGATCGACGCCGCCGCCAAAGCCAAGCCTGCCGTCGCAGCCCCTCTGCTTGCCTCTGCCGCCCCGGCCTCGGGCTTGGGTGAGGCGCTGGCTTTGCCGCCCGCTGCTGACTGGATCGTCCTTGCCACCGCCGCCGCATACGCCCTTTGGGTCGCGTTTCAATACCGCGACGCCATTGCCGCGCATCTCAACCGTCCCTTGCCGCGTGTCGCGGCCCTGCTTCGGAGCTTCTGATGAAAGCCTTATTCAACACCTTTGGCCTGTTGCTGCTTGCGCTGGTCATCGGCGCCGCCTGGGTCGTCATGCTGACCCTACCGGTCTCTGCTACGGCAGCGGCCGGGCTGGGGGGCTGACCGATGAGCGCCCTTGCCACCATTGCCCTACAAGCGGGCCTGCCCTTGGTCGAACGCATCCTGTCGCGCAAGCTCGGCGATGCAAACGGCCAGTTGGCGGCTGACGTGATCCGCGCCATAGCCGGGCGGTTGACGGAGGAGCCCGAAAACCTTGACGCTCTGGCGGAGGCCAACCCGGGAAGAGTGATCGACGCGATGCGCGAGGTCGAGCGGTCCGCGCCGGAAATCCTTGCTGCCTATGACCGCGATTTGCAGCTGCAGATGGCCGCGCTGGAGGCGGAACAGGACGAGCCGACGTGGCACAAGGCATGGCGGCCGGGCTGGATGTATCTGCTGGGCTTCCTGTGGCTGTGGAACCTGGTGCTGCTGCACGTCGCCAATGCGGTCTGGAAGATTGCCCTGCCGCCCCTGCCGACCACGGACCTGCTGGCGCTGACCGGCATGTTCCTCGCCCTCTATATGGGAGGCCACACGGTCCTGCGCCTGATGGGCAAGGCAGGTGACAAGTGACCCCTGCTGATACCTCGCTGGGCACGATCGTGCTGTGGGTTGCCGCTTTTTCGACCCTTGTCAGCTTTGCCAGCGTGATCTGGACGATCTTTTCTGGCCCTGCCCGGCGCAACGGGTCGCGGCTGGATGCCCATGCCACGCGGCTTGACGCGCACGAGCTGCGCCTTGGCTCCATCGACCAGCAGTTGCGCGCCATTCCGGCCAAGGAAGAACTGCACGAGCTGGAACTGGCCATGACCCGCCTTCAGGGCGAGATGAAGACCATGTCCGAGGCGATGCGCGGGCAGGCCGAGATCATGAAGCGTGTCGAAGCGCTGGTCGGCCGCCATGAAGACCACCTGTTGAAGAAGTGATGCCCATGAGCGAATACGAGAACAATCATGTGCGCCCGGACGCGCGTCTGACTATCCTGAAAGCCCTTGCCGCGCAGACGGACGAGCGGCTGCATTCCGGCTTCATCGGGGATGAGCTGCGTGCCTTCGGGATCGACCGCCCGCGCGAGTGGATTCACGGTGAGCTGGACTGGCTGTCCGAAATGGGGGCCGTCACCTTGACCAAGGCGGGCAGCGTGGTGGTCGCCACCCTGACCGAAAAGGGCCACCGCCACCTGCGCCGTGCCATCGTGATCGAGGGCGTCAAGCGCCCCAGCCGTCCGGGTGAATGACCATGGCCACCGGGCGCGGGCGTCTGTCCAGTTTCGATCTGTTGCCGACCGAGGCCGACCATATCGTCGCTTGGGCAGCGTCGGAACTTTCCGATCGGGAAAAGACCCAGACCGATATCTATGCCGAGTTCGTGGGCAAGTGCGAAGCCTTGATGAAAGAGCATCGCGGCGAGCTGGAGTTCAAGATCCCGGCGTTCAGCAGCTTCAACCGGTTCTCGATCCGGCAGGCCCGGCTGTCGCGCCGCCTGGACGACACCCGCGCCATCGTGGCGACGCTGGCCGAGAAGCACGACGCCAAGGCGAGCGACGACCTGACGATCATCGCAGGCGAAATGATCAAGTCGGTCGTGCTGCACATGCTGGGCGATGGCGCGGACGGCGTGGCCCCGAAAGAGCTGAAGGCCCTCGCCGATGGCCTGCGCGCGGCCCAGCTGGCGCAGAACATGTCTGCCGACCGCAAGGTCAAGATCGAGGCCGACCTGAAGGCCCGCATGTCGCAGGCGGTGGAAGCTGTCGCCAAGGCCAAGGGCCTGACCGGTGACACGACTGAGGCCATCAAGAAACAGATTTTGGGAGTGGTGTGATGTGCGTGGCGGCTGCGGTGGACGGACGTGCAGCCTTTGAGGACGACGACGACACTGCTCCCGGCGTCACCACGCACCGCCAGCATAAACCGAGCTCCGTCATGGGCAAACGAAAATGAACCTTTCTCAAGAACTGTTATGGGTGCGAGGATGAGCGTGATCCCGACTCAAGCCGAATGGGCCGAGGCGCGCGCGGCGGCGATGGCGTCGATCCCGGCGATGGTGCAGGCCGAGGGCTTGCCATCCGTCCTGCTGCCTTATCAGGCCGCGGCGGCGCGGCTGCTGGACCGCGTCGGTGTCGAGGCACTGTCCGTCGAGACGTCGCGCCGGATCGGACTGACGTGGGGTCTTGGGGCCTATGCCGTTCTGCGGGCCGCGCGGCAAAAGGCGCACGGCGGCATGGACGTGATGTACATCAGCTACAGCCGCGAGATGACGCGCGAGTTCATCGACGTCTGTGCGATGTGGGCGCGGGCCTTTGACAGCGCCGCCAGCGCGGTGGAAGAGACGCTGTTCGATCAGGGCGACGACGGCAAGGCGATCAACGCCTTTCGGATCAAGTTCGCCAGTGGCTTCGAGATCATGGCGCTGTCGTCCAGTCCGCGCGGCATGCGCGGCAAGCAGGGTGTGGTGATCATCGACGAAGCGGCCTTTGTCGATGATCTTGGCGCGCTGCTGAAATCCGCCATGGCCTTCCTGATGTGGGGCGGGCAGGTGGTTGTCTGTTCGACCCACGAAGGCGTCGACAACTCGTTCAACGTCGAGATTCAGGATATCCTTGCCGGGCGGTCGCCCTATGCCCACATGCGCATCGATCTGGATCAGGCGCTGGAGCAGGGGCTTTACAAGCGCATCGCCCTTGTGACCGGCCGCGACTGGACGCCCGAGGCCGAGGCGGCATGGCGGCAGAAGATCCTCGACTTCTACCGCGACAACGCGGACGAGGAGCTTTACTGCATCCCATCGGCCACCACCGGGGCATGGTTGCCCGGCCCGCTGATCGAGGCGCGGATGACCGTCGGGGCCCCAGTACTGCGGCTGGAACTGCCGAAGGAGTATCTGCACCTCGACCGCGTGAAACAGGCAAGCCTGATGGAGCCGTTCCTGCTAGCGCTTAAGGCCGAGCTGGCTGCACTTGACCTCAAGCCGCGCTTTGCCTTCGGTTCTGACTTTGCCCGCCATGTGGACCTTTCAACCGGGTCTTTGATGGCGATTGAAGACGGTCTTAAACGCCGCGAAGTGCTGGCTTACGAGCTGCGCAATGTCCCCGGCGACGAGCAGAAACTGATCGCCAAGACCATCCTGACCCATGTGCGCCACCGGCTGGTGGGGGCCGCGTTTGACGCCACCGGCATGGGCTGGACCGTGGCCGAAGACATGGGCCGTCTGTTCGGCCTGCGCGACAAGCCCGAGGACGCGGGCATGGTGATCGCTCTGAAGTTCACCGAAGACTGGTATCGGCTGGAAATGCCGCCCCTGAAGGCCGCATTCGAGGATGACCAGATCGCGCTGATCCGCGACGCCGACCACCTGTCGGACCTGCGCACGATCAAGCTGGTGCGCGGCATCGCGCGCCTGCCGACCTTGCGCGAGGGCGAGACCGGCAAGAAGCGGCACGGCGACCATGCAATTGCCGTGGCGCTGGCCCATTGGGCCAGCCGCCTTCCGTGGTCGGAATACGCCTACGAGTCCGCAGCCCCGACCGACACCGCCGCCGACCCGTTGGGCGGGCCGGATGAAGACGACCACCGCCCCTGGTGGAAACCACCGCTGGGAATGCGCCTTTTCTAACCCGCAAGTTCACATCGATCGGAGAACCAAGTGACCATTCAGTTTTCAACCGTTGCACGAAACGCAGCCCTCGACTCCATTGAGTCGGTGGTGGGAGCGACCCCAGTACTGGAAATCCGCACAGAAGCTGTACCCGCAAACTGCGCAGCGGCAGACAGTGGTGCCCTTCTTGTCAGCTTGTCCCTTCCTGCTGACTGGATGGCGGCCGCCGCCGGAGGGTCTAAGTCGCTTGCAGGCAGTTGGACTGCGGCCGCGTCGGCTGCGGGCGTTGCGGGACATTTTCGCGTCAAGCAGGGGGCGACGTGTCACGTGCAGGGCACGATTACCGCCACGGGGGGAGGGGGTGATCTGACACTGGATAACACCTCGATTGCCGTGTTGCAGAACGTGACCATCACGGAGTTCACCTTGACGGCTGGAGGCGCATGATGCTGTCGCGCTTTCCCACGGTGATGCAGAGCGCGGTGGAGGCGGTCATCAAGACCGCCGACGCCCTCCGCTATGTCAGAAACACTTCGGGCGATCTCACCTGGCGGTCCATAGATGCCATTCAGGAAGGTCTTCGCGAGTCCAAGATCACAACCTATGCGACCTTTGCAGAGGCGGCAAAACAGCCTGCCTCGTCTGAAGCCTATATGGCGAGCATGGGTGGACCGCAAACGCTCACCGACTATCAGGCGAAGGCGGCTGGCATCGAAATCGCCGCGCACAATTGGAACGCTTTTCTGAGGACGTGGGTGGCAAGCATCCCTCACGAAATGCTGATCGGCGTCGTCACAGCGAGCGTCAACGGCATTGAAACCAAGCATATCGAACGCCCTGCTTTTGTCGGCGCCGAGCATGCTATGAGTCTTCGCGCCTCACCTGAGCTTCAGGCTTTGATAGAGGCATTTGAAGCCGTCGGGGCGCGCTGACGATCATGCCTTACGCTGTCGTCGCAAGCTATGAAGGTGCATCAAAGACCACGGTAGCAATCTCCGGGGTTGATTATGACATCTACGAGTTTGCATCGCTTGCGGGCGGCAGCATCACGTTTTCCTCCCCAGGGGACGTGGATTATCTGATCGTAGGTGCCGGTGGAGCCAGCGGTTCCATCAGCTACGGGACCAGTGGCGGCGGTTCTGGCGGTGACGTGGTTCAAGGGGTTCACACCTCCGAGGCCGGAACCTACAGCGTTACTGTGGGGGAGGGGGGCAAAGCTTATGCAACCTCAACCACCGGCAGTGCCACTTCGGGAACAGACTCAGCTATCTTCGGGCTGACCGCGTTTGGTGGTGGTTACGGTGGCGGATCAAACGGGTCCGTCTTTTTCCCGCCAGTCAACGGAGGCGGTGGCGCTGCTCGCGCAGACACAGACGACAGACTTGGGGCCTACCATCAAACCTCTTACAAGGGCGGCAACGCACGCAGAACCGGAACCGGCGCTAACCAAAAGCAGGGCGGCGGTGGTCGAGGTGCCGGTGGGGACGGACAAAGCGGTTCTTCAACTGTCTTGAACCCCCTCGGTGGTGTTGGTCTCTACTCCGACATTACCGGTGTCAGTCTCGAATACGGCCGCGGCGGCGACGGGGTAAACTACCTTGGCACCAGCGGTAATGTGTTGGGTGCTGCCGGGTCTGCCCCAGGCATGGGTGGTGGAGGCACCGCAGGTGGTTCCACGATGCAGGTTGGTGCTGCAGGGGCCGACGGCATTGTCATTGTCCGGGTAGCCGTATCCGACGGTGCAGTTCCTGACATATTTGGTATGGCGTCGGGCGGATTGCCGCTGTCGGGCAGTTGCTTGGGGATTGCCGGTGTTTCCGGCGCCGCCACGGGCGGGCTTGCTCTGAGCGGCTCTTGCGAGGGTGCGCTTTCCGTGCACGGGCGAGCAAACGCTGTTCTGCCGCTATTGTGCTCGGCTGACGGGGGTGTGTTTGTCGGGGGCAAGACAGCGAGAGAAGTGGCGCTGTCGGCGTCCGGTTCGGGCGTAGTGCCCGTTGCGGGAAAAGCGGGAGCCCTGTTGGCATGGTCCGCCGCCGGGGCAGGTTCTGTGTTTGTCATCGGTCAGATAACGGGCACGGTTGTCTTGATCACCCTTTCTGCCGGAATTCTCTCGTCCTTGCCAACCGAAGATGGGCTGACAGGTAGCGCAGAAGGCCACTTACCGCTCGGAGGCACCGCAAATTGCGTGGTCGCCATTGAAGGGCAGGCACGCGCTGAGATCCCGCTCAATGGCTCTGGTTTCGTCGCGGTGGCGGTCTTCGGGAAGGCGGGTGACATGCTGCCACTTGGCGGGTTCGGCGCCGACGCGGGCCTTCCTTTCGGCCCACAGATTGAAGTTCAAGCTGTCCTGCCAGGAGTCTGGCGCAGAGATGTTGTGCCGGGACTCTGGCGCGGAGAAATTCTGCTGCCTGGACGATGGTCGCGCCAGTCAGCCTGAGAGGTAAAGTTGGGATGCAACACCATTTAACGATGTACGAGACAGACTCGCTCTCCATTCTCGTCCCGGTTCAAGATCAGCTTGGGGCAATCGTGCCTCTGGCCGGTGCGACTCTTGAAGCGGCGGTGCAGCACACAGCCGGACCGCCGATGCCGATCGTCGCCACAATCAGGGACGCTGCCAAGGGCCTTGCCTCTCTGTTCGTGACTCCCGGCCAGTTGGGCCGCGGCAGTTACATCTTGCAACTGCGGGTGGCTCTGGAGGGTGAAGTGCAGACAGTCGTGTCCGAGCCGCTGAATGTCTTGCCCAGCATAAAGGTAACGCAATGAGGGAGTTCGGGCCAAAGATGAAAATCGAAGACGCCGTGACGGACTTCGATCTTTCTCGCACCCCGGCGGCTGTCCTGTGCCGACTGGATGCATCGCTAGGACGTTTTGTGGTCGTACAGGACCTCCGTGATGCAATTGAGGAAGTTACAGGGTCTCGGACGACAGAACTGGCTGTGGTCACGGCCATCAGGCGCATCCGAAAGGCCCTCCATGGCCGTGGCGTCGTCGAGACCCGTAAAGGGATCGGATATCGATTGACATGGCTGTGATCTGGTCGCTCTGCGCCGCGCCGATGGGCGCATTGATTTGGATGCCAATTCTTCGGAGCCTGCTATGAAAACCCACCTTCTCGTCGACGCCTATGGCCGCCCGTTGGAACGCTCGACCCTGACCGAAGAGGTCATGGGTGCAACGCTTGGCGGGGTGCGCAGCCCGATCACCGGCTATCCCGGCGACGGGCTGAACCCGCAGCGACTGTCGGCTATCCTGCGCGAGGCCGACATGGGCGACCCGGTGCGCTACATGGAGCTGGCCGAAACGGTCGAGGAGCGCGACCTGCACTATGTGGGCGTGCTGGGCACACGCCGCCGGTCGGTGGCGCAGCTGCCATTCACCGTCGAGCCTGGCGACGATAGCGCCGAGGCCGAGCGCCATGCCAAGCTCTTGCGCGACTGGCTGCAGCGCGACGAGCTGCAGACCGACCTGTTCGATGTGCTCGACTGTATCGGCAAGGGCTATTCCGGCACCGAGATCATCTGGGACACATCGATGGGTGACTGGATGCCCGCGCGGCTGGAACGGCGCGATCCGCGCTGGTTCCGCTTTGCCGACCATGACCTGACCACGCCGATGCGCCTGGACGAGAGCGGCCAGAAGATCCCGCTGGAAGGCGGCAAGTTCATCTGGGCGCAGATCGCGGCCAAGTCAGGGCTGCCGTTGCGGTCAGGGATCGCCCGCATCGTGGCATGGGCGTGGATGTTCAAGGCGTTCACCCAGCGCGACTGGGCGATCTTCACGCAGACCTATGGTCAGCCGGTGCGCGTGGGCAAATGGGGCACCGGGGCCAGCGAGGCCGACAAGGCGACGCTGTTCCGGGCTGTGGCCAACATCGCAGGCGACATGGCCGCGATCATTCCGGACAGCATGCAGATCGAGTTTGTCGAGTCGGGCAACGTTGGGGCCGCGTCGAGCAACTACAAGGAACGGTCCGACTGGCTGGACATGCAGGTCAGCAAGGCCGTGCTGGGCCAGACTGCGACGACCGATGCCGTCACCGGCGGCCTTGGGTCGGGCAAGGAACACCGCCAGGTGCAGGAAGACATTGAGCGGTCGGACGCCTCGGCGCTCGCCGGCATCCTGAACCGCGATCTGGTGCGCCCGTTCGTGCAGCTGAACTTTGGCCCGCAAAAGGTCTATCCGCGCATCAAGATCGCGCGGCCGGACGAAGAAGACCTGGCCGCCTTCGCCACGGCCGTGACGCCCTTCATCGACCGGGGTCTGCCGGTGGCACAGTCGGCGATCTATGCACGTTTCGGGCTGGCCGAGCCGAAGGCGGGCGAGGCGATCCTGCGTGCCTCGGGCGGGGGCAACAGCGCCGCCGGGGATGGTGCTGACCCCGAGGACGCCAAAGGCACCGACGATCCGGGGCGCAAATCGGAAATTAAACGCAAACCCGGCGTTTTTAAACGGGGTAAGCCGGTTTCGGGGATGGAGACCGCCGCCCGGGCCTTGCAGGCCGCTGGCGGCGATATTCCGGAGGTCGACCCGGTGGCGGACCTTACCCGCCGGATGGAGGATTTGGCGGCCCCTCAGATGGAGCGGCTGATGGGCCAGATCGAGGGCATGGTCGAGGTGGCAACCTCGCTTGAGGAGCTGCGCGAGATGCTGCTTGCGGCCTTTCCCGATCTCGACGCTTCGGGCCTTGCGCGGGCCTTGGCGATGGGCCTGCTGGCGGCGGGTCTGGGTGGGCGCGCGATGGTGGCCGAGGACGAGTGATGGCCGGGATTGTCGGCACCTTTCGCCGCCCCTTTGCCGAGCAGGTCGCGGCGTTCCGGCTGCGGCTGGGCGATCTTCGCCCCACGGCCACCTGGATGGATGTCTGGCAGGCCGAACATGACCGCGCCTTCATGGTGGCAGGTGCCTTGAAGGCCGACCTGTTGGCCGACCTTGCCGGGGCCGTTCAAAGGGCCATTGAAGACGGCACAAGCCTGGAGCAGTTCCGCACCGACTTTCGCGAGATCGTGACGCGGCGCGGCTGGCATGGCTGGACCGGCGAGGGCACCAAGCGCGGCGAGGCGTGGCGGACGAAGGTCATCTACAAGACCAAT
>JAFGXY010000066.1 GCA_016936395.1 Paracoccaceae bacterium | reverse complement strand
TCACGAACAGCGGCAGACGGATACGCGCATAGACCTGCGGCAGCACGACCCGTGCCCAAGCCTCGGCGCGTGCCATACCCAGCGCCCGTGCCGACGCAATCTGTTGCCGAGCAGGCACTTGCGAGAGCGCTCCGAGCGCCATCAGCGCAAGAAAGGGCACCTCCTTGACCAGAAGCCCCAGAATCAGCGCAAGGCCCGTGCGATCGTGAACCGTGGCGATATCGGGCGGCACATGCCAGCCGGTTGCCCAGGGGCTGAGGAGGCGCGCGATCCAACCTGAGGGCGCGATCAGGAAGGCAAGGCCGATCGCCGTGGCGGCATGGGGCGCGGCAAGGATCGGTGCCAGCATCTGTCTGGCAAGGCGCATCCGCCGCGTGGTCGTCAGCGCGGCGACCAGACCCAGCGACAGGATCAGCGCAAGCAGCGTGGCCGATAGGCCGGTAACCAAGGACAGGCGCAGGCTCTCGAGAGCGCCGGGAAGCGCGACAAGTTCGCGCCACGGTCGCAGACTCGGGCCAGTTTGCGACAGCCCCGGCACCATCCCGAAGGCCGTCAGGGTGGTTTGCCATAGCCCTGCGGCCACCGGCACCAGAATGCCGGCTCCGACCAGTCCCAATGCTGCGCCGCGCGCGATCCGCCGCTGTGCCGGGCTCATTTCACGTAACGCGCCTTCCAGGCTGCGGTGAGGCGGGTCATCCAGCTTGGATAGGGCTCGGGCAGAGTCTTGCCAAGGTCCGCTCTCGTCGGCAGTGCCGGAGCGGTGGGAAGGGTGGCGAACAGCGCCCGCTGCTGCTTGTCGAGCCGCGACGGATCGAGCACCGAATAGCTGCCCAACACGTCGATATTCTGCTGATGCGCCTGCGCTTGGGGCGAGAGAAGAAAGTTGGCGACCACCTCTGCGCCGGCCTTGTGCGCGGCGTTGAAGGGGATCGCGACGAAGCTGACGTTGCCAAGACTACCGCCCTTCGGCACGAAGACGCGGATACTTGGTGGCAATAGACCATCGGCGATCCCGGCTGCCGCGCTTGCCGGATCGAAGGACATGGCGATATCCACTTCGCCGTCCGCAAGCATCCTGTCCTGAACGGACTGGTTGGCAGGGAAGCTGCGGCCACGGTGCCAGAGGTTGGGCCGCAGCGCATCATACCACGCCCAAAGCGGCGCCGTCTCCTTGCGAAAGCTGGTGTCCGTCGGCGGCAACTTCAGCGCTGCGGGATCTGGGGCAAGGTCGATCAGCGCCTGCTTGAGGAAGCTCGCCCCCATGAAGTTCGACGGGTCCGGATGGGTGAAGCGCCCGGGATGCGCCTTGGCCCATTCCAGCAGGGCCGCCATGGTGCGCGGCGGGTTCGGCACGCGGGCGCTATCATAGGTGAAGACAAACCGTGCGAGACGCCACGGGCTTTCAAAGCCATCCACCGGCACGGTGAAATCGGTGGTCGCGGGTGCGCCGGGCGAGAGGTCGACGTATTTTGCGTTGGGCAGGCCCTTCCCGAAGGGGCCATAAAGCAACCCCTTCTGCTTCATCGACAAGAAGTTCGGACCATTGATCCAGATGAGATCGACAGAGCCACCCTGCGTCTGGCCCGCGGCTTTCTCCGCCACCACCCGCGCGACCGCATCGGCGGTATCGGCGAGTTTCACCTGAACCACGTTCACGCCGAATTTCTTCTCGGTCTGCTCACCGACCCAGCGGATGAAGGCATTGGTGCGCGTGTCGCCGCCCCAGGCATTCCAATAGACAGTCTGCCCCCGAGCAGCGGCCAGTGTTTCGGCCCAGCTGTCGGCCATCGCGGGGCGGAGGGTTAGCGCGGAGACAAAAGCGGCGAGGACAAGTGCGAGAGGGCGAAAGGGCGGCATAACATCTCCTGTTGCGTTCGGGGCGAGAAGCCCATGAGGGACCGCCACACGAACGCTGCGAGTCCTGCATGCGGCCTGAAGCGGACAATGCGGTCAGGACGCTTGAGGCTCTTCATTGTTACGCTGGAGGGTCAAGAAAATTCAGTTTCATTCAGGCTGTAACGTCTTCCCCCTCGAAACGTCCTCTTCCCATGAGGCAGAGACAAAGCCCCGCCGGGGTGTCCTGCTACATGAGAACGCAACCGGGGCAATGCCCCATGCATAGTAGGAGTGAATTTATGGAAAAGCTTACCGCCGGATTCGTCGCCGGATTCGTCGCCACGCTCGTTCTTTCGGCGCTGATGGTGGCCAAGGGAATGATGGGCCTCATGCCGCATCTCAACGTCATCGCCATGCTCAGCGCGATGATGGGCGGTGCCATGATCGTCGGATGGCTGATCCACTTCATGATCGGCACCATAGCGTGGGGTGGCGCCTTCGCGATCATTCAAGACCGCCTGCCGGGTGGCTCACTGACCGTCAAGGGCATCGCCTTCGCAATTGGTGCATGGCTACTGATGATGATCCTCGTCATGCCGATGGCGGGGGCGGGCTTCTTCGGGATGAAGATGGGCATCATGGCCCCGGTCATGACCCTGGTCCTGCACATCGTCTTCGGAGCCGTGCTCGGCTTCGTCTTCCAGATGTTTGCTGCGCCGAAGGCGCAACATTCCTGACCCGACACGCCGGCCCGGCCCATGTGGCCGGGCTGGCCCGTTGCGGAGGTAGCGCATGCCGGAGAAGGTCGCAGGGTATTGGGATCGACTGTTGGGTAGGATCGGGCGGCTCATGGCCTCAAGGCTTGACCAGCCCTCCTCGGGTTATGTTCCTTATACGCCATCTGATTTCGCCACGCTGTGCGAAACATTGCTCCCAGGTGATGTGCTGTTGATCGAAGGCCGCGAGCGGATTTCCAACGCGATCAAATATCTCACTCAGTCGACATGGTCGCATGCCACTTTGTATGTAGGCGATCGGCTGACCGCCCCTTCAGATGACGCGGAGCCGAACCGGCTGATCGAAGTAAACTTGGGAGAAGGCTGCGTCTCCGTCCCCCTCAGCAAATATGAAACCTACAACACCCGAATCTGTCGCCCTGTCGGTCTCACACAGCGGGAACGCGAAGCAGTCTGTGACTTCATGGCAGCGCGGCTTGGTCTCGAATACGATTTACGCAACATCATGGACCTTGCGCGGTATTTCTTTCCCACGCCACCTGTTCCCGTGCGCTGGCGACGTAGGATGTTGGCGCTGGGTTCAGGCGATCCGACGCGCGCTATCTGCTCGTCATTGATTGCAAGGGCATTTCAGTCGGTTCATTACCCTATCCTGCCGGAGGTGCACAGGCTGTCGAGAGGCCTCGACACAGGGTATGGTCGGCGAGAAATCATGCATATACGCCATCATTCACTATTCGCCCCAAGGGACTTCGACCTCTCACCGTGGTTTCTGGTCGTGAAGCCCAATCTTGTCGCCGGCTTCGACCCGCACCAGCTCCTTTGGCATGAGGAGCCCGAGATCGAAGGTGCAACCCGTTGAATTCAGCGCTGCGACGACATGAAAACCGTGGCCAGTGAGATCACCAACATTGCGGCTATTCCGATCCAGCCAAGATACCAGAGCCGGCCGGCGATAGCGTCGTCACCGAAGGAGGCGGCGAAGAGACGCTTGCCCTCGAATGCGGGGAAGCCGGCAAGCAGTAGACCGATGCCTCCTGACAGGACCATCGTGCGGGCCGCGACATGCCCCGCACGCAGGGCGAGGAACAGGGCTGCGCCGATCCCCGCGCCGATCAGGCCGGTGCGGGTGCCCCACCACGGGTGTGCGCCCAGCATGTCCGGCAGGTGGAACAGGGCTGCGGCGCTGACTGCGGCAACTGCGGCTATGGCGGAGACCAGGTTGCGACGCATCAGGGTCACTCTGCGGGCTGGGGTGCGGGGGACCGGTCAGGCACTTCGGGCGCGAAGGCCTTCCAGCCCTGGGTCCAGCGACTGAACGTGGTCAGCGCGCAGGCCGCACCGAAGAGATATGCCAACGCCGGAAACGCGCCTGGAGCAATGCACATCAAGGAAAAGATCGCGAAGGTTTCCGCGCCCTCCGTCAGCCCGCCGAGGTAGTATAGGCCCTTGGTCGGGTAGGCCTCCGTCGTCATCCCGCGCCGCCCGGCGATGGCCGCGAAGGCCAGAAAGGATGAGCCGGTGCCGACAAAGGCAACGATCAGCACCACCGCGGGAAGGGCATTGGCACGCGGATCGGCCAGCGCGAAGCCCAAGGGGACCAGCGCGTAGACCACGAAATCGAGCGCGATATCGAGGAAGGCCCCGCGGTCCGTCGGACCGACCTCGCGGGCAATCGCGCCGTCAAGCCCGTCGGCGAGCCGGTTGAATGCCAGAAGCGCCAGCGCCACCATCGGCAGACCGAGCGCCAGCGCCGGCACGACAGCCACGCCAAGCGCGACCCCCGCCAGCGTGACCATGTCCGCGCCGACGCCCTGCGTCGCAAGCCAGCGTGCAGACGGCGCAAGCAGCCGCCTTTGCAAGGGAAGAAGCCGTGCGTCGATCATCCGCGCCTCCATTGGTGATAGCGGTCCAGAAAACCCAGGAGGCGCGCGTTCAGATGGGCCCGCCGCCAGGCGCCGGCGGCGTATTTGTTCGCCTCGGCGAGAGTGGGATAGATGTGGATGGTAGACAGGATGCGCCCCAGTCCAAGCCCGTGACGCATGGCCAGAACGAATTCGGCGATCAGGTCGCCTGCATGTTCGCCCACGATGGTAACACCAAGGATCCGGTCCTTGCCGGGAACCGTCAGAATCTTCACGAAGCCCGTTGCCGCGCCATCAGCAAGCGCCCGGTCCAGATCGTCGAGCCCGTAACGCGTGACTTCGTAGTCGATACCCTTTTCGCAAGCCTCGGTTTCGTTTAGCCCCACGCGCGCGACTTCGGGGTCCGTGAAGGTCGCCCATGGGATGGAGCGGTAATCTGCCCTGAAGCGCTTCAGGTTCCCGAACAAGGCGTTGACGGCTGCATACCACGCCTGATGCCCGGCGGTATGGGTGAACTGGTAAGGCCCGGCGACATCGCCTGCAGCGAGGATGTTGGGGTAGAGCGTCTCGAGGTAGTCGTTGGTCTGGATGACGCGCTCGGCCGGGATGCCCAGTTCTTCCAGGCCATAGCCTTGCAGCCGCGCTGAACGGCCCACCGCGACGATCATCTCGTCGAATGGCACGCGGATCGTGCCGCCCTCGGCCTCCAGCTCTATCCACTTCGCGCCGTCCGTCACGCCGCACCGCATCGCAAGGTGACCGGTCAGCACCTCGACTCCTTCTGTTCGCAGAGTGGACACGAGGTGGTCGGAAACCTCCGGGTCCTCGCGCATCAGTAGTCGCGGGGCCATCTCGACCTGTGTGACACCCGCGCCGAGGCGGGCAAGCGCCTGCGTCAGCTCGGTCCCGATCGGCCCGCCCCCCAGCACGACGATGCGGCGTGGCGGGGCATCCCGGTCTCGCAGGGCATCCCAGAGCGTATCGGACGTCAGGTAGCCCACTTCGTCCAGCCCGGGTAGTGGCGGCACGAAGGGCCGCGCGCCGGTGGCCAGCACGATCGCACGCGTAGTCAGGTGTCGGCTGCTGCCGTCGATCCCGGCGATCTCGACGGTCCAGGGGTCGATCAGACGGGCATGGCCCTGTATCACCTCGACCCCGAGTTCGGTATAGCGTTCAACGGAATCGTGCGGGGCGATTTCGGCGATCACCCGGTGCACCCGTTCCATCACACGGGCGAAGGGAATTTCGGGCGCCATCGGAGCGAGACCGTAGGTGTCGGCATGGCGCATCTGGTGCGTCAGCTTCGCGCTGCGTATCAGCGCCTTCGACGGCACGCACCCGGTGTTGAGGCAGTCGCCTCCCATCGTGCCCGCCTCGACCAGCGTGACCTTCGCGCGGCTGGCCGCCGCGATGTAGGAGGCCACCAAGCCCGCGGCCCCCGCCCCGATAACAACCAAGTTGCGGTCAAACCGCCGGGGGCGCCGCCAGCGCGCGTAAAGCCGCCGACGCTGAACCGCGCCGATGAGCGCACGGGCAATCCAGGGGAACACGCCCAGCAGAGCAAAGGACGCCAGAAGTGTGGGCGATGTGATATCCGACAGGCTGTGCAAGGCGGACAGCTGTGTTCCGGCATTTACGTAAACGGTCGTGCCCGCGAGCATCCCAAGCTGGCTAATAAGATAGAACGCGCCAGCGGATATCGGCGTCAGCCCCATTAGCAGGTTTACAGCGAAAAAGGGGAATATGGGGATTAGGCGAAGCGTGAACAGGTAGAAGGGCCCATCGCGCCTCAGTCCGGCGTCGATGGTGCGGGCGCGGGCACCGAAGCGGTCGCGGACCCAGCCGGCAAGCAAGTAGCGCGCTGCCAGGAAGGCGAGCGTCGCGCCAATCGTCGAGGCGAAGGACACAAGCGCAAGGCCTTGCCAAAAGCCGAATAGTGCCCCAGCGGCCAGCGTCAGCCAGACGGCGAAAGGTAGCGACAACGCCGTGACCAGGACATAAGCAAGAAAGAACACTGCCGGCAGGATCAATGGATGATCGTGCCGCCAACTCTTTGCCACGTCGGTCCAACTCCGAAGAGCTTCAAGGTCGGGAACATGTGGCTGAAGGAGTGTGACTGCGATGATCAGGAAGGCCGCGGCTACCGCGAATATCAGTGGCTTGCGCATTAGCTGATTGTCCTCATGCCACCAGGTCGGGTTTGCACCCATTGAGCCGACGGCGCGCAATTCTGGACCACGCCATGGCATCCAGTGATACTGCGCCGCCGCCAAGCCACGCCGGGACCAGGAGCACGAAGCCCCACAATAGCCGCTGGTCGAGGATCTTGCCGTAGGGATCCGGATCGAACATCGCACCGACCGTGGCGGCATCGACGCCATGGCCGAAGATATCAGTCAGCGACATCACGATGACAAAACTGATCATGGCGAGCGCCGCTGGGCGCGTTGCCAGCCCGATGACGACCAGAAGTGGCAAAAACGGTTCGACCAACGTGCCCGCCAGCACCACGATGTGCCAAGGCCAAGCCAGAGCCGCGGGGTCATAGCCTGCCGCTTCGAACATGTGGGGCAATATTTGGTAATAGGCACCGTCGGAGAGGCTGAAGCCGTCGATCTTGGTCGCGAAGGAGTTCCAGAAGAAGCGCAGCAGAACCGAAGCGAAGATAACTCGGGCGATCAGCAACATGGCGCTCGCGGCGCGACTGCTTGGATGGCAGTGCGGGGCGAAGATTGCCTGAAGGGCAAAACGGAACATGGGTTGTCCTCTCTCTGGTCCCTGCGAAGGGGCCGGGCAAACAAGGACGCCCCACTTGAGGGGCGCCCCGCCTTGGGTCAGGTCTTGGGCAAATCTCGCGTCAGCGGCGTGAGAGAGCCAGTGCGCCCACCGGGCAGCTTCATCGTCGTGCATGTGCCCGCCGGGACCAACTTGAACTCATTGCCCTGGTAGTCGACTTTCGAGGTGCCGGCGCAGGTGGTCCCGGCTCCAGCGGCGCAGTCGTTCTGCCCCGCAAGGGCCACGCCGAAGCATTTCTCCTTGCCGGCCGCCTGGGCTGGAGTGGCAAGGTGGGCCGCAAGTCCCGCGGTCACGCCGGCGGCGATGATCAGGCTGCGGGATTGGATGGTCATTGTCGTCACCTCGTTGCGGGCGAAGGCCAACTGCCTTCTGAGTAGACGACACCGCAGGGAACATAGCGTTACCGGCATCACATGGACGTGATCATATTTGGGTAGCGCGCTTCCTCTTTTGCGGATCGAGGCCAGCGGGAAAATGAGACTCTATACTTGTCCCGGTTTCGCCGGCGGACGCCCTTGGCGACCATTCTCTTACGGAGGCAGCATTCTGCGCACACCTGCCGTTCGTCCAAGATGCAGCGAAAGACGGCTTTCC
>JAFGXY010000065.1 GCA_016936395.1 Paracoccaceae bacterium | reverse complement strand
CGCCCAGCAGGCTGTCATTGCCCCAGCCGCCGTCGATGCTGTCATTGCCGCCGCCGCCATAGATCACATCGCGCAGGTCGGCCTCGGTCGCGCCGCCAAACAGGAAATCATCGCCCAAACCGCCGTCCAGCGTGTCAGAGCCGTCGTCGCCGTTGAGCCGATCGGACCCCGCCGCGCCGTTCAGCCGGTCGGCCCCGTCAAGCCCAAACATGGTGTCATTGCCGATCCCGCCGGTCAGACTGTCGATACCAGCCGTCCCGATCAGAAGGCTGTCGACATCGGTTGCAGTCAGTGTTGTGCCAAGATCTGTCAGATTGAACAGCAATGGCACCCCGGTCGGCACCGCCACGCCGTCAAGCACGATCTGCAAAGGCTCGCTGCCATCCAGCGCGCCTTCCAGCCGCAAAAGCTCCACCCCGGTCGTGGTGGTCAAGGTTATCTCGCTCACCTCAAGGGCTTCAAGCAAAAGGAAGATCACATCGGTATCGCCCGGCCCGGCAGCATCAAAGATTTGCTGTGCCAGTTCACCAAGGTTGGCAGGAAGCGAACCGCTGCTGATTTCCAGCACAAGGGTCGGCGTCTGCAAATAGACCTCGTTCACGCCCAGCGACAGGCTGGCCACCGTGGTGGCCCCGTCACGCACGCTGAGCCCTGTAAGGCTGTAGGGTGTCAACTGCGCCACCAGCGCCGCGCGTTCCGCAGCATCCAATGCGGCCAAAGCCTCAAGGTCCAGCACGCTGGCAAGCCCCAGCAACTCGGGCAAGGTGGCAAAGGTTGTGGGAAGCACACCCGTCAACTCCAGCGACTGGTCGCCAGACGTCACCCGCAGGCTTGAGGCGCTGAGCGTCAAGCCCAGCAATTCGGTGCCCCCCTGCCTCAGGCTGATCCCGGTCAGCGTGCCCGTGGTGGCACCGCCGAAAATGCCCGAGAGGAAATCATCCGCATTGGTCAGCGGGCCAAGCCCGGCACCGGAAAAGGTCAGCGTTACATCGGCCTGCGTCAGCACGACCTGGCTTGAGGTCATCGATGTGGCCAGCCATTCGCCGTCCAGGGCATCGCCCAGACCTTCAAACGCCGCCATGTTGTCAAGCGATGTGCCAAGCAGCGCTTGAACCGGATCTGACGCAGTCGTGATCTGACTGACAAAATTGAAAAACTGCGAGTTCAAATATGCGGTTGCCATGTTTTCAGCTTCCTTGAGCACTATTCCCGAAGGGAATGCCGGATTTACTGTCTGCGCCATGATTTGCGTCAAGGCAACAGGCGAATCCTGCCGCGGGGGCGGAAACAAATTGATCGGCCCGCTGGCGAGGGTCAGAACAATCTGGCTTTGCGCGGCCCCATCGGTCAGCGCCCAAAGGATCTGTCCGGTCGGGCGCCAGATCACGAAGGCCTCGTCGATCAAGTCCGACCCGGCCCCCGGCGTGCGGGCAAGATTGATCTGAAACTGATCTGGCCGTGCCGTTCCGCCATACACCAGACGATCGCCCTCCATCACCCTGTAATCGTCGATCCAGTCGCTGCCGTGGCCCGGACGGCCCGCGTGATAAAAACTGTCTGCCCCGGCCCCACCCAGCACACGGTCCGGCCCCCAGCCGCCATTCAGGAAATCATCCCCCGCCCCACCCGAAATCTGGTCTGCGCCTGCGCCACCGCCCAAGGTGTCCGCCCCGTCGGCCCCGGCAAGCCGGTCGGACGCCCGCCCGCCCAAAACGATGTCATTGCCCACTCCGCCCTGCAGATCTACGGCAAGCCGATCAAGGATCGAGCCAAGGCCCGGATAGCTGTCGTTGCGGTTCGGCTGATCAGGCAATACCTGCGCCACATCGATTCCCACGACATGCAACAGCGATCCGATCGAGGAATTGGAGTTTTCGGAATAGAGTTGAAACGGCACAGCAGCCTGATCGATGATCCGGGCTTGTTGCAGCATGATGTCCCAGACATCCTCGGCCGTGCGCCCGCCAAGATCCAGCACACGGCTGCCATAGCGGTCGCGATCCTCGAACAGCCGCCCATCGGCGCTGCCCAGCATCGGCACCGAAATCTCGAAGCGGATCGGGCCGGTGCCAAAGGTTCCGGCCGGTCCGGCGCGCAGCACCCGTTCGGTGCCGTCAGCCTCGGCCAGCACCAGATAAAGGTGATCCTGCCCCGTGTCACCGAAGAAATAGACGGGTTTGCCTTCGATACGGATCTCGGAAGATGACATTTCGAAAAAATCCTGAATCGACCCATCTGCTGTCTGGATATCCTGCGGTGGGCGCGCGCGACTTGATCAAGGTCAGACCAGACCGGATTGACCGGCTGGCGCGGCTTTCGCACACAGACGGGGGTGAAAGGGACGACCGACCAGCGCAGATCGCCCAAGATTGTTGGAACTAGCGCTGGGGGATCGTGACGACAGGCGCGTCGGCAAGCGAAAAAAAGAGCCGATTTCCGTCACTGTCGGTAAGGACGCTTTCACAGCGGTCGCCGTCGCGCGCGACATGCGCGTGAACAATGTCACCATCACCGACGTTCCCGAAATACCAGCACTGGCGCATCCGGTTCAGGCGCGTGTCGCGGGCCCGGTTCTCGCGCCATTCCGCAGCCTTGGCAATCCGTACGAAGTTCTTGAAATAAAGGAAATCAGCGGTGTTGAAGTCTTGAATCCGGTTGACCTCGTAGTCCATGGCCAGCACGCCCTCGAAGGGTTGCGATTTTACAGCATGATGGCGCTCTAGTTCGGCGTCGACCAAGGCGCCATTCTTATCCTCTGCCGTCCATATTTCGCGCACTTTTGCGAATTTCTTGTTTGATCCCTTTACCTTGCGCTTGATCAGGCTGGTCAGGATCTGCACCTCGGCCTTTGGCTTGCCGTCGACGACGAACTTCGTGGCCGAAATCGCATGCGGCTTGCGAACGGATAAAAACTCGGTTTCGGCTTGAAACGCGTCATCTTCGCGGATCACGTCATCAAGGTCGAACCAGGTGGAAAGCCACATCACCGCGCTGTAGATGCGATCCCCTTGGGAATCGACCCATTGCGAGGGCTTCAGCCCCATGCTTTGGGACAATATGCGCCAATGATTCTCAAGCGCGGTCGCCACGGCCCAGTCTTCTGACAGGGTGAAGATATCAAGCTGCGGCAGGCCGGCGATAAAAGTGCTTTGTGTTTGCAAGGCTCAGTCTCTTTATGTCTTCGGTGGGGTGAATGGAATGATCAGGTTGCCAATGTTTTCCGGCGGGCCGTGCAAGATGTCGCCGAGACATTCTGCATAAAAATCGTTCAGCCTCTGCTCGTATTGCTCTTTTTCGGCGTCATGATCGCAATCGGGTCCGCGTCGGAGACGTATTGTTATCGTTGTATCTTCGAGCACCGTTTGCGCGAAATAGGGTGTTGCGCGGGTAAAGTAGGCAAGCGAAGCGGCACCTTTTCCAATGCGCATCTTGCGCCCCAGAACCTCGATGACCTGCGTATCGCCGATCGCCCCATCGGGAAACAGAAAGATGCTGCGCGGTTGGCGCTTGGCCATCTTGATCAGTTTGGCAAATCGCAGGGCCGAGTCCGGTGCCAGCATCGAGATGTTGAAGGTATCTGGCCCATCGGCAGACACGTTGTTGCTGATGGATGAACTTGGCAACCTGCAGCCGTCCAGCGCCCGCCCCAGGATCGCATTCGCCCCGCTGTGCGAGCCCAGCATCAGCAAACTGCGTGTCGCATCATGCTCGGCCAGAACACGTGCGTTGTCGGGGGTTTGCACGCGCTTCTGGATTTCGGACCAACGGCCTATCAACTGCCGGTCTGCAGCATCGGGTGACGGCGCGCCCTCGCGCCGTGTCGACAGCGTTGACATTCGGTCCCGCACATAAAACAGATACCGACCGAAGTTGACCCCAAGCAGCAACCGGGCACGATAGGTGCCATAATCCCCGATCCCACTTGTGCTGCGTTCGAACACATACCGGATCGCGTCTTCCGAGACCGCAGGGCTTGGCATCACCTCGGCCAGCGCATTGATCTGGGCGTGCAGGTCGGCGCGCATCGGTCCCCACGCAATCTCGTGCAGCCGACCTGGCAAAGAGATCAACTGGGCGATGTCGTTGCGTCGGATTGCGGCGATCAGCAGGGTCTCGGCATTTTCCGTCAACTGGGTTCCGGCCACCAGCCGGTTGACGTTGCGGATCATAGCGCCGCGGTTCTTCATCCGCTCCAGCGCACGCAACCGGATATCGACAAAAGGTGCGCTGCGCACCGCGTCTGCACCGGCATGCTCGCTCAGGTGCAAGGCGCTGGCAAGCGTCTCGGGGCGGGCCAGAAGCCAATGCCCGGCAGTCTGCAAGATGCTGTGGCGCAGGTCCGCGCTCATGCAGCGGTCTGGCGTGATCTGCTCCAGCATGGCGCGCTGCAATGCCTGCAAGATCGCCGTGCCATCGACACCGGGAACGGTGGGATAAAGCAGGGCTTGCGCGTTCTCCAACCCAAGATGCGCGATGGCCGGGGGCACAGTCCTAAGCGACACGGACTTGCTCTTGCAGAAAACCGCATGGCGCTGTTAGTGGTGCAGCCGTCAGGGTCAAAGCCGGGAACGTGTCATGGAATGGGAAAAGTTTGCCACGCTGTTGGCGAAATTCGTCAAGAAGCGGCCCATTGAACCAGAGGATATCCTGTTTGGCGGCGGAATTGACATCAGTTCGATCCTGTTCATCGAGTTCATCATGACACTCGAAGAAGAGTTCGACCTTGATATCGACGTTGACGACCTTGATGCGTCGATCCGCACGGTCGGACAATTGTATGACCGCGTTTCGTCTGCGCAATCCGGCGACTGACGCATTGGTGCGGCGGCAAACGGGTTGGCACTGGGCAAGACTCATCTCAAACGCGTTCCGAACTCTGGCAGTCCACGTCATAGGTGCAGCAGATTGCCTCCGGCTGCAATGGGTTTGGGATGCGGCCGCGCAATCGCACAGGGTGCTTTCGGCCCTGCGCCACAATGTCATGTGATCATGACCGGCGCGGCTTGTCGCCCGCGCCGTGCCGATCTTGACATCCGTCGCGCTTTCGTCGTCTGATGACCTTGTGACAGGGGCGTCCGCGCTGCGGGCTGAGAAGCACCCTTTGAACCTGAACCAGATCATGCTGGCGTAGGGAGTTCGCGGTCGGTGCCCCTCTTTGACCAGTCTTGGTCCGGGTGCCTTCGGCCCTCTCGCACGCCGTGAGAGGATACGATGGAAGACACTGGCACCTACCTTCAGCAGATGCGGGCAGCGGTCCCGCTTGTGCACAACATCACCAATTACGTTGCCATGAACATGATGGCGAATGTGCTGCTGGCGGCGGGGGCCTCGCCGGCCATGGTCCATGCCCGCGAAGAGGTGGCCGAGTTTGCGGGGCTGGCGCAGGCGCTGAGTGTCAACATCGGCACGCCTGATCCGGTCTGGGCCGAGGCGATGGAGATGGCGGCGCAGGTGATGGTGGATCGCGGGCGGCCATGGGTGCTGGACCCGGTGGGCGTCGGCGCCACGCAGTTTCGGCAACAGCTTTGTGCGCGCCTTTTGACCCTTCGGCCCACCGTGATCCGCGGCAACGCGTCCGAGATCCTGGCCCTGGCCGGAAGCGGCGGTCAGGGCCGCGGTGTCGATGCCGCCGATCCGGTAAAAGCCGCCGAGGCTGCGGCACGCGATCTGGCGCAGCGGACCGGTGCCGTGGTCGCGGTTTCCGGCCCTGTGGATTATGTGACCGATGCAAGCCAGGCGTTTCGCCTGTCCAACGGATGCGCCCTGATGCCGCGCGTGACCGCCATGGGCTGTGCGCTCAACGGGGTTATCGCGGCCTTTGTCGTGGACCAGCCGCCACTGCCCGCAACCGTGGCGGCGCTGGCGTTCTACGGCTTGGCCGGAGAGCGCGCGGCGCAAGGCGCTACCGGCCCGGGCGGGTTTCAAAGTGCGTTTCTTGATGCACTTTACACGCTGACGCCCGACGATCTGACCGCAGGCGCGAAGGTGTCGCACGCATGAGAGGCCCGATTTATGTGATCACAGACCCCGAGGCCACTTTGCCCGTGGTCGATCAGGCCCGTGCAGCGGCCCGGGGCGGCGCGGCCCTGATACAACTGCGGGACAAACAGGCGTCGGATACCGCGCTGGCGGCGCTGGTGCGGCAGCTTTTGCCCGAGATGGCAGCACTTGGCGTCCGATTGATCGTGAATGACCGGGTCGAGGTGGCGCTGGCCACACAAGCCCACGGCTTGCATATCGGACAGGGCGATGGCGATGCAGCGGCCATCCGTCGCCGGATGCCGCCCGGCATGATCCTTGGCCTGTCGATCGAGACCGAAGATCAGGCCCGCCGCATCCCGCCGGGGGTAGATTACATTGGCGCGGGCCCGGTGCGGGCCACAGCGACCAAGCCCGATCACGCGGCGCCGGTGGGATTTGCCGGGCTCGCCCGGATCGTGGCGGCGACCCAGCTCCCGGTCTATGCCATCGGCGGCCTCAAGCCGGGCGACGCCGCCGCGGTCAAGGCGACCGGGGCCATCGGCATGGCCATGGTCAGTGCCGTCACCCGCGCGGCGGACCCCGCCGCCGTGACCCGCGCGCTTCTTGCGGAATGGGGGGCAGCATGATCCCCAATATCCTGTCGATCGCAGGCTCTGACCCGTCTGGTGGGGCGGGTATTCAGGCCGATATCAAGGCGATTTCCGCCAACGGCGGCTATGCCATGGCCGCGATCACGGCCCTGACCGCACAAAACACCCAAGGCGTGACCGGGGTGCAGATGATCGACCCCGGTTTTGTCGCGGCGCAGATCGCCGCGCTTCGCGCCGATATCCGGGTGGATGCGGTCAAGATCGGCATGCTTGGCACCGCGCCCATCATCGACGCCGTGCGCACATCGCTTGCCGGGCTGACGGTTCCTATCGTGCTGGACCCCGTCATGGTTGCCAAAAGCGGTGACCGTTTGCTGCGGGCCGAGGCGGTGGCGGCGTTGCGCGCGATGCTGCCGCTGGCAAGCGTCATCACCCCGAACCTGCCCGAAGCCGCAGATCTGCTGGCCATGCCCGAAGCCGAAACGCCCGAGGCAATGGCCACGCAAGCCCGCGCCTTGTTGGCCTTGGGCGCCGGGGCGGTGCTTTTGAAGGGTGGTCACCTGCCGGGCCGCGACTGTCCTGACCTGCTGGCGCATGACGCAGGCCTGACATGGCTGCCCGGCCCGCGCCACGACACGCGCAAGACGCATGGCACTGGCTGCACCCTGTCCTCGGCACTTGCCACGTTTCTGGGCCACGGCCTGCCCTTGATCGAGGCCGCCCGCTCCGCCAAGGCCTATGTCGCGCGCGCCATCGCCATGGCCGATGCCCTGACCGTTGGTCAGGGTCATGGCCCGACCCACCATTTCCACGCATTTTTCGCAGGAACCCACGCATGACCCGACCGATTACCGATCTGACCGTTCTTGTCACCGGCGCAGGCCGCGGCCTTGGAGCCGCCATCGCCCGCGCCTTTGCCCGCGAAGGCGCGCGCGTTGCGATCAATTACCGAAACAGCGCCGCCGCAGCCAAGGCGCTGGCATCCGACCTTGGCCCCCGCGCCGCCGCGTTTCAGGCCGATGTGACCAGTCCCGATCAGGTGACCGCGATGGTGGCAGCCATCACCGCCCGCCTTGGCGCCCCGGATGTGCTGGTGCACAACGCTCTGGCGGATTTTGCTTTCAACGGTGAGGCGCGGTCGCATCTGGACCGCCTGACCTGGACCGAAATTGCGCGGCAAACGGAAACCGCCGTCGGCGGCGCGCTGACGTGCCTGCAATCGCTGCACCCGCATTTCGCAACCCAGGGCTTTGGCCGGGTCATCACGATCGGCACGAACCTGATGCAGAACCCGGTCGTACCCTACCACGACTATACCGCCGCCAAGGGGGCACTTCTGGCCTTCACCCGCACAGCTGCCAAGGAACTGGGGCCGCTGGGCGTGACCGTCAACATGGTGTCGGGCGGATTGCTGCGCACCACCGATGCCAGTGCCGCTACACCCGAGGCGGTGTTTGACATCGTGGCCAGCCAGACCCCGCTTGGCCACGTGACCACGCCAGAGGATCTGGCCGATGCCGTGCTGTTCTTTGCGTCGCCATGGGCGCGGGGGATCACCGGGCAGAACCTGATCGTCGACGGCGGGCTTGTGTTTGGCTAAGGGTCAGGATCCGACAGAAACTGCCTTGCGGAAAGCCGCGAAGCCGGCTGTTCCGAGGCTACGCCACTCAGGACCAATGCTCGGATGCGGACAAGGGCGTCACCTCTGGCGCGCGCCCCTGCGCAGGGCCCGGTCTGCGCCGCCACCCCCTCCCAATGGTTCCTCCCCGGCCCCAAGTGTATGCGGGGGGGCGCAGCGCGGCGTTTCGCTATCGACAGGCTATTTCACCGGGGAATCTAGGTGGAAACCACTTCGCGGAAGCCAGTTAAGTAAATTGTTTAATATCAAGAGCTTGCTGAATCACGACCTCGGCGCGCTGGATTCTTTTGCGGAATCAAGGGAATCCACTTTGTGGAAGCCACCTTGGCCGGAATTCAGGCCGTGGAAGCCACCTTTTTCGATCCGTGATGAAGTAGCCAGGGCCACCCCAGATCATGGAAGTCACCTGCCGTTCTGATCCGCCATGACAGCTTGCGCCTCTGCTTCGAACACCAGTTCGGGCAGGACCACCTCCCATTCATTTCGGCGGAGCAGGTGGTTGTATTCCTCCTCCCCATCCTCACGCCGCCAGTTTAGGATGGCCGCAACCTCGCCGCGCAGGAAGGTGGTGCCTTCGGGTGGAGCGAAGGCGCGGGAGAGGCGGGCAAGGGTCTGGCCTTGGGCGTTCTCGATCCGCCAGCGGTCGCCATCGCGGATCAAGTAGACGCGGTCGCCAGGGCGCGCGGCGGCGATAGCGGCCAGCGATGGATCACCCAGCCACAGGCGCCCGGCAAAGGACAGGTCCACCAGCTTCGGGTCGGGCGGCACATAGCGCGTGCGGGCGCGCGGCAGGGCTGCGGCATCGGGGGTGACGTGGCGGGACAGGATAGCGTCACCGGGCTGTATGAAGATGTGCGGTCCGTTGGTCAGCACGGTCAGCGTGGACCGTGCCCGTGTCATGGCGACATAGAACAGGCGGCGTGGGGCATCGGCATCCTCGCCGCGCGAGGGGCGATCCCAGCCGCCGTTAAGGATCGCGACATGATCGAACTCCAGCCCCTTGGCACGGTGGGCGGTCATGAGAAGAAGCCTCCGCTGTTCAGCCCTAACATCTCGCGCCCATTCGCCGAACCATTGCACGAGGTCAGGCACTGGCGCAGCCTTTTCGACCAGCTCGCGCGCCAGAATGCCGATGCCTTCGCCGATCATGTCGGTCCAGCGGGATTGGGGCTGGGCGTTCAAACGGGTGGTCAAGTCGTCGATGGTCAGGAGTCGCGTCCGATCTTCCAACATGGCTCGAACGAAGCCCTGCATCTCGCGCGTACGCCAGAGACTGAGCGGCTTTTCGTTGGCCATGTCGATGGGAATCCCCTGCGCCTCAGCATGGGCGCGCACGGGTTCCAGACGCCGCCAGTCGCGGGCTATCACTGCGCATCGGCGCCAGGACCAATCAGGGTCCAGTTGTGAAAGGCGCACCAGTTCGTCCAGTGCAGCCACCGCCTGCGCGGCATCGCCTCCCGCATCCAGCAGGGTGACGCGCCCTTGCGCCACCGGGTCCAGCGCCGCCCAATCGCCCCCCGGCATCGCCTTGGCCCGGGCGCGGTTCACGATAATGTTGTGGCCCGCCTTCATACGTTGCGCGGCGGGGGCGATCACGGCATTGGCCGCCGCGATAATATGGGCGGTGGAGCGGTAGTTCTCGGTCAGCCAGACCGGCTTAGCGGCATAGTCGGCCTCGAACCTTCGAATGAAGTCGATGCTGGCCCCCGCAAAGGCATAGATGTTCTGATCGTCATCGCCCACGGCAAAGAGGCTGATGCGCAGGTCATCCTCCAGCGACCGCCCTGCCACCGCGCCAATCAGGGCGTATTCTTCGGGGCCGATGTCCTGATATTCGTCGACTAGAAGCCAGCGATAGCCTTGGATCAGTGTCTCGCGCAGCGCCTCGGCTTCTTGCTTGGTCAGACCATCGCCGCGCAGCAGGGAAACTGCCTGCATGACGATGCCGTCAAAGTCGCGCGTGCCTTCGTGATCGCCTGCAAAGCTCGCCCCCATCAGCCGCATCGCCAGCGCGTGGCAGGTAGAGACCGTCACCCCGGCTGCATCATCCCCGATCAGGCGGCGCAGGCGTTCGCGGATCTCGGCGGCCGCGTGTCGGTTGTAGGTCAGCACCAGAATGCCGCGCGGGTCCTCGCGTTTCACGCGGATCAGATAGGCGATGCGATGGACCAGCACCCGCGTCTTGCCCGACCCCGGTCCCGCCAGCACCAGCACGTTGGTCTGCTCGCGGTCATCGCGGACAATCTCGGCCTGCACCGGATTGTCCAGCGCATCGACAATCGTGCGCCATGACGTGCCCGTCGTCTGGCGCCGGATTTCCGTGCCGCGCCCCGGCAGCCAGCGGCGCAGAAACGCGTCGCGGTCCAGCACGAAGTAGTCTTCCGATAGGCGCTGGGCCTGATCCATAGCCTCCAGCCCCTTTGCGGCATAGGCAGCCATCACATGGGTCTGGATCGTCGTCTCGCCGTAATGCTCCTCCAGCGGGGCGAAGTGCTGCACCGTAAAGGGCCCGCCCTTGGGGTTCAGATGCACCGTGATCGCCGGGCGGAACACCGTCAGGCCCCGGCCCAAGGTGGCGACCTTCTGTTCGTGCAGCCACAAAAGCGCGCGGTCCATCAGGCGGGTCATATCCTTGACCTCGGCTCGCAGAAGGGCGTCGCCGGTCAGAGCGTCCAGCATTGCACCAAGGGTGGTTTCCACCTGAATGTCCTTGCCGCGCGTGCCTTTGGTCACTTTGCCCGTGAGATGGGCCAGCAGCGCCTGTGCCCCTTGCCGCCGCAGGTCGGCGGTGCGCGCGACCACTGGCCAGGACCGATCCAACCGCACGAAGATCGTGTTCCGGCTAGCCTTGCGCAGCGTGAGGTTTCCCCGGCTGCCATCTTGATCGCGCCCGTCCTGCGCCATGCCACGCAGGATCGCTTCCACCAGATCTGGGCGCACATGCACGTGGCCCTTCTCGCGCAGGGCTTGACAGATCTCAGTCAGGTTCAAGGGATTCGCCTCGGCCCCTTCCGCATCCGGCACCGCCTCTTGCATCAGGGCGATGAGGTCGGCTTCCATCCTTGCCGCATGGTCCAGACGTCGGGCTGAAGCATCCTCGACCCCCACATGAACATAGACATTGATAGCAGTATCATTGCTGGCAATACCTAGCGCTTCCAGATCGGCAAAGGCTCGGTGCAGTTCCCGGCCTGACAGCCCGCAGGCCCCCGTCAGATCATCGGTCGAAACCCCCGCATCGGCGGGCGCGTTCATCATCTGGCGCACAAGGTCAATCAGCTGGGCGCGGCGCTTACCCGTTATCTGGGCGCGGGTCAGGATTGCTGCCGCCTCATCGACCGACCGGATGCGGAGCGATGAGGGGAAGACCTGCACCCGGTTCTCCTCGCGGCTGAGCAGCGTTGCCTCCTCCAGCCAGGCCACGGCGGTCTTCACGCGGGTATCGTCGGTATTCTTGTCGCGCTCGAACTCCTGATCCTTCTCCTGGCGAACGATATCGCCGGGCGTTGCCACCACTTCGCCCGACTTGTGCTTTTCCATCCGGCGCAGCGCTTTCAGGAACGCCCCAATCTCATGCCGGGCCAGACGCGAGCGGGCGGAGAGCGAGAACTGCCGTTCCACATCCTCGGGGCTGAACAGCAGCACGCAGGTGGCGGCGGCACGATCCCGGCCCGCTCGACCTGCTTCTTGCAGGTAATTCTCCAGCGACCCCGGAATGTCGCCATGCACGACCAGCCGGATATCGGGCTTGTCGATTCCCATGCCAAAGGCGTTGGTCGCGGCGATCACCCGCAACTGCCCGGTGCGAAACGCCTCTTGCACGTCGCGCTTGCGGTCGGGCGGCAGGCCAGCGTGGAAGAAATCCGCAGCCAGCCCCTGCCCTTTCAGGAACTCCGCCACCTTTTCCGTTGCGCCGCGCGTGGCGCAATAGACCACGGCTCCCGATGCCCCTTCGGGCGGCAGGTTTGCCTCGATCGCGGACAGAATGTCGGTTAGCTTGGTGGCCTTCTGCGTGGGCAGCACCGCGAAGGACAGGTTGGTTCGCACCGCACCGCCATCCAGCAGCATCAGATCAATCCCAAGGCGGGTCTGAAAGTGATCGCGGATATCGCGGACCACCTCGGGCTTGGCCGTGGCGGTCAGGCACAGGACGGGCGCAGGGCTGTCGCCGGAGAACTCCTTGATGAAGCGGCTAACATAACGGTAGTCGGGCCGGAAATCGTGGCCCCATTTGCTGATGCAATGCGCCTCGTCCAGCACCCAAAGCCCAACCTCGCGCTGTTGCAGCACTGAGCGGATCGACGGCGAGCGCAACTGTTCGGGCGAAATCAGCAGCATCGCCGCATCCCCCATCCGAACCTTTTCCAGCGCGTCATGCCGTTCGGGCAGCGACAGCATCCCGTTCACCGTGACCGCACTAGAAATCCCCGTCCGCGCCAGCCCCTGCACCTGATCGGCCATCAGCGCCACCAGCGGTGAGATCACGACTGTCAGCGCCCCCGTCTTGTCGAACCGCGACAGCGCCGGGATCTGGTAGCAGACCGATTTGCCGGTGCCGGTGGGCAGGATGCCCAGCACGGACTTGCCCGCCATCGCCTCAGCCACGATGCGTTCCTGCAAGGGGCGGCCCATGTCATCGACGGGCTGCGGGCGGAAGGACGGAAAGCCGAACCAGCGTTCCAATGCGGCGTTCGGGTTGTTCTTCTCGGCGCACCAGCCACAGGCCGGATCGCCGCAATTTGTGTCGCGCAGGTGCCGCACCATCAACCCCGCCTGTGGAAACTGCAGCCGCACCCAGGGTGGCATGACCGAGTCCCCGCCCGCCTCCGAAATCCACGACAGCGCATAGGCCATCGGCCAGCCGTTGCGCGGGTCGGACAGGCGGCCAAGCGTCTGGTCCAGCCGGTGATTGCAGGCGCGACCGTCCAGCAGGCGACGGATGGCGGCGTGGGCTGCGGCCTCACCCGGCGCAGGGCCGCGCAGGAATTGGAACAGAGCACGGAACCCGGCTGAGTTTTCGCCGCGTGTCGTCAGATGGTGATAGGCCAGCAGGGCATCAGGTGCCTCCTGCCCCAGCCGGGTAAACGCCGCGATCTGATCCGCCAGCACCTGCAGCGCCAGGCGCGCATCTTGTTCAGGGTCATTCACATGCCCGACCTGCAGCCGCCCGTCCTGATAATGCTTGACCAGATGGTGATAGGGATTGCGCGGAAAGGCCAGGGGGTTAAGCCAGAGCGTGTCGATCGGCGCCGCCCCCAACTCCCCCAGCCGCGCCCGGTTGGCCACCATATGCGGCAGGTCATGGCGCAGGATGTTGTGGCCCACCAGATGCGCCGCCCCGTCGCAAAGCGCCTCCAGCCGGTCTAGCGCGGACTCCAAAGGGCCCCCTTTGTGAACCAGCGCCGCCTCACCCCGCACCGCCGCAAAGGCAAAGAGCCGCGCAGACTTCGGATTGACCTCCAGATCAATCGAAACACAAGCTGCAAGGAAAGGGGCGGGATCAAAGGTCAAACGTCAGTCATCCGAATTCCAAGGCCAACATAGGCTTCCAAGCCATTGATAACCTTGTCACCGGGATTCGATAGCCTCAGATTCCAGCCGCGAGTTGCTTTTCGGTACTGGCAGGTGCTCCGTGCTGCACTGCCGCGATGTCTCCGCTCTAAGATGCAGTGCCTTCCATGGATGTGCTTGTAATTATGGTTTGCTGCGGGCGACGCAGGTAGCGCACCGCCCAGCAGCACATGCAGGCCAAGTTCTGCCAACATCGCCAAAGGCGGACTCAAGAACGCCAAAGCATACCAGCCACTGTTCCGGCGCCAAGTCAGGCGGCGGTGCAGCCACTTCAAAAGCCCATCCCGACCGTCCCACACCCGAACGGTAAGGAGGGCGGCAAGAAAGAGTCCGAAACCGCACAGCGTCATCAGTGCCTCGGCAAAGAACCGGGGCGCGACTCGCGCGGCAATCCACGCCAGCCCTCAGGACAAGCCAAAGGTCAGCGCCACTGAACACTGAATGGTTGGCGAGCTTTCGGAGGCGTCAGGTCATCATGAGCCATTTCTTCTGCATCATCATGTGAACACCCTTCTCTCCGTCCACGACCTGTGTGATGCGAAGATCGCCTGCCAAGCTGAGAAGCATGTAGGCCTGGTCCTTGCTGATCCCGGCGCGTGCAGATGCAAGGTCGATCATCTGCCGGACGGCGCGGCGCATGGCCTCGTCCAAGGTTTCGTGAAAGCCCATCGAGATGAGATGGGTTTCGGACTCGGCATAGGGTCCGGCAATCTTAATGTCCTTGCGGACGGTCAGGCGGAACCGTCCCCGCAGGGCGGTCTCGACCGCAGCGATACAGACCTCGCCATCCCCCTGGCGACCGTGACCGTCGCCCGCCGAGAAAAGGGCGCCTTCCTGGAACACAGGAAGATACAGCGTCGTGCCGGGACGCAGTTCCTTGTTGTCCATATTCCCCCCATGCGCCCGCGGCTGGGGCGAGCCGATGCGGCCCCAAGGCCGCCGCGCGCTCCGGGCTGCAGTCGGGTTCAACATGCAAAACTGCACCGCAAATCTCGACCCGGATCACGCCTGTATCGG
>JAFGXY010000064.1 GCA_016936395.1 Paracoccaceae bacterium | reverse complement strand
GAGGGCACGGCGCAGGGCTGGGCGGTGCAGGATCAGGTCGGGACCCGTGAGGTGCCGTCGCGCCTGGTGGCGGATACCGCCCGGGCCGAGGGCAAGACGGGGGGGGGGCGCAGGGTCAGCGTGTCGTCCAAGTCGCAAGGCGCGTCTGATGGCCCGGCCAAGACCGCGACAATGACCCGCCGCTATGTGCAGGTTGGAACTTTCGGTCAGCCTGCGAATGCCGAAGGGGCGTCATCGCGGCTGTCGCGTCTGGGTCTGCCGGTGGCGCGATCGAACATCACCAAGGGCGGCCAGCCGTTGCAGATTGTGCTGGCAGGTCCGTTCGCTTCGGCGGGTGAGGCGCTGTCGGCTGCGCGCCGGGCCGGGTTTGGCGACGCGTTCATCCGCTGATCGAACCCATTTGCCAAAGGCCCCTGACCGGCATCGGTCAGGGGTTTTTCCATACCAACCCGCAAGACGCACGACCCCGACGGATTTACTCGGGCTGCGCGCAGATGTCTTGCAGGCTGACCCAATCGCCGTCCGGCATCAGCGGTTCGGGCCGCAGGCCGCGCAACGGGTCGCCTTCGATCAGCGCCAGCGTGGCCTCGCCGCTGGCATCCATCGCATAGGCATAGGGACTGCTGGGCACGGCCGCGGCCTCAAACCGGATCAGTGCCATATCATCGGGCACCGGCAGGGCGACGCTTTTCAGCAGCCTTTCACCGTAGCCTGCCAACGCGCCTTGCGGCAAGGCACCGCTGGTCAGCAGACGAAAGGTTGCGACCAGCCCGGCATGGTGCAGCACCGGCACGATCGGGTCGCGCATCTCGGCCCGCAGACGTTCGATCAGGGCAAGACCGGCCAGCACCTCGGGCCCATCTGCCTGTTCCACCATCTGCCGCCCGATCAGGATCACGCCACCGGGCAGATGCGCCGATTTCGCCAACCCGTCGCGCAGGACCAGAATCTGGGCGTTGTGCGGCCCGAACAACCGGTCGCCAAGCGCGGTCAACGCAAAGGTGCCCAAGGGGGTGGTGCAGGGCGAGCCGGTCAGGCGCTGCACATCGGCAAGGGCGGCCTGCGCGATTGCGGCCCGCGTGGCGGCGGGCAGAACCGTCGCGGTGTGCCGCACCAAAGCATCGGGCAGCCACAACACCCCGATCCCCAGCACCAGAACGGTGCCGCCGCCCCACAAGAACCCGCGCAGCCGCCCCGGTTTGGGCCGCTGGCCTGCAACCGCACTGCGCACGGTTTCAAGCGCTGCGATCATGTCGCCATCCTCAAGCTCCAGCGTCTCGGTGGCATCTTCGCCAGGGGCAAACAGGGCGGGGGCTTCGCCCGGGTTCAGCCGTTCGACCGCAGGCAGCGACCAATGGCTGAGCGCGATTTCGCTTTTGGGATCGGACAGCACAAGCGTTGCCTCGCGAAAGGCCACCACGACCTCGCGTCGCTGGGCGGTTGGCGTATCGCGCCAAAGCCCCGGGCTTTCCAGCCGCGTGTATTTCTTCAGCGCCGTCAGGGCGCGGGGTGCCTTGCCTGTCATCACCGCGGACGATAGCCGAAGGCCAGAGCCACGACAATCGCCAGCATGAGGGTGCCAGCACGAGGGCACCAACAGAAACTTGCGCCGATGGACCTTGTCGACGCCGGTCTCTTGCAGCCTCGTCGCCGCCGCTTGCGGTCCCGAACCCTAAGCGGTGGCGGCGGCAGACACAGTGTGCCGGCTCACTCCCCTACCGCTTCACGCCAGTGGCGGCGGCACAGGCTGACATAGGTTTCATTGCCGCCGATCACCACCTGATCGCCGTCGCGCAGGGCCCGTCCGTCGGGGCCCTTGCGCACCACCATGGTGGCTTTCTTGCCGCAATGACAGATCGTGCGCACCTCGCGCATTTCATCGGCCCAGGCCAGCAGTGCCGCCGAGCCGGGAAACAGATTGCCCTGAAAATCAACGCGCAAGCCGTAGCACATCACCGGAAGGCCCAGATCATCAACCGCACAGGCCAGTTGCCAGACCTGCTCTTTCGACAGGAACTGCGCCTCGTCGATGAAGACACAGGCGATCGGCCCCTGGCCCATCCGGTCGCGCAGCTTGGCCAGCATATCCTCGCCGGGGGCAAAGGTATCGGCGGGCTCACCAATCCCGATCCGGCTGGCGATACGGCCTTCGCCGGCGCGGTTGTCGAATTGCGCGGTGATCAGGTAGGTGTCCATCCCCCGCTCACGATAGTTGTGCGCGGCTTGCAGCAGCAGGGTAGATTTGCCCGCATTCATTGTCGAGAAATGGAAATACAGCTTGGCCATGGCCGTTGGCATAGCCGATCTAGGCGGCCACCCGCAAGGCAGAGGGGCGGGCGCGCACGGCACCGCTTGCCAAGGTCACATCGTTGAAACGCAGGTGGGGGCCACGGCGGACCGTCATCGTTACACACGCACCCGGCTGCCCGGAACCAATTACCCGCTGACGGGCCCGCCGCGCGGTCTTGCAACCGCCCCTGGCAGGACGGATGCACGGCGGACCCCCACCCATGCCGATGCCAAGACCACCGGCCACTCGCTACATGTTCCGGAAAAACCGCCCGGAACATCCTTATCGGCGACCAGGCTTTGACATATCGTGAACGGGAAAAGGTTTACCGATTTCACCGTCAAGCGGCAGACGAGGTCAGCTGGACCGACGCGGCGCTGACGGCTTGCCGCCTTCGGCGCGACGCGGAGCATTGCCACCCCCCATCGGTTTTGGCTTTGCCGTGCCCATCGGCTTGGCCGCCGGACGGCCCTGTGCCGGTTTCGCGCTGAACGGCTTGGCCCCGGCGGGTTTCGCGCCTTGCGGACGCCCCCCCTGCGGACGGGCCGGACGCTGGCCACGGTTCTGACCGGGCTTGGGGGCCGCGGCCACCATATCGGCAGCCCATGGTGCGCCACCGAGGATCGGCAGCGGCTGCTTCAGCAGCTTTTCAATCGCCTGCAATTCGCCCATCTCGGCGGGCGCGCAGAAGCTGACCGAGGTGCCCTCGGCCCCCGCCCGCGCGGTGCGGCCGATGCGGTGGACATAGTTTTCCGGCACGTTGGGCATGTCGAAGTTATAGACATGGCGCACCGTCGGAATATCAATCCCGCGCGCCGCCACATCGGTGGCGACCAGCACGTCAAGCTCGCCGTTGCGGAACTCGGTCAGGGTGCGGTCGCGCTGCGACTGTGACTTGTTGCCGTGGATCGACCCCGCCTTGAAGCCCCAGGCCGCCAGCAGCTTCATCAGCTTTTCCGAGCCGTGCTTGGTGCGGCCAAAGACCAGCGCCTGTTCGGTCGGGTGCTTTTTCAGGTATTCTTCCAGAACCCGGGCCTTGTCGCCGTTGGGCAGGAAGTGCACGCCTTGGGTCACCTTGTCGGCGGTCTTGCCCGCGCTTGTCACCTGCACCCGAACCGGGTCGCGCAGATAGGTGTCGGCGATTTCCGAAATATCCTTCGGCATCGTCGCGCTGAACAACAGGGTCTGGCGCTTGAGCGGGATGTGCTTGGCGATCTTCCGCAAGCTGTGAATAAAGCCCATGTCCAGCATGTGGTCAGCTTCGTCCAGCACCAGATAGCCGCATTGGTCCAGTTTCACGTCGCCGCGCTCCAGCAGGTCGATCAGGCGGCCGGGGGTGGCGACCAGCACATCGGTGCCCTTGGACAAGGCTTGCGATTGGCGGAACAGCGACGCGCCGCCGACGACCATGGTGACCTTGACCGGGGTGCCCTTGGTGAAGACCTCAAGATTGTCCTTGATCTGCAAGGTCAGCTCGCGCGTCGGCGCAAGGATCAGCGCCCGCACGTTCTTGGGGCCCGGCGGGTGGCCGATATCCAGCAGGCGGTGCAAGAGCGGCAGGCCGAAGGCGGCGGTCTTGCCGGTGCCGGTCTGCGCCAGACCCATCAGGTCACGGCCCTGCATGATATGCGGGATGGCCTGCGCCTGGATCGGCGTCGGTGTCTGGAGGTGGGTCTTTTCGAGGGCTTTCAGAAGCTTTGGGCTGAGGCCGAGGTCGGCAAACGTGGTCATGGTCGTTCCATACGTCAAGGGACGGTCGGCCCTCGCCCCCCGGTTATCCGGACGACCGTGCGCGCCGTCGGCGCCCCTGCGTGATGGTGGGAACCTTCATCCGGGCCTTTCGGTGCTCACGCGGCACGGGCTTCGGACTTGGGGGAGATGAGGGTTTTTGGATGGGATGTCAAGGGGCAGGGAGGTGCCCGCTGTGTTACATCTGGGGGAAGGGTTTGAAATCAAGGGGTTGGGGTGGGGAAGTTAAGGGGTTGGTAAGGGTTGAGGGGTGGGGAAGGGTGGACAACATGGCACCAGTTTTGGTGGGTCAGCCCGCCCGTTGCCGAGAGGAACGCCCCGCACTCGCATTATTTGTCTCTGTCCTTTCTGCCATTCACAAACAAGCTCACCCCGCCAATGGCAGCTGTTGTCAAGAACAGTCCGGCAACAATGTTGTTCCCCAGAAGAGCCGAAGCAAAAGCACAGCAGATCAATAACGCAAACAGTGCAGCACCAATAAGCATGCCCAACCTGCGATCACCGTACTCTTTCTCAACGACAAGCCGATCCATCGAGATTTGGTGATTTTGTTGGTTTTCCGCCATCGTTATTATACGGTCAGCAGAACCGGGCTGAACGGACTCATACTCACGAAGATGCTTGGGGTGAGCTATCGGACCCGAGAACTTTTCACCGTATATGACAGTAGTAATCCTCCGCAGAATCTCGTCGCGAGATCCCGCGGGCAAAAGTTCGCCTACCTGACTTTGTAGCTTTTCTTGAAGGCTATCTACAGGCGTAGTGCTAGGCAGAGACTCTGTGTTTTCCTCGGGGGAGTTCTTTGGTATTTGGTTTGCCCTTGGAGATCGAGGTTTGTTCAATCCTCTTCCCTTCTTCACGAAGCGAACTTTGCAAGTATCGACCTGTTTCTGTCCACGCGCCTGAAAGCGTGTCAGAATAGCGTGGTGACAGATCAATCGTCATCGAACGAGAGATGTCGCGCCATACACTAAATGGGGCACTCAAACCTAGCTTGATGCCTATCTGGAGGTTTTTTGACGGTTTCATTTTCATCCAACCATTGACGCATGCATTGTACAACGCTTCTGTGTTAAGAAAATGGCAAGTGAGCGTGAAGAATACAAGCCTCAGGTCAACGCTCTCTCATCACTGTGTTGTTGTCAAGGATTGAGCGGCAGGCTGAGATCTGTGACCCAAGTAGCAATGTAGAGCATCAAACGGTCCCTCACCCCTGCAACGTCCGCACCCCATACCCCTCGCCCCATGCCTTCATCGCCGCAACGGCGGCAATACTCGCCGCGGCCGTGGTGAAATACGGGATCTTGTCCATCAGGGCGACCCTCCGAATGTCGCGGCTGTCGTTGATGGCTTGGGTGCCTTCGGTGGTGTTCAGGACCAGCGCGATGTCGTTGTTTTTCAGGCGATCCACGATGTTGGGGCGGCCTTCGTAGACCTTGGCGCCGGGGGTGGAGGCGACGCCGACCGACGCGAGCCAGGTGGCGGTGCCTTTGGTGGCGACCACTTCAAAGCCCATCGCCACCAGATCGCGGGCGGCAGAGGCGAGGCTTTCGGTCTTGTCCATGTCCTTGACCGACAGGAACACCCTGCCGCTTTCCGGCAGGATGGTGCCCGCGCCCATCTGCGCCTTGAGGAAGGCGAGCGCAAAGCTGCGGTCCCAGCCCATCACCTCACCCGTGCTGCGCATTTCCGGGCCCAGCATCGGGTCGACGCCGGGGAAGCGGGCGAAGGGCAGCACCGCCTCTTTGACGCTGAACCATGGGGTGATCGGGTCGGCGAGGGTGAAGGGGTCGGCCAGCGGCAGGTCGGTGTCGGGGCCGACGCCATCGGGGTAGGGGGCGCGGACGGGGAAGTTCGCTATCGGCTCGCCGGCCATCAGTCGGGCGGCGATGGCGGCGATGGCAGAGTCGGTGGCCTTGGCGACGAAGGGCACGGTGCGGGAGGCACGGGGGTTCACTTCAAGGACGTAAATCACCCCGTCCTTGATCGCGAATTGCACGTTCATCAGGCCGACCACGTTCAGGGCGCGGGCCATGGCGATGGTCTGGGTTTTCAACGCGGCAATGGTGTCGGCGGACAGCGAATGGGGTGGCAGGCAGCAGGCAGAGTCGCCGGAATGAACGCCGGCTTCCTCGATATGTTCCATGATGCCCGCGACATGGACGGTGTTGCCATCGGAGAGCGCATCGACGTCAACTTCAATGGCATTGGAGAGGTATGAGTCGAGCAGCACGGGGTTGTTGCCGGAAACCTGCACTGCCTCGCGGATGTAGCGTTCAAGCTGGGCGTCGTCGCGGATGATCTCCATCGCGCGGCCGCCAAGGACGAAGGAGGGGCGGATGACCAGCGGGTAGCCGACGGTGGCGGCGACGGCAAAGGCCTCATCGCGCGAGCGGGCGGTGCCGTTGACGGGCTGTTTGAGGTTGAGGGTGTGCAGAAGCTGCTGGAACCGCTCACGGTCTTCGGCAAGGTCGATGGCATCTGGCGTGGTGCCAAGGATCGGGATGCCTTCGTTGGCAAGGGCTTGGGCCAGTTTCAGCGGGGTCTGGCCGCCAAGCTGCACGATGACGCCATGCAGCGTGCCGTTTTCCTGTTCCACGCGCAGGATTTCGAGGACGTGTTCGAGCGTCAGCGGCTCAAAATAGAGCCGGTCCGAGGTGTCATAGTCGGTGGACACGGTTTCGGGGTTGCAGTTGACCATGATGGTTTCATAGCCCGCGGCGGTCAGGGCATAGCAGGCGTGGCAGCAGCAATAGTCGAACTCGATCCCCTGGCCGATGCGGTTGGGGCCGCCGCCGAGGATGACGACCTTTTTGGCGGCGGAGGGGCGGGCTTCACATTCCACCTCGCCCATCACCGGGGATTCGTAGGTGGAATACATGTAGGGGGTTTGCGCCTCGAACTCGGCGGCGCAGGTGTCGATGCGTTTGAAGACGGCGGTGACGCCAAGGTTGCGGCGGGCGCGGCGGATTTGGCCCTCGTCCCGGCCCGTAAGGGTGGCAAGGCGGGCGTCGGTGAAGCCCATCATCTTGAGCCGGCGCAGGCCCTCGGCGGTGACGGGCAGGCCATCGCGGCGGATCTGCGCCTCGGTGTCGATGATTTCGCGGATGCGGGCGAGGAACCACGGGTCGAAGGCGGTGATGGCCTGGATGTCGTCGTTGGAAAAGCCGTGGCGCATGGCCTGGGCGATGGTGCGCAGACGGTCGGGGGTTTGCAGCGACAGCGCCTTTGAGATGGCGGCACGGTCTGGGGCACCTGCAATGGCGATTTCGTCAAAACCGGTGAGGCCGGTTTCAAGGCTGGCGAGGGCCTTTTGCATCGATTCGTGGATGGTGCGGCCGATGGCCATCACCTCCCCCACCGATTTCATCGCGGTTGTCAGGTGCGGCTGGGAACCCGGGAACTTTTCAAAAGCGAACCTTGGGATCTTGGTGACCACATAATCTATTGAAGGTTCAAAAGAGGCGGGTGTCACTTTTGTGATATCGTTATCGAGTTCGTCCAGCGTGTAGCCGACCGCCAGCTTGGCCGCGATCTTGGCAATGGGAAAGCCGGTGGCCTTGGACGCAAGCGCCGAGGAGCGCGACACGCGGGGGTTCATCTCGATCACCACCATGCGGCCATCGGCGGGGTTGATCGCCCATTGCACGTTGGACCCGCCGGTCTCCACCCCGATCTCGCGCAGCACGGCGATGCTGCCGTTACGCATGATCTGGTATTCCTTGTCGGTCAGGGTCAGCGCCGGGGCGACGGTGATGCTGTCCCCGGTATGGACGCCCATCGGATCGACGTTTTCGATGGCGCAGACGATGATGGCGTTGTCGGCTTTGTCGCGCACCACCTCCATCTCGAACTCTTTCCAGCCCAGAAGCGATTCATCGACCAGGATTTGCGCCATGGGCGAGGCTTCCAGCCCCGAGCGGCAGATCGCCTCATAGTCGTCGCGGTTATAGGCAACACCGCCGCCGGTGCCGCCAAGGGTAAAGGCGGGGCGGATGATGGCGGGCAGGCCGACGTAATCGAGCGCGGCAATCGCCTCGGTCAGGGCGGCGTTGATGTCATATTTGCCATTGGCCAGCTTCGGCGCGGCAATGATGGTGGCCTTGGGGTTTTCCAGCCCGATCCTGTCCATCGCCTCGCGGAACAACTTGCGATCTTCTGCCATTTCGATGGCTTCACGCTTGGCACCGATCAGCTCGACGTTGAACTTTTCCAACACGCCAAGGTCGGCAAGCGCAAGGGCGGTGTTCAGCCCGGTCTGGCCGCCCATGGTGGGCAAAAGCGCATCGGGGCGTTCCTTTTCGATGATCTTGGCCACAACCTCGGGCGTGATCGGCTCGATATAGGTGGCATCGGCCAGCCCCGGATCGGTCATGATCGTGGCGGGGTTCGAGTTCACGAGGATGACGCGATAGCCTTCCTCGCGCAGCGCCTTGCAGGCCTGTGCCCCGGAATAGTCAAACTCGCAGGCCTGACCGATGACGATGGGACCGGCGCCGATGATCATGATGGATGCGATGTCGGTTCTTTTCGGCATGGTCAAAGCCCCTGTCCATGGCAAAGCGCGGGTCAGACGCCCGGTTCGCGGATTCGTGCGGATTGCGCAAATTGACGGGGGTTTAGGGGGTTGCCCCGCCCTGCGCAACCCTTTGCGAAAGGCTCGGGCAGGTGCTGTTCTGCCGGGGGGCTGCGTGCTAGATGCAGGCGCGGGCAAAAGGGCGGATGATCGGCGATGATTTGCATTGAACATGGGCCGGGGAGGCAGGCGGTGGCGTTTGATCGCCCGCAGGCACTGTTCGTGGCCAAGACCGCCGGTCAGGTGGTCCCGATGCTGGCCGCCGCCGAAGCCGCGCGGGGCGCGGGGGCCTGGATTGCCGGCTATATCGCCTATGAGGCGGGCTATGCGCTGGAGCCGCGCCTGCGCGCGTTGATGCCGGGGGGGCAGCGGGGGCCGCTGGTCTGTCTGGCGGCGTTTGACGGGCCGATGGATGCAGACCCGGTGCTGGAGGCGGCGGCGGATCAGGCGCGTGCGGTGCGGCTGGGTCCGGTTGAGCCGTGCCTTGCGCGGGCCAGCTATGCGGCGGCCTTTGCGCGGATACAGGGCTATATCGCGGCGGGCGATTGCTATCAGATCAACCTGACCTTTCCGATGGAGGCGCGGCTGTCTGCGGGCACGGCGCTGGGCCTGTATGGGGCGTGGCGGGTGGCACAGCCGGTGGGCTTTGGCGCCTTCGTCGATCTGGGCGAGGGGCCGGTGGTGGTGTCGCGCAGCCCCGAGTTGTTTTTTCGGGTCACGGATGGCGTGATCGAAAGCCGCCCGATGAAGGGCACGGCGCCGCGGTCGGATGATCCGGTCGAGGATGCGTGGCTGGCCGGCGAGTTGCACGCCAGCGACAAGGCGCGGGCCGAAAACCTGATGATCGTGGACCTGTTGCGCAATGACATTGCCCGCATGTCGGAAATCGGCTCGGTCAAGGTGCCCGAGTTGTTTGCGGTGGACAGCTTTGCCACCGTGCACCAGATGAGCAGCCGGGTGCAGGGGCGGTTGTTGCCGGGGGCGGGGTTGCCGGGCCTGATGGCGGCGCTGTTTCCTTGCGGGTCGGTGACGGGGGCGCCGAAGATTCGCGCGATGGAGATCATTGCCGAGGTCGAGGCCGAGCCGCGCGGCGTGTATTGCGGGGCTGTGGGCTGGGCTGCGCCGGGGGGAGACCAATGCTGGTCGGTGGCCATCCGCACGGCGCGGGTCTGGCCGGACGGCGAGGTGCGGCTGAATGTGGGCGGTGGGGTGGTGCACGATTCCACCGAGAGTGGCGAATGGGAGGAGGCGCTGTGGAAAGCGCGCTTTGCGGCGGCGCTGGCGCGCCGGGGCTGAAGCTGATCGAGACGATGCGCTGGGATGGCGCGCAGGTGGCGCTGTGGCCACTGCATCTGGCGCGGCTGCGGGCGGGGGCTGAGGCCTTGGGCTGGGCTGTGCCGAAGATCGCGCCGCAAGGCCCTGCGGGGCAGGCCGCGCGGCTGCGGCTGACGCTGGATGCGGCGGGGCGGGTCGAGGTGGAGGCGGGGCCGTTGCCGCCTGTGGTGGCGGTCTGGCGCCTGGGGCTGGCGGCCGAGCGGCTGGCTTCGACTGACCCATGGTTGCGGGTCAAGACCACGCGGCGCGCGGCCTATGACCGGGCGCGGGCGGGCCTGGCCGAGGGGCTGGACGAGGCCTTGTTCCGGAACGAGCGCGGCGAGGTCTGTGATGGCACGATCACAACGCTGTTCTTTGATCGCGGCGCGGGGATGCGGACGCCGCCTGTGGCCTGCGGGGTGTTGCCGGGGGTGTTGCGCGCGCATCTCGCCTGCCCGGAAGAGGTGCTGATGGCAGCGGACCTGCCGCATGTGCGGTTGTGGCTGGGCAATGCGGTGCGCGGGTTGGCCCCGGCGGTGTGGTGCGGCTGACCGGGGCCTCCGGCGGGAGTATTTGGCAAGCAGCAATCCGGCGCGGTTACAGCGGTTTGACAAGGCGGTGGATGGTGTGGGGGCCGTCCTGCCGCGACACGCCGGTGACCACAAACCCCATCCGCGCCCAGAACGCCGCCCCGCGCGGGTTGGCCCCCAGCACCGCGAGGTAGAGGTTGGGCGCGTCGGCGGCGCGGGCAAGCGCCTCGATATGGCGCAGAAACGCCGCGCCATGGCCTTGTGACCGGGCCTGTGGCGCAAGGATCATCAGGCCAAGGTAGGCGTCGTCTGGCGCGGGAAAACCAAAGGACAACTCTGCCACGCCGGACAGGGTGCCGTTCAAGAACAGGCCAAGCCGATGCGAGGCGGCAGGGTCGCAGCCCGGCGGCGTGCCGGTGAAGACATCGTCGGTTTCCGCTGCGCCCGGGGCGTGGCCCTTCCACAGGTGATAATAATCCTGTGCTTGCGCCAGCAGTGCCGCCACGGCGCCGCGGTCGGCAACCGGGTCAAGCGCGCGGATCATCGGGGGGCAGGGGCCGGCAACCGGGGGCATGCAGCGCTGCACGGCAAGGCCGCGTATCTGGCGCAGGGTGCCTGAACGGGGGTGCGCCGGGGGTTGTCGTTTGCCCTTTGGGTGCGCGGGGGGGCTTTGGGCAGCCCGATACGGGCCAACCCCTGCCGGCCCGGACCTGACAGGAGGATGCCAGCGGTCACGGTCAGACCTGTTCCAGCTCGATCAGGCAGCCGTTGAAATCCTTGGGATGCAGGAACAGCACCGGCTTGCCATGCGCCCCGATCTTTGGCTGACCGCTGCCCAGAACCCGCGCGCCCGAGGCTTGCAGCGTGTCGCGGGCGGCAAGGATATCCTCCACCTCATAGCAGATGTGGTGGATGCCCCCGGCGGGGTTCTTGTCCAGAAAGCCCTGGATCGGCGAGTTTTCACCCAAGGGGGCAAGCAGCTCGATCTTGGTGTTCGGCAGATCGATGAAAACCACGGTCACCCCGTGGTCGGGCTCATCTTGCGGCGGGCGCACCGCTGCGCCAAGGGGGCCTGCGTATTGTGCAGCGGCGGCGGTCAGGTCTGGCACGGCGATGGCAACATGGTTCAAACGGCCGATCATCGGGGGCTCCTGTTCTGGGTCAGCGCGGTTATGCGGGCAGGGCTGTGCCATGGCAAGAGGCTGGCCCCGGGCTGGGCGCAAGTTTCCAAAGCGGTGTTCAGCGGATGTTAGCATGTGTCGGGTCAGGATACGGCCAGATCGAAGCAAAAATGGGAAATCCGGTCGTGCCGAACCCGTCGATCCCGCCGCTTTATTTTCTGCCGCCGGGCGTTGTGCCGCCCGATGCCGGCGCGCTGCCCCTGTCTGGGGTAACAGTGCTGCTGGTGGAAGACAGCCGTTTTGCCTCTGATGCCTTGCGTCTGATGTGCCACCGGTCGGGTGCGCGGCTGCGGCGTGCGGCGACGATGGCGCAGGCGCGGGCGCATTTGCAGATGTATCACCCGGATGTGGTGATCATCGACCTTGGCTTGCCGGATGGGCGGGGGGATATGCTGATCCGCGACATCACGCTGGCGCGGCAAGGCTCGGTTGTTCTGGGCCTGTCTGCTGACCCCGGTGGGCGGTCCCTCGCCCTGGCGGCTGGGGCGGTCGGGTTTCTGGAAAAGCCGCTTGCAGGGTTGGGCGCGTTTCAGCGCGCGGTGATGCGGCATCTGCCGGGCCGCTTTGCCCCGACCTTGGCGCAGGACGGCAAGGCCGCGCCGGGTGATCTGCTGGCGTTGCATGATGATCTTGCCCATGCTGCCGATCTGATGTCTCTGCCGTCCGATGACTCCGCCCGGCGCTATCTTGCGGGCTTTGTTGCAGGTGTGGCGCGCAGTGCTGGCGATGTCGATCTGGCCCATGCAGCACGCGCGGCGGCACTGGCCGAGGATGCCTTGCCGCAGTTGCGGCAGATGGTCGGGCAACGGCTGGCAGCCTATCTGTCCGTGTAGACCCGGTTGATGCTGCGCGCCGGATTGTGGCGCTGTGTTGCAACAAGGGTCTTGCATCAGGCCAAACGTCCGTGTGCGGGGCCGCTGTCGGATGCGCTCCGCGCGGGGGTATTTGGGCCAAGAGGAATGGGCTGGTTTTCCTCTTGGCGGCAAATACCCCGGGGTGAGGCGCGGCACGCGCCGAGGGGCAGAGCCCCTGTCTTTTTCCAGCGGGAGGATGCGAGGTGGATTGGTCAGGGCATGGGGTCAAGTCCTGCCTGCGAAGGCTGGCCTGCGCAGGTTGGCGTGCGCAGATTTGCCTGCCGCGGCACCGTGGTCTTGGCCAAAGGGTCGCCGGCTGTGCCGAGGTCCTGCCACCCGCGGCCTTGCCGCCGCCGACCGCGCAGTTTCAGGCCAGCAGGCCGGGGTCGTCGCCCAGGCTCAGGCCGGGAAACACGGCCGTTTCCAGCAGGCTGCGGTCAAGCCCGTAGAGGCCCCGCATGGCCCAGGCCGCCCAGGCGCGCACATCGCTGGTGGGCATCAGATCGCGGCGTTGATACAACGCAGCTTCGTCGAGCCCCGGCCATGGCCCCATCACGCGGCCCCCTTTCAGCGCGCCGCCCGCAAGCAGCATCGCGCCGCCGGTGCCGTGGTCGGTGCCCTTGGTGCCGTTCTCGGCCACGGTGCGGCCAAATTCGGTCATTGCAAGCAGAAGGGTCTTGCCCCAGACCTCGGCGCCAAGCCGGTCTTGCAGCCGCAAGACCATATGTTCCAGCCGCCGCAGCGGCAGGGTGATGCTGCCGGTCTGGTTGCGGTGCGTGTCCCAGCCCGACAGGGAAAACGCCGCGATGCGGGTGTCTTCGCGCAGGCGGTCGGCGGCAAAGTCGATCAGGCGTGTGGTATCCGCCAGGCGGCGGTCGTCGGAGGGCGGCGGGGCCGTGCCGTCCGACATCCGGGTGCTGTCCATGCTTTCGGTAAGGCTGACCGCTTCGGTCGCGGCTTCGCGGAACAGGGCATCGTCGTGGTAGATGTGATCCAGCAACAAGCGGCTTTGCGCCGACAGGTCCAGTCGCAGATCGGGCTGCCAGTTGCTGACCGGGGCTGCCCCTTGCAGCAAGGGCGCCGCTTCGCCCCCGACGGCAAAGGCGGTCTGCGAGGTCAGGCCGGGGACGGCCTGCAACATGCGGTTCAGCCAGCCATCACGCACCCGGCCATCGGGCAGGTCAAGGCCGGTGCCTGCCTCAAGAATATCTTGCCCCTCAAAATGGCTGCGCTGGTTGCGATAGGGGGTAGAGGTGGCCTGAACGAAACCAAGCTGGCCCGCGCGCCACATCGGCATCAGGCCCGAAAGCCTGGGGTTCAGGCTGAAATAGCCGGTCAGGTCCGGGCCGGGGATGGCGACAAGGTTGGGGCGGTAGGCGGCAAGCAGCGGATCGCCCGAGGGGCGGACCAGATCCAGCCCATCCATCGCGCCGCGCAGGATGACCACCACCAGCCGGTGATCGCCCAACGGGGCTGCGCCATTCGAGCCAGCAAGGGTGACAGTGGTCATCAGCGGGTGCGCGGCGGCCGAGCAGGCGGTGCCGGTCAGGGCTTTCAGGAACAGGCGGCGGTCCATCTGGTCTACCTTCGGTTGAACTCGGGGCTGGCGAGGACAAGGCCCACGCCTTCGCGGATGTTTTCCGACCTTGGCACCGCCCAGTGCAGGCGGTCACTGGCGTTTGGCCCCAAGGCCCGGGCCATCAGTGCCGTCGGGTCGGGCAGGGGGGTGACAAGGCGGCCCGGCACCTCCATCGCCCAGGTGATGCGGCTGGCCATGCCTTCGGGGGTGATCCAGGCCTCGGGCGCTTCGGGCCAGCCATCGGGGCCGGGCGGGGCCTGCCACGGCTGGCCCATGGCGGCCATCGGTTGCAGGATCATCCGGCGGAATGGACCTTCGGCCATGCGCTGCACGTCTGATCCGGTCAGGCCAAGCGCGCGCAAGGATGCCACCAAGAAATCAAAGGGTTGCCGGGCCTTGGCTTGCCCTGCATTCCAGGCGGCGGGGTGGGTCAGCAAGCGGTCCGTCACCGCCACAAGATCGCCGCCCGAGTCCTGCCATGCCGACGTCAGGGCGTTGACAAGCCCGGGGTCAGGGTCGTTGGCCACAAAATGCACCGCCAGTTTGCGGGCGATATGGGCGGCGGTGGCCGGGTGCGCCGCCAGATCGTCGAGCGCGCGCAGCACCGCATCCAGCGTATCGCCTTCATAGGCGGTTCCCAGCACGGTTTCGGCCCCCGGTTCGGCACGGCGGGCATCGAAGGTGGGGCCCTTTTTGCCGACGGTCAGGCCGGTCAGCAATTCCGCCATTTGCGTCACATCGGTCTGGGTATAGCCGCCGCCCAGCGTGTGCAGTTCCAGAAGTTCGCGCGCGAGGTTTTCGTTCAACCCTTTGCCGCGGCGCAGGCCCACCCGTGAATTGGGGCCAAAGCTGATGGTCTGATCCAGATAGATCAGCATCGCCGGATGCTGCATCACCGCTTTGAGCATATCGGCAAAGCGCGCCGTCAGGTAGGGGCGGATCGCCTCATCCACCATCGCTGCGGGCAGGGCGGCGGCGTCACGGCTGCGGGGAACGGTGGTGAAATGGTCGGCCCAGAACCAAGACAGGCGTTCGCGCAGGCCATCGGGGGCATCCAGCGCGCGGGCGAAGGTGGCTTTCGCGGCGTTCAGCGCGGTCGTTTGCAGGGCGGCCACGGTCTGCCGATACTGGGCGCGCGCCGCCTCGGCCTCGGCCCCCTGTGTGCGGCGATGGGTTTTCAGCAGGCTTGCCGCAAGGGCCATGGGTTCGGTCAGGTCGGCCATGCGCGGGCCGGGGTGGGTGGTGGCCATGACATCGGGGCCGCGCAGCGCCGCCAGCATGGCTGCAGGGTCGGTCGGGGCCTTGGCGGGCAACGGCAGACCATAGCCAAAGCGGAACGCGGCGCTGGTGGGGTCGGGGGTCATGGCGGGTCCATCTTGCCGGGTCGGTTCAGGCCGTGCTGCCTCAAGATAGACCCTGAACGCCGGTTTTTCACCTGTGCGTTGCGGCTTTTGCGGCGGCGCGCCAGATCAAGGCGGACCTCCGCCTGATCACGGTGACATCCGTCGCCATCGGCCTTGCGCTGTGCCACCCGCCCCGCCAGGCCGGCCATCGCGGCAAGGCGGTTGCCGAAAGGCGGGCGGCGGCCCAGGAGGTTACGCTTCGCGGGGCAGCACGCGCAGGCGCAATTCACGCAACTGCTCGTTCGTGGGCTCGCTTGGTGCGCCCATCAGCAGGTCTTCGGCGCGCTGGTTCATCGGGAACATGATGACTTCGCGGATGTTGGTGGTGTCGGCCAGCAGCATCACGATCCGGTCGATGCCTGCTGCACAGCCGCCGTGCGGCGGGGCGCCGTATTTGAACGCCTTGACCATGCCGCCAAAACGCTTGTCCACCTCGGAGTTCGGATAGCCCGCGAGTTCGAAGGCCTTATACATGATCTCGGGCTTGTGGTTGCGGATGCCGCCCGAGATCAGTTCATAGCCGTTGCAGGCAAGGTCATACTGATAGGCGTAAACTTGCAGCGGGTCGCCGTTCAAGGCGTCAAGCCCGCCTTGCGGCATGGAAAACGGGTTGTGGCTAAAGTCGATGCGGCCGTCGTCGGTCTTCTCATACATCGGGAAATCGACGATCCAGGCAAAGCGGAAGGTGTCCTTTTCGGTCAGGCCGAGTTCCTCACCGATCACGTTGCGGGCGCGGCCTGCGGTGGCCTCGAACGCTTCGGGCTTGCCGCCAAGGAAAAAGGCGGCGTCGCCAAGGCCAAGGCCAAGCTGCTGGCGGATGGCTTCGGTGCGTTCGGGGCCGATGTTCTTGGCAAGGGGGCCTGCGGCTTCCATGCCCGAGCCATCTTCGGCCTCACGCCAGAAGATATACCCCATCCCCGGCAGGCCCTGCTGTTGGGCAAAGGCGTTCATGCGGTCGCAGAACTTGCGGCTGCCGCCTTTTGGCGCGGGGATGGCGCGGACCTCGGTGCCCTCTTGTTCCAACAGTTTGGCAAAGACCGCAAAGCCCGAGTCACGGAAATGCTCGCTGACCACCTGCATCCTGATCGGGTTTCGCAGGTCGGGCTTGTCGGAGCCATACCACAGCAGCGCGTCGCGATAGGCGATGCGGGGCCAGTCGCGGTGCACGGTCTTTTCGGGCGCAAACTCTTCGAACAGGCCCTGGATCACCGGCTGCACGGCGGCGAAGACGTCTTCCTGTTCGACAAAGCTCATCTCGACATCCAACTGGTAAAAGTCGGTGGGCGAGCGGTCGGCGCGGGGGTCTTCATCGCGGAAACACGGCGCGATCTGGAAATAGCGGTCAAAGCCCGCCACCATGATCAATTGCTTGAACTGCTGCGGCGCCTGCGGCAGGGCGTAGAACTTGCCCGGATGCAGACGCGACGGCACCAGAAAGTCCCGCGCGCCTTCGGGGCTGGACGCGGTGATGATCGGGGTCTGGAATTCGGTAAAGCCCTGATCCCACATCCGGTTGCGCAACGACCGCACCACGTTTGACCGCAGCATCATGTTGCGGTGCATGCCGTCGCGGCGCAAATCGAGAAAGCGATAGGTCAGGCGGGTTTCCTCGGGGTATTCCGCCTCGCCAAACACCGGCATCGGCAACTCGGCTGCCTCGCCCAGCACGGTCAACCCAAGCGCATAGACCTCGATCTCGCCCGTCGGCAGCTTGGGGTTCACCAGCGCCGCATCGCGCGCCTTGACCCGGCCGTCGATCTGGATCACCCATTCGGCGCGCACCTTTTCGATGGCCGAAAACGCAGGCGAGTCGCTGTCGGCCAGCACCTGCGTGATGCCGTAATGATCGCGCAGGTCGATGAACAAGACGCCGCCATGGTCACGCACCCGGTGCACCCAGCCTGACAGGCGGATGGTCTGGCCCACATGGGCGGTGTTCAGGGCGGCACAGGTATGGCTGCGATAGGCGGGCATGGTCATCCCCTTCCAAGGGTGCAAGAGCGGTGGGCGCAGTATCAGTCGGGCCCGATACACCCCTTGACGCAAGCGAAGTCAAGCAGCACCGCCCGGATCGACGTGCAAACTGGCCTTTGCCGCTTCCTCTTGGTCCAAATACCCAAATCCGACCCTGCGGCGCGCGGGCCCTTGGCAAATGGAGCAGTAGACAAAACCCGCGCAACATCACAGGTTACGCCATGTCCAATCGCTCACCCCGTCTTGCCACCCGCGCGTTGATCCTCGTCGACGACCGCCTGCTCTTGGTCAATGCCTATCGCAAGGCGCTGTCAGACCTGTGGTGCGCGCCGGGTGGCGGGGCGGTGGTGGGGCACAGCCTGCATGACAGCCTGATCCGCGAGATCTGGGAGGAAACCGGTCTGACCGTCACGGTGGGGGCGCCGTGCCTGGTGAACGAATTCCACGATCCCCGGCGTGGGTTTCATCAGGTCGATGTCTATTTTCGCTGCACCATTGCCAGCGGCCAGATTACCGCGGGCTGGCGCGACCCTGAGGGCATCGTGACCGAACGGCGGTTTTTCAGCCGCGATGAGATGCAGGCGATCCGCTTCAAGCCCGACAGCCTGCCCGCGGCGGCCTGGGGCAAGGGCGAGGGCCTGTATGACCCGCTGGAATTGATCGTGCGCTAAGGCTTTGTCGGCGTAACGGAAAACCCGGGGGCCTTGCCCCCGAACCCCCAGGATATTTTCAGAAAGGGAAAGAGGGGTCAGAGGTCAAGCCAGATCGTCACCGGGCCGTCATTGGTCAGGCTGACCTGCATATCCGCGCCGAAGATGCCAGTGGCGGTGGGGATGCCTGCGGCCTGCATCCATGCGGTGAAGTGGTCGTAAAGGCGCTGGCCTTCGTCCGGTTTGGCGGCGGTGGAAAAGCCGGGGCGGTTGCCGCGCAGGTCGGCGGCAAGGGTGAATTGCGACACGATCAGGGCGCTGCCGGCGATGTCCTTGATCGACAGGTTCATCTTGCCGGCAGCGTCCTTGAAAATGCGCAGCTTGGCGATCTTTGCGGCCATCGTGTCGGCTGTTGCCTCGGTGTCGCCTTCCATCGCGCAGATCAGGATCAGCAGGCCCACACCGATTTCACCGGTGATCTGGCCGTCCACGCTGACCGAGGCGCGGCTGACGCGCTGGACGACGGCCCTCACAGCTCATGGCTCCAGGGCGGGTTCGCCCCCGGGCGGCTGACGGTGATGGCGGCAGCGCGGGTGCCCAGTGACAGCGCGGCATCCAGCGTCGCGTCGGGCAGTGCCGCGAGGGCGGACTTGGACAAGGCCCCCGCCGCATGCAAGGCAGCCAGTGCACCGGCGTTGAAGGTGTCACCTGCCCCGACGGTATCGGCCACGCTGACCTTGGTGGCCGCAACGGAGCGGTTCTGGCTGGCGGTCACGGCCCGGGCCCCTGCGGCACCTTCGGTGATGAACACAAGGCTTGGGCCCATGGCGAGGATCTGGCGGGCAAGCACAGCAGGGTCGCTTGCGCCCAAAAGCCAGTGCAGGTCTTCGTCCGACAGTTTCACGATGTCGGCGCGGGCGATCATCCGTTCGATCCGGGCGCGGTAGTCGGTCTCTTGACCGGCGATAAATCCGGGACGGATGTTGGGGTCGATCATGGTGACGCGGGTCGCGGCTTCGCGGGCCTGCAGCGCCTCATAGGTGCTGGCTGCAGGGTCATTGACCAGGCTGATGCCGCCGAAGAACAGGGTGCTGACATGGCTGGGCAGGATGGGCAGTTGCCCAGGCGACAGCATCCGCCCGGCGGTGGCCTCATCGTAGAACGCATAGGTGGCCTGGCCGTTGACCAGCTCGACAAAGGCCACGGTCGTGGGCCGGGCCGAGCGGGCAAGATATTGTGTATCGACGTTCGAAGCGGTCAGCGTCTCGGCCAGAATCTCGCCCAGCATGTCGGTCGAGACGCCCGAGAACAGGGCCGAGGGGGCGCCCAGACGACCAAGGGCGATGGCGGTGTTGAACACTGCGCCGCCGGCATAGGGGGCAAAGCAGGCCTCTCCTTCGGTCGAGATGCGCGGCAGCATGTCGATCAGGGCTTCACCGCAGCTGAGAATCATGTCGCACCTTTTCAGAGATCGCGCACAGCATAGGAGGTCGCGTTGTTTGCGCAAACAGTCAGGCGGCGAACCAGGGTGCCAGATTGGCGCGGATACGGTCCAGTGGCGTGGCCCCCGAGGTATCGGGCCGGAATGTCAGGCCGGTGATGGCTTCATAGGCGTCGATGTAGACCTGCGCGGTGCGCGCAATCATGTCGGCCGGGATCTCGGGGATGGGGTCGGTGTAGGGATCGCAGCGGTCGTTCACCCAGGCCCGGATCACATCCTTGTCAAAGCTGGGAGGACGGCTGCCCGTGGCAAAGGCCGCGTCATAGCCATCGGCCAGCCAGTACCGGCTGGAATCGGGGGTGTGGATTTCGTCTGCCAGCAGGATCTGGCCTTCGTGATCGGTGCCGAATTCGTATTTGGTATCGACAAGGATCAGCCCGCGATCGGCCGCCATCTTTTGCCCGCGGTCAAACAGGGCAAGCGCGTGCGATGCGACCAGTTCCCATTGCGCCGCGCTCAAAAGGCCCTGCGAGATGATCTGGTCGGGGGTCAGCGGCTCGTCATGCCCGCCGTCAAACGCTTTGGACGTGGGGGTGATGATCGGCTGGGGCAGCACCTGATTGTCGCGCAAACCATCCGGCAGGCTGTGGCCATACATGCTGCGCAGGCCATTGCGATACTGCGTCAGGATCGAGGTCGAGGTGGTGCCCGCAAGATAGCCGCGCACGACAATTTCCACCGGCAGGATGGTGACACGCTGGCCGATGACCACATTCGGATCGGGGTAGGCGACGACATGGTTCGGGCAGATGTCGGCGGTGTGGTCAAACCAGAACCGCGCCGTCTGGGTCAGCACCTGACCCTTGTAGGGAATCGCGGCCAGGATGCGGTCAAAGGCACTGATCCGGTCGGAAGAGATCAGAATCCGCGTGCCGCCAGGGTGGTCTGGCGTGGGCGGCAGGTCATAGCAATCGCGCACCTTGCCGAAATAGGGGTTCGGCAATTCGGGGATGCGGGCATGCGGCAGCACGCGGGACAGATCAAGCATCTTTACCTCCGGTCGGGATCAGACGCGCTATTGCGCGGGCGGGGCGGCGAGTCAACGACCCAGCGTGGCGCAAGGGGGGGCGGGGGCCTCCGGCGGTGGTATTTGTCGCCAAGAGGATGCGGCGCAGTTTCCTCTTGGCAAAAATACCCCGGGGTGAGGCCGCAGGCCGAGGGGCAGCGCCCCTCTCTGTGCCCGCTGTCAGCCGCGCAGGCGGTTCAAGAGATCAAGTGACGGCTCGCCGGTGACGGGCAGGCCACGGGCGCGCTGGAAGGCTTCGATCGCCGCGTGGGTCTTGGCGCCGATCACGCCGTCGCTGCCGTCGGTGTCAAAGCCTGCGGCCGTCAGGCGGCGTTGCAGGTCCTGACGGTCGGCCATGGTCATGCCGGTGGCATCGGGCGGGAAGTTGCCCTGGATCGGGCCTGCGCCGCGCAGCCGGTCTGACAGGTGGCCGACCCCGATGACATAGTTGACCGCGTTGTTGTAGCGGGCGATGGCGTTGAAGTTGCTGAAGATCAGAAACGCCGGGCCACTTGTGCCCTGCGGCAGCAGGATCGACCCCGCGCCGTGATTGGGCAGGCGGCCGCCATCGGCGGTGGTGACGCCAAGGCTGGACCACGCCTCGCTGCTGCGCCCCTTTCCGCGTCCGGTTACGGCGGTGTTGAAGCCTGCGGGCAGGCGCACTTCGATGCCCCAGGGCTGACCCTTGCGCCAGCCCGAGCGCGACAGGTAGGCGGCTGTCGAGGCGAGCGCATCGGTCGGGTCTTCGGACCAGATGTCGCGGCGACCGTCGCCGGTGAAATCGACCGCGAACTCCAGATAGCTGGTCGGGATGAACTGGGTGTGGCCCATGGCCCCGGCCCAGCTTCCGGTCATGTTGGCAGGCGAGGTGTCGCCGTTTTGCAAGATGCGCAGGGCGGCGGTAAGTTGCTGTTCAAAGAACTCGCCGCGCCGCCCGTCATAGGCAAGGGTGGACAGCGCCGAGACGATGGGCACCGATCCGCGCCGCTCGCCATACTGGCTTTCCAGACCCCAGACCGCGGTCACGACCTCGGCTTCCACCCCGTAGCGCGACTCGATGGCCGTGAGTGTGCCGCGATGGCGGGCCAGGGCCGCGCGGCCTTTGGTCACCCGCTCGGGGCTGGCGGCGATGGCGAGGTAGTCTTCCAGGCTGCGCTTGAACTCGGTCTGGTTGCGGTCACGCTCGATCACGCCGGGCAGGTAGCCTGCGCCGCGAAACGCGGTGTCGAGGGTGGCTTGGGTGATGCCGCGCGCGGCGGCGCGGGATTTGAAGCCTTGAACCCAGGCGTCATAGCCCGCGTTGGCGACGGGCGACATGCCCGGTTCTGCCCCGCGCGCCACGACAGGGCCGGCCCCCCCACCGCCGCCGATGCAGCCCGACAGCCAGAGCGCGCCCAACCCCAGTGAAAATGCCCGTCGGTTGACCCGCATGTTGTGCTCCTCTGCCCGTCATTGTTTCCAGATGCTAAACGATTGTTGTGCGGGCCGAAAGGATGGTCAGCGCGTGGTTTGTGACAGATACGCAAGACCGCCGATCAGCACAGCGCCAAGGATCACGGCAAGGGCGATCTTCCAGGCCGAATAGGGGCGTTCCCCCTGCACGCGGCCGGTCTGGCCGTTGACCACAAAGCGGAAGGTGCGGCCGTTGTACTTGTAGGCGGCCATCCAGATCGGCAGCAGGATGTGCTTGAAGGTCTCGGCGGAATGGTCGGTATCGATATGTTCGATGCGCTGCTCGTCGCCGCCGATATCGCGGCGCACGTCTGCCGCGATTTGTGCCGCCATGATCGACCTTGCAATCCGTTGGCCATCCGACAGGCTGACGGTGTAGCCTTCCGAGGTGAAGCCTGCCAGATAATCGGGCGAGTAGGGTCTGAGCGCCGACAGATCCCATGGGGCAAGGGCGTCAGTATAGCGCCGGGGCAGCGAGTTGCTGGCCAGAACAAGGATGTCGTCAAACCTGCGCGAAACCCAGCCCGCGGCACGGTGCCAGCGGGTCTTGCGCACTTGCTGCTGCCGGCGTTCGTTGCGGCCATTGACTTGCACGGTCACGGTGTGGGTTTCATAGTAATACTCGCCCCGCGCGCCGGCATAGCGGCTGCGGGTCACGGCGTCGAAGGTCCAGTACGGCACATAAAGCCCCGAAAGCGCCCGGCCCTTGCGGGCGTATTCGACCAATCCGCCGGGGGCAAACCACAACCGGCCCAGCCATTTGACCATCGCCGCCCGCCCCTGACGTTCGTCGATCACAAAGGGCAGCACCGCCTGCGGTTTGATCAGGCGTTGGGTGCCGGTGCCGATGGCCACCGGGGTGGCGCAGAACGGGCATTCGCTGGCATGGGTCGCACCGTGAAACTCGACCTGCGCGCCACAGGACGGGCAGGGGGTGATGCGCACCTCCTCGATCTCGGAGGGCGCCAGATCGGCCCGCAGGGCGTGGTTCAGGTCAAGCTCGTGCAGCGCCCTGATGCGGGGGGCAAGGGCATCGGGAATGGCTTGGACATGGCCGCAATAATCGCATTTCAGGGCGGTGTCGCCGGGGGAATAGCGCAGGTCTGCACCGCACTGTTCGCAGGGCCAGCGGTGGTGTTCGTCTTGCATTCAGGGGGTCCGGGCAAAGGGCTTTTCGTCACTATGCGGCCGGGCGCGACCCGCGGCAACAGCGAAGAGGTCTGTCGGCAATAACCGCCTAGCGTTCGTGGTAGAGAGAGCATCGCAACGGCAGGGTTGACGCATCGCGCAAGCTTTCTGGCCTGCGGGCCCAATTGGCGGGCTGCGCCGGAACAGGTCTGCGTGCCCTGTTGCCAGCCCTCTGGATTCGGGTCGGGCAACCGTCTGAGGACATCCTGCTTCTTGCGGTCTTTGGGGCGCCCTTAAGGCACTTTTGCGCGGCCATCGGCCTTGTCTGGCCGGATGGCTCAGTCGAAGCCGAACTCCCAACCGTCGGGCAGAAAATCATAGGCCACGCCAATTTCGCTGACCTTGCGCTCTGCTTCCCAGATCACCTCGGCGGTGATGCGCAGCGCGGTTTTGGTGGTGACGATCAGGGTATCTTCGTCGTGGTCGCGCTGGGTGGAAAAACCCTTGGCTTGCAAGGCTTTTTCGCAGGCGGACCAATTCGCTTCGTCGCTGTCCGCCAGCAGGTAGAACTCGACGATCGAGGTTTGCGGCAAGGTCATGCCGCCCTTTTTCATCTCGTCAAAGCTGTCAAACGTCTCGCGCTTTTGCGCATCGAAATCATGGCTCATCTCAATCCCTCAGCCTGCGCGCCAATGCGGTCTGCCGTCTGACCACGTTTTCCACATCTATCGTAACCACTTCGCCCGCCGCAACCACCCTGCGCCCGTCGACGAACAAATCGCGCACCCGGCCCGGTCCGCACAGGATCAGGGCCGCCACCGGATCCCATGACCCTGCGGCCTGCACCCCCGACATGTCCCAGATCGCGATATCGGCGCGCTTGCCCACCTGCAACGAACCGCAATCGCCGCGCCCCAGAACCTGCGCGCCGCCCAAGGTGGCAATCTCCAGCGCCTCGCGCGCCGACATGGCATCAGCCCCCCGCGCTACCCGCTGCAACAGCAGCGCCTGCCGCGCCTCGCCGATCAGCCACCCTGCGTCGTTGCTGGCGGACCCGTCCACACCCAGGCCCACGGCCACCCCGGCATCGCGCATCGCCCGCACCGGGGCGATGCCCGACCCAAGGCGGCAGTTGGAACAGGGGCAATGCGCAACGCCCGTGCCGGTTCTGGCAAACAGATCAATCTCTTGCCTGTTCAGTTTGACGCAATGCGCATGCCAGACATCGGCGCCGGTCCAGCCCAGATCCTCGGCATATTGGCCGGGGCGGCAGCCGAATTGCGACAGGCTGTAGGCGATATCCTCGTCATTCTCGGCCAGATGGGTGTGCAGCATCACGCCCTTGTCGCGCGCCAGAAGCGCTGCCTCGCGCATCAGGTCACGGCTGACCGAAAACGGCGAACAGGGTGCCAGCCCCACCCGCACCATGGCGCCCTCGCGCGGGTCGTGAAAGCCATCGACCACGCGGATCATATCTTGCAGGATCGCGGCTTCGGGTTCCACCAGAGTGTCGGGCGGCAAGCCGCCCAAGGTTTCGCCAATGCTCATCGCGCCGCGGGTCGGATGAAACCGCAGGCCGACTTCGGCGGCGGCGTGGATCGTGTCCTCCAGCCTTGCGCCATTGGGGTAGAGATACAGATGATCCGAGGTCAGCGAGCAGCCCGACAGCGCCAGTTCGGCCAAGCCGACCTGCGCGCTGACAAAGATTTCCTCTGGCCCGAACCGCGCCCATATCGGATACAGGGTTTTCAGCCAGCCAAACAGCAGTGCGTCCTGCCCGCCCGGCACCGCCCGCGTCAGGGTCTGGTAGAGGTGGTGGTGGGTATTCACCAGACCCGGTGTCACCACGCAGCCTTGCGCCGGCACCACCTTGGCCCCCGGTGCCTGCAAGCCGTGCCCGATAGCCGCAATCACCCCGCCGCGGATCAACACGTCTGCCCCGGCCACCTCATCACGGCTGGGGTTCATGGTGACCACCACGTCGGCCGCGCGGATCAGGATATCGGTCATTCTGTCGCCGTCCCCCGTTATGAGCCTTCAGGCGTTCAGCAGCGCCAGGGCCTCGGCGTGGATGGCCCGGTTGGCCGCCGCCAGAACCTGCCCGCCATTGTGGCACGCGCCGCCCTGCCAGTTGGTCACCACGCCCCCTGCGGCCTCGATCACCGCAATCGGGGCCTGCACGTCATAGGGTTGCAGGCCCGCCTCGATCACCAGATCAATTTGCCCCGCGGCCACAAGGGCATAGCCGTAACAATCCATGCCATAGCGCACCAGTCTCACCCGCTCGGCCACCCGGCGAAAGGCGGCGTGTTCCTGGGCGGTGCCGATCTCGGGAAAGGTTGACAGGAGGATCGCGTCAGCCAGAGGGCGCGCCGCGCGGCAGGCAAGGGCCGCCTCGCCCGAGGGGCCCACCACACGGGCGCGGCCGAAGCCGCCTTCAAACCGCTCCCGAATGTAGGGCTGATCAATCAGGCCATAGATCGGGCCTTGGGTGTCGGCGACCGAGATCAGCACCCCCCATGTCGGTGTGCCCGACAGATAGCCCCGGGTGCCGTCGATCGGGTCCAGCACCCAGGTCAGGCCGGATGGGCCGGCAACCGCGCCGAATTCTTCCCCCAGAATGCCGTCATCGGGGCGACGGACGGCAAGAGCCGCGCGCATCCGGTCTTCGGCCAGACGGTCGGCCACGGTGACCGGGTCAAAGCGCCCGGTCTCTTTGCTGTCTGCGGTCAGGCCGGCCTTGCGAAAATGCAACAAGGTCGCCGTGCGGGCGATATCGGCAAGGGCATGCGCGGTTTCAACCAGATCACGGGTCAGTGCAGAGTTTTGTTCGGCCATGGATCATTCGCCCCCATGGGGGCATCAGGCCCCCGCAAAGGGCGCGCGTCACGCCCCCTGGTCAGGTCAAATCGCTTGGCCGAGCTTTGTCAAGGATCAGGCGGCGTCGCTCAGGACGCGGGCCAGGTCGAACAGGCGGCGGCGTTGTGCTTCGGGGATGGCATAATAGGACCGCACCAGTTCCAGTGCTTCCTTGTCCGCCATGAAATCGCTGGCGGGAGCAACGTTACCGGCGGCCGTTTCGGACGACAGTCCTTCGAAAAAGAACGAGATCTGCACGCCCAGCGTTTCAGCGATGTCCCAAAGACGCGAGGCGCTGACGCGATTCATGCCGGTTTCGTATTTCTGGATCTGCTGGAATTTGATCCCGACCTTGTCTGCAAGTTGTTGCTGGGTCATGCCCACCATCCAACGACGATGCCGAATCCGTTTGCCCACATGGGCGTCAACTGGGTGTTTCATATTTATCTCCGAACCTGCATGTCCCTAATATGCCTCAAGCAACCAGCACGCCAAAGCCAATTTTGTGCGCTATTCGCGATCAATCCCGACTGGTCGTGCGGGTATGTATCCTTTTGGATGGGTTGAATTACACAACGGAAGCGAATTCTTTCCATGAACCCAAGGGAGAAGCTGTGAACCCGCAACTCCCGTAGAGCGTGTTTTTCATAATGCATTGCGTTTTGCAACTGATTTTTGATTTCTCGCGTTTTGCAATCGTCAGCCTTGTGGCGCTTCAGCCTCTCGCGGCCTACTGTGCACCGATCTCGTCAAAAAGGTCTTAACATGCGCAAATGGACGATCACGGCCTTCAACGCACCCGCCTCGATGCAGACCTGCCCTGTGCCCGATCCGCAACCGGGGGAGGCGCTGGTGCGCATTCACGCTTGCGCGCTGAACTTTGCCGATCTGCTGATGGCCGAAGGCAGCTATCAGGCAACCCCGCCGCTGCCGTTTACCCCCGGACTGGAACTGGCGGGCGAGGTGGTCGCCCTTGGCCCTGAAACGCCCGGCCCGGCCCCCGGCACGCGGGTGGCCTGTTACGCCGGCCATGGCGGACTGGCTGATTACGGCTGCTTTCCGGTGGCCGGTCTGGTGCCGTTGCCCGATGGCATGCCCTTTGATCAGGCAAGCGCCTTTCTGATCGCCTATGGCACGTCGCACCTTGCGCTGACGCACAAGGCCCGCCTGCAACCGGGCGAGACGCTGTATGTCAGCGGGGCCGCAGGCGGCGTGGGCCTGACGGCGGTGGAACTGGGCAAGCGGATGGGGGCAAAAGTCATCGCCTCGGCGCGCGGGGCCGACAAGCTTGCGGTGGCGCGGGCGGCTGGGGCCGACCATCTGATCGACAGCGACAGCCCCGATCTGAAAGACCAGTTGCGGGCATTGGGCGGGGTTGATGTGGTCTATGATGCGGTTGGTGGCCCGGCGTTTGACGCGGCCCTGCGCGCAACCCACCCTGATGGCCGCGTTCTGTGCATTGGCTTTGCCAGCGGAGAGGTGCCGAAGGTTGCGGCCAATATCCTGCTGGTCAAGAACATCTCGGTCATCGGCTTTTGGTGGGGGGGCTACGCCAGCTTTGCGCCGCGCCTGATGGCCGACAGCCTTGCCACCCTGATGGGCTGGTACAGCCAGGGCGGACTGCGCCCCCACATCTCGCATCACCTGCCGTTTGAGGCTTTTCCCGAAGGGTTGGACCTGCTGCGCACCCGCAAGGCCACCGGCAAAGTGGTGATCACGCTGGTTTGACGGCCGCGTTATGGGCCGCATAGGCCCGGCGGATCATCGCCGCCAGTTCCAGCACCGCCGGGCTGTGGACCGGGTCGGCGACATAAAGATTGACCCGCATCCGCTTCAGTTCGGGCAGGGTGCCGCCATGGTTGATCTTTTCCACATAGGGCGGCTCTGACCCGGCCAGCACCGTATGCACCGCCAGATCGGCGCTGACACTGGCCTCGATGGTGCGGGTGCTGTCGCTTTCGACGGCCATCTGCCAAGGGATTCCGGCCTGATCCAGCGCCGTCTGCACCCCTTGGCGGAAAATGCAGTTGTGCTCATACGCCAGCTTCAGCGGCCGCCCCTTCCACGCCACCCCTGCCGGCGCCCCGACCCAGACCAGCGGCAACTCGGCCAGCGTCACGCCTTGCGGGTCAACCCCGTCTTCGGTGGTCAGGATGATGTCACATTCGCCGCGACCGAACTGGGCTTTCAGCACGCGGGTGAAGGACGAGATCAGCGACACCTTCATCCGGGGAAAGGTGCGGGCAAAGTGCTGCAACACCTGCGGGATCACCGGATAGACAATGTCATGCGGCACCCCCAGCACCACCTCGCCCTCATGCGGGTCGCGGGTCAGCCGGTCCATCACCTCATCATTCAGCGCCAGCATCTTGCGGGCATAACCCAAAAGCTGTTCGCCTGCGGCCGTCAGCGCGACCTTGCGGCCCGACCGGTCCAGCAGCGCCACGTCCAGCATCTCTTCCAGCCGCTTGATCTGCATCGAGACGGCGGATTGCGTCAGGTTCAAGAAGCCCGAGGCGCGGGTCACGCCCCCGGCATCAGACACCGCCACGAAAGACCGCAGGGCGGTCAGGTCCAGATTGCGCGCCACATCACAATTCCTGATATAAGAGTTCAAAAGCATTTTCTTTTGTAATGAAGCTGATTCGGGTAAACAGAGCAAGTGATTTGAAGGGGCGACCGCGCCCCGTCATGCGTGACACTGACACCCGAAAGGAAAGACCATGTTTGCCTCGCTCCACACCGCCACGATCGCCACAGGGCGCGTGCAGGCGGCTGGCAGCGCCCCGCGCCTGTTGTCGCTTGTGCGTGCCGCCCTTGCCGCGCAGCGCCAACGCCAATCCCTAGCCCGTCTGGATGACCGCACCCTTGCCGACATCGGCATCAACCGCGCGGATGCGCTGGCCGAGGCCGCGCGTCCGCTGTGGGATGTGCCCGCCCCTTGGCTTCAGCGCAGCCTGCTGTGAGCCACCGCCGGATTAAAGGCCTGCCTTTGGTCGGAAATCCTTGAAATCTGACATTGCTGCCCCGATATTCCCGATACAGCCCGCACGGTTTGCTCTGCGCGGGCACTGATTTTCAACTTCGGAGGCTTCACATGGCTGACTACACAACGATCCGTACGGCCGGCGCAGGCGCCCGGGCTGCCCAGATCGACGAGGGCCTTCGCGCCCATATGAACAAGGTCTACGGGCTGATGTCCGTGGGCATGCTGCTGACCGGCGGCGTTGCATGGGCGGTGGGTACCAATGACGCCATGGTTCAGGCGATCTTCGGCACGCCGATCAAATGGGTGGTGATGTTTGCACCGCTGCTGATGGTGTTTGCCTTTGGTGCGCTGATCAACCGGCTGTCGGTGGCAGCCGCACAACTGTTCTTCTACGTCTATGCGGCGGCCATGGGTCTGTCGATCAGCTTCATCTTTGCAGCCTACACCGGCGTGTCGATTGCGCAGACCTTCTTTGTCACGGCCATCGCCTTTGCCAGCCTGTCGCTCTATGGCTACACCACGAAGAAAGACCTGTCGGGCATGGGCACCTTCCTGCTGATGGGTTTGATCGGGCTGATCGTGGCGTCGATCGTCAACATCTTCCTGGCCTCGTCGGCGCTGGCTTTCGCGGTTTCGGTGATCGGTGTTCTGATCTTCGCCGGCCTGACGGCCTATGACACGCAAAGCATCAAGACCGAATATGTCGAGCATGCGATGTCGATGGATCAGGACTGGTTGGGCAAGTCGGCCATCATGGGTGCGCTGCGGCTTTACCTCGACTTCATCAACATGTTCATGTTCCTGCTCAGCTTCCTGGGCAACCGCGAGTAACAATATCTGGATCATACCTGTCAGGGCCGCCTTCGGGCGGCCTTTTTCTTTGCCCTTTCCCATGGCCCGAACCAGCACGCGACCAGCACGCGGCACCGCTGCGGCCGAAATGCAAAAGGCCGCCCGAAGGCGGCCCCGTGCACAGCAGATGGCAAGACCTTACTTGATCTTGCCTTCCTTGTATTCGACATGCTCGCGCTTGACGGGGTCGTATTTGCGAACCGTCATCTTCTCGGTCATGGTGCGGGCGTTCTTCTTGGTCACGTAGAAGTGCCCGGTGCCAGCCGTCGAGTTCAGACGGATCTTGATCGTCGCCGGTTTGGCCATAGTCGTCTCTCCTGAATCGGGGAAACACCGTTGCCCCGCGAAATCCTCGAAGCCTGCCTTTTACGGATGGCACCGGCGGAGTCAACGCGAAAACAGCACAGACTGGCAGGAAACTGCATACCGTCCTGCCGCTTCCTCTTGGTCAAAATACCCCGGGGGGGCCGAAGGCGGGGGCAGCGCCCCCACCTTGCGCCGCGCCGTCAGGCCAGCGGTTTGCCCATCTGGGCATGCAACTGCGCCACGGTTTCGGCGTCAAGGTGCAATGCGGCGGCCAGATTGCGCAGATAGACACGCTCGGCCTCGGTATCGACCTGCAGCACCATCAGCGAGGTGCTGTAGACCTGTGCGCGGGCGGTGTCGGCCACGCCTTGCGCCAAGGCCACCGGGTCCAGGGCCGCGTCAAACTCGGCCTCGACAAAGGCGATCTCTTCGTCCGAGGCATCGCTCAGATGCGACAGGATCACTTCACGCTCGGCGGCGTCGATCTGGCCGTCGGCCTTGGCGGCCTGAATCATTGCGCGGATCATCAGGCGGGCGTTTTCTTCGGCCATGGCACCGGCGGGGGTGGCACCGGTCAGCGCCTCCATCAGGCCGCCCATGTTCTTGGCGCCCGCAGCCGCAGCACCGGTCATCGCCGTCATCAGGCTGCCCAGCCCGGCTTCGGCCTGCCCGGTTGCCGCCACAGCGCTGGTGCCGAACTTTTCCATCATGCCGCGCACGGCCTCACGCCCGTTCGGCACGCCCATCTTCTCGGCCATGGCCCCCATCTGGTCGCCCACGCCGCCGGGCTCGCCTGCCTTGGCCAGCGCGTCCTTGACGCCCTCCATGCCGCCCATGGTGCGGAACTTTTCAACGCCCTTGGCGGCCGCAAACCCGACGGCCAGCGTCGCAAGTGTCTTGACGAAACTCATAGCTGCAAACTCCCTACCCGATGATGGTCAGGGCAAGATACCGCAGGATTGTGACAGTTCAAAACACTCCGTCATCGGAACGTGAGATGCGCGGATGGCCTGTAAGCCGGATTCTGTCCAAGGCTTGCGCCTCTGGATGACCATTCCTCTGCCGCACCTGTTGCCAGGGCGGTCAAGCTGCCAACCCGGGCCTTTGGGCTGAAGCGTTCCTGTGGCGGTTTCCCCCGGCTTTCGCCATCGGACCGGTCCCACGCAAGGCCCCTATTCGGCATTGCTCCGGGTGGGGCTTGCCGTGCCGTCCCGGTTGCCCGGTCCGCGGTGGGCTTTTACCCCACCGTTTCACCTGTTCCCTGCCAAGCCGAAGGCGAACCTTCTCAAACAACAGGGAAGTCTGTTCTCTGTGGCGCTTTCCCTGGGGTTGCCCCCGCCGGGGGTTACCCGGCACCCTTGCTTCATGGAGTCCGGACTTTCCTCGGACGTTGCCGCCCGCGGTCATCCAGCCATCCGCGCGAGATCGCACTTAAGCCTGCACGCCCCCATCGTCAACGCCAAAGCGCGCGGCAAGGTCGGCGGCCATGGCAGCGTCAACCGCATCCAGCGGCCCCTTGGCCCAGGGGCGAAAGCGCAGGCGAAAGGCCTGCAACACCACCGCCTGACCAAAGTCGGGATAGCCAAAGCGGCGGGCATCGCGGTCAAAATCCGCAATCCGCCCGCCCATCAGGCGCTCGGGCCAGACCGACAGCCCCTGCCGCGCCAAGCGTCGCCAGTCAAACCGCGGCCCCGGGTCGCCCTTGCGCGCGGGTGCCATGTCGGAATGGCCGATCACTCGATGCGGCGGTATCGTCCAACGCGCCATGATTGCGCGCAACACGTCTTCCAGCGCGGCCATCTGTGGGTCAGGGAACGGCTCGGCACCCCGGTTGTCCAACTCGATCCCGATGGAATGGGAATTGACATCCGACACCCCCGCCCATTCGCCCGCGCCGGCGTGCCAGGCCCGCATCGGCTCGGGCACCAGCGCCTCGGCCTTGCCATGGCGCGAGATCAGCCAATGCGCCGACACTTCGGCCATGGGATCACACAGCCGGTCGCGGGCTGCGGCACAGCTTTCCATCGCGGTGTAGTGGATCACGATCAGCGAGGGACGCACGCCGCCGCGCCGTTCCCCGAAATTCGGCGACGGGTGGCTCACCGCAGGCGGAACGGGCTCGGGTCCCAGGCGCAGGCGTAGCCGTCGCCATCGGGGTCAAGGCCAAGGCGGTCACGCTCGGGCCCGCCCTTGGCCAGAAACGCCTCTTGCGCCAGATCGGGCGAGGTATAGCCGGCGCATTTGGCGGCTGCATTGCCGCCAAAACCCGACCGCTTGTAAAGCTGGGTGCCGCGCGGGTGGCTGGTGGCAAGCGCATAGTCGACGATGTTGGGGCCCTGCGCGCCGGGGCGCACCGGCAGCGCGCCGGGTTGCACCACCTGATACTGCGCCCGGTTGCGGTCAATCCGCGCCCGGTCGCTTTCAATGGTTTCGCGCTGCGATACTGCCGCAAAATCGTTCTCGTCCGAGATGCCCGGCTTGCGCAGTGCGGCCATTTCGCCTGATTCTTCCTTGATGCCGACGGGGGCCCCGCCGCGCGGCCGGTTGGCGTCAAGTGCGGCACCTTGCGGAGTGCTGGGTGCACCGATCACCGCCCCGGTTGACGGCTGCGATGCTGCGCCCTGACCGTCGGTCCGGTCAATCGCCGCACCGATGCTGTCGGTGGAAAAGCCCGGTGGCACAATTGGCTGCGCCCGCGACGCCGCAAGCTCGCGGTCACGGACATAGGAATTGTAGTCCTGAAACCCGACCCCGGCCCCGCTGTCGGGCACGGGCGGCGCGCAGGCCGCAACGGCCAAGGGAAACAGCAACAGGGCAGGAAAACGCATGTTCTTGCAGACCCGAAAGGTTCAATTGATCGTCGCTGTTACCACCATTTTCCGGGCTTGGCCACAAAGCCTGCGGCGGTCTCAAGCACATGGGCGTGATTCAGCAACGCGGCCTCTTCCCACGGGCGGCCGATCAGTTGCAGGCCCAGAGGCAGGCCCTTGGAACCCAGCCCCACCGGCACCGCCACACCGGGCAGACCGGCAAGGTTCAGCGTCACGGTGAACACATCGTTCAGATACATCTCGACCGGATTGCTGCCGCCCTGTTCGCCCAGACCAAAGGCCGAGGACGGCGTTGTGGGGGCAAGGATGGCGTCAATCCCCGCTGCAAAAACCTGCTCGAAATCGCGCTTGATCAGCGCGCGGACCTTGCGAGCACGGTTGTAATAGGCGTCATAGAACCCCGCCGACAGCACATAGGTGCCTGCCATGATCCGGCGCTGCACTTCCGGGCCAAACCCTTCGGCGCGGGTTTTTTCATACATCTCGGTGATGCCATCGCCCTGCGCCAGTTTCGCGCGGTGGCCATAGCGCACCCCGTCATAGCGGGCAAGGTTCGACGACGCCTCGGCGGGCGCAATGACGTAATAGGTGGGCAGCGCGTATTTGGTGTGCGGCAGGCTGATATCCACGATCTTCGCACCCGCGTCGCGCAGCATGTCCATGCCCCGGTCCCACAGGGCCGCAATCTCGGTTGGCATCCCGTCCAGCCGGTATTCGCGCGGAATCCCGATTTGTTTGCCGCGAATGTCGCCGGTCAGCGCCGCCTCGAAATCCGGCACCGCCAGATCGGCGCTGGTGCTGTCCTTGGGGTCATGCCCGGCCATCGCGCCCAGCATGATCGCCGCGTCGCGGACGGTTTTCGTCATCGGCCCGGCTTGGTCGAGGCTGGAGGCATAGGCGACAATGCCCCAACGCGACACCCGGCCATAGGTTGGCTTGATCCCGGTGATGCCGCAGAACGCCGCGGGCTGGCGGATCGACCCGCCGGTATCGGTGCCGGTTGCTGCAAGACACAGATCGGCCGCAACCGCCGCCGCCGACCCGCCCGAAGACCCGCCGGGCGTCAGCTTGCGGTCATCAATCTTCCAAGGGTTCACCGCTGGGCCATAGCATGAGGACTCGGTGGAAGACCCCATGGCAAACTCGTCCATGTTCAGCTTGCCCAGCAGCACCGCGCCCGCATCAACCAGCTTGGTGGTCACGGTCGAGTCGTATTCGGGTTTGAAACCGCGCAGGATGTTCGAGCCAGCCTGTGTCGGCACGCCCTTGACCGCGAACAGGTCTTTCATGCCCACCGGAATGCCGCACATCGCCGGGGCCTCGCCTGCCGCCAGCCGCGCATCGGCGGCGCGGGCCTGCTCCAGCGCCATCTCGGGCGTCTTGTGGACAAAGGCGTTCAGCCCATCACCCGCATCAATGGCCGTCAGGCAGGCCATGGTCAGGTCCACGGCGGTGATCTCACCCTTGCGCAGCGCGTCGCGGGCGTCGGCAATCGTCCAGGTATTCGCGCTCATTCCACCACCTTCGGCACCGCAAAGAAGCCTTCGCGCGCATCGGGCGCGTTCTTCAGCACCGCCGCCTGAATATTGCCATCTGTCACCACGTCGGCCCGGCGCTTCAGCCGCATCGGGGTGACCGATGTCATCGGCTCGATCCCGGTGACATCGACCTCGTTCAACTGCTCCATGAAGCCAAGGATCGACGACAGCTTTCCAGCCAAAGCCGGCAGATCGGCGTCCTCCACCCGGATCCGGGCCAGTTTCGCCACCTTGCGGGCGGTATCACTATCAATGGACATGGGTGCCCTCCGTCAATTCCGTGCTCGGGTTTATCCGCGCCACTGCGTCACTGCAAGCGGGCAGCATGGCAAGGGCTGATTCGATCCTTAGTCTTTAGATCGGCAAAAGCTGCGTTTCCAAAGGTGCCACAATGCCCCCGATCCGGCGGATCTGAACACCGTTCTCTGACGATCGCATTTATGGAATGCAACTCACGGATGTAATCTTCTCGGTTCCCAATGGATACAGCATTTTTCTTTCGCGGCGCGGCCTCAGAAATGCCAAAATCTGTCGGGCTCGCGAACCGAAGGCGGGTTAGCGGAAGTAATGGAGGATTTCATGAATACCTTTTTTTCAGGCTTGGCCGTGGCAACACTGGTCAGCGTATGTTCTGGCGGTGCCTTCGCGGCGACGCTGATTAACGGGGCCACCCAAGGGTTTTACAACGACGCGATCGGCGATCTGAACACCGGCGCCGCGCCGTTTCCGTGCCCGAGTTCGTCCTGCGGCGATCCAAATATCGATTACGGACCGGGTGACGCTGGTGTGATCAATGGGGCCCTTGCCGGGAATGCCGCGCTGGGCGACTGGCTGACCAATCCGGCCGCGCCGGGGGGAAGCTGGTCAGCGGGTCCGGTGGCAATCCCCGCCAGCTGGGCCGTCAACAGCGAAACCGCGATCATCTACGCCATCGACGCCGGCACCACCGGGCTGAGCAACGTTCTGGCAAGCTTCGGGGTCGACAACGGCCTGTTCGTCTGGCTGAACGGGACGTTCCTTGGCGGCCAACTCCGGCCGGGTGGCGTCGTGGCGGGGGAATTCGAACTGGCGACCGGCAATCTTGCGGCCGGGACCAACTATCTGCAGATCCTGCGCGAGGATCATGGCGGTTCGGCAGGCTACAGCGTGCTCGTCACGGGCGACGTTTCGGCTGTGCCACTCCCCGCTGCAGGCTGGCTTATGCTAGCTGGTGTCGGCGGTCTGGCTGCCCTGGGCCGCCGCCGCAAGGCAGCCTGAGCAAGCCGCCGCGATATCGCGCGCCCCGGGGAACCCCCGGTGCGCGCTTTGCGCACGTGCAGGTCGCATCTGGGCCGCAGCACACTCTGCCCGTGTCAGGCGGGCGATGTCTGTTTGGTGTTCGACGCTTTGCGCCGCACACTGGCTTTCCAAATCTACGCTGCTGTGCTATGTTAGCCCAAGACCTCACAGCAGCAGGGATTTGCATGAACATAATTTGGCTCGGCCATTCCGGCTTTCGCATCGAGATTGAAGACGCGGTCTTGCTGATCGACCCGTGGCTTGACGGCAACCCGATGTTTCCCGCCGAGAAGCGCGCCGCCGCGCTTGCGGGCGTCACGCATATTCTGCTGACCCACGCCCACGGCGACCATGCCTCGAGCACCATTGCCATTGCGGCCCAGACCGGGGCCAGCATTGCCGCCATCCACGAACTTGCCGGTTGGCTGGAACGCGAAGGGGCCGCTTCGGTGATTGGTTTCAACAAGGGCGGCACGATTGACGCGGGCAGCGCACGCGTGACCATGGTTAACGCCGCCCATTCCGCCAGCATCGACTTTCAGGGTGGCAACGCCATCGCCGGCGGGTCTGCGGCAGGGTTCATGATCGCCGGTGAGGGGCAGGTGGTCTACGTTTCCGGCGATACCGACATCATGGCCGACATGGAATGGATGGCCGATTATCACAAACCGACCATCGGCATCCTGTCTTGCGGCGGGCATTACACCATGGATATGGCGCGTGCCGCCTATGCTGCGCGGCGCTATTTCAACTTCCGCACCGTGATCCCCTGCCACTATCGCACCTTCGATGCCTTGGCGCAGGATGCAAGCGTGTTGAAGGCGGGCCTTCCCCCCGGTGTCACCCTGATCGAGCCGCAGGTGATGGAGCCGATCCGGTTCTGACCGGCCCCAACCTGTCAGCCGCGCATCCGGTCAGGGCCGCAGATAGGCATAGCCCTCGTATTGCAACTCCATCAGGCGCACCGCGCCCGATGGCACCACCTGCGCATCGTCCAGCAAGGGCACGTCCTTGTTGGTCCTTTGCTTGATCGATTCGACGGTGTTCAGACAGGCCGAGAACCGCAGCGATTCATGCTCCAACGCCAGATCGCCCACCCGCGACGCCACTGGCGAGATATCGCTGCGCAACATCGCCAAGCCCGGACCATAGGTCACGATCTCGACCGTTGCAGTCTGGCCAAGTTTCTGATAATGCGAGATGATATTACTGCATTGTTCAGCGCCATGTTCATGGTGGCCTGATCGTCCTGATCGACATGGAACGCCAGTTTCGGCCCTTCGCCCTCGGCCAGCACCACCGCGGCCGACAGCACCACGCCTATCGCGGCCCCTGTCAACGCCCGCATCACTCCCTTGATCATCTTCATCCTCCCCGATGAATTACGATTCTGGAATGTTGGCTTTTGTGGCCCGCACAAGGCAAGCGCTTTTGCAAGGCGCAGGCCGCGCCAGCCCTAGAGCGTGTCCAGCTTGATGTGATTCAGGCTTTCCTTGGATTCGATGATGTGATTCCCTCTGCTTGAGGCAGATATGGGGGT
>JAFGXY010000063.1 GCA_016936395.1 Paracoccaceae bacterium | reverse complement strand
GCAATGGGTGCGCAGGGTCTAGACCGCCGAAGGCTTCAGGCCGCCACCGGCAGACCCACCGAGCCGTCCGAGAAAATCTTCTGCCCGGCGCGCAGCGTGGCGCGGACATGGCCGATCCCGGTCTTGTCGGCCACCACCAGATCGGCCCGCATCCCCGCCGCAATCTCGCCCCGGTCCGTCAGCCCCAAGGCCCGCGCCGGGTTCAGCGTCGCCAGCCGCGTTGCCCCCGCCAGCCCTTCAAGATCAGCCTTGGCCAGTTCCAGCACGGCTGGAAGAATGGCCGACGGGTGATAATCCGAGGCCAGGATGTCCAGAAGCCCCGCCGCATGGGCATCACGCGCCGACAGGTTGCCGGAATAGCTTTGGCCGCGCAGGGCGTTTGGCGCACCCATCGCCGTGGCCAGACCGCAGCGCCGCGCCGCAGCCGCCGCCTCGGCGGTCACCGGAAATTCGCTGATATCGGCACCAAGGCTTTGCATCAGCGCCACCTTTTCGACGGTGTCGTCATCATGGCTGGCCAGCCGCACGCCATGGGCGTGGCACAGCGCGGTGATCGCGGCGATGGTCGCCATCAGATCGCCGCTTTCGGCTTTCTTGTGCTCGATCCGGCGCTGCACCTCGGCGCGGGCTTCCTCCAGGCTCAGCTTCTTGTTTGTCGCCACCGATTGGACATGGCGTTCCAGATCGCGGTATTGCCCTTGGCCCGGCGTGTGGTCAGTCAGGCTGACCAGATCGACGGTGCCTTCGCGGATCAGTTCTTCCACCACGTGCAGCGCATCGGGAAAGGTCACTTCGAACCTTGCGTGCACCCGGTGATCGACCTTCAACTGGTCGCGCATGTCTTTCAGGCCGCGCAACATCGCCTTGGTGTGGTCATAGCTGCGCATGTGGCCATAGGCGCTGCCGGGATGAAAGCTGACCGCGGCATAGCCCGTGGTCACCCCGGCCACCGCCAGCCTGCGGTCCAGATCGCGCAGGCCCAATTCCATCGGCATCCGCACGTTGGGGCGCGGTTCTACCTCGCGCTCGATCATGTCGCCGTGCATGTCGACAAAACCGGGCATCAGCAGCAACCCGTCGCCCCACAGGCCGGCCCCGGCGACGACGTGATCGCTGACCTCGGCAATCCGGCCATCCTCTACCCGCACCGACCCGCGCGACAGCACGCGATCAGCCAGCACCACCTGAAAATCAGACAGCCACATCATCCACCTCTTTCGCCATCAGCACAAGATCACGGTCCACCAGCGCCGCCACATCGCCCGGATGATGGAACACCCCGATCATCGCGACACCCACCGCCTTCAGATCGGCCAGCCGCGCCACCATTGCCGCCCGCGCCCCCACGTCCAGCGATGCGGTAGGCTCGTCCAGCAGCAACAGACGCGGCGGCAGGATCAGCGCGCGGGCAAGGTTCACCTTCTGCTGTTCGCCGCCCGAAAAGCTGGTGGGGTAGGCGCGCCAAAGGTCACGCTTGACGCCAAAGGTCGCCAGCCAGTGCCGCGCCTGATCCAGCGCTTCAGCCGCCGACATACCCGCCTTGCGCAACGGTTCGGCCACAATGTCTTCGGCAGCCACGCGCGGCCGCGCGATCAGGAATTGCGTGACAAAGCCGATCTCGCGCCGCCGCAGCAGGGCGATGTCCACATCCGCCGCGCGCGCCAGATCAATGCGGCCCGCGCCATGGCTGAACCAGACCTGCCCTGCCTGCGGCAGATAGCTGCGATAGATCGTGCGCAACAGCGTGGATTTGCCGACGCCGTTCGGGCCTTTCAGCAGCAAAAACTCGCCCGCCCGCAGGGTAAAGCTGACATGGTCAAAGGCGTGCAGGTTTTGCCCCAGATGGTGCATGCGAAAGCTCTTGGCCAGCCCGTCAACCTGCAAGACCACACTGCCGCGTTCAAAGTTTGGCATGGACCAACTCCTGCGTATAGGGGTGCTGCGGATCCTGGAACACCTGATCAACCAGCCCTTCTTCCACCACCCTGCCCCGGCGCATCACCATCACCCGGTCGGCCATGGTGCGGATCACGCCAAGGTCATGGCTGACGATCACCATGGTGATCGCCCGGTCGCGTTGCAGGCGCTTCAGCGTATCCAGCACCAAGGCCTGCACGCTGACATCCAGCCCCGTCGTCGGTTCGTCCAGCAACAACAGCGCCGGTTCCAGCGCAATCGCCTTGGCCAGTTGCACCCGCTGCTGCATGCCACCCGAAAGCAATCGTGGCGGGTCGTCCATCCGGTTCAAGGGAAACTCCGACACATCGAGCGCATCGCGGGCGCGGGCGCGCAGGGTGGCAAAGCGCCGCTCGCCTGCCATCAGCAACCGCTCGGCCACGTTGCCGGATGACGAATGGCCCATCAACAACCCCTGATGCGGGTTCTGGTAGACGATGCCGATCCGGCGCGCGCACAACTGGCGGCGGGCAAAACGGTCAAGCGCGAACAGGTTGCCCGGCACCTCGGGCAGCGCGAGGGTATAGTCGCCCGCATCGGGCGTATCCTCAAGGTTCATCATCCGCAGAAGGGTGGATTTGCCCGACCCGCTTTCGCCGACAATGCCCAACACCTCGCCGGGCCAGACCGTGGCGGACACATCTTCCAGTGCCACCACCGGGCCATAGCGCTTGCTGACGTGGCGCATCACCAGCAAGGGGGCTGCGGTCAGCAGTTCCGGCGCCAGCCGTTCCAGCAGGATCATCCCCGGAACTCCCCATCCCGATACCACAACGGGCCGATCTCGACGGCTTCGCCTTCGGCGCGGCGGATGGCCTTGATGCCCAGATGGCTGTCCGAGGCCTCATGCAGCGAGCCGCCCGCCGCCTGCGGGATTTCGTTCATGAACACGCCCCGAAGACCCGAGCGATAGCAGGTCAGCGACGCATGGTCTTCAACCTTGTAGGGCACGTCGGAAAACACCAAAGGCTCTACCTTGGTGAACGGCGGCACCGCATAGAGGCGCTTCTCGCGGCCCGCTGACAGCAATGTCAGATGCCGGGCCATGTTCAGCTTGGGCACATCCCAGCGCGGGATCGGCGACGGCGTCATCACATGCCGCCCGTTCACCAGCGCCGGGTAGGCTGCGCCCTGCATGATGCGGCCCGAGCGGACCATCTGTTCGTACAAGACCAGCCACAACCGGCCATAGTCGGCATCGGCATGCATCTGGCGGGCAATGCTCATGTTCGGCTGCACCGGGCGCAGCGGTTCAGGGTTGGGCACCTGCAACACCAGCACCTGATCGTCGCGCAGCCGTTCTTCGGGAATGCGGTGGCGGCTTTGCACGATGGTGGCGGCCAAGGTATCCCAAGTCTCGGCAGCGCCCGACACCCTTGCCAGAAACCGCCGGATCGACGCCGCGTTCACGCTGTCATCGGCGCCTTGGTCAATCACCTTGACTACCGACGCGGGCTTGATCAGCGTCAGCGTGACCTGCAAGCCGCCGGTGCCCCAGCCGCGCGCGATCGGCACCTCGCGGCTGGCATAGGGCATCTGGCAGCCCGGCACCGCGATGGCCTTGATCATCTTGCGCCGCATCTCGCGCTTGGCCGACGGGTCCAGAAAGCCATATGAAAACGCCGCCCAAGGCCGGGTCAGGTTGGCCAGAGTCGAGTAAGGCGGGCTCATACCGTTACCTCATCTTTTGCAAGTTCGGTGACGGCGGCCCCGCGCATCGCATCCAGCGCCGACTGGAAGGTCACGTAATGCGGCAGCTTGAAGTGGATGCAAAAACCTGACGATTCCACGGGTTCAGTGTGATAGAGCACGAATTCTTCCTCGACCGCCGATCCCTTTTCGGCGCCGGGTGCATTCAAGTCCAGCGTGGCCCCGGCAATCACCTTGACCTCGTTCCAGCCAAAGGTGGCGCAGAACCCCAGTTCCAACTGGCCCGACTTGCCCTTGGACGTGACCTCGGCCTGCGACACCTTCACCCGTCCGGCTGAAAACGAAACGCCCGACGGATGGCGCACCATCACCTCGGCCTCGGCCAGCCGCAATTCGTTGACCGTGGGGTGGGCGTTGCCATAGCCGCGCATCGCGGCATAGCCCAAGGCCAGCACACCACCGGTATCGGCGCGGGCCAGCGATTGCAGGCTGTGGGCGCGGGCGGCGGGAAACAACAATGGCTGGCGTGTGACATCGGGAATGTCATCACCGGCCACATCCACACGCGGCGGGTCGGCCACCAGACCCATCGTCTTTTGCCACGCGGCAAGGCTGGGCTGCTGCGATGGCGCGGCACAGGGCGCGGGTTCGACCGGCACCGGCACGAAATCTGCCCCCCCCAGCACATCGGTCGCCAGCAGACGGTGCGCATAGTCCAGCGTCGGGCCAAGGATCTGCCCGCCCGGAATATCCTTGAACGCCGCCGAGATCCGGCGATGGGTGAACAGGTCTTCCTGCAACACCGGGGCGGCAATGGCGAGGCGCGGCTGCGTGGTGCGCCAGGCGCGCAAGAGCAGCACCGCCTCGTACAGATCGCCCCCCGACTGCGCCAGCGCCAGCGCCGCCAGATCGGCGTCATACAGCGAGGCCTCGCCCATCACCCGGTCAATCAGCCATGGCAGCGCATCGCGCAAACCCTGCACCCGGCCTGCGTCAATCGTGCCCAGTTCCTCGCGATACAGCCGCTCGGCCTGTTCGATGGCGCGGGCGCCACCTCGGGTTGCGACATAGGCCATTACATCCCCTCAACCGTGGTGGACCGTGGCAGGGCCATGATCCGGGAACCGTCAACAAACACCATCTCCACCCCTTCCGGGTAACGGCAGCGCGCAGCGCGCAAGGCGATGAAGCCATCGGGCAGGCCGCCCACAGCAGTTTCGATTGCGCCCTCGATCCCCGGCCCGGTCAGCCGCAACCGCTGACCCTGCCCCAGCAGCGCGGGCAGCACCAGTGTTGCCCCCTGATCGGCGTAAAGCGGTGATCCGGCGGGCAAGGCGGCCAGCACCGCCATCGCACTGTCGACCCGTGTCAGAAAGGCATGATCCGCCGCCGGGGCAGCGACCAAGGCCGCCCCGGTTGCGGCCACCACCTGCGCCAAGGCCGGATCATCCACCAGCACCCGACATTCGCGATCCACCAGCGCCAGCACCAGATCGGTCAGACCTTCGGGCAGATCGTGCAGGGTGCCGGGCCGCGCCATCGCCCACATCAGCGCCTCAAATGCGGCGTTGTCGCGCAGATCGTCGGGGGTAGCGACGGGATCAGCCATCAAAACGTCTCCATATCGACGCGCGTGGCTTCGACCCGGCGCAGGCGGGCGTCGTCGCTTGCAGCCTGCACCGCAGCCTCATCGCGAACAAACTCCGCCACCCCCGGCAGGCCAAGGCTGCGCGCGGCATCCAGCACCGCCATCGCCATCGCCTGTTCCAAATCGCGCCCGGTGACCATGCCATAGCCTTCGGTCCCGGCAGCGGCGATACGCGCCTCGGCCACCAGCACCTCGCCCAGAAAGAAATCGACGCCCTTCACCGTATCGCGCAAGGGCAGCATCACCAGACCGGTGCGCGAGGCCAGCACCTCAACCGCCCCCAGCTCCGGCAGAACGCGTTCCGCCATGGCCTTGATCCGCCCGGGCTCGGCCCGCGCCAGCACCGTCAGAAAGGTCGAAGGGTCTTCGCCCGTGCCCCGGTCAAACATCGCGGTCCCCTGCTGTATCCGGCGTGTCTTCCAGACTGTCGATGGTGAACTGCACCCGGTTGGCCGACCACACCGCCTCGGAATGGCCAATGCCGCGGCCATCGGCGGCCACATCGGTCTTGACCAGCGCCATCACCGGCTGATCCGGGTGCTGTTGCAGCAGTTTCGCCTCGTCGCCTTCGGGGCGGCGGGCAAAGATCACGGTGCGCTTGCGGAAGTAATCGGTGATCCCGGCGGCGGCATAGACCTGCGTGACCGACACCCCGGCCAGCCGTTGCGCCGCCAGATCGGGAAACAGGTCGGCCGGATGCCACGACAGGCCGAGGTTGATCGGCAGGCCGTCGGCCAGACCACGCCGCAACAGCCGGTGCACCGGCGCGCCGGGCTCCAGCCCCAAGGCCTTCGCCACGCGCTCGGGCGCGGCCATGATTTCAGACCCCAACTGCTCGCCCGCCGGGGTCAGGCCCTGATCCAGCAGGTTCTGCCGGAACCGGGTCCGCCGCCCGATCGCATAGCGGATCATCGGCGCGCTTTCGACAAAGGTGCCGCGCCCCTGCACGACGCGCAGCTTGCCTTCAACCGCCAGCGCCTGCACCGCGCGGCGCACCGAATGGCGCCCCGTGGCAAAGCGTTCACACAGCACCGATTCGGTGGGCAATTGTGATCCGGGGGGCAAAGCGCCTTCGGCAATCTCGGCCGCGATCCCGTCGCGGATCAGTTTCCAGTTGTCAAGCCCCAAGCCGGGCCCTCCGTCCATGTCAGTCGTCAATTCATCCGAATGACTCGTGATCGCAGAGGGACACAACAGTCCTGTGACCCAAAGCCAAAACTTCCATGACGCTATTGCAACCATCTGCAACGCCGGATGACGGGGCCACCATACCGGCTTGGCTTTTCCCGGTTTCGGCGGCAAGTCGGACAAACCGCGCCGCGCCTGACCGAACCGAAAGGATGACCATGCCGCTTCCCCTGCTGGGCCTTGCCCTGAGTTACGCCCACTATGCCCCGCTGGAGGCCTGGATTTGCGAAGAAGGCCGGGCGATCGAGATTCAGGATTTCGTCTATACCTCAGTGATCAGGGGGGATGTGTCCGACATGGTGGCCCGCTGGAAAGCCGCCCTTGGCGCGCATCACGGGCCGCGGGGCATTCATGGGCCGTTCTTCGGCCTTGATCTGGCCAACCCCGACCCTGACCTGCGCGCCATCATCCAGACCCGGTTTCTGAAAGGGCTGGAGGTTGCCGAGGCCCTTGCCGCCACGCATATGGTGATTCACAGCCCGTTTTCTTACTGGCATGTGCTGAACGCCGCGAACTACGCCGATATCCAACCCAGCATGTTCGACGATTGCGCCAGCTGTCTGGCCCCGGTTCTGGCCCGCGCCGCCGATATCGGCTGCACCTTGATGCTGGAAAACATCGACGATACCAACCCCGCCACCCGCGTCGATCTGGTCCGGGCCATCGGGCATCCGAACCTGCGCGTCTCGCTGGAT
>JAFGXY010000062.1 GCA_016936395.1 Paracoccaceae bacterium | reverse complement strand
TGCTGCTGTTGGCCGCCGCCCAGACCGAGGCCGCACAGGCCGCGCAGGCGGGCGACAGCCGCGCCGCCGCACTTGCCGCCGCGCAGCAGGCATTGACCGCAGAACAGGCCAAGTCGATTGAGGCCGCACAGCGGGTGGCGCTGCTGAACGAACAGATCACGGCCTTGCGGGCACAATTGGGTGGGCTTCAGGCAATTCTGAAAGAAGCGCAGGCCAAAGACAGCAGCGCCAAAGTGCAACTGGAAGCGCTTGGCAACCAATTGAACGCCGCCCTTGCCCAGGTTGCTGCCGAACAAAAACGCCGAGCCGAGTTGGAAGAGGCCGAACGCGCACGGCTGGAAGCCGAAAACCAGAACCTTGAAAAGTTCCGGTCGGATTTCTTTGGCCAACTCAGCCAGCTTCTGGCCGGACGGGACGGCGTCCGGGTGGTCGGCGACCGGTTCGTGTTTTCCAGCGAGGTGCTGTTCCAGCCCGGCTCGGCCGACCTTGCCGCCGAAGGCCGGACCCAGATTGCGGGGGTGGTGGAAATTCTCAACGAGGTGCGGGCGAAAATACCGCCCGGCATCGACTGGATCCTTCGCGTCGATGGCCATACCGATGATGTGCCTTTGTCGGGGGTCGGAGACTTTGCCGACAACTGGGAACTGTCTCAGGCCCGTGCGCTGTCAGTGGTGCGGTTCTTGCAAGATCAATTGGGCTTTCCGCCTGAACGACTTGCTGCCACCGGCTTTGGCGAATACCGACCCGTGGCGGCGGGATCGGATGAGACGGCGCGTCAGCAAAACCGGCGGATCGAGTTGAAGCTGACCGAGCGATAGGGGGCGCTGCCCCCGCCGCGCAAGGCGCGGCCCCCCCTGGGGTATTTGGACCAAGAGGAAACCCGGTGTCGGGGATGGTGTAGCAATAAAGCGCATAAGCGCCGGGATTGCGGTCAATGTGATGCCGAAGGTGACAGGTGTCGTCCAAGGGGCATTCCAGCGGCAACGCAAAAGAAATGGCCCCCGCTTGCGCAGGGGCCAATGCCGATACCCGTCAGAGCCGGTTCATTCCGCTGTCAGAAGCGGTGGTTTTTGTCCGGTCAGGCGCGGCTTTTGCGGCTCATCTATCAGCAGGACAATCGCGTCGTCCTTCACCGCGACCCGCACCACGCCGCCCTTGACCAGTTTGCCGAACAACAGCTCTTCTGCCAGCTGCTTCTTGATGTGTTCCTGAATCACCCGGCCCAAGGGACGTGCGCCCATCTTGTCATCATAGCCCTTGTCGCCCAGCCAGATCGCGGCCTCGGGCGTCAGTTCGATGTGAACGCCGCGGTCAAGCAGTTGGCCTTCGAGTTGCAGAACGAACTTTTCGACCACCTGCAAGATCACCTCTTTGCCCAGCGGTGCGAAAGAGATCACCGCATCCAGACGGTTGCGGAATTCGGGCGTGAAGATCCGCTCAATCGCGGCCGTGTCTTCGCCGGTGCGCTTGTCACGGCCAAAGCCGATGGCCGATTTCTGCATGTCGGCAGCACCTGCGTTCGAGGTCATGATCAGGATCACATTGCGGAAATCCACCGAGCGACCGTTGTGATCGGTCAGTTTGCCATGGTCCATCACCTGCAACAGGATGTTGTAGACATCCGGGTGGGCCTTTTCGATCTCGTCCAGCAGCAGCACGCAATGCGGATGCTGGTCGATGCCGTCGGTCAGCATGCCGCCCTGATCAAAGCCGACGTAGCCGGGAGGCGCGCCGATCAGACGCGAGACCGCATGTTTTTCCATGTATTCCGACATGTCAAAGCGCAGCAGTTCCACGCCAAGGCTGGAGGCCAATTGCTTGGCGACCTCGGTCTTGCCCACCCCGGTTGGCCCCGCGAACAGATAGTTGCCGATCGGCTTTTCAGGTTCACGCAGGCCGGCGCGGGCCAGTTTGATGGCGCTGCACAGGGCTTCAACCGCCTTGTCCTGCCCGAACACGACGCGCTTGAGCGTCTTTTCCAGATCGCGCAGGGTTTCGGCATCATCTTTCGACACGTTCTTCGGCGGGATGCGGGCGATTTTCGCCACCACCGCCTCGATCTCTTTGGTTCCAATCACCTTGCGGCGCTTGGCATCCGACAACAGGTGCTGGGCGGCCCCCGCCTCGTCGATCACGTCGATCGCCGAGTCGGGCAGTTTGCGGTCATTGATATAGCGGCTGGCGAGTTCCACCGCAGATTTGATCGCATCGGCGGTATAGCGCAGGTCGTGGTGTTCCTCGAAATGCGGCTTCAGCCCCATCAGGATCTTGATTGCATCTGGCACCGACGGCTCATTCACGTCGATCTTCTGGAACCGGCGCGACAGGGCGCGGTCCTTTTCGAAATGCTGGCGGAACTCTTTATAGGTGGTCGAGCCCATGCAGCGCAGCTTGCCCCCCTGCAATGCAGGTTTCAGCAGGTTCGACGCATCCATCGCGCCGCCACTGGTGGCACCGGCACCGATCACGGTGTGAATCTCGTCGATGAACAGGATCGCGTCGGGGTGATCCTCCATCTCTTTCACAACCGCTTTCAGACGCTCTTCGAAGTCGCCGCGATAGCGGGTGCCAGCCAAGAGCGCGCCCATGTCGAGCGAGAAGATCGTGGCATGGGCCAGAACTTCGGGCACTTCCTTGTTGATGATCTTCCAGGCCAGACCTTCGGCAATCGCCGTCTTGCCGACGCCCGGATCACCCACCAGCAGCGGGTTGTTCTTGCGGCGGCGGCACAGCACCTGGATGCAACGCTCCACCTCGGCCTCACGGCCGATCAGCGGGTCAACGTCACCCTTCAGGGCCTTTACGTTCAGATCGACGCAATACTTGGACAGCGCCGATTCCTTGGCGTCACCGGCCTCGGCCTTCGGCGTCTCGTGGTGTTCTTCGGCGCCCTGAACCGGGCGGCTTTCGCCATAGGACGGGTCTTTCGCCACGCCATGCGCTATGAAGTTTACCGCGTCATAACGGGTCATGTCCTGTTCTTGCAGGAAATAGGCGGCGTTGCTTTCGCGTTCGGCAAAGATCGCGACCAGCACGTTTGCGCCTGTCACCTCGTTGCGGCCCGACGATTGCACATGGATCGCGGCGCGCTGGATCACCCGCTGGAAGGCAGCGGTAGGAACCGCCTCGGAGCCTTCGACGTCGGTGACAAGGGTGGACAGGTCATCATCGATGAAATCCAGCAGTGTCTTGCGCAGGTCGTCCAGATTGACCGAGCACGCCTTCATCACGCGGGCGGCGTCGGGTTCGTCGATCAGGGCCAGCAGAAGGTGTTCCAGCGTGGCGAGTTCATGGCGACGGGCGTTGGCCAAGGCCAAGGCACCGTGGATGGCTTGCTCGAGTGTGGTTGAAAACGAAGGCACTTGCTGCGTGCTCCTGTTACTCGGGGTGGACCAGGCGTCAGCAACCCGCACCCACCGTTGCCTCATAGTCTTAAAGTTCGGTTTTATTTTCCGCACTTCAAGCAGAATTATCGTTCCGCGACCCGAAACACCAAAACTCACATCAAAAGTGATCGGCGCTTGGGCATAGATGGTCAGAACCGGTCTTTGCGCCTGCGGAGTTCGGCAAAACACGCCACATCACTCGCATCAGCCATGCCTAGCGCGGCTTTGATCTGCGGCACCGATGCGCGCAGGAACGGGTTGGTCGCCAGTTCTTCGGACAAGGTTGACGGAACCGTGGGAAGACCCGCCTCGCGCGCCATCGCCACTTCCGTTGATCGCAACATAAGCGCGGAATTGGCGGGTTCAAGAGACAGGGCAAAACGGATGTTTGACGCCGTGTATTCATGGCCCGAACAGACCAGCGTTTCGGGCGGCAAGGCGGCCAGTTTCGACAGGCTGGCCCACATCATTTCGGGCGTTCCCTCAAACAACCGCCCGCAGCCGGCTGCCATCAGGCTGTCGCCGGTGAAGACGAAGCCCGACGCCGGGAAATGATAGGCGATATGGCCGATGGTATGGCCGGGCACGGCGATCACACGGGCAAGCTCGGACCCGATCGAAACCGTGCTGGCCTCGGTCAGCGCAAGGTCAAGCGGCGGCAGACGGTGGGCGTCGGACAGCCCGCCGCAGACCCGCGCGCCGGTGGCTGCCTGCAAAGCGCCCACGCCGGCGATATGGTCGTCGTGGTGATGGGTGATCAGGATATCGCTGAGCGACCAGCCGCGTGCCGCCAGTTCCGCCATGATCGGCGCGGCGTCGGGCACATCCACCACAGCGGTGGCCCCCGTCGCGGCATCATGGATCAGATAGGCATAATTGTCTGTCCGGCAGGGGATCGTCACAAGGTCAAGTGGCATGGTTTTCCCCCGGAATCCATCTATGGTAGGACACAGCATGACCCGGAAAAAGGTTTCTCCGCGATGCACCTTGATGTGCTTGATCTGCGCAACTTCTATTACCGCACGCAGCTTGGCCGTGTGGCCCAACGCGCAATACGAGAGCAGATGGTCGCATTCTGGCCGCCGGCAGCCGGGCAAACTGTCGCAGGCTTTGGCTTCGCGGCCCCCTTGCTGCGGCCCTATCTGGAGCGGTCGCGTCGGGTGATTGCGCTGATGCCCGGCCCGCAGGGGGTAATGCCCTGGCCGGCCGCGATGAAAAACGTCAGTGTCCTGAGCGAGGAAACCGCCTGGCCGTTGCCCACCGGACTGGTGGATCGTCTTGTGCTGATGCATGGGCTGGAAACCTCGGAACACCCGACCGCGGTGTTGGAAGAGGCGCATCGCGTGCTTGGCCCCGGGGGGCGGGCCCTGTTCATCGTGCCGAACCGGTCGGGCCTGTGGTCGCGCCGCGAGGGCACGCCGTTCGGATTTGGCCATCCGTACAGCGTCAGCCAGTTGGAATCCCAGTTGAAACGCCATGATTTCACCCCGGAACGCGCGGTGGCGGCACTTTTTGCGCCGCCGTCCACCTCAGGCTTCTGGCTGCGCACTGCCGATTTCTGGGAAGGCATCGGCAAGCGCGCGCCTTGGCTGGTGGGCGGGGTGTTGATGGTCGAGGCGTCCAAGCAGGTCTATGCCCCAACCCGTGGCAGTCTTGCAGCCGCCGTCAGGCGCCCGCTTCGGGTATTGGAAGGGGTGGGTCAGCCGGTGCCAACCCCGCTGGAATGATCAGAAAACAGGCAGGCGATTCCTCAGGAACTGCATAAAAACGTTACGTTCCCGCTGCACAGAGTGGCAAGCCGACGCAGACAGCGCTAACAGCCTGCGAAAGGTGACTTGAACGTTCACGAATAGGCGACCTACCCGGTTGCGGGGTGCGCATAGCTCTGCTAGAGACGCCCGAAATCAAGACGCATATCGCGTATGCGCCATTGGCGGCCTCTGACCTTCGCAACGAAGGGATGAGCCAAGACAACGGAAGGGATGACGTGTCCGAACCAGCTTCGATCTCCTCCGGCATCGCCGCGCGTTACGCCACCGCTCTGTTCGAGCTGGCAAAGGAAACATCGGCCCTTGCGGCCCTTGAGGCCGACACCGACGCGCTGACTGCCGCTTTGTCCACCAGCGCAGATTTCGGGACCTTGATTGCGTCGCCCGTGATCACCCGCGATGAACAGTCTGCCGCGATGGCCGCGATTGCCGCCAAGATGGGTCTGTCGGCGCTGATGTCCAACACCTTGCAACTGATGTCGTCCAAGCGCCGGCTGTTCGTGTTGCCCTATCTGCTGACCAGCCTGTCCGCCCGCATCGCCGCCGAAAAGGGCGAAATCACAGCCGAGGTGGCCTCGGCCACCGCGCTGACGGCGGACCAGTCGAAGGCGCTTGCGGCAACGCTGCAGGCGCGCGTCGGCAAAACCGTGAAATTGAAAACCACCGTCGATGAAAGTCTTATCGGCGGCCTTGTCGTCAAGCTCGGCTCCACCATGATCGACACTTCGGTCAAGGCAAAGCTCGCGGCTCTCCAGAATGCAATGAAAGAGGTTGGGTGATGGGAATTCAGGCTGCTGAGATCTCTGCGATCCTGAAAGAGCAGATCAAGAACTTTGGCCAGGACGCCGAGGTGACAGAAGTCGGCCGCGTGCTGAGTGTTGGCGACGGTATCGCCCGCGTTCACGGGTTGGACAATGTCCAGGCTGGTGAGATGGTTGAATTTCCCGGCGGCATCCGCGGGATGGCCCTGAACCTTGAAGTCGACAACGTCGGCGTGGTGATCTTCGGTTCCGACCAGGACATCAAGGAAGGCGGCGTCGTCAAGCGCACCAAGGCCATCGTGGATGTGCCGGCTGGCAACGCGCTGCTGGGCCGCGTCGTTGATGGCCTTGGCAACCCGATCGACGGCAAGGGCGCGATCGCCACGACCGAGCGCCGCGTGGCCGACGTCAAGGCCCCCGGCATCATCCCACGCCAGTCGGTGCATGAGCCGATGGCCACCGGCCTGAAAGCCATCGATGCCATGATCCCGGTTGGCCGCGGCCAGCGTGAGTTGATCATCGGTGACCGTCAGACCGGCAAGACCGCTGTCGCCCTTGACACCATCCTGAACCAGAAGGCCTATAACGAGGCTGCTGGCGATGATGAAAGCAAAAAGCTGTATTGCATCTATGTCGCCATCGGCCAAAAGCGGTCGACCGTGGCGCAGTTGGTAAAGAAGCTGGAAGAAACCGGCGCGATCAAATACACCATCGTGGTGGCTGCCACCGCGTCGGACCCGGCGCCGATGCAGTTCCTTGCACCCTATTCGGCAACCGCGATGGCCGAGTTTTTCCGTGACAATGGCCGTCATGCGCTGATCATCTATGATGATCTGTCGAAACAGGCCGTCGCCTACCGTCAGATGTCGCTGTTGCTGCGCCGTCCGCCGGGCCGCGAAGCCTATCCGGGCGACGTGTTCTATCTGCACTCGCGCCTGCTGGAGCGCTCGGCCAAGCTGAACGCCGATTTCGGTTCGGGCTCGCTGACCGCGCTGCCGATCATCGAAACCCAGGGCGGCGACGTCTCGGCCTTCATCCCGACCAACGTGATCTCGATCACCGATGGTCAGATTTTCCTTGAAACCGAACTGTTCTATCAGGGCATCCGCCCGGCCGTGAACACCGGTCTGTCGGTCAGCCGCGTCGGATCGTCCGCGCAGACCAACTCGATGAAGACCGTGGCTGGCCCGGTGAAACTGTCTCTGGCCCAGTATCGCGAAATGGCCGCCTTTGCGCAGTTCGGCTCTGACCTTGATGCTTCGACCCAGCAGTTGCTGGCCCGCGGCGCGCGTCTGACCGAGTTGATGAAGCAAAACCAGTATTCGCCGCTGACCAACGCCGAAATCGTCTGCGTCATCTATGCGGGCACGGCGGGCTTCCTCGACAAGGTGGCGGTCAAGGACGTGGGCCGGTTTGAGGCGGGCCTGCTTTCGTTCATGCGCAACCAGCGCAAGGATATTCTGGACTGGATCACCTCGGCTGACCCGAAAATCAAAGGCGCAGATGAGCAAAAGCTGAAAGACGCTATCGCTGAATTCGCCAATACCTTCGCTTGATCGTCTGAAAGGACAGGGACATGCCCAGCCTTAAGGATCTCAAGAACCGGATCGGCAGCGTCAAGAACACGCGCAAGATCACGAAGGCGATGCAGATGGTCGCCGCGGCGAAACTGCGCCGCGCCCAAGACGCAGCCGTGGCTGCCCGCCCCTACGCCGAACGGATGAATGCCGTGATGGCGGGGCTGGCGGCTTCGGTTGGCCAATCCGACAGCGCGCCCCGGCTTTTGGCCGGGACGGGCCGCGATCAGGTGCATCTGCTGGTGGTGATGACCGCCGAGCGCGGGTTGTGCGGTGGTTTCAACTCGACCATCGTTCGCTTGGCGCGTGCGAAGGCGACTGAACTGCTGGCCGCTGGCAAGACGGTGAAAATCCTGACGGTCGGCAAGAAGGGGCGTGAACAGTTGCGCCGCGACTATGAACGCTACTTCGTGGGTCACGTTGACCTGACCGAGGTCAAGCGCGTGGGCTATGCCAATGCCCAAGGCATCGCACGTGATGTGCTGGCGCGGTTCGAGGCTGGCGAATTCGATGTGGCCACGATCTTCTTCAACCGCTTCCAATCGGTGATCAGCCAGGTGCCGACTGCACAGCAGATCATTCCGGCCAAGTTCGAAGCCGCCAGTGCCAGTGCCAATGCATTGTATGACTATGAGCCGTCGGAAGAAGCCATTCTGGCCGACCTGCTGCCGCGCAACGTGGCAACGCAGATTTTCACCGCCCTGCTGGAAAACGGCGCGTCGGAACAAGGCGCCCGGATGAGCGCGATGGACAATGCCACCCGTAACGCGGGTGACATGATCAACCGTCTGACCATCCAGTATAACCGCAGCCGTCAGGCCGCGATCACCAAAGAGCTTATCGAAATCATCTCGGGCGCCGAAGCGCTCTGACGAACTGGAGAAACACTATGGCAAAAGCACCGAACGCAGCTGCTTCCGCCGGCAAGGTGACCCAAGTCATCGGCGCCGTCGTCGACGTTCAGTTCGAAGGCGCGCTTCCTGCAATTCTGAACGCGCTGGAAACCGACAACAACGGCAAGCGACTGGTCCTGGAAGTGGCGCAGCATTTGGGCGAAAGCGTCGTCCGCGCCATCGCCATGGATGCGACCGAAGGCCTTGTGCGCGGTGCCCCGGTGAAAGACCTTGGCGCGCCGATCTCGGTTCCGGTGGGCGATGCCACGCTGGGCCGCATCCTGAACGTCATCGGCGAGCCGATCGACGAAAAGGGTCCGGTTGACGCAACCGAATATCGTCCGATCCATCAAAAGGCCCCGGATTTCGCGGCGCAAGCTACCGAGTCGATGGTTCTGGTCACCGGTATCAAGGTGATCGACCTGCTGGCCCCCTATGCCAAGGGCGGCAAGATCGGCCTGTTCGGCGGTGCCGGTGTGGGCAAGACCGTTCTGATCATGGAACTGATCAACAACATCGCCAAGGTGCACTCGGGCTTTTCGGTGTTTGCCGGTGTGGGCGAACGCACCCGTGAAGGCAACGACCTCTATCACGAGATGATCGACTCGGGTGTTATCGTCCCCGATGACCTCTCCAAGTCCAAGGTGGCGCTGGTTTACGGTCAGATGAACGAACCGCCGGGGGCGCGGATGCGCGTGGCGCTGTCGGGCCTGACCTTGGCCGAACAGTTCCGCGACCAGTCGGGCACCGACGTTCTGTTCTTCGTGGACAACATCTTCCGCTTTACCCAGGCCGGGTCCGAAGTGTCGGCGCTTCTGGGCCGTATCCCGTCGGCCGTGGGCTATCAGCCGACGCTGGCCACCGACATGGGTGCCTTGCAGGAACGCATCACCTCGACCAAGAACGGCTCGATCACGTCCGTGCAGGCGATCTACGTGCCCGCCGACGACCTGACCGACCCGGCGCCTGCCACGTCCTTTGCCCACCTTGACGCCACGACCGTTCTGTCGCGCGCCATCTCTGAGCTTGGCATCTACCCGGCGGTTGACCCGCTCGACTCGACCTCGCGCCTTCTTGACCCGTCGGTGATCGGTGATGAGCATTACAAGGTCGCGACCGATGTGCAGAAAATCCTGCAACGCTACAAGTCGCTGCAAGACATCATCGCCATCCTTGGCATGGACGAACTGAGCGAAGAAGACAAACTGACCGTGTCGCGCGCCCGCAAGATCCAGCGCTTCCTGTCGCAGCCATTCGACGTGGCCAAGGTCTTTACCGGGTCGGACGGCATTCAGGTGCCGCTGGACAAGACCATTGCGTCGTTCAAGGCGGTGGTTGCCGGTGAATACGATCACCTGCCCGAAGCCGCCTTCTACATGGTCGGTGACATCGAAGACGTGAAAGCCAAGGCCGCCAAACTTGCCGCCGCCGCGGCCTAAGGGAGAGCGACAATGGCAGTTCAGTTCGACCTCGTCAGCCCGGAACGGCGCCTTGCGTCGGTTCAGGCAACCGAGGTGCAGATTCCGGGCGCCGATGGTGACCTGACGGCGATGGAGGGGCACGCCCCCACCATTACCACCCTGCGCCCCGGTGTGCTGAAAGTGGTGGCGACGGATGGCACCAAATCTTATGTGGTGATCGGTGGCTTTGCCGAAATCAGCGCCACCAGCGTTTCGGTTCTGGCGGAACGCGCGGTGCCGATTGAAGAGGCAACGCCCGCCCTGATGGACAGTTTTCTGGCCGAGGTGCGGGATGCCGCGTCGATTGCAGAAGACAAGGACGCCGCCGAGAAAACCGTGGCAGACATGATGGCTCTGCGGGCGGTAATCGGGGCCTGATATTTCCCGTAGTGATTGATCATCGCTCAGGCCCCGGCATATGCTGGGGCCTGTGCCATTTCATGGGCCACATTTATGCCAAGGTCTTGCGGCATGCCGCAGCTTGGGAAGGGTCATTCGAATGAAGCGTTTTCACACCGGCAGTCTTGGCGTCGCGCAAGGATCGCGCGTGATGTTTTCGGACTTCGCCCATGGCGGTGTGATGTGGACAGGGGAGGGCGACCGGGAAAGCCGCCATATCGTGCGCTTCAAGGAACCGTTTCGGGTGCCGCCGATGGTGCATGTTGGCATCACGATGTGGGATATCGACCACAAAACCACCGCCCGCGCCGATCTGACGGCGGAACATGTCACCGAGACCAGCTTTGATCTGGTGTTCAAGACCTAGGGCGATACCCGCATCGCCCGTATCCGTGCCGACTGGCTGGCAATCGGCCCCGTCGCTGACGAAGACCTTTGGGAGATCGACTGACCCCGGCATGCCGTGTTGCACCATTGGTGCGTTGGGTAATGGCAAGCTGTCTGGCAGCGTCAGCAGTGCGCCGTCAACCGGCAATGGCCCTTACGGGCGCATCACCCGCGCTGATACATGCCTTCATAGATCGGCACCAAGGTTTCGGTCTCGAACAACGACGACACCGAGGTGCCGTTCCAGATGTTCAGGATCGCCTGGGCAAACATCGGCGCGGTCGGCACGATGCGGATATTCGGCGCTTCCTTGACCTTGTCGCCCTGCTCGATGGAATCGGTGATGACCAGCGATTTCATCGCGGAATTCCGAATGCGTTCCACCGCCGGCCCCGACATCACGCCATGGGTGATATAGCTGTGCACCTCGGTCGCCCCTGCCTCCATCAGCACTTCGGCAGCCTTGCACAAGGTGCCCGCCGTGTCGCACATGTCATCCACGATCAGACATTTCTTGCCGGTCACGTCACCGATCACCGTCATCCCGGCAATCTCGCCCACCTTTTCGCGGCGTTTGTCGACGATCGCCAAGGGCGCGTTGATCCGCTTGGCCAATTCCCGGGCTCGCGCCACGCCGCCAACATCTGGCGAGACCACCATCAGCTCGTGCATATGACCTTTGAAATTGTGCTCGATATCCAGTGCGAACACCGGGCTGGCATAGAGGTTATCCACTGGAATGTCGAAAAACCCCTGAATCTGCGCGGCATGCAGGTCCAGCGTCAGCACGCGGTCCACCCCGGCGCGGGTGATCAGGTTCGCCACCAGCTTGGCCGAGATCGGCGTGCGGGCCTTGGCGCGGCGGTCTTGGCGGGCATAGCCGAAGTAGGGGATCACGGCAGTGATCCGGGCAGCCGATGACCGGCGCAGCGCGTCGGTCATGATCAACAGTTCCATCAGGTTGTCATTGGCCGGGTTCGAGGTCGGCTGGATGATATACATATCCTCACCGCGCACATTCTCGAACACCTCGACGAAAATCTCCTGATCATTGAAGCGTTCAATCCGGGCATCCACCAGACCCACCGACATGCCGCGATGCACCGACATGCGGCGGGCAATGGCTTTTGCCAGGGACATGTTGGCGTTGCCGGAAATGAGTTGGGGTTCGGTCTGGGGCATTTTCTTCTCCGGGGCCTCGGAATCGGATCGTTGACACCGCTTATCACCCGGCTAGGGTCTTGCAAACCAATGCCGGGGGCGGGCGCAAGAAATGACGCAGATCGACTACTTTTTCTCGACCATTTCGCCATTTTGCTATCTGGCCGGCACAAGGCTGGAACAGATCGCCACGCGCCACGGGGCGTCGATCAGCTATCGGCCAATCAATATCCTGGCGCTGTTGCCGCGCATGGGGGGGCAGGTTCTGACCGACCGGCACGAAAGCCGCAGGGCGTACCGACTTCAGGAACTGCGGCGGCAATCGCAGAAGCTGGGGATGCCGCTTAATCTTCAGCCTGCGTTTTTTCCGGCAAACCCGGCACCGTCCTGCTATGCCATTATCGCTGCCTCCGCCACGGGCGCCGACGTCGGGGCGTTGGTCCACGCCTTTTGCCGTGCCGTCTGGGCCGAGGATCGCGACATTGCCGATGACGCGGTGGTGAAGGATATCCTTGCTGCCAACGGGTTTGATCAGAGGCTGGCTGACAGCGGGCTGCTGGTCGGGGCGGAAACCTATACAGCCAATCTGGAAGACGCGGTGGCCCGCGGGGTATTCGGCGTGCCGTTCTATATCGTTGGCGAAGAAAGGTTCTGGGGGCAGGACCGGCTGGACGATCTGGACCTGTTTCTTGCAGGCAAGCTGTAACGCCTGCCGTTCAGCCGCGCAGCGCTGACTGGAAGGCATCCACGTCGGCCTCTGTCGTGCTCCACGATGTCACCAGCCGCGCGCCCTCGCGGCCTTCGGGGGCTGAGCAGCGGTAGTAGACGGCCCCCGCTGCTTCCAGCCGGGCATGGGTGCCAGTTGGCCATTCGGGGAACATGACATTGGCCTGCACCGGGTGGGTCTGGCGGATGCCGGGCATCTGTGCCAACCCCTGCGCCAAGCGCGCGGCCATGGCATTGGCATGGGCGGCACGTGTCAGCCAGAGCCCGTCATGAAGATAGCCGTCAAGCTGGGCGGCAAGATAGCGGGTCTTGGAAAACAGGTGCCCGGCGCGCTTGCGGCGCAACTGAAACTCCCAATCCTTTGCGGGATCAAAGAAGATCACCGCCTCGACCCCAAGGCAGCCATTCTTGGTGCCGCCAAACGACAGAACGTCGATCCCGGCCTTCCATGTCATCTCGGCGGGTGTGGCCCCGGTGGCGGCAAGGGCATTGGCAAAGCGCGCGCCATCCAGATGGCAGGGCAGGCCATGGGCGCGGGCAAGCGCGGTCAGGTCGGCAATCTGGGCGGGGGTATAGACGGTTCCCGCCTCGGTCACGTTGGTCAGGGACAGCGCCCCCGGTTGCACGCCATGGACGCTGCCGCCAGTGCTTTCCACCGCGTTCGCTAGGGCTTGGCCGTTCATCAGGCCATGGTCGCCATCCACCAGAACCAGCTTGGCCCCGGCCGAGAAAAACTCAGGCGCGCCACATTCGTCCTCGGCGATATGGGCGTGGCGGTGGCAGAACACCGCCTGCCATGGCTGCACAAGACAGGCCAGCGCCAGCGAATTGGCCGCCGTGCCGGTGGCGACCAGATGCACCACGGCATCCGGTGCCTCGAACAGCTGGCGCAACGTGTCGGTGACGCGGGCGGTCAGGTCATCGGCGCCATAGCCGCGGGTATAGCCATCATTGGCGCGCGACAGCGCAGCCATCACTTCGGGCGTGGCACCCGAGCTGTTGTCAGAGGCAAAGAACATCAGGGCTTTTCCTCAATCACATAGTCTTCCCAATCGTCTTCTGACACTTCGAACTCGGGCACTGTCCAGCCGCGCACCGACATGCCGGCCTTGTGCGTGCTTTCGGGATCTCCGGTCAGCAAAGGGTGCCAGTCGGGCAGGACACCGCCTTGATACAAGATGCGATAGGCGCAGGTGCGTGGCATCCAATAGGCGATCTTCGGCAAGGTCTTGGGCGACAGTTGCACGCAATCGGGGACAAATTGCTTGCGGATTTCGTATTGCGTGCAGCGGCAGGTTTCGCCATCCAGCAGGCGACAGGCGACGCGGGTATATTCCACCTCGCCGGTGTCTTCGTATTCGATCTTGTTCAGGCAGCATTTGCCGCAGCCGTCACACAACGCCTCCCATTCGGCGGGCGTCAGTTTCGCAAGCGGGATGGTCTCCCAGAACTTCGGACGCATTTTTGGACCTTGGGTCATGGGGTTACAGCGTGGCAAGCAAGATGCGGGCGCGGGCGCAGTCGGCATCCATCTGGGTGATCAGCGCGGGCAGGCCGTCAAACTTCATCTCGGGGCGCAGGTAATCGACAAAGGCGATCGACAGATGCGCACCGTAAAGATCACCCTTGAAATCCAACAGATGGGTTTCAAGGTTGGGTTGGTTCACGCCAAACATCGGCCGCACGCCAAGGCTGGCCGCGCCATCATAGCTGCCCTTGTGCGGGCCGGTCAGCACATCGGCCTTGACGGCATAGACGCCAAAACGTGGCAGGTGCAGGCCCGCGACCGACATGTTGGCGGTGGGGTAGCCCAGTTCGCGGCCGCGCTTTTCACCGTGGATCACCTCGCCCTCGATCCGGTGCCAGTGGCCCAGCATGGCGGCTGCATCGCGGGGGCGGCCTTCGGTCAGGGCCTGACGGATGGCAGAGGACGAGATCGGCAGGCCGCTGGTGTGGATCAGATCGGCAATGGTGGTGCGAAAACCGTAAGCATCGCCAAGGGCTTGCAGGTCTGTGGCCTTGCCTTTGCGGCCAAGGCCAAAGCAGAAATCCGCCCCGACCACGACATGGGATACGCCAAGACCATGCGCCAGCACGTCGCGGACAAAGGCTTCGGGTGTAAGGGCGGCAAGGTCTGTGTTGAACGGCAGTTCATACAGGTGCTGCACCCCCAGCTTGGCCAGACGATTGGCGCGGGCCTCGGCGTTCATCAGGCGGAAGGGCGGGGCATCGGGGGCGAACACCTCACGCGGGTGCGGCTCGAAGGTGATGATGCCAAGGGGCGCGTCGGTGCGGGCAAGGTCGATCACCGCGCGGTGGCCCAGATGCACGCCATCGAAGTTGCCCATGGCGCAGGATGCGCCTTGGGCTGCCGGGTCAAGCCCGCGCCAAGAGTGGTGAGTAAGCATCCTACCCCGGTCTGGGGCCGATGCCCCCGTCAGTCGAACTTGCGGCTTGGTGCCAGAACCAGCGCCTCACCTTTCAGCACCACGGTTTTACCTACGGATGCAAGGGTTTCAAGGGTTACCCGGCGTTTTGCGTGGTCGATTGACAAGACCTTGACCACAGCCGTGACCATGTCACCGGGGCGGACCGGTGCCATGAAGCGCAAGGATTGTCCAAGGTAAACAGTGCCATGGCCCGGAAGTTGTTCGCCAATCACCGCCGAGATCAGACCGGCGGTCAGCATGCCATGGGCAATGCGGCCTTCAAAGATCGTGTCGCGGGCATAGGCGTCGTCCAGATGCACGGGGTTGCGGTCGGTTGACACCTCGGCAAACAACTCGATGTCTCGGTCGGTGATCAGCTTGTCCAGACTGCGCGACATGCCGATTTCAATGTCTTCGATACAGATGGTGCCGCGGGGCATATTGTCCAACATCCTGGCGATTCCCGTGCTTGGTTTACCGAAACCGTAGCAAATGCCGCGACGCAGCGCAATTCCGTTGCGCAAGTTATTTTCGATTTTCCCCCCTGCGGCGCAATAATGTTACTGCGTCGCGCGGCATTCTAGCGCAGTTTTCCGATGGCGAAGGTCGCGGAAAGCTGCTGTGCATCCAGCCAGGCATCAAGCAAGCCCTTGTTCGGATTGTCAGGATCTGCGCCAAACTGGTCGGCTGCGATGCCGCCTGTGACAAACAACGTATCCAGCCCCTCGGCAAGGCCGCCCTGAATGTCGGTGCCGATACCGTCGCCCACACACAGGATGCGCGGGTCGTCCAGTCCCAGCCTGCGGCGGGCAAGGTCATAGATCGGCGGGTGCGGCTTGCCGTAATACAGCGCCTCGCCGCCCATCTGTTCATAGGCCTGCGCCAAAGCCCCGGCGCAATAGACGCGGGTGTCGCCCATATCGACGATGATGTCGGGGTTGGCGCAGAGCATTTTCAGGCCTTTCGCCTTTGCCATCAACAGCTTGCCCCGATAGTCGGCGGGGGTTTCGGTCAGGTCGTCAACAAGGCCGGTGCAAACGATGCCGGTGGCCTGATCCAGCGGCACGCGGGTGATCGGGGATTTTGCTGCCAGAGCAGCGAGATCGTCCTCGAAGTCGGTAAAGAACGGTTCATCCTTCAGCGCGCCGATGTGGTGGACGCGGTGACCAACGTCGCCCGACAGCATGGCATATTGCGCGGCATCGCCCGAGGTGGCGATATCATCCCAGGCGTCGCGGGGCACGCCCATATCGGTCAACTGCTTGACGACGCTGGATTTTGGCCGGGGCGCGTTGGTCACCAGAACCACCGCGCCGCCCTGCGCGCGAAAGGCTTGCAGCGCGGACACGGCGGCTGGAAACGGGGTTTCGCCATTGTGCAGACAGCCCCAGAGGTCGCAAAACAGCGCGTCGTATTGGCCGGCAAGATCGGCGAGGGAGGCAAGGATGCGGGTCATGGCGGGCCTTTCCGGGGCATGTGCAAGGCGTGGTGCGGGCGTGGTATATCCGTGGTGCATCTGTGACCACGGCGGCGCTGGGCCATCTGGCTGCATCCGGCGGCGTCGGAAGGGTGCCGGGACGAGCCCCGGCACCGACCCAAGGCCCAAACCGGATCAGAGTTTCAGCATCGGGATGATCTGCTTTTTGCGGCTGAGGATGCCGGGCAGAACCACGGTGTCACCGGTGACGGTGCAGCCGAAGGATGCCTCGGCCAGTTTCTTGACAAAGTCGTTCGGCACCAGAAGCGTGGCTTCTTCGTTGATGATGTCGATGATGAACAGCAGCACCTGATCGGCGTCGTCTTCGCGGGCCACGTCATTCATCGCCGCCATCAGCCCGGCCTTGCGGGCCAGCAAGACGCCCGGCGCAGTGGTTTCCAGCACCGAAATGCGCAGGTCGGTATCGTCGATCTCGTATTCCTTGCTGTCCATGCGCAGCAGGACGGCATCGGAGAAGGCGGAGACATCTGACTTGGCCTCGAACAACTGCGCGGCAAAGGCAGGGATCGCCACGCCCAGATCGGTGGCCAGCTTTTCGGCAACCGCCTGATCATGCGGCGTGGTGGTGGGCGAGCGGAACGCCAGCGTGTCGGACAGGATGCACGACAGCATGGTGCCCTTGATTGCGGTGGGTGCGCGGTCCAGATCGGCGCCGATCAGGTCGTGCATGATCGTGGCGGTGCAGGCCAGCGGGCGGATGGTGATGTCGATCGGGGATTTCGTCTTGAGCCCGCCGACCAGCATGTGATGGTCGATGATCCCCTCGATCTTGCAATCGTTGATGTCGTCCGGCAGTTCGGACGGGTTGTTGGTATCGACAATCACCACCTTGGTGCCATCGGCGATGTCGGTGAGGATGCGGGGCTTCGGCAGGCCCCAGTGGCGCAGCACGAAGGCGGCTTCGGTGTTGGGTTCACCCAGCAGGACCGCCTCGGCGGGGGTGCCCTTCACCTCGTTCAGATACCACGCCCAGATGATGGGCGAGCCGGTGGAATCGGTGTCGGGCGATTTGTGGCCGAAAACAAGCGTGGTCATGGGGCACCTTGGGGCAATGGATTTCGCCCGGCTTATAGGCCGCTGCGGCGGGTTTGTCACCTGTGGGCGGTCAGGGATGGCACGAAAATGCTGCGCCGCAGCGGCGCGTCAGGGGGAAAGCGGGGTCAGGGTCCAGCCGTTTTGCTGCAGAAGGTTGGGGATGCCGTATTGCCCCGGCAGGTGCAGCGCGCCGAATGCGGCAAAGGCCGGGCCGGTGCGGGCTGCGGCCTCGATCACCGGGACCCAGCTCTGGTTGCGGGTGATGACAAGGGCCTGTTCCATCTTGGCAAGGTCGGCTTCGACCTGTTCCGGCGTATAGCCCGGAAGCGCGAGGGACAGGTCGCGCATCAACTCCCAGATCAGGCGCGAGTCGCCGGCAAAGTAGCTGTCGGCCAGCGTGGTGATGTAGTCTTCGGCGCGATCCTCGAGCGCCAGTGACGCGCGCAGCAGGGCGACCTGATCGCCTTGCGACATGGCGCCGAACAGGTTGAACACGGTGTCATGCGGTTCCAGCCCGCGCAAAGGGATATCCCTGGTGGTGGCGTGCTGGATGATCAGCGCATCCAGCCCGGTCTTGGCGTCAAGCTGGCCGATCATGCAGGGCGGCACCGCCAGCAGCATGGCAACATACCAGGGTTGAAACTTGGCCGCCATGAAACCGGGGATGCCGCGGCGGGCCATGGCGGTGGACAGGGCCTGCCAATCGGCGGCGGGCATGATTTGCGGCAGGCTGGTGTCGGTCAGCACGAACAGCAACGGATCGCGCGCGGCCTCGGCCTTCAGCGCGGCCTCTTCGGCGGGGCCTGCCTCGACCAGCACGGTCGCGGTCGCGTCTATCAGCGGTGTCAGGCGCGCCATCAGGGCCGCATGCCGCGGGTCGCCCAGATGATAGGTGCCCGCCAGCGTGACCTGCATGCCGTCTTTGGTGGCGCGCCAGAGGTTGCCCTTGTGAAACGGCTGCATGGCGGCGGCCTGTTCCAGCCGGGCGCGGTCGGTCTTTGGCATGGTGGTGAACAGGTTGCTGCCATGACACTCGGCAAAGGCCGGACTGGCCAGCAAGAACAACAGGATCAGAACAATGCGCATAGGACCCCCAATGGCGGTTGTCCGGCCAAGGTGGCCGTCGCGGCGGGGGATGCCAAGGGGTAAAGCGGGCGGGCAAGGCGGGGATTTTGGCGACCAAGGCGGTTGACAGTCGGCGCTGACGTGCCTAAATGGCGCATCGTTAGCACTCGGTCGGTGTGAGTGCTAAAACCCAACCTGAACTTTAGGGAGTGTAGCCAGATGGCTTTCAAACCTCTGCATGACCGTGTACTGGTCCGCCGGATCCAAGGCGAAGATAAAACCAAGGGCGGCCTGATCATCCCCGATACCGCCAAGGAAAAGCCCGCCGAGGGCGAGATCGTGTCCGTGGGCGAAGGCGCCCGCAAGGATTCGGGCGAGCTGATCGCGCCGGCAGTGAAGGCGGGCGACCGCATCCTGTTCGGCAAATGGTCGGGCACCGAAGTGACGCTGGAAGGCGAAGAACTGCTGATCATGAAGGAAAGCGACATCCTCGGGATCATTTCCTGAGTTGATCGCGCTTTCTGACTGCAACCGAAATTTGAGGAGTCTCCCCTATGGGTGCTAAAGACGTACGCTTTGATACCGATGCCCGCGACCGCATGCTGCGCGGCGTGAACATTCTGGCCGATGCCGTGAAGGTGACCCTGGGCCCGAAAGGCCGCAATGTGGTGATCGAAAAATCCTTCGGCTCGCCCCGCATCACCAAGGACGGTGTGACGGTTGCCAAGGAAATCGAACTGTCCGACAAGTTCGAGAACATGGGCGCGCAGATGGTGAAGGAAGTTGCTTCCCGCACCAATGACGAGGCCGGCGACGGCACCACCACCGCCACCGTGCTGGCGCAAGCCATCATCAAGGATGGCCTGAAGGCCGTCGCTGCGGGCATGAACCCGATGGATCTGAAGCGCGGCATCGATCTGGCTGTGGTCAAGGTTGTGGCTGCGATCAAGGCTGCCTCGCGCCCCGTCAAGGACAGCGCCGAAGTCGCTCAGGTTGGCACCATCTCGGCCAACGGCGAATCGGAAATCGGCCGTCAGATCGCGGAAGCGATGCAGAAGGTCGGCAACGAGGGTGTGATCACCGTCGAAGAAAACAAGGGTCTTGAGACCGAAACCACCGTTGTCGAAGGCATGCAGTTCGACCGTGGCTACCTCTCGCCCTATTTCGTGACCAACGCCGACAAGATGGTTGCCGAGCTGGAGGATGCCTACATCCTGCTGCACGAAAAGAAACTGTCGTCGCTGCAGCCGATGGTTCCGCTGCTGGAAGCCGTGATCCAGTCGCAGCGCCCGCTGATCATCATCTCGGAAGATGTTGAAGGTGAAGCCCTTGCCACGCTGGTCGTGAACAAGCTGCGCGGCGGGTTGAAGATCGCGGCCGTCAAGGCCCCGGGCTTTGGTGACCGTCGCAAGGCGATGCTGCAAGACATCGCCATCCTGACCGGCGGTCAGGTGATCAGCGATGATCTGGGCATGAAGCTGGAAAATGTCGGCATCGACATGCTGGGCCGTGCCAAGAAAGTCACGATCAACAAGGACACCACCACCATCGTTGATGGCGCTGGCGACAAGGCCGAGATCGAAGCCCGTGTGGCCCAGATCCGCGCCCAGATCGAAGAAACCACGTCTGATTACGACCGTGAAAAGCTGCAAGAGCGCGTGGCCAAGCTGGCTGGCGGTGTTGCCGTGATCAAGGTTGGCGGCATGACCGAAGTCGAAGTCAAAGAGCGTAAAGACCGCGTTGATGACGCGCTGAACGCGACCCGCGCTGCCGTGCAAGAAGGCATCGTTGTCGGCGGTGGCGTGGCTTTGGTTCAGGCGGCCAAGGTGCTGGACGGCGTGACCGGTGCAAACAGCGACCAGAACGCCGGGATCGCCATCGTGCGCCGGGCACTGGAAGCGCCGCTGCGCCAGATCGCTGAAAACGCTGGCGTCGATGGCGCTGTCGTGGCCGGCAAGGTGCGCGAGTCGAACGACCCGACCTTTGGCTTCAACGCCCAGACCGAAGAATATGGTGACATGTTCGCCTTCGGTGTGATCGACCCGGCCAAAGTGACGCGCACCGCGCTGGAAGATGCAGCTTCGGTTGCCTCGCTCTTGATCACCACCGAAGCGATGATCGCTGACAAGCCGGCCAAGGAATCGGCTGGCGGCGCTGGCGGCGGCATGGGCGGCATGGGCGGCATGGACGGCATGATGTAAGCTTTGGCTTGCTGACAGTCGTTTCCGTTCGGAAACAGGGAGCGGTCCGCAAGGGCCGCTCTTTTTCTTTGTGGTGCGGTCCTGAAATCGCCATCTTCATCGGGCAGCGTTATGGCCTGCGCAGGTGATCCATGACCAGACTTCTGATGATCGTTCCCGCCCCGGTGAACCGGCTGCCTGATGGGCGGTTGCGGCTGGATGTGAAGTTTGTCGAGGGCATGCGCCTGCACAAAGCCCTGTGGCAGGGTGATCTTGCCGTGCTGCTGTGGGAGGGGGGGCAAATCCCGTTCGGGGCCGATTATCGCCCGGAAGACCTTGGGTTTGAGGCGATCACACTGGATCGGGGCGCGGCCTTGCCGATGGACCTGTTGGCGCAGTTTGATGCGATCTCGGCCTCGGGCGATATGGCCGAGACGCTGGACCTGGCCGGGCCGGGCCGGACCCCGGTGCACTATTCCATTGAATACACCCTTGGCACGCGGTTGGCGATTGTGGCGCTGGACCGGCACCTGAGCCTGCCGCGCAAGGTCTGGTCGATGATCTGGAACCTGCGGGTTGAACGGCGCAGGCGGGCCGCGTTCCGGCGGGCGGCGGGGGTGCAGGCCAATGGCTATCCGGCGTTCCATGCCTATCGGGCGCTGAACCCGTCAACCATCCTGTATCTGGATGGACGGATGCGGTCGTCGATGATGGCCACACCGGGCGAAATGGCCGCGCGGGCGAACCGCGCCTTGGCAGGGGGCGGGCTGCGGCTGGTGCATTCGGGGCGGCTGGAGCCGATGAAGGGCGCGCAAGACCTGATCCCGGTCGCGCGGGGGCTATGCGCGCAAGGGGTTGATTTTACGCTGGATATCTTTGGCACCGGCTCGCTGGAGGGCGAAATCCGGTCGGGGTTGGCCGGGATGGAGAGCCGGGTGCGGTTGCACGCGCCGGTGGATTTTGAAACCGCACTGGTGCCATGGATGCGGGCCAATGCGGATGTGTTTCTAAGCTGTCACCGCCAGTCGGACCCATCGTGCACCTATCTGGAAAGCATGGGTTGCGGCGTGCCGGTGGTGGGCTACGACAATGCGATGTGGCAGGGCATGCAGGCCGATTCCGGGGCCGGATGGCTGGTGCCCTTGGGCAAGACCGCTGCCATGGCCACAGAGATTGCCCGTCTGGCGCACAGCCCGGCAGAGGTGGCGCAGCATGCGGCACGGGCGCTGGATTTTGCGCAACATCACGATTTTGAAACCGAGTTTTCCCGGCGGACCCGGCACAGTGCCGCCCGGCCTTGGCAGGCGCGCCGCGGTCACGACCGCACGGTGCCCTGAATCAGTATTAACCCTTTGTTGCTAGGCCTGTCCTTCGCGTGGGTGGGGGTGCGTTCCCCCGCTGGACAAGGATCAAGCGAGGGTGAAGGACATGAACAAGGCGATTACCGACGGGCTGGTGCTGATGCCGCCGCCCTTTGCCGACGGGTTGAACCTGTGGTCGCGTGAGGACGGATTGTCGGGGCAGGGGTCTTATGCGGGCCAGCCCAACGCGGCCTTCGTTCCGGCGGATGCCGATTTTGGCGGCGCGCTGGAACTGCAAAAGACCCAAGCCATACAAAAACTGCGCTGCTTTCAGGCGATTCCGATGCAGCCCGGCCTGTATCTGCAGGTGAGGGTGCGGGTGAAATGCGTATCTGGCGCGTTTCCGGCGGTGCGGATTGCCGGCTGGGCCGGGCGGTCGGATGGCTCTAACGTGCCGGGCGTGGTGCAAGTCGGGCCCTTGGTGCAACTGTCGCAATATGGCGAGGTGGTCGAGCTTGCCGCCATCATCGGGGCAGGCGGTCGTGGCGGGGTGACCATGGCCTGGGGCGCAACCGCGGTGCTGGGTCACATCGGGCTGGACCTGACCGGGGCGAACGGCGGTGTGGTGCGCATTGACGATATCGAGATCGCGGATATCACCGGGATTTATCTGCGCGACATCTTTGATGCGGTCGATGTGCGGGATTTCGGTGCCAAGGGCGACGGGGTGACCGATGATACCGCGGCCTTTGACGCGGCCGATGCCGCCGCCGCGGGCCGCACGATCACGGTTCCTGCGGGGACGTATCTGATCGCCGGAAACCTGACCATCGAGAACCCGATCCGGTTTCAGGGCACGCTGATCCAGCCTGCGAATGTGCGGCTGGCGCTGACACGCAACTATGATCTGGACACCTATACCAGCGCCTTCGGCAATGAACTTGCGGGCTTCAAGAAGGCGCTTCAGGCGCTGTTCTATTTCACCGATCACGTGGCGCTGAACCTGTCGGATCGCCGGATAGATCTGGTGGAGCCGATTGATGTGGCCGCGATCTGCGGGCTGACCACCTTTGCGCAACGGCGGTTTCTGACCAATGGCCAGTTGAATGCGGTGGCGGGGCCGGGCTGGGACAGCACGGTGGTCACCTCGGGCACCAGTTACAACCCGGCCAGCCCGACCTTGCTTGCTTCGGTGGCCAATGTCGCCAGCATTCCGGTCGGTGCCCGGGTCAGCGGGCCCGGTGTGGGGCGCGAGGTCTATGTGCTGGACAAGAACGTGGGGGCCGGCACCGTTACGTTAAGCCAGCCGTTGTGGGGCGGGGCCGGCACCCGGACATTGACCTTCAGCCGCGACAAGTATCTGCTGGATTTCTCGGGCTTTGCCGATCTGTCGCGGTTTGAGTTGAACCGGATGGAGTTGAACTGCAACGGGCTGTGTTCGGGCGTGATGCTGCCGCGGATCGGGCTGACCCTTCAAATTGGCCACTGTGTGTTCAACCGGCCCAAGGACCGGGCGATCACCTCGATCGGCACGGGCTGCCAGGGGTTGATCGTGGAGGGCTGCCAGTTCCTGTCGAATGAGCAGGCGATGCTGGCGCAAGACCGCACGACGATCGCGCTGAACATCAACGGCAATGACGCAAAGATCCGCGCCAACCGCGTGGTGCGCTTTGCGCATTTCATGGTGGCCAACGGCGGCGGACATCTGATCAGCGGCAACCACTTCTTTCAGGGCGACAGTGCCGCGGCCGGGTTGCGCCGCGCGGGCATCGTGGTGACACAGACCAACCCGCGGCTGACCCTGACCGGCAATTATATCGACAACTGCTTTATCGAATGGTCGAATGAACATGACGCCACCCCCGATTTCACCGGGGGCTTCAGCTTTGGCAACATGTCGATTGCCGCCAATCATTTCTATGCCAGCGATGTGGCGCCGTGGTTCCGCTGGATTGTCATCTCGCCCAAGGGATCGGGTCATTTCGTGCATGGCCTGAGCGTGTCGGACAACACCTTCCGCGCCGTCAATGGTGCGGTGGACCGGGTCGAGGCGGTGGACACCAGCAACGGCACGCTGGATTTTGGCCGGTTCCGCAATCTGAATTTCGGGTCGAATGCGTTTACCGGCGTTACCCAGTTGGCAATGAGCCCGCTGACCATTCTGCACACCCAGAACACGGCGGCAGATACCTGGGTGGTCGATGGGGCGGCGTTCATGCCGTTTGGGGCACGGGCGCGCAACACGCAAAGTCTGGTGGCCGATGGTGCGATCACCACTGCGTCGGACGTGGCGCAATACGTGATGCCCTTTGTGCTGAACGAACAGGGCAGCAACCGCGATCTGGTGCATCTGCGTTGGCCTTCGGCGGTCAAGGGCAAGATGCTGGCCACCATTCGCTGTGACAACCCAACCTGAGATCCCCCCTGAGGGCGGCAAGGCAAGAGGTGCAAAAGGGCGGTCCATCGGGCCGCCCTTTTTGTCAGGCGCGCAAGTCTTCGGGAAGGTTCAGGTCTTCGGCAGTCAGCCGGTAGGCGCGGGCAAAGCCGCCGTTCAGCGCGGCCGACAGCGGGCGCAAGATGACAAAAGCGAAATCGGTGAAGTCGATGTAAAGTTTTGATTTCGGGTGATGTTCCAGCCAGTGGTCGCGCAGGGCGGGGCGTGCCGGATCATCAGGGGCTATGAACCGGGCCTCGGCCCGCAACATCAGGCGGGGGTGGGTCAATGGGTCGCCCTTTATCCCTGGCTCGCCCAGCATCACGGCGCACAAGGGCTGGGTGCGCAGCCCGTCAAAATGCGGCGACAGCGACGAGACGAGGGTGATCGGCATGCCCGTCGGCGACAGGCCAAAGGCAATGCGGCTGATGCCGGGAAGGCCGGTCTCGGCCTCGGCATAGGCCAATGCGGCATGGCTTTTACGCATCAGGTCATGCGCAAGGGCGCGGGCTTCGTCATCGGCGGCGGCAACAAGGTCGGGGCGGGGGGGCATTGGGCCTTCTCCTGATTTAGTGCAAGGATGGGGTGGCGCGTCGCGTCGCGCGGGGCGTTGCTTGAGCTATCGCTGCATCCTGCCCGAGACAACCGGTTCTGATCCAGCCGGGGTTTTGCCGCAGTTGGTCTGGGTGCTTTGCGAAGGCACGGGATGCGTCAAGCAGAGCAGATGGTCCGGCGGGCCTGACAGTTGCGCTTCCACCTTTGCGCAAGGCAGCCGAATCGGCGGCGGCATGATTCGGCGCTGCAGGTCGTCGCGATCGTGATCACGCAAGGCAAGCTTGGCCGCGCGTCACCAACAGGCCGCATCGCGCCGCCCCCAAGCCGCAAGATCACGCCTGCGTGCGTTGCCAGTGTGTTGATAAGTCATGGCAAATTTATGTTACTTTCTGCATATTTGCAGAGTTGACAAAACTTTAGTGAATTATTTGACAGGAAAATCTATTCCATAAAAGGGGTTACATGAAAATTGACGACCGGTTACACTAACGCTGGGTAGGAGTGCTTTGGAGGGCGTCGCAAGGCGGCCCCAAGGTAAATATTGCGGTCGTTGGTCCGTCCGCGCAGAGGGAGGAATTTAATGTCAGATCAGGTGTCGGTGCCGGGCGTCTATACCGCCTCGGACGCGTTCATTGACAATGCGCATATCAACGCCGAGGGCTATGCCCGGCTGTATGAGGCTTCTGTCGCGGACCCGGCCGCGTTCTGGGCCGAGCAGGCGCAACGGATCGACTGGATCAAGCCTTTCACCAAGGTGAAGGACACGAATTTCGAACTTGGCAAAGTGTCGATCAAATGGTTCGAGGATGGCAGCCTGAACGTCAGTGCCAACTGCATTGACCGTCACATGCTGACCCGCGCCAACCAGACCGCGATCATCTGGGAACCCGATGATCCGAAGACCCCGTCGCTGCACATCACCTATGCCCAACTGCTGGAAAACACCTCGCGCATGGCGAACGTGCTGAAAGCGCATGGCGTGAGCAAGGGCGACCGGGTGGTGCTGTATCTGCCGATGATCCCCGAGGCGGCTTATGCGATGCTGGCCTGCGCGCGGATCGGGGCCATTCATTCGGTGGTGTTTGCCGGATTTTCGCCTGATGCCCTTGCCAACAGGATCAATGACTCGGAAGCGAAAGTCGTTATCACCGCCGACTATGCCCCGCGCGGCGGCAAGAAGACGGCGCTGAAATCGAACACCGACAAGGCGCTGTTTGATTGTTCGGAAAAAGTGAAATGCCTTGTCGTCAAGCACACCGGCGACCAGACGACCTGGATCGACGGACGCGACATTGATGTGAAGGCCGAGATGGCCGAGGCCAAGCCCTATTGCCCCTATGTCGAGGTGGGTGCCGAAGACCCGCTGTTCATCCTTTACACCTCGGGGTCAACCGGGCGGCCGAAGGGGGTTGTGCATACGTCGGGCGGCTATCTGGTCTATGCGTCGATGACGCATCAATACACTTTTGATTACCACGACGGCGATGTGTTCTGGTGCACCGCCGATGTGGGCTGGGTGACGGGACACAGCTATATCCTTTATGGTCCGCTGGCGAATGGCGCGACCACGATCATGTTCGAAGGTGTTCCGACCTATCCCGATGCGGGCCGGTTCTGGGAGGTTTGCGCCAAGCACAAGGTCAACCAGTTCTACACCGCGCCGACCGCGATCCGCAGCCTGATGGGCATGGGGCCGGAGTGGGTGGAAAAGCACGATCTGTCGTCGCTGAAACTGCTGGGCTCGGTGGGCGAACCGATCAACCCCGAGGCATGGAACTGGTATAACACCCATGTCGGCAAGGGCCGCTGCCCGATTGTCGATACGTTCTGGCAGACCGAAACCGGTGGCCACCTGATCACGCCGCTGCCGGGTGCCATTCCGCAAAAGCCGGGGTCGGCCACCAAGCCGTTCTTCGGGATCAGGCCCATCGTGCTGGACCCGACCACCGCCACCGTGCAAGAGGCGATGGAAACCGAGGGCGTGCTGTGCATCGCCGACAGCTGGCCGGGGATGATGCGCACCCTGTGGGGCGATCACGAGCGGTTTGAAGAGGCGTATTTCAGCCAGTATCGCGGGTTCTATTTCACCGGCGATGGCTGCCGTCGCGATGCCGATGGCTACTATTGGATCACCGGGCGGGTGGATGACGTGATCAACGTCTCGGGTCACCGCATGGGCACCGCCGAGGTTGAATCGGCCCTGGTGGCACATGAAAAAGTGGCCGAGGCGGCCGTGGTCGGCTATCCGCATGACATCAAGGGTCAGGGCATCTATGCCTATGTCACGCTGATGAACAACGTCGAGCCGACGCCCGAGTTGCGCAAGGAGCTTGAGGCCTGGGTTCGCACCGAGATTGGTCCGATTGCCAAACCCGACCTGATTCAATGGGCGCCCGGTCTGCCGAAAACCCGGTCGGGCAAGATCATGCGCCGGATCTTGCGCAAGATTGCCGAGAATGATTTTGGCAGCCTCGGCGATACCTCGACGCTGGCCGATCCGTCGGTGGTGGATGATCTGATCGAAAACCGGATGAACCGGGGTTGATGGGGTGGCGCGCGATATGGGAACCCCAGCCGTTCTGATCTTGCTTGGCCCACCGGGGGCGGGCAAGGGCACACAGGCCCGGATGCTGGAAGAGGACTTCGGTCTGGTCCAGCTTTCCACGGGCGATCTGCTGCGCGCGGCGGTGGCTGCGGGCACGCCGGCCGGGCAACAGGCCCGCGCCGTGATGGAGGCGGGCGGTCTGGTCAGCGACGACATCGTGCTGGCGATCCTGAAAGACCGCATGACCCAGCCGGATGTGGAAAAGGGCGTCATCCTTGACGGCTTTCCGCGCACCGACGGGCAGGCTGCGGCTCTTGATACCTTGCTGGCCAATGTCGGGCAGCGCGTGACGGCTGCCATCAGCCTTGAGGTGGATGACGCAGCCATGGTGGGCCGGGTCGCCGGTCGTTACACCTGTGGTGGCTGTGGCGAAGGCTATCATGACGACTTCAAGCAGCCCGCCGTGGCGGGAGTTTGCGACAAATGCGGTGGCACGGTGTTCAAGCGCCGGGCTGACGACAACGCCGATACCGTGCGGGAGCGGCTGAACGCCTATCACGCGCAGACGGCGCCGCTGATTTCCTACTATGACCGCAAAGGGGTTCTGAAACGGATCGACGCAATGGGTGCCATTGCCGATATCCGCACCGCTTTGGGGGCCATTGTGCAGGCAGTCACGGCCTAAGAGGGGAGGCTTGCGCCCCGCCAAAAGGGGCGCAGGCACGGATAATAAAACTCAGGGAGTAGCACTCATGGCGGATAAAACCTCATCCAGTGCCTATTGGGCGGCGAACGTGCGGGTGATCTTGATATCGCTCGTGATCTGGTTCGTCTGTTCATTCGGGCTTGGCATCATCCTTCGACCGGCGCTCAAGGGCATTTCGGTTGGCGGTGCGGACCTTGGCTTCTGGTTTGCCCAGAACGGGTCGATCTATGTCTTTCTCGTGCTGATCTTTGTCTACGCTTGGCGGATGAACAAGCTCGACAAAGAATATGGCGTAGAAGAATAAGGGGCAGGGACAGATGGATCAATTTACCCTCAACCTGATCGTCGTTGGCTTTACCTTTGCCATCTACATCGGGATCGCGATCTGGGCCCGTGCGGGTTCGACCGCCGAGTTTTATGCGGCCGGTCAGGGGGTTAACCCCATTCTGAACGGCATGGCGACCGGCGCTGACTGGATGTCGGCGGCGTCGTTCATCTCGATGGCCGGGATCATCGCGCTGGCCCCGGTGGGCGGCTACACGCAATCGGCCTTCCTGATGGGCTGGACCGGTGGCTATGTGCTGCTGGCGCTGCTGCTTGCCCCCTATCTGCGCAAGTTTGGCAAGTTCACCGTGCCCGAATTCGTGGGCGACCGGTTCTATTCGGGTGGCGCGCGCCTTGTGGCCGTAATCTGCCTGATCGTGATCTCGGTGACCTATGTGATCGGCCAGATGCGCGGTGTGGGCGTGACCTTCTCTCGCTTTCTTGAAGTGTCCACCGACATGGGCCTTTATATCGGTGCGGCGATCGTGTTCGCCTATGCCGTTCTTGGCGGTATGAAAGGCATCACCTACACGCAGGTGGCGCAGTATGTGGTGCTGATCATCGCTTACACCATTCCGGCGATCTTCATCTCGTTGAACCTGACGGGCAGCTTCCTGCCGCAGTTGGGCCTGATTGGTGGCTATGCCCCACAGGGCGGAGACGTTGCGGTGCTGGCCAAGCTGGACAGCCTTGTCACCGAACTGGGCTTTACCGCCTATACCGCCGACACCAACAACATGTTCAACATGATCCTGTTCACGATGTCGCTGATGATCGGCACCGCCGGTCTGCCCCACGTCATCGTGCGCTTCTTCACGGTGCCAAGAGTGGCGGACGCCCGGTCTTCGGCCGGTTGGGCGCTGGTATTCATTGCGTTGCTTTACACCGTGGCCCCGGCCGTTGGGGCGATGGCGCGTCTGAACCTGACCACGACGTTCTGGCCGGGTGCTGCCACCGGCTCTGCCATGTCTGGACCGGCTTTGTCGGTGGCCGAGATCGACTCGAACCCGAAGCTAGCCTGGATCAACACTTGGAAAGCCACCGGTCTGCTGGACTTCAGCGACAAGAACGGCGACGGCTTCATCCAGTACTTCAACGAAAAGGCCCTTGTGACGGCTGCGAACAAGGCACTGGCTGACGCGAAGAAGGCCGTGGCGGATTCGACCGATGCGGACAAGACCGCACTGGAAGCCAAAGTCACCGAAGCACAGGCCGCTGTTGATGCCGCACTTGCCGATCCGGCAAACGGCCTTGGTGGCAAGTCGCTGACCGAGCTTGGCTTTGTCGGCAACGAACTGACCAAGGTTGACAACGACATCATGGTTCTTGCGAACCCTGAAATCGCGGCTCTGCCGGGTTGGGTGATTGCCCTTGTTGCTGCCGGTGGTCTGGCGGCTGCGCTGTCTACCGCGGCCGGTCTGTTGCTGGCGATCTCGTCTGCCGTCTCCCACGACCTGATCAAGGGTTCGATCAACCCGAACATCAGCGAGAAGGGCGAGTTGCTGGCAGCCCGGATCTCGATGGGCTTTGCAATTGCGGTTGCAACCTATCTGGGTCTGAACCCGCCCGGATTTGCAGCACAGGTGGTGGCTCTGGCCTTCGGTCTGGCTGCGGCGACGATCTTCCCGGTTCTGATGATGGGCATCTTCTCGAAGCGCATCAACAAGGAAGGCGCGATTGCCGGCATGCTGGCAGGTCTCGTGTTCACGGCGGTCTATATCTTCCTGTATCTGGGCTGGTTCTTCATCCCCGGTACGAACATGTATGCCAACACCCCGGCCAACCACTTCTTCGGCATCTCGCCGCTGTCGATCGGGACCATTGGTGCCGTGGTCAACTTCACCGTCGCCTATCTGGTGTCGATGGTGACCAAGGCCCCGCCGCAGCATGTGGTTGACCTGATCGAATCGATCCGCGTGCCGAAAGGTGCAGGCTCGGCTCAGGCCCACTAAAGGCAAATGCGCGTCCCCGGAGTCATCCGGGGGCGCGCTGCTTGCAAAGGACGACTGACATGGACCACCCGATCGAACCCATCATCGGCTTTCTGGAAACGGTCCACCCCTACGATTCCCTGCCGCGGGACGAGTTGGCGCGTGTCGCCCATTCCTTCAGCCGCAGACATTACATTCCCGGCGAAGAGGTTTATCACGCCGGCGAACCGCTCAAGGGGCTGTATCTGATCAAGCGCGGCTCGGTCGAAGTGCAGGAACCCTCGGGGCAGGTGATCTCGCTTCTGGGGCCGCGCAACAGCTTTGGCGAGCGGGGTCTGGCGCGCGACGGGCTGGCGGTGACCACGGCGCGCGTCACCGAAGACACCGTGCTGCTGCTGTTGCCGGTCGATGAATACCGCAGGCTGCTGGCGACGGTGCCGGCCTTCAACCGCTTTTTCAGCCGGGGCCGCAGCAGCGAGGCGCGGGCCGGCGATCTGACGACCCAAAAGGTCGGCGACCTGATGGCGCGAAAGCCGGTGGTCGTGGGGCCGCAAGAAAGCGTGAAGGCGGCAGCGCAGAAGATGCGCGATGCCAAGGTGTCATCGTTGGGCGTGGTCGATGGCGAGGCGTTCATCGGGATCGTGACCGTGCGCGACATGACCAACAAGGTGCTGGCGGGCGGGCTGGACCTTGCAACCCCGGTGTCCGAGGTGATGACGCCCGAGCCGATTTGCCTGCGCCCGGACTCGCTGGGGTCAGACATCCTGCACATCATGCTGGAACGCCGGATCGGCCATCTGCCGGTGGTCGAGGATGGGCGTCTGGTGGGCATGATCACCCAGACCGACCTGACGCGGTTTCAGGCGGTCAGCTCGGCGCAACTGGTGCGCGATGCGGCGATGGCGGAAACCGTTGGCGAATTGGCCTCCGTGACCGCGCGCATCCCCAAGTTGCTGGTGCAACTGGTGGGCGGCCACAACGCGCATGAGGTGGTGACGCGGCTGATCACCGACGTGGCCGACACGGTGACCCGCCGCCTGCTGGCCCTGGCCGAGGCGGAACTTGGGCCCGCGCCTGTGCCCTATCTGTGGCTGGCCTGCGGCAGTCAGGGGCGGCAGGAACAAACCGGCGTGTCGGATCAGGACAACTGCCTGATGATCGACGATGCCGCAACCGCGGAAGACATGACCCATTTTGCAAAGCTGGCCAAGATCGTGTCGGACGGGCTGGACGCCTGCGGTTACGTCTATTGCCCGGGCGACATGATGGCGACCAACCCGATGTGGTGTCAGCCGATGCGGGTCTGGCGCGGGTATTTCCGCAAATGGGTGGCAACGCCCGATCCGATGGCGCAGATGCTGGCCAGCGTGATGTTCGACCTGCGCCCCATCGGCGGGCAAGCCAGCCTGTTTGCCGAATTGCAGCACGAGACGCTGGCGATGGCCGCCAAGAACTCGATCTTCGTGGCGCATATGATTGCCAACAGTCTGAAACACACGCCGCCGCTTGGCCTGTTGCGCGGCTTTGCCACCGTGCGGTCGGGCGAATTCAAGAACCATATCGACATGAAGCACAATGGCGTCGTGCCGGTGGTCGATCTTGGCCGGGTCTATGCGCTGATCGGGCAGTTGGAACCGGCCAACACCCGCGCCCGGCTGGAGGCCGCCGAGTCGGCGGGTGTGATCAGCGTCTCGGGCGCGCGCGACCTGATCGAAGCCTATGACCTGATCGCGCAGACCCGGCTGGAAAATCAGGCGCGGCTGGTGCGGTCGGGGCGCAAGCCCGACAACTTCCTTGCCCCGTCCGACATGTCGGATTTCGAACGCAGCCACCTGCGCGACGCCTTTGTCGTGGTGCGCACCATGCAATCCGCCGTGGGTCAGGCCCGCGGTGCCCGAAGCTGAAAAGACAGGACTGAATGGCCCTTGAACTGATTGCTGCCATCGTTGCCGCCATCGCTTTCGCCGGGATGTTTCTGGCGTTGAACAAGCTGCTGCGGGGGCGGCTGCCCAAATGGGGAATGACGGTTTCGGCTGGCATTGGCCTGATCGGCACCACGGTCTGGCTGGAATACGACTGGTTCAACCGCGTCAGTGCCGAATTGCCCGATGGGGTAAAGGTTGTCTGGCAGTCGGTCGAGTCGATGCCGCTGCGACCGTGGACGCTGGTGGCGCCGATCACCACCAGATTCATCGCCATGGACACGCGCCAGATTGCCCAGCATCCGAACAATGCCGACCTGCGGATGGCCAAGGTGTTCAACTTTGGTCGCTGGCGTCCTGTCAGCAACGCGCTGATGGTGTTCGACTGTGCCGGGGGGCGGCAGATTCTGGTCAGCGATGGCGTCGAGATTACCGAAGATGGCACCCTGAAAGGGGCCAACTGGGTCAACGCACCCGAGGGAGACGGATTTCAAGCCGCTGCCTGCGCCGCAGGCTAAGAGGGGGGAAAAGATGACGGCCGAAGGGGGGAGACGGCACCGAGTCCTTGTTGTCGAGGATGAAGACAATATTGCCATCGCGCTGGATTACCTGATGTCGCGCGAAGGCTATGACCATGACCGCATTGCCAACGGGGCCGATGCGATGGCCCGCATCCGCGAAACGCACCCCGACCTTGTGCTGCTGGACGTGATGCTGCCCGAGGTTTCGGGCTATGAAATCTGTCAGGGCGTGCGGCTGGATCCGTCGCTGGCGGATGTGAAGATTCTGATGATGACGGCGCGCGGATCGGCCATTGAGCGCCGCAAGGGCATTGCGCTGGGGGCGGATGGCTTTATCTCGAAACCTTTCGAGTTGAAAGAGTTGCGCGACGAGGTGCGCCGTCTTCTGGGCGTGGAGGCATAGGGCATGATCCTGAACCTGTCGCTGCGCATCCGCATCTTCTTGTTGTTCGCAGGTCTGGCAGGGGGGGCACTTGCGGCGCTGATCGGCGGGCTGTGGCTGGGGTATCGCCGGCAGGCGATGCCCGAGACGCTGGATGGGTTCGTGCAGGGCGGGGTCGTGGCGGCCTTTGTCATTCTGGGGCTGGTAACGTGGATCTGGTATCTGTTCGATGTGAACGTGGCCAAGCCGATCGACACCCTTGCCGGCGCCTTGCGGGCGCGGGCGCATGCGGACGTGACCGGCGAAATGGATGCCGCCATCGCGCAGTATCTGGGCGATCTGGCCCCGGCGGCCACCGCGGCGGCGCTGTCGCTGTCGGAAACCCGCAATGCGCTGGCCGAGGCGGTGGCGCGCGAAACCATTCGCCTGACCGACGAAAAGACCCGGCTGGAGGCGTTGTTGTCCGATGTGCCGGTTGGGGTTCTGCTGTGCTCGGGCGATCATGCGCTGGCGTTCTACAATGGCACCGCGGTCGATCTGATCGGGGCAGGGCGGGCGGCGCCGGGGTTGGATCGGCGCTTGTTCGATTATCTGCGCGAAGGGCCGATCATGCTGGCGCACCAGCGCCTGATCGCCACCCAAGACCCCGATGCGGCATCAGACCTGCTTTGCACCACGCTGAACGGTGACCGGGTGCTGTCGGCGCGAATGCGCCTTTTGGCCAGTGACCGGGCCACGCGCCCCGGCTATGTGCTGACGCTGCGCGATGTGACCGCCGATCTTGCCAGCCACGCCCGGCGTGAGGCGTTGCTGACCGAGGTGTTTGACCGTGTGCGCAGGCCTGCCGCCAACCTGTCGACCCTGATTGCCGCGATCCCGCCGGGCGCGGCCGCCCCCGGCCCCCTGGACCGTGCCTTGCGCGAAGAGGTGGCGGGCCTTGCCGCTGCCGTCACCGACCTGACCCGCCGCCACGATGAAGGCCGCAGCGACAACGGCCCGCTGGCGATGACCCGTGCCTCGGATCTGCTGGACGGCTTGCGCGCCCGGATGGAGGGTGACGGGCTGGTCGTTGAAGGTGAGGCGGCGGAACTGCTGTTGCATTGCAACGGCTTTGAGGTGATCGCCCTGCTGTCCGGTCTGGCCGAGGCGATGGGGCGGGCAGGTCTGGCGCGGGCATTCCGGGTGTCGGTGGCAGAAGATGGCACCGGTGCGCTGATCCGGCTGACCTGGGACGGCGGCGCCTTGCCGATGGCGCAACTGGAAGACTGGCTGAGTGCGCCGCTGGAACCGGGCGTCACCGATGTGCCGCGCCGGGCGGTGCTGGCGTCACTGGCCACCGAGATCTGGCCTGAAAGCGCCGGGCAGGGCGGGCACAGCCTGTGCCTGCCCATCCCGCAGGCCCGCCGCGTGGTGCGCCGCCCGGCCCCGATTGCCCGCGCGGTGGTCTATGACTTTGACCTGTTGTCCAAGGCGCGCAACGAAAAGGTGCAGGACGCAAGGCTGGAAGACCTGACCTATGTGGTGTTCGACACCGAAACCACCGGCCTGTTGCCGGGGCAGGGCGACGAGATCGTGCAAATTGCCGCCGTCCGCATCGTCAATGGCCGCCGGGTTGAAGGCGAGGTGTTTGACACGCTGGTCAACCCGCGCCGGCCTATTCCGCTGTCGTCAACCGAAGTGCATGGCATCACCGAAGCCATGGTGCAGGACGCACCCTTTGTCGAAGAGGTGGCGGCGCGCTTTCACAAGTTTGCCGAAGGCGCGGTGCTGATCGCCCATAACGCGCCGTTCGACATGGAGTTCCTACGACGGATGGAGCCCGCGCTTGGCCTGCGCTTTGACCATCCGGTGTTCGATACCGTGCTGCTGTCGGCCGTGATCTATGGCCAGCACGAGGTGCACAGCCTTGACGCGCTGACGCATCGCCTTGGCATCACCATCCCCGAAGAGGCACGACACACGGCGATCGGCGATACCGTGGCGACCGCAGACGCGTTCCTGAAACTGATGCCGATGCTTCAAGGCCGCGGTCTTGCCACCTTTGGCGACGTGCTGACCGAAGTCCGCCGCCACGGGCGGTTGCTGAAAGACCTGAACTGAGTTGCAAGCACCATAGCCCAAGACCGTCAACGTCTTAGGGTGAAACCGCATGGCACTGCACCTCAGCCGCGCGGTGACTGGGGAGATCAAGACTGCATCATATGGGGAAGCTTTGTCTTCATGTAGCTGATGTCCAGAGCCCCGAAACAAGCGAGATCAACAGCGCGCCCTCTTCCGATTGTGGCGGGGCTTTGGACGATGTTGATCAGAGCCTCCAAAGGCACCCTTGGCGATATCTGAAGAAAATCCAGCAGACGCGCGTTCTCGGCTTTCGGATCGCCGCAGAGCGCCTCGAACTCTACGATCAGGATACGGCTTTGGTTGTGGGGGTGCTGGGCCAGCGCGTCAATCCGGCGATGAACCTCGCAAAAGTAGGCCAAGGCTTCGTCGGGTGTTATCGGCTCCGAGACCGAACGACCAAGATAGATTTGGCCCCAAAGTCGCGGCTGGTTCTGGTTGCCGGACAAGGCCATGTCGAAGCCGTTAGGCAACAAGTGCACGTAGCGCATCTTTGGGTAGGCAGAAAGGATCCTGTCAATCACCACATGGGTATTCGGTTCTTTCCAGCCCCAGCGCTTCTCGCCTGAGGACCCCATCTGTTCCAGCGACAGGGCTTCGAATTCGGGCAGTCGGGCAAAGAAATCAGGGTCGGGCAAGTTGACAATCTGTGTCGTCTTGAACCGCGCGGTGAACTCGAGGTTATCAAAGGCGCTGTTCAGATTGGCCCCGATCGAGATGCCAGCCGCCTGAATGATCCGGGCAAGCACGCGGCTGCCGCTGCCACCGATTGCCCCAATCGCGACCGGACTCTGTTCTGGGTCTGGTCTTGTCTGGTTCATCGTTATCAAGGATGGCCCCGCCTTTCGGGCGGAGCCAAGTTTGGAAGGGGACGATCAGACAAACACATAATCGCCTGCACCCAACGAGTAGGTGTTGTTCAGTTCGGCAATCAGAACCGTGCCCTGCTGGCCAAGCGCTTCGAGGTCCACATAAAGTTCGCTGTTGTTCGAGTCCCAGATCAAAGCGTCCTCCAGATCAAGTGACGCGTCGAGGAACATCTCGGCAAGGGCGCCAGAAATGCCAATTTTGTCGACGCCCTGCACGAAATCCATGATCCTGTTGACCCCGGCCGCCGCTGCCGTCTGGAAGACAAAAACATCTGCATCTGCACCACCGTAAATCGTGTCGTTGCCGATGCCGCCCACCAAAGTATCATTGCCCGCGTCGCCATTAAGGTAGTCATTGCCTTGGCCGCCGTGCATGTAGTCAGAGCCAGCGCCGCCATACAATCCGTCATCGCCCTGATTGCCATACAGCAAGTCATTGCCCGAGTCGCCGATCAACCTGTCGTTGCCGTCGCCTGCGCTGATCGTATCGTTCCCGACAGCGCCAATGATGTAGTTGGCAGCAATGCCACCGGTCAGGCGGTCATCAAAATTGCTGCCGAACAGGTTTTCGATAGAGATCAGCGTATCGCGGCCTTCCGTCAGACTGACCAGCTGCGCGCCAGATTGCTGACCCAGATCGACGTTCACGCCTGAAGTCGCCGTCAGGTAGACCACAATGTCGACGCCGTCGCCGCCATCCATCGTGTCATCGGCCAAGCCGCCGGCCAGCACATCGCTGCCCGCGCCGCCATAAAGCATGTCGTTGTCCTGGCCGCCATGCAGGAAGTCATCGCCATCGCTGCCAAACAGCACATCATTGCCCTGATTGCCATAAAGCGTGTCATGGGTCAGGCCTCCGTCCAGCGTATCAGCACCGGCGCCGCCATTAAGCTGGTCGGTGCCCTGACCGCCATGCATCCAATCTTGACCGTCAGCACCGAACAACATGTCGTTGCCCTGATTGCCAAGCAGCGTGTCGTCCCCTGCCGCCGCCGTCAGCGTATCGTTGCCCATCCCGCCGGTCAGCCGGTCCGAGGCGCCGCCGCTCGTGATGATGTCGTTGCCGTCACCGGCCGTGATCGTGTCTGCGCCATCGCCGGTGAGAATGGTGAAATGTTCAAAGGTGCCGTTGGTTATGGTCACCATGCGCCCGCGACCACCCGCTTCGGTGAAGCTTGATGTCGAGTCGCCGGTGACGTTTCCGATTGCCGAAGCGTAATCAACAATCAGCCGATCTTCCCCCAGGCCGCCATTGACCGAGTCGGTCCCTGCGGTGACCGTGATCTGATTGTCACCATCGTTTCCGGTTATGGCGTTGCCATCAGACGAATCCGCAATGTTTATCGCCGCAAGTCCGGACAACGTGACCGATGTAACCCCAGAAGCAAGCCGAAGAACAATCCCCGTCGAGTTCAGTTCACCATAGATTGTCATGCCACTGTGCAAGACGTCGGCAATCTCGTTGCTGTAGCCATCCTCCAGAACGATCGTGTCCGAGGGAGCAGCAAAAAGCATCGCAGTCGTAATTGATGGGTAATCAGACGACGGACCGACGAAAAGAATAGCCATTTATATGTCTCCCTGAGCACGGCCCGCATGGCGCATGTGCCCAACTATGTTTCTAACGATTTTTAGTCTGCCCTATTGCCTTGACAGCGATGAACCATGGGGCTGGCCGTTAAGTGTCTAACAATCGCCGTGAGGCGTCAACCAAACACGTGATCTGGAAACACTGAACACATGATCTGGAAACATGGTCAAGTCGGTTCAGAGCGGTGGGCTGAAGGTCGTGTGCAGTTAAGCGATCTTTCGCTTCGGGTCATGCCAGCATGACATGGTCTGCCGAAGCGACATCAGCGCGCCTGCCTGCCTTCCCCCGGGTCGTGACCGGGTCATGAAGAGCGTTTATGGGTGGCTGGACGTCGGCCTTGCGGTGTCACAAGGGTGCAGGGATCGCCGCGCGGCGACCCGGCCCGGCCCGCAATCAACGCCGCCCGAGCATACTGTTACCCGGTTTCAGTCGTGTCTGAAGGCAAAGACAGCGGGCTACCGCTTCAGCAACCTGCTAGATAAGGCTGCGAACCCAATCCCAAGTTTCAGCGATCCCTTCATCGAGGCCAATCTGTGGGTGCCAGTTGAAATCGCGTTGCGCGCGGGCAACATCAAGGACAACACGTGGCACATCAAGGCTGCGGCCCGGTTTGTAGGTGGGCGCCATGGGTGTTTGGCCAGATGCCGTTATTGTGCGGCTGATGCTGTCCACAATCTGTGCGACCGATGCCCCCGATCCGCTGCCAGCGTTATAGCATCCGTTGACAGTCGATTGTGCGGCAAGGACGCAGAGATCCGCGAGGTCACGGACGTGGATATAGTCCCGCACCACACTTCCGTCTCCCCAAATCTCGACGGGTTCCCCGCGGGCGTTCCGCCACAGATGGGTGCCGATGATGCCTTGCACCCCGGTGTGGCCTTGCCGTGGACCATAAGGATTGGATGCGCGCAAGATGATGTGCTGCAGGCCGTGAAGAAAATGCTCCATGTAAAGATAGTTCTCGATCGCGACCTTGACGATGCCATAAGAGCTGATGGGACGCAGCGGGTGGGTCTCGGGCACCAAATCGGTATCTGGAATGCCATAAACCGTTCCGCCCGAAGACAGGAAGACCAGCTTTTGCACCCTGGAGGCGCGCATCGTCTCCAGCAGTTGCACAGTGGCGATCAGGTTTCCCGTGATGTCTGCCACCGGGTCAAGGTTCGAGGTGGTCGGAACACTGGCGCTTGCAAGATGAATGACGCAGTCTACTCCTGTCAGCGCCTCATAGATTTGCGCAGTATCGGACATGTCACCCAGAACGTATTCAACCCCCGCCACCGGTGGCCGAAAGGCTTCGGGACGACGATCAAACACACGCACTTTTTGCTGCTGGGCGCGCAGCCGATCAACGACATGGGATCCGATGAATCCACACCCTCCTATGACAAGAATCATGTTACCCCCGAAAGCCCGCCGCCATGTAAGGATGCTCAGGACAATGATGCAAGGCCATGCTGCGACGCAGAGGTTGTGGAAAACAGCCCTGCCGGCGACGGGTCAAGCATTGCTCTTCGCCGTCAGGTATGCAACTCGAATGTCGCTGCGAAGCGTATCTCGGGTGACCAAAGTACAGACCTGCGTCCTTGAACCAGCGGAGTAGGATCACGATGCTGATTTTGACCAACACCACCTTAGGGCGGGCGGCACCAGATCCGCTCTTGGCGAAATGGCCGGGTCTGCACGTCCTGATCATTCTGCCTGATAGCGGCGCTGACCCCTTCATCGTGCAGAAATATCAGAATGATTTCATTATTATAGAGTGGCTCCAGCCGCCAAAAAATTCGGCTGTCTTGCTGAGTGATGTTTTCGGATGGCTGAAAAACCGTCTTGGCATGGACAGCGGGCCGCTGCTTTTCCTCGACCAGCCCCGGATGAACGATGCCTTGCCTGTCTTGGACGACAGTCTGTCTTCCTTTGCTGTAAAGGCCGATTTCGGGCCTGACTCGCGCCTTTCCCGGCTGGCCTTGGGCGAGATGATTGCCACCAGCCCGCTGTTGCCGGATTTCTTGCAGATGCTCTCAACCCGTGATGTGGACGATAAAACCTTGATCGATCTGATTGCCACAGAGCTGGCTTGGGAAAACGCATGACTGATCTTGACCTGATCTGGCAAAAGCACGCGGCAGCTGTGCCCGGTCTGCTTGCAGAGCGGCCATCCTTCCGTTTCGACCCCCGTCATTATGGCCAAAGCATGGCAGGTGCGGTTGCGGGCGCGGCGGAACTTGCGCGGCACTATGAAACCTGTGGTCGGGCAGAGGGGCGTGCCCCCAACCTTTATTCGGATGCGGTGCGGCGCACGCCGGCCATTGCCAAGGTTGTGGCAACTTTGGTGATCGATCCCGAGCTTGCTGCCGCTCTCGCGGCGGAAGACCCTGCTGCATCCGAACTTGCCTTCGAACTGATCCATCTGGGCGCGCCGGTGGATGCAGCAGTGGCCGATTTTTCGCTGGACAGCTATCTTGTGATGCATCCGGATATCAAGGCCGCCGGCATTGACCCGCTGTTGCATTACCTGGCGCATGGCCATGCCGAGGGTCGGCGCACCTTGCGCGATATCCGTGCGGGTCAATTCGCCGGACGGTTGCCCTATCGGCCAGAACTGCCCACCTGCCTGATCGCGGTTCACGAATGCTCGCGCACGGGCGCCCCGATTGTTGGGCGCGATCTGGCCCGAGAGGCCGCAAAGACCCACAATGTCATCGTCTCGGCCCTGCGGGACGGGCCCTTGCTGGAAGACTTTCGCGCCACAAGCTGCGCGGTTCTGATCACCAGCGCCCCGTTTCAGGATTTTGCTGCATATTCCGGCGAGGTTCTGAAAAAAATTGATTTTGCGATTTTGAATTCGGCAGTTGCACGGGACTACATTCCGCTGTTGGTCGCGCGCGAGATTCCCTTCGCCGGCTACTTGCATGAATATGCCGAATATCTGTTTCCGGCCTTTCACTTCAATACGTTTCTGATGTTTGCAGATCTGGTCGTCTTCTCGTCAGATCACGTGCGGAACAGTTGGAAGGGCCGTATGGCGGATTTCAACTTCGACGTTGACAAAGACAGCACCATCATCCCACAGCGGCCCTTGTTCCTTGGCAGCGTCAGCGCAAGACGACAGGCAGAGGCGAAGGCGCGGCTTTCCAAGATTGTTGGGCGTGATCTGTCAAAGGTCCGCATCGTGTGTGGTGCAGGCCAATCGCAATGGCGCAAGGGAACCGATATTTTTGCGATGGCGGCGCAAATCTGCCAGACCCGCGACAAGGACACGGTTTTCATCTGGATCGGGCATGGGATCGTTCCGGATGAACTGGGTTTCGGGGCTTACATGGCCTATCACCTCAAGGAAATAGAGGCCGGCCAGCAGGATTCCAACCTGTTCTTCATTCCGGCCGGGCCCGCCTATCACGATGTTCTGGCGGCATCGGACGTGATGTTCCTGTCGTCGCGACTGGATCCCTTGCCCAATGTCGTGTTTGACGCTTTGGAATATGGCTGCCAGATTGTCCAATTCAAAGGCGCATCCGGCTTTGGTGATGACATCTACCTGCAGTCTGGACGGTTCCAGACTGTCGCCTATGGCAACCCCGAAGCGGCCGCAACGGCCATTCTGGCTTTGCCGCCGAAAAAGACAGCGGATACGGCACCCGAAAAACCAGACTTCAACCTGTTCGAAACCATCCGCACCCGTCTTCAGGCCCGGCTTGACAGCCAGAATTATTTCGTTCGTGGTGTCTCGAAGATTGATACCCCGGTGATGTTTTCCGGAGAACCAAAGGAGTCAGTGCTCCGAGCCCGCGAATGTGAGAAGATCACGCGCTATAAGCGGCGCTCTGTCTGGCGTGACCTTGACGAAGTCAATCGCGAGCTTGCCAATTCGGACAACTGGATACATGGAAATTTGCGCCTCGCGCCTTTCGATGTGACGGACACAAAGGAGCTCCCTGAATTTTCGATACACGTTCACGCATTTTATACTGATGAACTGGATGAAGTCCTGAAGGAGCACTTCCTTTTTCGAAGGGCAACTCGGATTGTCATGACGACGGACTCCGAGAAGAAAGGGCAACAGATACGTCAGATCATGAAAGAGCATGATCTGGTTCCGGAAATTGTCTTGGTGCCCAATACAGGCCGAGATGTTTTGCCCTTCATGCAGATGTTCGTGGATGGTGGCGCTGCACGGTCAGATGAGATTTGGTGCCACTTGCACCTGAAGAAGTCAGTGAACGTGACGACCAGCGGCACAATCTGGCGTCGTTTTCTGATGCGTATCCTATTGGGTGAGACACATACGATTTCGAATGCGATCACGATCATCGCCGAGAACGAGGTTGGGCTGGTCGCGCCATTTGATCCTTATTTTATTGGCTGGATCGAAAGTCGCGCGCTCTTGCCAAAGTTTGCTGACCGCTTGCCGGGGCCAATGCCCCAGAACCCGCTTTTGTTTCCAGTCGGCAACATGTTCTGGGTGCGGCGGTCGGTTGTGATGGCGATGAATGACATCTTTGGCCCAGACTACCCTTGGCCGGACGAGCCGATTGCCAATGACGGCACCGAATACCACATGATCGAGCGCCTCTGGCCCGCAATGGCGTCGCATCTGGGCCTGAGTTCGGTCTTTGTGCACAAGCTGGACGAGCAGAGGGTTTGATACAGACCATGGAAATTATTTTTCATATCGGAATGGGAAAAACGGGCACATCGTCCATTCAGAAAGCCCTCGCCGAGAACAAAGAGAATTTGCTGGAACAAGGCGTTGATTACCTGGGGATGTTTTTTGATCTGATAAACCCCGTACTGAGGGATAACTATCTGCAGAGAGAATTTTTTGCTTCATCGACAGACAAAAATTTCGAGCTCGCTGGCCAATTCATTGAGACTCTGAAAAACCGACAACGGACTAATGGAGCTTCGAGATTTTTATTGTCTAATGAGTCTTTGCTTCAACAGCATAGAACTATTGCGCCATTTTTCGAATACCTCAGTCGGCAAGTTTGCGTTCGCCTAATTATTTATGCCCGCGACCCAAGGGATTGGCTCCCATCTGCATATAATCAATGGTTTGTCTACCACAAAACATCAATTGGTCCCATTCCGCCTTTTGCGAAGGGTGGTCGCCAATTGTTGAGTATGTATGAAGACTTGAACACTTGGCAGAAAATTCTTGGCGCGATCACCACTATCCGCCCATTCACAAAGTCAACAGATGTTGTTGCAGACCTCGCGAAAATTCTTGCTGTTGAAATGCCTGTTGCGACGCAGCGCGTGCAAGAGCGGGTTGAGAAAAGTGAAAGCTTCCTGCGTGCCATTTACAACAATCGGTTCCCGGAAATGGTTTTACCTGAGAGATTTGATCGAGCTTTTCAGAAAATTGACCTGAACAAATCACCTGCACTTGCCGAGGTCTTACGAGAAAATTTCAAGTATGACGAAACAGATGCAGTTGTCGCCGAACAGGCCAGCCTTTTTGCAGAAATCAAGGAACGAACGGGAGTGGATTTGCTTGATGGTCCGTCCCCTCTCCAGGAGACACCTGACCTTGAGGCTATTCGGCAACGCATTATGGAACATGTTCTATACATTGTTATGCAACAAGCTGATCGCATTGCGAAATTGGAAGGCACGGTGCGAAAATTGCAGGACGAGCTTGGCGGCGGATGACGACGCCAATGTCTACAGACTGCTTCGCTTGTGCGGATATGGACAAGGGTGATTTTCAACCTCTGTCTGCTGGCGGAATGAATTGTTTCATGTCGACATGACAAAACTGTCTCCACGCTGGAACTGCTTCGGCGGTTCAGCTACGAACCGTTTTCAAACCCCTGACGGCACCCGACTGGAGCGAGGACCATGGCAAAGAAGACACCGGCTCCGCCCCCGCTGCGTTCCGCGCTGATCGTGCTTGGCATGCACCGGTCGGGCACCTCGGCGCTGGCGGGGACGCTGGCGAAAATGGGGGCTGATCTGCCGCTTGATCTGATGGAACCGGCCGAGCAGAATGCCAAAGGGTTTTTCGAATCCAATCGGATCACCGGGCTGAACGAAGACCTGCTGGCCTCGGCGGGAAAGACCTTCTTCAGCTATGACCCGGTGTCGCCGGACTGGTTCACCTCTCCCAAAGCCATGGAGTTCGAAGAACGCGCGCTTGAAGCCCTCGCCGAGGATTATGGCCGGTCATATCTGTTTGTGGTGAAAGACCCGCGCATCTGCCGACTGTTGCCGTTCTGGCATCATGTGCTGGCGCGGGCCGGCTGCCGTGCCCTGCATGTCTGCACCCATCGCCACCCGTTGGAAGTTGCGGCTTCGATGAACCGGGTGTCGGCCTATGAAACCGACTACGCGGTTCATCTGTGGTTGCGCCATGTTCTGGAGGCCGAAGCCGCCTCGCGCGGCCATCCGCGCGTGTTCACGTCCTACAACCGGCTGATGGCGGACAGTGTGGATGTGATGACGCAGGTCGGCCTTGGCCTTGATCTGAAATGGCCACGCGAGCCCCGCGCCATGTCGGATGAGCTGAACGGCTTTCTCGGCAAGGACTTGCGGAATTTCACATTTGAAACCGGCTCCCAGCGGAATGCTGCCCTGCCTGCCTGGGTGCAGCACGCGCATGAGATACTTGAAAAATGGGTCGCCGGTGGCGAAGACAAAGAGGATTATCCGCGGCTGGACAGTCTTCGCGCGGCCGTCGCCGATGCAGCGCCCTCGATGGGCCAGGCCATCTGGCAAAATCAGGAAAAACGCTGGCGACTTGACCAACTGCAAAAGCAGATGGCAGAGCTTGAACGCAACTTGCAGCAGGTCCGCCAAGAAGCGGCCTCGCATGCGGCCAATCACGCGACGGAACAACGGATGCGTGGCGCAGCAGAAGCACGGATCGCCGAGCTGGACCAGGCACAGTCGGTTCGCGACGCGACGGAAGCAGAGTTGAACAGTCGCATCGCTGCACAAGAAGACCGGTATCGGGCTTTGGCGGACGGTCATGATGCACTGGAAAGCCGATATGACGCTCTTGGCCAGACGCTGGCGCAAGTGACCCAAGACCGCGACCAGTTGTGCAGCCGTCTGGAGCAAAGCCGCACGGAGGCGAACGACCTGCACAGCCAAGCTCTTTCCGATGCACAGCTGATTGCAGAGTTGCGGTTGAGGCTGCAACAGCTGGAAGCCGAGCAAGTTGTGCTGAGACGAAAATCCGAGCACGCGACACGACATATGACCGCGATGACCCAACAGCTTTCGGCCCGCATCTTCCGGGATATCGAACGTCGCTGGGTTGGTGATCCGGAAGAAGCGAATGATCGCGACGCTTCATCAAAGGGTTCTGTCTTGCAAGACCGCTCGGACGAGGCTGAAAAATGGGACCGGGAGCGGCAATCCTTGGTGTCGGAATGGGCCGAAGAGCGCGCAAGGATTGACCAGGCCCGCACAGCAGCAGAAGCACAGATCGCCGAGATGAACCAAGCCCTCGAGGCTGCGCGCTACGAGGCACAAGCCCTGCAGGCCGATCAGATCAAGGCAAAACTGGCGCAGGCTGAAATCGAAACTTACAATCGGGCCCTTTTGAACAGCACATCGTGGCGGATAACTGCGCCCTTGCGGTTCATCGTGCAGAAACTCCGGGGCCGTTGACCGGTCAACGACCCCATGGCCCGTGTGCCGCAAGATTGCGGGCGATGGAAAAGCCCAGGCATCAGACGGATGTCGTCGCGCACAGCGCGCTTGTTGGCGCTTTTCGCCAGACCATTGAACAGCGCCCCCTGTCTTAGACAGGATGTAAGCGGTGCGTGATCCCCGTCGGGCTTTCAGGTTGACGTCTTCTGGAAAGCCCAAGGCATGAGGTCGTCGATGCGCGATGCGGG
>JAFGXY010000061.1 GCA_016936395.1 Paracoccaceae bacterium | reverse complement strand
TCATGCAACATCTGGTCACGGCCCTGCCTGCGGGTGCCAAGATCGCCACGGTCATCGGCCGGTATTGGGCCATGGACCGCGACAGCCGCTGGGACCGCATCGCCCGCGCCTATGCCGCGATGATCCAAGGCGTCGGCGAGACCGCGCCCGATGCCGTAACCGCCGTTACCCAATCCTACGCCAAGGGCGAAACCGACGAATTCATCGCCCCGACCGTGATCGCCGGCTACACCGGCGCGCAGGATGGCGACGGCCTGTTCTGCCTCAACTTCCGGTCCGACCGCGCGCGCGAAATCCTTGCCGCCATCGGCCAGCCCGGCTTTGACGCCTTCGACACCGGCCCCCGCCCGATATGGTCGGCACTGCTGGGGATGGTGGAATATTCCGACGCCCACAACGCCTACATGGCCACCGCCTTCCCCAAGCGGGTGATCGTCAATTGCCTTGGCGAATGGGTCGCCAAACACGGCAAAACCCAGTTCCGACTGGCCGAAACCGAAAAATACCCGCATGTCACCTTCTTTCTGAATGGCGGGCGCGAGGTGCCGTTTGACGGCGAGGCCCGCTTCATGCCGAACTCCCCCAAGGTCGCCACCTATGACCTGCAACCGGAAATGAGCGAACCCGAGGTTGCCGACCAACTGGTTGCGGCCATCGAACACGGCTATGATCTGATCGTGGTCAATTTCGCCAACCCCGACATGGTCGGCCATACCGGCATCCTGCCCGCCGCAATCAAGGCGTGCGAGGCGGTGGACGAAGGTCTTGGCCGCGCGGTGGCCGCGCTTCGGGCCCGTGGCGGGGCGATGATCGTCACCGCCGACCATGGCAATTGCGAACAGATGTGGGACCCGGTCACCAACGGCCCGCACACCGCGCACACGCTGAACCCGGTTCCGGTCATTGTGCTGGGCGCGCCTGCGGGGGCAAAGCTGCGCGACGGTGGCCGCCTTGCCGACCTTGCGCCGACGCTGTTGCAATTGATGGGCCTGCCGCAACCGCCCGAGATGACCGGGGTCAGCCTGCTGACATGATGCTGCGCGCCACAGCCCTTGCCCTGATGCTGTCCGCACCCGCTCAGGCGCAGGGTGTGGCCGAACAGGCAGCCAGCGCCTCGGCGGATCTGCAAACCGCCATCGCTGCGCTGGACAAGGCGAAATCGTCGAAAGATCGCGTCGCCGCCCTGACCCGCACCATCCGCGCCTATGAAGACGGCCTTGCCGCCCTGCGCGAAGCCCTGCGTCAGGGCCGGTTGCGCGAAACCACCCTGCAATTGCAATTTCAGGCCAAGCGCGACCGCGTGGCGCAACTGGTCGGCGTGCTCAGCCAGCTTGAAAGCCGCCCCGGCCCGCTCTTGCTGATGCACCCCTCCGGTCCCTTGGGCACCGTGCGCTCGGGCATGATGCTGGCCGATGTGACCCCCGGCCTGCACGCCGAGGCCGAAGGCTTGCGCGCCGAACTGACCGAGTTGCGCGAGCTGACGGCCCTGCGGGACTCGGCCGGAAAAACCCTGCTTGTCGGGCTTTCCGCGGCACAAGAGGCCCGCACCGCCCTGTCAAAAGCGATCTCGGACCGTACCCCCCTGCCCAAACGCTTTACCGAAAACCCGCAAACCCTGCGCAGCCTGCTGCAAAGCAGTGACACGCTGGAGGCCTTTGCCGCGGGCCTGGCACCCGACGATACCGGCAACCGCAGCTTTGAAGACGCCAAGGGCAGCCTGCCTTTACCGGTGCTGGGCCGCCCCGTGCGTCGCGCGATGGAGGCCGATGCCGCAGGCATCCGCCGCCCCGGTGTCACGCTTGCCACCCGGCCGCGCGCGCTTGTCACCGCGCCGTGGCCCGCCACCCTGCGCTATCTTGGCCCCTTGCTTGACTACGGAAATGTGATCGTGCTCGAACCCGGAGCGGGCTATCTGTTGATCGTCGCGGGCCTTGACACGGTATATGGCGAAGTGGGCGATGTGGTTGCGGCGGGGGCAGCCCTTGGCCTGATGGGCGGGGCCGAGCCGGCGAGTGCCGAATTCTTGACTGCCGCGCAAGAAGGTGGTGGCGTGTCCGGCACGGAAACGCTCTATATGGAACTCAGACACGGGGCAGATCCGGTCGATCCGGCCGAATGGTTTGCCGCATTGCGGGAATAGGACGAAGCGATGAAGAAGTTCGTGATGGCCGCTTTGGCCGGAACAGTGGCCGGGGTTATCCTGACCACACAAGTGGCAGCCCCCCTGATCGCGCAAGAGGCCAAGCGCAACGCCAATGTCTATCAGCAGCTTGACCTGTTTGGCGACATCTTCGAACGGGTGCGCGGCCAATATGTCGAAGAGGTAGACAGCGAGAAGCTGATCGAGGCCGCCATCAGCGGCATGCTCACCTCGCTTGACCCGCATTCCAGCTATCTGGCGCCGAAAGATTTTGACGACATGCAGGTGCAGACCCGCGGCGAATTCGGTGGTCTGGGGATCGAGGTCACCCAGGAAGAAGGCTTCGTCAAGGTGGTCTCGCCCATGGACGATACACCGGCAGACGAGGCCGGGATCGAGGCCGGCGACTTCATCACCCATGTGAACGGCGAATCGGTTCTTGGCCTGTCGCTGGATGCCGCGGTCGAATTGATGCGCGGTCCGGTCGGGTCGGAAATCATCATCACCGTGGTGCGCAAGGATGTGGCCGAACCCTTCGACGTCTCGATCATCCGTGATACCATCAAGCTGACTGCGGTGCGCAGCCGGACCGTGGGCGAAACCGTGGTTCTGCGCGTCACCACCTTCAACGACCAGACCTATTCCGGGCTTGAGGAACAGTTGAAGAAATCCGTCGCCGAGGTCGGTGGCATGGACAAGGTCAACGGCTTTGTGGTCGACTTGCGCAACAACCCCGGCGGTCTGCTGACCCAGGCGATCAAGGTGTCGGATGCCTTTCTCGACAAGGGCGAAATCGTCTCGACCCGCGGGCGCGAGGCGCAGGACAGCGAACGCTTCAACGCAGCTTTGGGCGATCTGGCCGAAGGCAAGCCGATTGTGGTGCTGATCAACGGCGGCTCGGCATCGGCATCGGAAATCGTGGCCGGCGCACTGCAAGACCACCGCCGCGCCATCGTCGTCGGCACCAAGAGCTTCGGCAAAGGCTCGGTCCAGACCGTGATCCCGCTGCGCGGCGAAGGTGCGATGCGGCTGACCACCGCGCGCTACTACACCCCCTCGGGCCGCTCGATCCAGGCGCTTGGCGTGATGCCCGATATCGTGGTGAACCAACCGCCCAAACCGCCCGCCAGCGAAACACCCGCCGAGGAACCGGCCAGCGCCGCCCGCCGCCAGACCTCCGAGGCCGATCTGCGCGGCATCCTGTCAAACGACTCGATGACCGAGGATGAACGCAAACTGCTGGAAGACGAACGCGCCCGCACCGAAGAGGCCGCCAAACTGCGCGACGAGGATTACCAGCTCGCCTATGCGGTCGATATCCTGCGCGGCCTGTCGGCCGTGGCCCCGAAACCCTGAAAGCCGGACAAGGCGGCCAGATCTGCTCTGGCCGCCGCTTCCCGCAAAGGCCCGCCATGTCCGCCGATCCCGAAACCCTGCCCTACCGGCCCTGCGTGGGCGTGATGCTGATAAACGCCACTGGCCAGATCTGGGCCGGGCAACGCATCGACAGCCCGACCCCAGCCTGGCAAATGCCACAGGGCGGCATAGACGAGGGCGAAAAACCGCGTGATGCCGCCTACCGCGAATTGTGGGAAGAAACCGGTATCCCCCGGGATCTGGTGGAATTCATCGGCAAGACCCATGGCTGGGTCACCTACGACCTGCCACCCGAACTGCTGGGCAAGGTCTGGGGCGGCAAGTATCGCGGCCAAAAGCAGAAATGGTTCCTGTTCCGCTACCTGGGCAGCGATGAGCAGATCCGCATCGACAGCGACCATCCCGAGTTTTCAACCTGGAAATGGATCGGCACCGCCGAGATGCTTGCGGCAATCGTGCCGTTCAAACGCGCGGTCTATGCCGAAGTGATCCGCAGCTTCCGCGCGTATCTGGCGGAGTAGGAAAGGGGGCGCTGCCCCCGCCGATGCCCTGCGGGCATCGACTCCCCCGGAGTATTTGCAAAGCAGCAAACCAAAGACCCCGTTTGCACGATCGGCAGCGCGCCCCGGCCCACGACACCACGACAATGCGAAGGGAGAGCTTCCCACGCGACCGGGGCGACTTGCTGCTTGCGGTCATCGGGACTCCTCCCTGTACCGCAGGCTCACGCTAGAGCGTGTCCAGCTTGATGTGATTCAGGCTTTCCTTGGATTCGATGATGTGATTCCCTCTGCTTGAGGCAGATATGGGG
>JAFGXY010000060.1 GCA_016936395.1 Paracoccaceae bacterium | reverse complement strand
GTTCCCCGAACCGGACACCAGCTTTCACTATCTCGAGATCGGCTCGGACGCCACGCGCGCGGCCATGGCGGCGGCGGATGCGGCCTTTGCCCGGCTGCTGGAGGCGGTTCCGCCGGGCACCGCTGTGGTGGCGCTGTCGGACCATGGCCAGATCGCCACCAGCGGCCAATGGGGGATCGAGGCCGAGATGCGCGCCGCCGGGTTGCAGGCCGCCCGCGCCCCGCTGGAGGGTGACGCGATTGCGCTGACGTTGGGCCGGATGGGCGAATGTCGGTTGCTGCGCCCGGATGCGGCCTTGCTGGCCGACACCGCCGCCTGGCTGATGGGCCGCCCAGAAATCGGCATGCTGTTTGCCCGCGATGATCTGGCGGCGGCCCTGCCCGGCGCACTGCCCCTGTCGGCGGTGTTGCTGGACCATCCGCGCGCCGCAGACCTGATCTATGTGATGACTGACGAGCCCGCGCCCGACCAGCACGGCCTGCCCGGACGCGGGCTGATGACCGGCGGCGGTGTGCCGATTGGCGGCGGCATGCATGGCGGGCTGGCACCGGGCGAGCTTTCGACCGTGTTCTTCCTGCGCCTGCCCGATCAGACGCAAGGCCAGGTCGATGACCGGCCCTGCGCCCTGCCGGATGTCGCCCCCACCTTGCTGGCAGTGCTGGGCCCGCCGCCCTTGGCTGGGGCCGATGGCCGCGCCCTGCCGCTGGACGGCACCGCCCCAACCACGCCCGAAGCCGAGCATCGGCTGACGGCCCATGGTCCGGGCGGCTTTGCGCAGGAACTGGTTCTGCGGTCGGGCGATGGGCGGGTGGTGATCGAGCATGGCCGGAGACTTTGATCCCATCGAGGATGGTCCGCCCCGGCTGCCCTCGCCCGAGGCGCGGCGGTTCCGGGTCGATTTCGGCTTGATGTTCATCGCCAGCCTCAGCCTGAGTGCCGGGATCGCGGTCTGGATCACCCAAGGCCCCGGCACGTTCTTTCACCTGCTGTGGGGCGACACCGCCATGATCCTGTCCTTGCTGCCGAAAATCTTCGGCGGCATCCTCCTGGCGATCGCGCTGGCGATGATCCTGCCGCGCGACCGGGTGCTGCGCCTTGTCGGTCCGGACAGCGGGTTGCGCGGGCTGGTGATCGCCAGCGGGGCAGGGGCGGTGGTGCCGGGCGGGCCGCATGTTACCTATCCGCTGGCGATGGGGTTGATGCGGGCCGGGGCCGATGCGGGGGCGGGCACGGCGATGGTGTCGGGCTGGGTGCTGCTGGGTCTGAACCGCGTGCTGATCTGGGAGCTGTCGTTCCTGCCGGGCTGGCTGGTGGCGCTGCGGCTGGTGCTGACGCTTTGGGTGCCGGTGGTGGTCGGGCAGATGGCGCGGGTCTGGGCGCGGCGGTCGCCCGTGCCCGACGACGCACACCAAGGCCGCCAGCGATGAATGTCATCATCGGCACCGTGCTGATCTGGGGTGCCGCCTTGGCGCTGCTGCGCCATATCGCAAGGGTGGATCGCGCCAAACTGCCCGAGGTGTGGCGGGCGGCCCGTGCGACATTCCTTGTGATGTTGCCGCGCACCGTGATCGGCCTGTCGGGCGCCAGTTTCATGGCGGCGCTGTTGCCACGGGGCCGGATGGCCGCTCTGTTTGGTCCCGAGCGGGGGATCACCGGCATCTTGCTGGCGACGGTCGTGGGTGCCGCAACACCCGGCGGGCCCATGGTGGCGCTTGCCCTGTCGGCCACTGCGCTGAAAGACGGGGCCGGCACCGGGGCCTTGCTGGCTTACCTTACGTCCTGGTCTATCATCAGCCAGACCCGCACCCTTGGCAGCGAACTGGCGCTGATGGGCCCGACATTCCTGATCCGCCGTCTGATCCTGTCCGCCCCTGTTCCGGTGATGATCGGGCTTTCGTCCCAGGCCATCGACGCCGTCTGGTAACATCGCGCTGTAAGCGGCCAAGCCAAGCTGTGCCTGTCTTCTGCGATGCACCCATCGGACAACCGAAGTCGCCTCAGGTGCCGCCGAAAATGCGGACCCTGCCGGCCCGGATGGCTCTGTCGGGGCGCTTGGTCATGCTTGCGATCATCACGCGCCTTTATCGCGCACGCGTGAAAGCTGCCGAAATCGGTACGGGGCGTTGATGTAGAGAGGAGTTGCGAATTTCCGCCCGAAAAATGGTGCTGCAAGAGAGGATTGAACTCTCGACCTCTCCCTTACCAAGGGAGTGCTCTACCACTGAGCTACTGCAGCGCCGGGCACTGGGGCGGGTGCCGTTCAGTGCGTCGGGGGCTGATTAGTCGCAAACGGACCCCTGCGCAAGCCCCTTTTCGGGCGATCTCTGGACCCGGCGCAAGGGCTGCGCTATGACGGCGGGAATGACGGAGAAAACCGACAAATCCCACAATGAAAAGGCCCCGGACCGGCGCGCGGCACAGCGTGAGGCGCGGCTGAAACTGGCGTTGAAGGCCAATATGGCGCGGCGCAAGGCTCAGGCCAAGGCACGGGGGATGGACGAAAATCTGTCGGGGGCAGGGCCAGAGCAATCCTCTGGCAATATGGAAGAATAGGACACGGGCATGGATTCGATTCTGGTCAAGGGCAATGGGGCGCTGGATGGCGTGATCCCGATCGCGGGGGCAAAGAACGCCTGCCTGACGCTGATGCCCGCCACGTTGCTAAGCGAGGAACCGCTGACGCTGACCAACGCGCCGCGCCTGTCGGATATCCGCACCATGACGCAATTGCTGGAGTCGCTGGGGGCCGAGGTGGCCAGTCTGCAAGACGGTCTGGTGCTGGCGCTGTCCAGCCACGCGATTTCCAACCACACCGCCGATTATGACATCGTGCGCAAGATGCGGGCCTCGATCCTTGTGCTGGGGCCGATGCTGGCGCGCGATGGCCATGCCATCGTGTCGCTGCCGGGCGGCTGTGCCATTGGCGCGCGCCCGGTCGACCTGCACCTGAAGGCGCTTGAGGCGATGGGGGCGGAACTGGACCTGCGCGACGGCTATGTGCATGCGCGTGCCGTTGGCGGGCGGTTGCGCGGCGCGGTGGTCAGCTTTCCTTTCGTGTCGGTCGGGGCCACCGAAAACGCGCTGATGGCGGCGACGCTGGCCAAGGGCACCACGGTGCTGAAAAACGCCGCGCGAGAGCCGGAGATTGTCGATCTGGCGCGCTGCCTGCGCAAGATGGGGGCACAGATCGACGGCGAAGGCAGCAGTGAGATCACCATCCAGGGTGTGGACCGTCTGCACGGCGCGACCCATCCGGTGGTGACCGACCGGATCGAGTTGGGCACCTACATGCTGGTGCCGGCCATTTGTGGCGGCGAGGTCGAATGTCTGGGCGGCACGCTGGACCTGGTCGGGGCCTTTGCCGAAAAGCTGGATCAGGCCGGGGTGTCGGTGACGCAGACCGCGCGCGGGCTGAAGGTCAGTCGAAAGAATGGCCGGGTGTCGGCGGTCAATGTCACCACCGAGCCATTTCCCGGCTTCCCCACCGATCTGCAAGCGCAGATGATGGCGCTTTTGTGCACCGCCGACGGGGTTTCGGTGCTGGAAGAAAAAATCTTCGAAAATCGCTTCATGCATGCGCCGGAACTGATCCGCATGGGCGCAAAGATTGACGTACATGGCGGGGTCGCCACCGTGACCGGGGTCAAGAAACTGAAAGGTGCGCCGGTGATGGCCACCGACCTGCGCGCGTCCGTCAGCCTGATCCTGGCCGGCTTGGCAGCAGAAGGTGAAACCGTGGTCAGCCGGGTCTATCACCTTGACCGCGGCTATGAGCGGGTGGAAGAAAAGCTGTCGGCCTGCGGGGCCAAGATCGAGCGGATCAGGGACAACTGATGACGGATGCACGGTTTGAAGACGGCGACGAGGCCCCGCTACGCCTGATTGCGCAAGACCCTGAGGATGTGCCGGTGCTGGCGGCACTGTTGCAAGATGCGGTGTTGCCGATCACCGAGATGCGCTTTGATCGCAAGGCGCGGCGCTTCCTGATGCTGGTCAACCGGTTTCGCTGGGAAGACCGTGCCGGGGCCGAGGCGGCAAAGCGCCCCTATGAGCGGGTGCGCAGCCTGCTGGTGATCGACGATGTGCTGCATCTGCGCAGCCATGGCATTGACCGCACCGACCGCGATACCATCCTGTCCTTGCTGACGCTGGAGTTTGCGCCGGGCCCGGATGGCACCGGCACCCTGACGCTGACACTGGCCGGCGATGGCGCACTGGCCATTCAGGTGGAGGCGGTCAACCTGCGGCTGGAAGATGTCACCCGGCCCTATGTTGCACCCTCGCGCAAGGTGCCGGACCACGGCTAGGCCGGGTTGGACCTTTGACCTATTCGTTGCGCCCGGCGCGCGCCTGACGCCGCTGGTGGGCGCGAAACAGTCGCGGTGCCAGAACCCGCTCATAAATGCCATCGGCCAGCCAGGCCACGCCCGGAAGGCCGGTCAGCCAAGCCAGCCAGCGCAGGTGCGGCAGTTGCTGCCACAGCGCACGAAAGGCGGCAAGGCCCGAGAGCACCTGGCCCTGATGCCAGACATGCAGCCGCATCGCCGCCTGATCGGGGGTCAGCCCCCACTCCGCGGCCCGCTCCAGCGCGTCAAAGCGGATGGGCAGCCCATCGCGCAGCGCACGACGCTGATAAGCGGTGATTTCAGCCCGACAGATCGGGCAGGTGTCATTGTAAAGAACGCGGGTTTGATCGGTCATCTGTCAGACATAGGGCAGCGCGAGGGCACAGCCAGACCAAGGCCGTTGCGGCCCCGCGTCACACCAGCCGTGCGCCTTCCACCGCTGCGCGGATGAAATCGGCAAACAGCGGGTGCGGGGCGAAGGGTTTGGATTTCAATTCGGGGTGGAATTGCACGCCGATGAACCACGGGTGATCGCGCACCTCGACAATCTCGGGCAGGCGACCATCGGGCGACATGCCGGAAAACATCAGGCCGCATTTTTCCAACTGCGCGCGGTATTGGATGTCCACCTCATAGCGGTGGCGGTGGCGTTCTTCGATCGAGGTTGCGCCGTACACCTGTGCCACCTTTGACCCCGGTGTCAGCGTGGCGGTATAGGCCCCCAGCCGCATGGTGCCGCCCTTGTCGTCGCCGGCCTTGCGGTGCACGGTGTGGTTGCCCTGCACCCATTCCTTCAGATGATAGACCACCGGGGTAAAGCGGCGCTCGCCCGACTCGTGGTCAAACTCTTCGGAGCCTGCGTTTTTCAGGCCCACAAGATTGCGGGCAGATTCGATGACCGCCATCTGCATGCCCAGACAGATGCCCAGATACGGGATCTTCTTTTCGCGGGCGAATTGCGCGGCCTTGATCTTGCCTTCGGTGCCGCGCTCGCCAAAGCCGCCGGGCACAAGGATGGCGTGGAAGTTTTGCAAGTAAGGGGCGGGATCTTCGCGTTCAAAGATCTCGGCGTCGATCCATTCAGCCTTGACGCGGGTGCGGTTGGCCATGCCGCCATGGGTCAGTGCCTCGGCGATGGATTTGTAGGCGTCTTCCAACTGCGTGTATTTGCCGACGATGGCGACGCGGACAATGCCCTCGGCATGGTTGATGCGGTCCATCACATCTTCCCAGCGCGCAAGGTTCGGCTTGGGGGCAGGCGAGATGCCGAAGGCATCCAGCACCGCCTGATCAAGACCCGCCTGATGATAGGCCAGCGGTGCCTGATAGATGGTTTTCAGATCATAGGCCGGGATGACATGTTCCTTGGGCACGTTGCAAAACAGCGAAATCTTTTCGCGTTCCTTGTCCGGGATCGGATGTTCGGACCGGCAGACCAGCACATCGGGGGCAAGGCCGATGGACTGCAATTCCTTGACCGAGTGCTGGGTGGGTTTGGTCTTCAACTCGCCGCTGGCCGCAAGGTAGGGCAGCAGCGTCAGGTGCATCAGGATGCTTTGCCCACGTGGCCGTTCGTGGATGAACTGGCGGATCGCTTCAAAGAACGGCAGGCCTTCGATATCGCCAACGGTGCCGCCGATTTCACACAGCATGAAATCCACCTCATCGGCACCAATGCGCAGGAAGTCTTTTATTTCATTGGTGACATGCGGAATGACCTGAATGGTTTTCCCCAGATAGTCGCCCCGGCGTTCCTTCTCCAGAACGTTGGAGTAGATCCGGCCCGACGAGATGCTGTCGGTCGCGCGGGCATGCACGCCGGTGAACCGCTCATAGTGGCCAAGGTCCAGATCGGTTTCGGCGCCGTCGTCGGTGACAAACACCTCGCCATGTTCAAACGGCGACATCGTGCCGGGGTCGACGTTCAGATAGGGGTCAAGCTTGCGCAGGCGGACGGTATAGCCACGGGCCTGCAACAGTGCCCCAAGGGCGGCCGAGGCAAGGCCCTTGCCCAAGGATGACACGACACCGCCGGTGATAAAAATATAGCGCGCCATCTGCGGCCCCCGTAGTTTGATCGTCGCGATTCGACGCGTGGGAATCGCAGCACCACGGGACCAATGCCTTACCCTAGGCCGCAGGTCTTTGCAACAGCACCCCCAGATGCTGTTTTGCGTGAGGCAGCCACGACAAGAGGTGGTATCAGTTTTCGGCTTTCGGCGGGGTCAGCGGCGCATTCATCGGGGCCGGCGGCAACAGATCGCTGCCCAGCGATGGAACCGCGGGTTCCTGGGCCGCCGGGGCTGGTGCGCCGATCTGGTCGATCACCGAACCTGAGCCCGCCTTTTGCGCGGCAAGAATGGTCAGCGTGATCGAGGTGCCGATGAACAGAATGGCGAACAGCCAGGTCAGCTTGCCCAATGCGGTTGACGCCGCCCGGCCCGACATCGCGCCGCCGCCGCCGCCCATGCCCAGACCGCCGCCTTCCGACCGCTGCAAGAGCACCACGCCGATCAGAAGAAGGGCAAGGACAAGGTGGACGGTAAGAATGACGTTTTCCATGGGCGTTCCCGAAGCTGACGGGTCTATCTAGGCCCAAGGGGGGTTGCGCGCAACCCCTTCGGTCAGCGGGGACTGACAGGGCGGATGCCTGACGCGCGCGCGTGTTTGGGCAAGCGGCAAGCCATCGGGGACGTTCTCTCGATCTTGCCAGTGGGATCAGGCCGAACGGCCCCTGCCAGCGCATCAATCTGCCCATGGCACCCGCGTTGCCGTGTCGGCCAAAGCGGTGACAAAGTGGCGCCCGACTGTCCAGCCCTTCGCATTTCGCTGTTTCCCTGCGGCCTTGCTGCGTCTATAGCACGAACGGTTCAAAAGCCGAGGAGATCAGCATGGCCAATGTGGTTGTCGTGGGCGCCCAATGGGGCGACGAAGGCAAGGGCAAGATTGTGGACTGGCTGTCGGAACGCGCCGACATCGTTGCGCGGTTTCAGGGTGGCCACAATGCCGGGCACACGCTGGTCATTGATGGCAAGGTCTACAAGCTGTCATTGCTGCCGTCGGGCATCGTGCGCGGCGGCAAATTGTCGGTCATCGGCAATGGTGTGGTGCTGGACCCGTGGCATCTGGTAATGGAAATCGCCAAGCTGCGCGATCAGGGTGTTGATATCTCGCCGGAAAACCTGATGGTGGCGGAAAACGCGCCATTGATCCTGCCGCTGCATGGCGAATTGGACCGGGCGCGCGAAGGCAGTGTGGGCGTGGCCAAGATCGGCACCACCGGGCGCGGCATCGGCCCGGCCTATGAGGACAAGGTGGGGCGGCGTGCCATCCGGGTGGCGGACCTTGCCGATGCGGCGACGCTGGAATTGCGGGTGGACCGCCTGCTGGCCCATCATGACGCGCTGCGCCGCGGCCTGGGGATGGAGCCGGTGGACCGCGCCGCCCTGCTGGCACAGTTGCATGAGATCGCGCCGCAAGTGCTGGCCTATGCCGCCCCGGTCTGGAAGGTGCTGAACGAGTCGCGCCGCGCCGGAAAGCGCATCCTGTTCGAGGGCGCGCAGGGGTCGCTTCTGGACATCGACTTTGGCACCTATCCCTATGTCACCTCGTCCAACGTGATTGCAGGGCAGGCAGCAACCGGCACCGGGCTGGGCCCGACGGCGATTGATTTCGTCCTTGGCATCGTCAAGGCCTATACCACCCGCGTCGGCGAAGGCCCTTTCCCGGCCGAACTGTTCGATGCCGATGGCGACCGTCTGGGCGCGCGCGGGCATGAGTTCGGCACCGTGACCGGGCGCAAGCGCCGCTGCGGCTGGTTCGATGCGGTGCTGGTGCGCCAGACCTGCGCCACCAGCGGCGTGTCGGGCATCGCGCTGACCAAGCTGGATGTGCTGGACGGGTTCAAGACGCTGAAAATCTGCGTGGGCTATGATCTGGATGGCACCCGGCTGGATTATCTGCCGATTGCCGCCGACCAGCAGGCGCGCTGCACACCGATCTATGAGGAAATGGAGGGCTGGGATCAGTCCACCTCGGGCGCGCGGTCCTGGGCGCAACTGCCGGGGGCGGCGATCAAATACGTGCGTCGGATCGAGGAATTGATCCAGTGTCCGGTTGCGCTATTCTCCACCTCACCGGAGCGTGACGACACCATTCTGGTGACCGACCCGTTTGCGGATTGAGTTCAGGGTCAAGACCGGGGCAGGCCACGGCTTGCCCGACAAGGAGGGTGCGAAGATGGCGCTGAGTTACAAGGCTCGTCGGCGCGTGGCGCTGTTGGTGCTGGTGGTGGGACTGCCGGCCTATATCGTTGTGGCGGTTACTTTGGTGAACATGATTGAGCGCCCGTCGTTTCTGATGGAACTGGCGATTTATGTCGGTCTTGGCTTTTTGTGGATGCTGCCGCTGCGTCAGGTCTTTCTGGGGGTCGGCCAGCCAGACCCTGACGCGGCCCCGCCTGGGCAAGACACCACCGGCAGGTCATGACTTCGCGCGCCTGTCTTGCACGGGCGGCCCGTTTTCAAAGCCTTGATGGCAGCCTCGGCCCTTGCAGCATAGGGTCCGGCGTTCAGCCCGTGATCTTTTTCGCTTCTGACAGCAAGGGTGACTTCTGGCTGATTGCGAACTGTCCGCGCCGGTTGCGCCGGATCACGCCGGTGCGCAACAGGGTTCCAAAGCTGCGCAGCCCGTCTTCGCGGCTGATCTGATCGTTTGCGGCTGCCACGTGGCGCATCAGTTGCGGCCGGGTAAAGCTGTCGCGACCTTCGACACAGGCAATATAGGCGGCAGCGGCCTCCAGAAGCTTGGGCAAATCATTGGCCCCGATCTTTTCGGCAAATTCGGGAAAGGCGCTGTCGGGATCGAAAATGTTGATGTCGCAGTCTTCGGCGCAATCTTCGGCATCGTCATCCAGATCAAGGTCGTCATCCAAAGTGGCATTGGCCGCCGCGGCCATTGTGGACGAGACCGGGCGTTGGGGGCGCACGGGTCGCACCACAGCGGGCTGTGGCGCTGCAACAGGGGCGGGCCGGTCAACGCGCTGTTCCGAAACAAGCACCAGAGGTGCCGGCCGATCGCTGACCGGGGATGGTCGCACAACCCGTTCCAGATCGTCGCGATAAGCCCCCAACCGTTGGCTGCCATTTGCGGCAAGGGTGTTTCCGGTTGCCTTGCGTTCGGCGATGGTGGCGGCGACGGCTGCCTTGAGATGGGCAATGGCGGACAGCCGACGCTTGGTGTCCGGGCCCGCCATCTGCGTCGAGGCTTCCTGCATCAGCCGGTCCACCGCGACCTCTTCGGCAGGTGCCAGGCCGCGGGGCGTAGCGGTCGACGTCTGTGCTTGTTGTGCTGGCGCGCCGGTCGCCCCCGGAGCTTCGCTTTCCAGCGCCGCCAGCTCGGCGGCCAGGGCAGCCTCGGCCTCGGGCGACAGCGCGGAAGTGTGCTGAACGGGTGGCGCTGGTTGTGAGGGCGGTGCCGAAGGCGACAGCGCCGGGCCTTCGGGGGCCGTCGCAACCGGCAGGTCGCCGCGACGGATGCGGATGACCCTTGCCCGGGCGCGCTGCAGCTTTTCACTGCTGTTCAGGCCTTCGGGGGCCGATAGGGTTTGCCCTTCGGCCACCTCGTCGTCCGCCCCGGTTGTCGCCGGCGTGGGATGCAGACTGCGCACGGGCCGCACGATACGCTCGGGCGCTTGCGTCACAAGATCGTCGTCAGAGGACGGGCTCGCCCCGGCCGCCGGGTCTTGTCGGGTTCGCGCCATCACGTCCTGCGCCGCTTCGATCCCCACCACGTCTGCCGTCAGATCCGGTTCGACGGGTTCCACCAATGGCTCCGCCGTCTCGATGGCGGCATGGTCCGGGCTTGCAACCGGCTGCGCGGGTTCCAGTCCGACATTCAGGCCCGTCTCGGCGTCGGCTGTCTGGTCTTGGTCCAGGTCGATCCCCGCGCCCAGACGAGCCAGCAGGGCGTCGTCCGACATGGGGGGCACCGTGGCAGGGTCAGCCTGAACCGGCGCCTCTTCTTGGGTCTCGCTCCAGCTATGCTTGGCAGCTTCGCCGACCGCATCGACAGCCGTATCAACGGGCGTATCAACGGGCGTATCGACAGCAGTATCGGCCGCGAGGGCGGCCAGAAGACCATCATCGGCTTCGGTGTCGAGATCATGCTCCACAACGGGCAGAGCCTCGGCAAGGGTAGGGGAAGCCTCGGGCACCGCAGGCATGGCATCGGCGGCCACATCGTTGATGTGATCCTGGTCCGCAACGGCATCGGTCAGGGCCAACACCTCGAAGTCATCGTCAGACAGCGATCCATCTGCCGCGGTTTGGTCTTGCGCAATCTGATCTGCGTCAATCTGACTGGGCGGTGTCTGATCTTCCGGGGTCAAATCGCCGGTCGTAACATCTGCGGTGTCAAAGCCGAGGTCTTCGGGCAGCAGGTCTTCAGCCCCGACATCCTGGAAGACAAGGTCGTTTGCGGCGGCAGCGTCGGCACCCGGATCTTCGGCCACCGACTTGGCGGACATCAGGTCTTGCGCGACATCGTCCTCGACGGCGTCCTCGACGCCGTCCGCCGCCTGTGTGGCGCGTTGTTCGGCGGCGTCAGAAGACGCCCATGATCCTTCGTGAACGCCGTCTTGCGTGTCGTCTTCCGGGAACTGGTCCTCTTTGCCTTGCGCGTCTTCGACGCTGACAGACGCGGCCCCGGCCTCTTCGGCAACCTGTTCTGGAACCGGCGCCTCTTCGACCGCAGCCGTCTGACCCGCTGGCTCATCGGCGATAATCTCTTCGGCCATCGAGTCAACGGTTGCCAGTTCTTCGGTCACATCCTGATCTGCGCGCAGGTCTTGGGCCGTGTCATCATCTGCCAAGAGGGGCTGGTGCGGCACGTCCTCGGATCGCATGGTCTGGGCCTGCACCGGGTCGGCGTGCTGGTCTTCGCTGTAGCAGCTTTCGGTAACATCTTGCGGCGCGGGTTTCGGCAGGGGGGCCTGGGCAGGCAGGCCGGCTTCGTCAGAGGTCAGCGCCGCGGCGGACGCCTTGCGCAGACGTGACAATTTCTCGGCCACCGATTCGGTCACCGAACCGGAGGCCAGTTCGGGACCGGCCACCACGGGTGCCGGTTTGGGGGCCACGTCGGTCCGGGCGGGCATCGAGATCCGGGGTGTGGCTTCGGGGGCATCCGCGGCCGCCTTGGCCGCGGTTTGCACCGTCTTTTCGGCCGGGCGCAGATTTTCGGCCGGACGCACCGGGGCGGGCAAGGTCTCGGCGTCTTCGGCGCGCAGGATCACGCCATTGTCCTGAATCTTGGCCTCGACCCGGCGCTGGATCTCGCGTTCGGCAATGCGGTGCAGCATGGCGGCATCGGGCTGCGGTGGCTCGGCCCCGAAATAACGGTCCTCGGCAGCCAGATCGCGGAAATACTCGGCAATCGCCCGCATGGTATTGAACGGGTCTTCGAACCCTTCCAATGTGCAGGAGAAGGTCCCATAGGAAACTGTAAGGATCTTATTGGCACCATTCATGGGATGCTCGCTTTCTGCCAAACCCGATATGTCTTAATCATCCACCACCTGTTCGAATCCATGGACAGATCAGGGTCATTTGAAGGATTGATTGTGGCCCAACCCCCGGTGCTTTGCCGCAATTGAAGGACAGTATCCACATGAATCAGGCAATTGTGCAATCCTCGCACGGGGTCACACTTGTGGGAGGCGCGCCCGTTGCTGCCTCATTGTTTCGCATGGCGATCCAACGCGCGCCGCGTGTTGTGGCCGCCGATGGCGGGGCGGACCGCTGTCTTGCGCGGGGCGTGATGCCCGAGGCGGTGGTGGGTGACATGGACTCGATTTCGGCATCAGCGCGCACAGCGGTGGGGCCGGATCGGCTGCACCCGATTGCCGAACAGGACTCGACCGATTTCGACAAGGTCATGCGGTCGGTCGTGGCCCCGTTCGTGATCGGTCTGGGCTTTCTGGGCGCGCGGGTGGACCATGAATTGTCGGCCTTCAATACCTTGGTGCGCAGCCCGGCGGTCTGCATCCTGCTGGGCGCGCAGGATGTGGTGTTCCACCTGCCCGAGCGGTTTGACATCGACCTGCGGCGGGGTGATCGGTTCAGCCTGTTCCCGCTGATGCCGATGACTGCGCACAGCGACGGGCTGCATTGGCCGCTGGATGGCATCGCCTTTGCGCCGGGCGGGCGGGTCGGCACCTCGAACCGCGTCAGCGAAGGCCGGGTAAAGCTGGCGCTGTCAGGGCCGGGCATGCTGTGCATCTTGCCGAAAAACCGGCTCGACGCGGTGCTTCAGGCGCTGACCACCGGCTGACGCCGCGCGGCGATGCGCTCGCGGTAAATGATATACAGCCCCGACGCGGTGATGACAGCAATGCCCGCCCAGGTCAGCGCATTGGGAAAATCGCCAAAGATCCAGTAGCCAAGCGCCACTGCGGCGACAATCTCCAGATAATGCAGTGGCGCCAGCGTGGCCGAGGGCGCGAACTTCAATGCATAGGTCATGCACATATGGCTGAGCGCGGCCCAGAAACCGACGCCGAACAGCCAAAGCCAGGCAACACCCTGCGGCATCACCGGATCAAACGCGGCCCAGCCTGTGCCCTCGGCCAGAACCATCACCGGCAGACACATCACAACCCCGGTCCACGAGGTGTGGAACTGCATCGCCACCGGGTGCATGAACCCCGCCACCTGCCGTGTGGACAGCATGTAGAAAGCAAAGAAAAACGCGGTGCCCAGCGGCCACAGCGCCACCAGACCAAAGGCCGACAGCGACGGCTGGATCACCAGCAGCGCCCCCAGAAAGCCCGCGACCGAGGCGGCAATCCGGCGCGGCCCGACCTCGTCGCCAAACAGAATGCGGCCCAGAATCAGCAGGATGAACGGCTCGACAAAGGCGATGGCAAGGGCATCGGCCACCGGCATCACCGAAATCGCGGCGACAAAGCTGAAGGTCGACAGGATCAGGAACAGTGCCCGCAGGCTGATCAGCCCCAGCGCACGCGGGGTCAGGCGCAGCGCGATCCCCATCGCCAGAATGATCGGCAGCATCAGGCCGCCTTGCACCACAAAACGCGCGGTGACGATCTGCGCCACCGGAATGGTGGCCGAGGCCAGCTTGGCCGACACGTCCAGCAGCGGTGCCAGCACGCAAAACGCAAGCATCAGCACGACGCCGGAAAGGATGCGGTCAGGGGCACGGGTCATGGCGTCAGGGCTATCGCTCGTCTGACGCGGCGTCCATCGCAAAAACGACACGGGCCAGGCTTCTAGACCCGGGCACCCTTGCCCCACCCCGCGGCCTATCCTAGCCTGCCATCTGAAACGATGCGGTCGAGGTGGTCTGGTGCTGGTTCTGAAAAAAGCAAAACTGGTGTTTCTGGCCAACCCGAAGACCGCCACGCAATCGCTGCGCGCGATGCTGGAACCCTATGCCAAGGCCACCCCGGACCAGACTGGCGACAAGCATATCAACGCCCAGATCTACGGTCGCAAATGGGCCCGCCGAGTTGCGGCCCGGATCGGGGCGGAACCCGAAACATTTGCGGTGATGCGCGAACCGCTGGACCATCTGGGAAGCTGGTATCGCTATCGCCAACGCGATGCCCTGCGGGGCCATGAAAATTCGACCCATGGCATGACCTTCGCAGCCTTCGTCGAAGCCCGCCTGTCAGACGACCCGCCGCCCTTTGCCCGCATCGGGCGGCAGGACCGCTTCCTCGGCTTTCTCGACAGCGGCCCGCCGGTCACTCATATCTTCGACTATGCCCAACTGGACCTGCTGATCGGCTTTCTGTCAGACCGGCTTGGCGTGGCGATGCGCCTGCCGCACCGCAACGCCTCGCCCGCCGCGGCACCACAGGCGTTGACCTTGCCCGAGGAACTTGCGGCCAGACTGCGTGCGCTTCATGCCGCAGAATTCGCGCTTTATGACCGGGTGCGGCAAGCGGGCCAGTTGCACACACCCCACGCGGCGGAGGCCTGAGCCATGGGGCGCAAGGGGCTCTGCCCCTCGGCGCGTGCCGCGCCTCACCCCGGGGTATTTTTGCCAAGAGGAAATCCGGCCCATTCCTCTTGGCCCGAATACCCCCGCGCGGAGCGCATCCGACAGCGGCCCCGGGCGCAGGCCTCAGCAGTTGGGCACGTTCACCGCCAGGCCGCCCAGCGAGGTTTCCTTGTATTTCTCATGCATGTCGCGGCCCGTCTGGCGCATGGTCTCGATGCAGGCGTCAAGGCTGACCAGATGCTGCCCGTCGCCGCGCAGCGACAGGCTGGCGGCAGAGACCGCCTTGATCGCGCCAAGGCCGTTCCTTTCGATGCAGGGCACCTGCACCAGGCCCTTGACCGGGTCGCAGGTCATGCCAAGGTGATGCTCAAGCGCGATTTCGGCGGCGTTTTCCACCTGTTCCGGGGTGCCGCCCAGAACGGCGCAAAGGCCAGCCGCGGCCATGGCGGCGGCGGAGCCCACCTCGGCCTGGCAGCCACATTCGGCGCCCGAGATGCTGGCATTGTGTTTGCACAGGCCCCCGATGGCGGCGGCGGTCAACAGAAACTCGCCCACCCGCGTGGGGGTGGCGCCGGGCACATGGTCGAGCCAGTAGCGGATGACGGCGGGCAGCACTCCGGCCGCGCCATTGGTGGGGGCGGTGACGACCTGACCGCCGGCGGCGTTTTCCTCGTTCACCGCCATGGCATAAAGCGCCATCCAGTCGGTGATGGTGTGCGGGGCCTGCATGTTCAGGCCGCGTTCGGCCTCAAGCTGATCGTGGATGCCCTTGGCCCGCCTGCGCACCCGCAGCCCGCCGGGCAGGATGCCTGTCGCGGCCATGCCGCGCTCGATGCAGGCGCGCATTACCTGCCACAGCCGGACGATGCCGCGGTCCAGTTCATCCGGGGTGCAAAACCGCAGCTCATTGGCGCGCTTCATCGCTGCGATCGACAAGCCAGAGGCGCGGGCCATGGCCAGCATCTCGGCCGCGGTCTGGAACGGATAGGGCACGTCGGCGCGGTGGGCGGCCTTGGGGCCAGCCGTGCTGTCAGCCAGTTCCTGCGAGGTCACCACAAACCCGCCGCCGATCGAGTAATAGGTCTCGTCCAGAATCACATCGCCCTGCGCATCGGTCGCGCGCAATATAAGGCCGTTGGCATGGCCGGGAAGGGCGGGGCCGTAGTCGAAGGTCAGGTCGCGTTCGGGGTCAAACGCCAGCGGGCCAAGGCCGCCGGGCGAGACCTGTCGCCGCAGGCGGATGTCGTGCAGCGCGGCTTCGGCAAAGGCCGCGTCATAGGTTTCGGGCAAAAAGCCCGCCAGCCCAAGGATGGTGGCGCGGTCAGTCGCATGGCCGACCCCGGTGAAGGCCAGACTGCCATGCAGCGACGCGCGCAGCCCGTGTGCCTGAAACGGCGAGGCACGCAGCCGGTCCAGAAAGCGCGCGGCGGCCAGCATCGGCCCCATGGTGTGGCTGGAGGACGGGCCGATCCCGACCTTGAACATGTCGAACACCGAGAGAAACATGTGCCAGCCCCTTGCCGTGACATCAGACACACTGGTGCGGACATGCCTGAGACGCATGTCCGAAAGCGACGGACCTGATGGCTTAAGCGGACTGCTGTACGGTTGCGGCCTGTTCTTGATGCGGCGGGCTGGTTCCCGATGCGTGACATGCGTGCAATTGCCCCTCGCACGCGGGCGCATGAGTGCCTATAACCTTGCCAAAGTTGCCAAGGAGGATGCCGATGCCCGCCGACCTTTCGCCGATTGACAAGGCCAAGTTTCTGGCCGCCAAGCGTGCCACCGATTTTGTCGAGGACGGCATGAAGCTGGGCCTTGGCACCGGATCGACCGCCGCCTGGATGGTGCGCTGTCTGGCCGAGCGCATCCGCGAGGAAGGCTTGCGCGTGGTGGGCGTGCCCACTTCCAGCCGCACCGCGCAACTGGCCGTGCAACTGGGGGTGCCGATCACCACGCTGGATGAGGCGAAATGGCTGGACCTGACGATCGATGGCGCGGATGAGTTTGACGGCAACCTGAACCTGATCAAGGGCGGCGGTGCGGCGCTGTTGCAAGAAAAGATCGTGGCCACCGCGTCGGACCAGATGATCGTGATCGCCGATGCCGCCAAGGATGTGGCGCATCTGGGGGCGTTTCCCTTGCCGATCGAGGTGATCCCGTTCGGCTGGCAGACCACCAAGGCGCTGGTGGAAGAAACCCTGGTGTCGATGGATGTGCTGAACCGCGATGTGACATTGCGGATGAATGGCGCGGCGCCCCTGGTGACCGACGAGTCGAACTATATCCTTGACCTGCACCTCAAGCGGATCGGCAACCCGCGCCAGTTGGCGCTGGTGCTGAACCAGATCCCCGGTGTGGTGGAAAACGGGCTGTTCATCGACATCTGCGACATCGTGGTGATCGGCCATGCCGATGGCCGGGTGACGGTGCGCGACATCAACTCGGGTGAGGTCGAGGAAGAACGGGTGGAGTTCGTGCCAACCGACAACGTGTTTGCGGAGCTGGACTGATGGGTTTTGACGTTGATCTTTTCGTCATCGGCGGCGGCTCTGGCGGCGTGCGTGCAGCGCGGATGGCCGCCGCCACCGGCGCGCGTGTGGCCTTGGCCGAAGACAGCCGGTTGGGCGGAACCTGTGTCATTCGTGGCTGTGTGCCGAAAAAGCTGATGGTGTTTGCGTCAAGTTTTCGCGAACTGCCGGCCGAGGCGCGGGCCTATGGCTGGGACATTGCCGATGGCAGCTTTGACTGGACATCGTTTCGCAGCAAATTGCATGCCGAACTTGACCGGCTGGAAGATGTGTATCGCCGCCTGCTGGAAGGCTCGGGCGTGGTGGTGCATGACGCGCGGGCCCGGCTGGCGGATGCCCATACGGTCGAATTGACCACCGGCGCGCGGATCACGGCCAAACACATTCTGGTGGCAACCGGCGGGCGGCCCGAGCGACCGGATCTGCCGAATGCGCAACTTGGGCTGGTGTCGGACGACCTGTTCGAGCTGGAAGATCTGCCGCAATCGATGCTGATCGTCGGTGGCGGCTATATCGCCTGTGAGATGGCCTGCATCCTGTCGGGGCTTGGGGTGAAGGTCACGCAATACTATCGCGGCGCACAAATCCTGCGCGGCTTTGACGATGAGGCGCGCGGTCTGATAGCCGAGGCGATGAAGGACCAGGGCATTGATCTGCACCTTGGCACCAACATCGTGGAAATGGCCGAAGCGGCAGCGATGGCCGGGCAGGGCGACCATATGGGGGCCAGCGCGGCCGCGTCTGCGTCGCTGCTGCCCAGCACCGGCAAGCGCGGCTGCCCGGTCTGGGTCAAGGCCACGAACGGCCATGAACAGGTGTTCGACGCGGTGTTGTTTGCCACTGGCCGCCGCCCGAACAGCGATCACTTGGGGCTTGAAGATATTGGCGTAAGCATCGGGCGTCGCGGGGAAATTACCGTGGACGCCTACAGCCAGACCGCGGTGCCTTCGGTCTATGCCATCGGCGATGTGACCGACAGGGTGAACCTGACCCCGGTCGCAATTCGCGAAGGCATGGCCTTTGTGCGCACGGTGTTCGAAGGCCAGCCCACGCCGGTGGATCATGACCTGATCGCCAGCGCCGTGTTCACCCAGCCCGAAATGGGCACCATTGGCCTGACCGAGGAAGCCGCGCGCGCGCAAGAGCCGATCGAGGTCTATTGCACCTCGTTCCGGCCGATGCGCAGCGCCTTTGCCGGCGCGCAAAGCCGGGTGCTGATGAAGCTGATCGTCAGCGTGGCGACCCGCCGCGTGCTGGGCTGCCACATTGTCGCACCCGAGGCGGGCGAGATGATCCAGCTGGCCGCGATTGCGGTCAAGATGGGGGCCACCAAGGAAGATTTTGACCGCACGGTTGCGGTTCACCCGACCATGGCAGAAGAACTGGTCACGATGCGCACCCCTACGCGCACGGCATGACACCAGACACGACACGGGATTGCTTGATTTTCCCGCCAAAGTGACCAGTTAAAGGCAAAGCAAAACAAGAAGGGTTTCGACGGATGGCAAGTGGAGGTCCCTGGGGCGGCGGTGGCGGCTCGGGCGGAGATGATCGTGGCACGGGCCGCGACGACGAACGCAAACCAGGCGGGCGCAAGCCCGAGAACAGCGGTCCGCAGATCCCCGAGATCGACGAGATCGTTAAAAAGGGTCAAGAGCAGTTGCGCGTCCTGATGGGCGGGCGGGCCAAGGGCGGTTTCAATGGAGGCGGCGGCGGCAACCGCACGCCACAACCACCACGCATCACCAAACAGGGCGTGGCACTGGGCGGCCTTGCGCTGCTGGCACTGTGGGGCTTCATGTCGTTCTATACGGTGCGGCCCGAAGAACGCTCGGTCGAACTGTTCCTGGGCGAGTTTTCCAAGGTCGGCAATCCGGGTCTGAACTTTGCGCCTTGGCCGCTGGTCACGGCGGAAATCGTGCAGGTGACGAACGAACGCACCACCGACATCGGCGTCGGCCGGTCCGGCGAAGATGGCGGGCTGATGCTGACGCGCGACCAGAACATCGTTGATATCGGCTTTCAGGTGGTCTGGAACATCGACGATCCGGCAAAATACCTGTTCAATCTGGCTGACCCTGCCGACACGATCCGGGCGGTTTCGGAATCGGCGATGCGCGACATCATCGCGCGGTCGGAACTTGCGCCGATCCTGAACCGGGATCGTGGCTTGATCGCCAGTGATCTGCGGGCCGCAGTGCAGGGCACGGTCGACAGCTATGATGCGGGGCTGAACGTGATCCGGGTCAACTTTGAAAAGGCCGACCCCCCGCGTGAGGTGATCGACGCCTTCCGCTCGGTGCAAGCCGCCCAGCAGGAACGCGATCGGCTGGAAAAAGAGGCCGATGCCTATGCCAACCGCGTCACCGCCGGTGCCCGCGGTGAAGCCGCGCGTCTGGTGGAAGAGGCCGAAGCCTACCGCGCCCAGGTGGTCAATGACGCCTCGGGTGAGGCCAGCCGCTTTACCTCGGTCTACAACGAATATGTCAAAGCCCCCGATGTGACCCGCAAACGGATGTATCTTGAAACGATGGAACGGGTTCTGGGCGGCATGAACAAGGTCATCCTTGACGGTGTTTCGGGTGGTGAAGCCGGCGGCGGCCAGGGTGTCGTGCCCTTCTTGCCGTTGAATGATCTGGGGCGCCCTGCCCAAGGTGCGGCCGCGACGACCGGAGGAAACAACTGATGAAAGCCCAAATTATCCTTCCGGTGATCGCTGCCGTTGCGGTGACGGCGCTGTCCACCCTGTTCATCGTTGATGAGCGCGAAAAGGTGCTGGTCTTGCAATTCGGTCAGGTCAAGCAGGTCAAGGAAGATCCCGGCCTTGGCTTCAAGATCCCGCTGATCCAGGAGGTCGTGCGCTATGACGGCCGCATCCTTGGTATCAAGACCCAGCCCTTGGAGGTGACACCGCTGGATGACCGCCGTCTTGTGGTCGATGCCTTTGCCCGCTGGCGGATCACCGATCTTGTGGCCTTCCGCGAGGCGGTGGGGGCCGCCGGGGTCGATGCCGCCCAAACCCGGCTTGACCGCATCCTGAACGCCGCGATCCGTGAAGTGTTGGGGTCTGTGCCGTCAAACCGGGTGCTGTCGGAAGACCGGACCTCGCTGATGAACCAGATCCGCGACCGTGCCCGCACGGAATCGGGCGCGCTTGGGATCGAGGTGATCGACGTGCGCCTGACCCGCACCGACCTGCCAGAGCAGAACCTTGCCGCGACCTTTGCAAGGATGCGGGCCGAGCGGGAACGCGAAGCCGCCGACGAGATTGCCCGCGGTGGCGAAGCCGCACAACGGGTGCGGGCAACCGCCGACCGGACTGTGGTGGAACTGACCTCGGAGGCGCGGCGTCTGGCCGAAGTGGCCCGCGGTGAGGCCGATGCCGAACGAAACGGGATTTATGCCGAAGCCTTTGGCAAAGACCCCGAATTCTTTGCCTTCACCCGCTCGCTGACCTCGTATGAGCGGGCGTTGCAGTCGGGCAATTCGTCGATCGTGATGCAGCCGGACAGCGAGTTCTTCAACTATCTGCGCAGCGAACAGCCGCCGGCAGACCGCGCGCCTGCGCCGTGATCTGGGTCATTCTGGCCTTCGGGCTGGTTCTTGTTGTCGAGGGGCTGGTGCTTGCACTGGCCCCTTTGCGTGTCGAACAGGTGCTGGCGCTGCTGGCCAGCCTGTCGCGCGATCAGCGGCGGTTGATGGGGCTGGCATCCGTGGCGGCTGGCGTTGCGCTGGTCGCCCTGGCGCGGTGGCTGGGCTGAGCAAGAGGGGGCTTTGCCCCCGTCGCTGCGCGACTCCCCCAGGGTATTTTTGCCAAGAGGAAACCGGCTCAGGGGCAGGTTTTCAGGTTTGGTCCGGAGCTTGGCCAAGGGCCGATATCGGTGGCGGTGATGCCGCCCCTGCTAAGCGTGACCTGCATCAGGCGCGACCAGTCGGCCGAGGCGACGAGGAGGGCGGTCTGGTCGTTGCAGGTGCGCACGCCGCCCGCGATGCGGCTGTCGCCGATGCGGTGGTTGGTGAAGCCGGGCGCGCGGGCGACTTCGGTCAGCTTGCGCCCGGTGAGGCGGACAAAGACCAGTTCCCGCGCCAGATGTGGGCGGTCAACATAGGCGATCTCGACCTGGCCGTCGCCATCGAAATCGGTGATGCCTGCCGGGGCCAGCCAGCGGTTGCGCTGGCCAATATGCGCGGTTGCGGCGCGCTTTCCGGAGGCATCATAGACCGCGAGGGAGGCGCCCTTGGTGAGCGAGGTTTCAACCACCACCACCTCGGGGCGACCGTCGCCATCCAGGTCGGCAAGGCGGGCCTCGATGTCTTCGAACACGCGGTCGCTGGGCAGGGTGACGCGCAGAGTCCGGCCATCGGACAGGGTCATTTCCAACCCGGCCCATTCCAGCGCATCGCCCAGAACCGCGTGGTCATAACGGTCGGTCGGTAGGGTCAGCCGGGCCGAGGTGATGTCTTGCGCCAGGGCCGGTTGGCATGCCAAGGCCAGCAGCGCAAGACTGCGCATCAGATCTGCTTTTCCGGCATGTGGACGGTCAGGCCATCCAGCGCATCGGTCACCTTGATCTGGCAGGTCAGGCGTGAGCGGACCGGATCGGGCTGATAGGCAAAGTCCAGCATGTCGGCCTCCATGCTGTCTTTTTTCGGCAGGCGGTCCACCCAATCGGGGGCGACATAGACGTGGCAGGTCGAGCAGGCGCAGGCGCCGCCGCAATCGGCCTCGATCCCCGGGATGCCGTTGTCGCGCGCACCTTCCATCACGGTCAGGCCGTTGGCGACATCCACCACATGTTCCTTGCCGCCGTATTCCACGTATTTGATCTTTGCCATCGTCGCTCTCTTTTCGTCCCGGTTTTTCAGGCGTTGCTTTGCATGGACATAGGCCAAAACGTCAGGCTTTGCCAGAGGGGCGGGGGGGCTGGATTTCCGTGGTATATGTTCTATAAAAGTTCTCATGACGCAGCGTCTGCCCCATGACTGGATGACCCCCACGCCACCGCCGGGCACATGGCCGCGCCCGCCTGCGGCCCTGCCCGCTGCGCGCCTGGTCGAGCCGCCCTATGGCGCGCGGGTCTGTGTGGCCGGGTTGGTGCTGGTGCGCCAACGCCCCGGCACCGCCAAGGGGGTGATCTTCCTGACGCTGGAGGATGAGACCGGCACCTGCAACGTGGTGGTCTGGGCCAAGGTGTACGAGCGGTTTCGCCGCGCGGTCATCAGTGGGCGGCTGTTGCGGGTGACGGGCCGGTTGCAGCGTGAGACGGGGGTGGTGCATGTGGTGGCCGAAGACATCGAAGACATCAGTCACATGCTGGATCGTCTGCTGGACCCGGCCTTCCGCTTTGACGGCACCCGCGCCGGCGATCAGCCCTAGGGGCAACGTGGCTGCCCTGCAACGGCACGTTGTCGCTGTGCGTGCCAAGGCTAGGCCCCGAGGCAGCACCCGTGCTAGTGTCCTGCTGCAAGACTGGGTAAACCGGCACAGGCAGGACGTGACCACCGCCATGACACCCCGCAGCGCACCTTGGGCGATCCTTTGCGCCGGACTGGCCCTTGCGGCCTGCCGTCCCGGTCTGATGCCCCAAGCACCGACGCGGGCGGACCTGTCGACTGATCTGATCCGCCTGACCGAACCGGGGCCGCCCAAAGGGCCCGAAGGCGCGTGCTGGGCATCCGATGTGACGCCGATGGTGATCGAGACCGTCAGCGAGCAGGTGATGGTGTCCCCCGAGCAACGCGCCAAGGATGGCAGCGTGATCGCGCCTGCCAGCTTTCACAGCGAGACCCGGCAAAAGATCGTGCAACCGCGCGAGGAAATCTGGTTTCGGAGCCCCTGTCCCGATCAGATGACAGTCGAGTTTGTCGCCAGCCTGCAACGGGCCTTGAAGGCGCGTGGCCTGTATCTGCTGCCGCTGACCGGCGCGATGGATATGCCCACCCGCACCGCCCTGCGCCGGTTTCAGGCCGAGCGCGGGTTGGAAAGCGACCGTCTGTCGCTGAGTGCCGCGCGCGAGTTGGGCCTTGTGGCCATTGACCGCGATCCGCGATGACCGATCTTGTCGCCGCAGCCATGGCCGAACTTGCCCGGCTTTGGGCGGGCCAGACCGACCCCGCCCATGACCTTGGCCATCTGGCCCGGGTCTGGGCGCATTGTCAGACGTTGATGGCACATGAAACCGGGGTGGATGCCGAGGCGTTGCACCTTGCGGTGATCTTTCACGATGCCGCCCGCCTGCCCAAGGATGCGCCAAACCGGGCCGATGCCGCACGCCTGTCCGCGCAGATCGCGGGCGACTGGCTGGCTGCCCGGGGCTGGCCCGCTGACCGCATCGCCAGCGTCACCCATGCGATTGAGGCGCACAGCTTTTCCGCGGCAATCGCGCCCCGCACCCCACTTGCCCGCATCTTGCAAGACGCCGACCGGCTGGAGGCTTTGGGGGCGATCGGCCTTGCCCGGATGTTTGCCGTCACCGGGGCGATGGGGGGCGCGCTGTTCCACCCCGAGGATCCGCTGGCGCTGCACCGCCCGCTGGACGACCGCGCCTACGGCCTTGATCATCTGGAGGTCAAGTTGTTTGCCATCGTGCAGACCATGCAAACGCCCTTGGGCCGCGCCATGGCGGAAGAGCGCGCTGAATGGATGTCCAGTTTCCGCACGCGGCTTTTGCGCGAAATCGGCGGATCGGGGCCACAGTTCTGATCCTTGCCCCTGCGGTCAGCCCCTTGGCCTGACGCACCATGGAATTGCTGCTTTCCAAATACTCAAATGCCAACGCCAGCCCAAGGTGCGTGCGCCAAAAATGAAGGGCGGCAGGTTGCCCCGCCGCCCATGTCCTGCACATCGGCGTCTCCGCCTATTCGATGGCCAGCGCCACAAAGCGCGGGTCGCCTGCCCGGCGCACCAGAAGCAGGATCGACTTGCGCCCTGCATCTTTCGCCTCGGCAATGCGGCTTTCCAGATCTTTCACCCGTGCCACCTTTTGCTGCCCCGCTTCGGTGATGATGTCGCCATCGCGCAGGCCCTTGGCATAGGCTTCGGACGAGACATCAACCTTGCTGACCACCAGACCTTCGGCATCGGCGGGCAGGTTCATCGACTGTTTCAGCTCGTCGGTGATCGGGGTCACCGTCATGCCCAGAATGTCGGCCTGCTGCGGTTCTTCGGGCTTGTCGGCGGTTGCGGGCACCAACTCGGCGGCTTCAGCATCCTCGCGGCGGCCAAGCGTCACTTGCAGCGTTTCGGTCTTGCCTTCGCGCAGCACGATCACCGGCACGGCCTGGCCCACCGGGCTGTCGGCGACACGGCGGGTCAGATCGCGGGTGTCGGCCACCGGCTTGCCATCAAACTGGGTAATGACATCGCCCGCAACAATCCCCGAG
>JAFGXY010000059.1 GCA_016936395.1 Paracoccaceae bacterium | reverse complement strand
GTCTGCGACCTCTTCACCGAAGACGAATGCCTCAACTACTTCATCGCCGCAGGATACAAACCCGATTGGGCGTGACACGCTCTAGCGGCAGTATGACCCGCTTCGGTGTTTGGCGGTGTCGAAATGCAGGTGGTCTTCGTGCATGCCATCCGACCCCGGCCCCAGCGTGGTGCCGAAGATGCCACAGGCGGCCTTGTGGGCCTTGCGCATGGGTTTGTCGAAATTGCGCGCCACCGACACCGATTTTCCGTTGGAAAGGGTAAAGCCTGCAATGTCGATGGCGCGGCCCTTGCCGTGTTCGCTGACCTTGGCCCCGGGTCTGTGGTTTCGGGTGCGGCAGACATAGTGGCCGGCAACCTGCATCTCGACCACCTTGGCCCGGCCATAAGCCGGCATCAGCCCGCGTTCGACCCAAGTCCTCAGCGCCCGTGCGGTATCGCAGTCGATGGTGGCTGGCTGGCTCAGGCGCACCCCGGCCACCGATGTGACCTTGACCGGATTGGCGACGCCGCACCCCATGACCTTTGAGGTGATCGGGGCAAGCGCCTCACCCTTGATCGCCGGATCACCGCAAACCGCGCCCTTTTTGGACACCACGCCCTGCTTGCCAGGGGCCACCTTGATGGCACCTGCGGCGGCAAGGGTCCGTCTGGCCAAGCCGTCCGGGCGTTTGGCCGGGCGCAGAGATCCCGGCAGCGGCACCTTTGGCGGCGGTGTCGCGGTGACGGCAGACGCCATCATCACCGCCGACGCGGACCCTGCGCCCAGTGTGGCGGGCCGGGGTTGTGGCCTGACAGAAGCAAAGCCCGAAAGCAGCGGCGTGGCAATCGCGGCGGGCGCTGCGGCGGGCTGCAACACCAAAGGCTGCGAGATCACCACCGCAACCGGGCGCCGCATCGGGCGAGGCGAGCTTTGCGGCATCTCGGCCAAGGCCACACCGGCCAGCACCGCCCAGATCGCCACCGCACCCAAGCATCGCTGCATCACGTCTTGCCCTCTCCTCCACCCACGGTCGCGCGCCCGAAGTCCGGGGCCGCAGTATCCTGACCGGCCTCGATAATGCCACGCCGGATCGCGCGGGTTCGGGTGAAATAGGCATGAAGCTGCTCACCATCACCCATGCGGATGGCACGTTGCAGGACGAAAAGCTCCTCGGTAAAGCGGCCAAGGATATCCAGCACGGCGTCCTTGTTGGTCAGGAAAACATCGCGCCACATCACCGGATCGCTGGCGGCGATGCGGGTCAGGTCGCGAAACCCGCCCGCCGAATACTTGATGACCTCCGAGTTTGATACCCGACGCATATGCTCGGCCACACCCACCATTGTGTAGGCGATCAGGTGTGGCGTGTGGCTGGTGACGGCCAGCACCAGATCATGATGCGCCACGTCCATTTCATCAACATGGGCCCCCATGCCTTCGCACAACGCGCGCAACCGGGCGGTGGCCGCAACATCGGCCCCATCCAGCGGCGTCAGCAACCACCAGCGGTTCTGAAACAGCGTCGCAAATCCCGACCGTGGCCCCGAATGTTCGGTGCCTGCAATCGGGTGGCCGGGAATGAACTGCACGCCCGACGGCATATGCGGGGCCACCGCCTCCACTACCGCCCCCTTGACCGACCCAACGTCGGTAAGCGTGGCCCCCGGTGCCAGATGCGGCGCGATCTCGGCCGCCAGATCGCCCATTACGCCGACCGGCACGCACAAGACCACCAGATCGGCCCCCTGCACCGCTAGGGCGGCCGTGTCGCAGACCCGATCACACAACCCGATGTCTAGCGCAATCTTGCGGGTTTCGGCCGATTTCGCATGACCGACGATTTCCCCCACCAACCCGTATTGCCGCATCGCATGCGCCATAGACGACGCAATCAGTCCAAGGCCGATCAGCGCCACACGGTCGTAGATCACCGTCATTTCAGGCCCTTGAACTGCCCCACGGCATGCGCGATGCGCCGGCATCCGGCCTCGTCGCCCACAGTGATGCGCAGGCAATGCGGCAGGTTATAGCTTGCCACCCGACGCACGATCAGCCCTTGCGACTGCAAGAAGGCATCGCAGGCCTCAGCCTCGTCCTCGCCGGCAAATCGGGCCAGAATGAAATTGGCCATGCTGGTGTCAGACGGCACGCCAACCTCGGCCAATGCCTCGGCCAGCCAATTGCGCATGCGGGCGTTTTCCGACCGGCACTTGTTGACCCAATCCTGATCGCGCACGGCAGCCTCGGCCACCTCAAGCTGCGTGGTCGACAGGTTGAACGGCCCCCGGATGCGGTTCAGCACATCGACGATATGGCGCGGGCCATAGCCCCAGCCGATGCGCAACCCGCCCAAGCCGTAAATCTTGGAAAATGTCCGCGTCATGAAGACATTGTCGCGGGTTGTGGCCAACCCCGCCCCGCCGTCATAGCCGCCCACATATTCGGCATAGGCCCCGTCGATCACCAGAATGGCCTGCGCGGGCAGCCCGGCGGCCAGACGCTCCATCTCGGCGGGCGAGATCATGGTGCCGGTAGGATTGTTCGGATTGGCGATGAACACCAGTTTCGTGCGCTTGGTGCAGGCTTTCAGAATGGCATCGACATCGGTGATCCGCTCCCGCTCGGCCACCTCGATGGGGTTGGCCCCCACCGCAAGTGTGTTGATGCGATACATCAGAAAGCCATGTTCGGTGAACACCACCTCATCCTTCGGACCAGCATAGGCCTGGCACAGGAAGGTGATGATCTCATCCGACCCGACGCCACAGATGATCCGGTCAGGGTCAAGCCCGTGCACATCGCCAATCGCCTGACGCAAGGCGCTGTGGTCGGTGTTGGGATAGCGGTGCAGGCTGTGCACCGTCTTGCCGAACGCTTCCTTGGCTTTGTCCGGCGCGCCAAACGGGTTTTCATTGGACGACAGTTTCAGCGCATTGGCCATGCCCGCCAGATGCGACTTGCCGCCCTCATACAAAGCGATGTCCAGAATGCCGGGCTGCGGGCGGATGGTGTCGTTCATGCTGGCCTCCAATTCCCAAGGGTTCTAGCGGCGAAGACCTGCCTAGACCAGCGCGATTTTAAGCCGATGATTGTGCCTGCGTCACTTGTAGGACTTGGCCTGCAGCCAGTCCATCACTGCCATCAAGACGCCCGACACCACAAAGGTCAGGTGGATGACCACCAGCCAATACAGCTCTGTCTCGCCAAACTTGGCATCCGCCACCGATTCCCCGATTTCCATGAACCGTTTGAGCAGGTGAATCCCCGAGATCGCCACGATGCTGGCAATCAGCTTCATCTTCAGACCGCCGAAATCGACCTTGCCCATCCAGTCGGGACGATCCTCACCAGCGTCGATATCAAACTTCGACACAAAGTTTTCATATCCCGAAAACATCACGATCAGCAACAGGTTGCCCGCCAGGGTCAGGTCGATCAGGGTCAGCGCCACCAGAATGGCCTGATCGGATTTCATCGTCATCACCTGCGGTACGTAATAGGCCAGATCGCGCAGGAAGATCACCGTCAGCATGCCAAGGCTGACCACCAGCCCCAGATACATCGGCGCCATCAGCCAACGGCTTGCAAACAGCAAGGTTTCAAACCGGCCCTCTACAGTTTTCTTGACCATCGCAAAGGCACCTCCGCGCGCATGTTTCCAGCCTCGACTGATAGCCGAGCCGCGCAAGGGCGCAACCCCCCGCGCAAGGCTGCGACAGGCTGGCGCGCACAAAGCAAAAGGGCCGCCCGATCCGGCGGCCCTTTTGACAACACCTGTCGAAAGATCAGTTCTTCGCGTAATATTCGACGACCAGGTTCGGTTCCATCACCACCGCATAGGGCACATCGCCCAAGGTCGGGGTGCGCACGAAGGTCGCGGTCAGCTTGTGATGGTCAACATCCAGATAATCGGGCACATCGCGCTCGGCCGACTGGATGGCTTCCAGAATCAACGCCATCTGACGCGACTTTTCGCGGACCGAGATCACGTCGCCTTCCGACACGCGGTAGGACGCGATGTTCACACGCTTGCCGTTGACCAGCACATGGCCGTGGTTCACGAACTGGCGGGCGGCAAAAATCGTCGGAACCAGCTTGGCGCGGTAGACCACCGCATCCAGACGGCGCTCCAGCAGACCGATCAGCATCTCGCCGGTATCGCCGCGCACACGCTCGGCCTCGCCATAGATCTTGCGGAACTGCTTTTCGGTCAGGTCGCCGTAATAGCCCTTCAGCTTTTGCTTGGCCCGCAGCTGGGTGCCAAAGTCCGACAGCTTGTTCTTGCGGCGCTGACCGTGCTGGCCCGGACCATATTCACGCTTGTTGACCGGCGACTTGGCGCGGCCCCAGATATTCTCGCCCATGCGGCGGTCGATTTTATACTTGGCAGACGTGCGTTTGGTCACGGCTGATCTCCTTCGTTTGCGCTCTGCCTGTTTGACCGGACCGGAACCGGTTTCCCGATCTTGGCCCACAGGCACCATGAAGGGCGTTGTCCTTTGGCCCAAGGGCCCGACAGGCATCCCCTTGCGGGGGCCACCAACACCAATGAAAGGCTGCAACGGTCCCCCGCTGCAACCCAGGCCGCGCTTATACCCCCGCAAGCCGCAGAGTCAACGCCTCCGGCTTTCTCTTTCCACAAATATCCTCAGGGGGGGCCCGGGGGGCAGAATGCCCCCCTTTTGCTTAATCTGCGGGGCAGAATGCCCCCCGTCTTCCTTCGGGCCCATGACCTTTGGGTCTATGATCACGCCGCAGAGTCGTGCCGCAGGATGGCCACTTCAGAGGTCGACAGATTGCGCCGGGCGTAGTCGCCATAGCTGGCCGGGTTGGTGGCGATGCCGGGCACGGCCGCCAGCAGGGCTGCACGTTGGGCCGGGTCAATGGTGTCCAGCGCGGTGTTTGACGGATGAAAGCTCTCGGTCTCCATCCCATTGGCCCAGACGATGTTGTGCTGGTTCAGCAGGATATGAATATAGGTGACCTCGCGCAGGGCATGATCGACGCAGATCGTCACGTCGTTCAACAGGTCTTCGGCCTTGACCAAGACCTCGTTGGTGTTGAACAACGATTGCGCCGCGGCCCCTGTCAGCACCAGCCGGTGCTGGGGTGACACGATCAGGTCGGGATCGGGCCGGTCGATGCCAAGCGCGCCAGACTTGAAGCGGATCGGCCGCAAATGCGGCATGGCATAAAGCCGGGCACCGGTCATGCGGCGACTGCCGGTCCACAATATCTCTTGCGCGCCGTTATCCTTGGTCAGGACGCAGTCACCGGGGCGGATGTCCTCGATCAGCCGCGGGCCGGTGGGTGTGGCAATCCGCGTGCCGGGGGTGAAACAGATCACACCACCCGCAGCCTTGGCCCCTGCACCCGAATGGGTGCGGTCAATCGCGGTGCGCACCACCCACAGGTCTTGCCCCGGCGGTGGCAGATCGCCCACGAACATCAAAAGCCGCGCCCCGGTATCGGGCACCGGCAGCACGGTGACAGACCAGCTTTGATGCCCATCGGTGACGATGAAGCCCTGGTCGGGCGTGTCTTCATCGACCGCTGCGTCGTCGGACAGAACCGCATCGCCCGTGACCGCCGCACCGATCAGCCGGCGCACCTTTCTGGCGGCCCGCCTGCGAATATCTGCAATTCCTTCGGCCCCGTCCAGAACCAGCACGTCCCCTTGGCCATCCACCCTGACGGGTTGGCCAGTCCAGCGCCATGAGGCACCGACGGCAAGCACGTCCAACGGGGCGGCCACAAGGCCGTCTATTTCTGTTTGTGACCAGGAAATGACAAACGTGCCTCGAAAGCCCGCTTTCATACCTGTTATCCTTAGCCTGCTCGTTTTATTTTTCTTTAGCTGAAACGATAGCAAGCTTTTAACCGTTTGGATAGAGCAGAATAGCAACAACCATCTCCCGAATGGGCAGCCCCACTGTCGGAAAGCTCGTATCCAGCGCACGTATGTGTCAGCCAGGCTGAGGTGTTGGCCCGCAGGCTGGGTGCCAAGCCTGTGGCCAGACCGGGTTTCACCATGCGACACTCCGGTCCACTCTGCTGCCAAGGCGCACGACACCGTTCCCGCGACTGCGTCAGCAATACAAAAGACCCGCCAAGGCGATGCCTGGCGGGCCCAACACAGCATTCAGATCAGCTGATCAGACTTCGGTGCTTTCCAGCGCCTTGGTCGGCACCTCGGTCACCCGCGAGATCTCGATCCGGCGCGGTTTCAGCGCCTCGGGGGTTTCGCGCACAAGATCAAGGTGCAGCATGCCAAGTTCATGCGTGGCCCCGGTGACACGGACATGGTCTGCCAAGGCGAAACGGCGCTCAAAGGCGCGGGTGGCAATGCCACGGTGCAGGAACGTGCGGTTGTCAGCTTCCGGCTCCTTGCGGGCGGTCACGGACAGTGCACCATCCTTGACCTCAACCGTCAGTTCGTCCGGGCTGAAACCCGCCACGGCAATCAAGATGCGATAAGCGTTTTCTGCCGTCTTTTCGATATTGTAGGGCGGATAGGTCGGCTGCGCCACGTCTGCGGCAAGCGCACGATCCATCAGGTCGGCGATGCGATCAAAGCCAACGGTGGCACGGTAGAGCGGGGCGAAATCGAAATTACGCATGGGTCATCCTCCTTCGAAGCGATGCTACGTCGACCCCCCGAACCGGGCGGGCCGTTGCTGGAACCGGGCCCGTCATGGCGCCCGATACCCATTAGCTAGGAAGGCAAAACCGGCGTTTCAAGACCCTGTGCGGCAGGTCAGTTGCCCGGCACTTTCACAAAGCGCGCGCCGCCAGCCGAGCGGTCAGCACCGCCCAGCGAGATGCGTCTGGCACCGACCGCGGACGGTTCCAAGCCGTCGCCTTGGGCCGTCACCACCCCCCGCCCCGACCGAAGCTGCTGCTTCAGGTCTGACACCAGCCGGGGCAGTTCCATCCCGAAGGCAACGGTTCCCGCGCCATCCTTCACCCCTGCCGAGATGATCGACACGATGCGCGCCCGGCCTTGGCTGCGGTCAAACACCGGTGCGCCGGACGCGCCGAAGGTTACGTCGCAATCGACAGCGATCAGATCACCGCGCCGCCCCAGAACGGTGCAGGCCCGTTGCCACGACAGTGCTGCCTCCCGGCCACGGGCATAGGACACCACGCTGACCTCGTCACCATCGCTGGGGCGATCAACGGCAAACGGCGGCGCAAGGGCCGTGGAGATCGGCTGTGCCAGTTGCAGCAGTGCCACATCGAACCGGATCTGTTCGCCATCCTGTGTGCCGGTCTTGCCGGCGACATAGTTGTCATGCGCTGTGGCTCGGGCCACACCTGCCTCGGCCACCGCTGCACCATCGGCGAACCCTGCCCGGAAGGTGATCTTGTCCACCGGATAGGGTGCGCCGCTGCGATCAAACAGGCAATGCGCCGCCGTCAGCACCAGATCGGCCGCGATCAACGTGCCGGTGCAAAACGCCGATGTGCCGATATCGACCCGCCCCACGGCCTTCCAGCTGATGATCTGGTCAGGGCGGCTCAGCCGTTCCAACCCGGTATTCTGGGCAACCGAAGGGCTGGCGGTCAGCAGGCACAGGGCAAGGGCAGCGATCCGCTTCATGGCGTCACGAACTTTCCGCCGCCGCCGCCCGACAGCACCCGCACATTGCCCGGACGCAGGGGCGAGCCGCCTTCGGCAATCTTGACGCGCAACAGAGCCAGATGATCGGCAACCGGCGTGCCAAGCGCCACCTTGCGGCCTTCAACCTCGGCCTTGGCAGACACCACCGAAACAATCCGTGTCACACCGTCCCGCATCGAAAACACCGGCGCGCCCGAAGATCCGAAATCGACATCACAAGACAGCACCAGCATGTCGGATTGCCGACCCAGCACATGGCAAACCTGCTGCAAGGACGGTGCTTCTGACCGGTCTTGCGCATAAGACACGACCCCCACCTCATCGCCATTGCCGGGGCGGTTGTCGGTGGCAAAGGGCTTGATCGACGGCAGCCGGATCGGTTGATCCAGTTGCAGCAGCGCCATGTCGAACGGCACGCGGTCAATGCTTTCCTGCCCGCCATAGACGTATTCCGGGTGCGCAAGGGCCTTTTTCACCCCGCGATACGCCGCCGCACGGCCGTTGCGCCAACCCGCCAGAAACTGGATGGTTGCCGGATCGATACGGGCACCGCTGGTCTTGTCAAACAGGCAATGCGCCGCCGTCAGCACCAGATCGTCGGCAATCAGCGCCCCGGTGCAAAACCCCTGATCGCCCAGATTAAGCCGACCCACCGCCTCCCAGCCGCGCGAATCATCGCCGGTCTGCAAGGATTTCAGGCCCACATCCTGGGCCGCCACCGGCAAAGCCAGCGACGGGGCCAACAGCATAAAGACACGCAACAGACGCATGGCACCTCCGGGGTTCTTGCCCTGCGGCATGCCAGCCGAGTTTGGCAGATTTGTGGCCGCCGTCAAAGGCTGTTCAGATTGCGCGGCCTCGGCCCGCCCGTCGCCCAATCGAGCAACTCGACAGTGTGCACGATCGGCACCTTCGTGCCCGACCCGATCTGGATCATGCAGCCGATGTTCCCGGCGGCGATCACATCGGGCGTCTTCGCTTCCAGCGTCTGCACCTTGCGCGCTTTCAGTTGCTGGCTGATCTCGGGTTGCAGCAGGTTGTAGGTGCCGGCTGACCCGCAACACAAATGGCTGTCGGCAGGTTCCACCACGGTAAAGCCCACCCGTTTCAGCAGGTCTTTCGGCAAGGTCTTGATCTGCTGGCCGTGTTGCAGGCTGCATGCCGCGTGATAGGCCACCTTCACCCCTTTCGGCGCACCTTGGGGCAGGCCCAGTTTTGTCAGCACCTCGCTGATGTCCTTGGCCAATCCGGCAACGGTTGCGGCGTCGGCGGCCAGCGGATCGTTGCGCAACATGTGGCCGTAATCCTTGACCGTTGTGCCGCACCCACTGGTGTTGATGACAATCGCGTCCAGACCGGCGCCGTTCTTTTCGGCCATCCAGGCCCGGATATTGGCCGCAGCCGACGCATGCGCCAGATCGGCCTTGCCCATGTGATGCGTCAGCGCCCCGCAGCAGCCCGCGCCCTTGGCCACCACCACCTCGGCCCCCAGACGGCGCAGCAGGCGAATGGTGGCGTCGTTGATATCGGTGTTCAGTGCCTTTTGCGCACAGCCGGTCAGCAGCGCCACCCGCATCCGGCGCGGTGCCGTGGCGGCAAAGGTCTGGGGCGCATCATTGGGGCTTTTCGCCGGGGTTTTCCGCGGGGCCATCTGCAACATCGCCTTCAGCCGCGGGTCGGGCATGAACCGCGCCAGGGGCCGCCCGATCCGCGCCGCCATCAGCGCCGCCCGAAACCGCCCCGGATAGGGGATGGTCCAAGCCAGCAAGGCGCGCAGCACGCGGTCCATCAGGGGGCGCTTGTAGGTGGCTTCGATGTAGTCGCGCGCCTGATCGACCAGATGCATGTAATGCACACCACTGGGACAGGTGGTCATGCAAGCCAGACACGACAGGCAGCGGTCGATGTGCTTGACCGTCTTTTCATCGGCCGGGCGACCCTTTTCCAGCATGTCCTTGATCAGGTAAATCCGCCCGCGCGGGCTGTCCAGCTCATCGCCCAGCACCTGATAGGTCGGGCAGGTGGCGGTGCAAAACCCGCAATGCACACAGGTGCGCAACACCTCGTTGGCGCGGGCAAGCCCCGGGTCGCGCAATTGTTCTGCGGTGAAATTGGTCTGCACGTTACGCCCCCATCAAACCGGCATTCAAAATCTGGCGCGGGTCAAATTGCGCCCGCAAACCGGCAGTCAGCGCAGCCACGCCCACAGGTTCCGGCTGAAACGCCCCGGGCCCGTCACCGCGCACCCGGCTGGCATGGCCGGAAAATACCCCAAGACGTGCGCGCAGATCGCTGCCCGGCGCCACAAGGGCCCAGATCAACCCGCCACCCCAATCATAAAGCACGGCCTCGGCGCCCATCCGGACCACCAGCTCCGGCGCGTCCGAGGGCTTGACCGACAGCCGCCAGACATCGCCTGCCCGACCATGGAACGGCGCCACGTCCCGGATCGCCATCCAACGGTCTGTGCCCGGCTCGACCTCGGCCAGGCCATAAGCCGCCAGATGCGCCCGCAACCGATCTGCCCGATAGGCGACCGAGGCGGAAAACCCTTCGATCCGCAGAAAGGTGCCCTGCCCCGGCCAGTGTGCTGCGCCCGACACCTCGAAGGGCGAGCCAAGCGCAGACGACATCGCCGCGACGGCCTGTGCATCGCTCAATCCCGGCAAGATCAGCGTGGCCCCGGCCTCGGGCAGCGGCAGCAGCTTGAAGCTGACCTCGCTGATCACCCCCAGGGTGCCCCATGACCCCGCCAGCAGCTTCACCAGATCATAGCCGGTGACATTCTTCATCACCCGGCCGCCGTTCTTGATAACCGCCCCCCGGCCATCGACAAAACGCACCCCGATCAGACTGTCGCGCGCAGCCCCCACCTGCACCCGGCGCGGGCCGCTGGCATTGGCCGCCACCACGCCGCCCAGCGTGCTTTGTCCCGTGCGCCCCAACAGGCCGCGCATGTCCGGCACTTCGAACGGCAGACGCTGGTTTTCCTTGCCCAGCAGCGCCTCGACCTCGGCCAGGGGCGTGCCGGCCCGTGCCACCAGCGTCAGGGCACCCGGTTCATACAATTCCACCCCTGACAGACCGCCGGTTTCCAGCACCGTTCCGTCGCATTGACCAATGGCCCGCGTTCCGCCGCCTTGCACCACAAGCGGCGAAGTCGCATCACGAATAATCCCGGCCAGATCGGCCTCCGTCGCAGGACGCATCCCCTGCCCTTTCCTCTTGGAAAAAATACCCCGGGGTCTGGGGCAGCGCCCCAGTCCCGACCCTTCAGCCCGCGCACCGCCCAGCCGTTGTTTCCAGCGGAAACACCTTGGCCGGGTTCAGCAACCATTTGGGATCAAACACATCCTTGACCCGCAACTGCGCCTCCATGTCCTCGGGCGCGAATTGCACGCCCATCAGGTCGCGCTTTTCGATGCCGACGCCATGCTCGCCGGTCAGGCAGCCGCCGACCTCGACACACAGCTTCAGGATATCGGCCCCCAAGGTCTCGCATTTCTCCAGATCGCCGGGCTTGTTGGCGTCAAACAGGATCAAGGGGTGCATGTTGCCATCGCCTGCGTGGAACACATTGGCCACATCCAGCCCGATCTCTTTCGACATCTCGCCGATCCGGCGCAGGACGTAAGGCAGGCTCGACACCGGGATGGTGCCATCCAGACACATGTAGTCGTTGATCTGCCCCATCGCGCCAAAGGCCGATTTGCGGCCCAGCCAGATGCGCTTGGCCTGATCCTCGTCTTCGGCCTCGCGCAGCTCGACCGGATTGTGGCGGCGGGCGATTTGTTTGATCAGGCCCAGTTGCTCGTCAATCTCGGCCGGGCTGCCTTCGACCTCGACGATCAGCAGCGCCTCGCACATCGGATAGCCCGCCTTGGCAAAGGCTTCGGTCGCCTCGATGCAAGGGCGGTCCATGAACTCGATCGCCACCGGCAGCACGCCTGCCTTGATGATGTCGGACACGCAGGCCCCGGCCACTTCGTTGCTGTCGAACCCGATCAGCACGGGCCGCGCGCCTTCGGGCTTGGGCAGGATGCGCAAGGTGGCTTCGGTCACCACGCCCAACTGACCCTCAGAGCCGCAGATCACACCCAAAAGGTCCAGCGTGCCTGCATCCATGAACGGACCGCCAATTTCCAGCACCGTGCCATCCATCTGCACCAGCGTGACCCCCAGCAGGTTGTTGGTGGTGACGCCGTATTTCAGGCAATGTGCCCCGCCCGAGTTCATGGCGATATTGCCCGCAATGGCGCAGGCCAACTGGCTGGACGGATCGGGGGCGTAAAAGAAACCATCCGCCTCGACCGCGCCGGTCACGCTCAGGTTGGTGCGGCCCGATTGCACCCGGATATAGCGGTTGTCGTAATCGGTCTCGATCACGCCATTCATCCGGCTGACGCCCAGCACCACGCAATCGGCGGTCGGCAGCGCCCCCCCGGCCAGCGAGGTGCCCGACCCGCGCGGCACCACGGGCACATTTTCCTCATGGCACAGGCGCAGCACGGCAGACACCTCGGCGGTTGTGCGCGGCAACACCACGGCCAGCGGCGGGCAGCGGTAGGCGGTCAGCGCATCACATTCATAGGCACGGGTTTCCGCCTCATCCTCGATCACCGCATCTGCGGGAAGCAGTTTGCGCAACCGCGCCACGATGCGCGATTTGGCCGACAGGACCATGACATTCGGCTTTGGCATTTCCATCGGCAAACCTCCCCGTTTCCTTACGACAAAAGGGTATCGCATAAATTGGTAAAATGAAATCACCAATTTCACTGTCAGGCTGCGCCGTTTGCCTGCGATGATCAGGCAAAGTTCCGCGTCGGGGCAGTCTGCTCTTTCATGGCCGGGCGTTGCGTCACCTTGTGATGGGCGCGCCGGCCAGGCAAGCCGCCATCCGCCCTTATACCAGCTTGCGCGCACCCTTTCGGCCTTCGATCAGCCAGGCTGCCACGGCAAAGCTTGCCACCAGCAACAACCAGGCCCACCCCGGCAACAAGGCCCCCACCCGCACGTCTTGGGTGACATAGGCGCCGCGCGGGGTGATGCCGATCCAACCCCGGCCTGACGCGGGCCGACCGTCACGCACGCTGCGCACATCCGGCAGGCCCTCCGACAGGCGCAAAATCCCGCCATTGGTCGCGGCCACCGTCTCGGCCAAGATATCGCCCGAAGCGATGGTTTGAACGAATTCGCGCGGGGCCGAGGGGCCGATCGCCACCACACGCGACAACTCCCCTTGGCTCAGCCGATACAGACCCAAGGTCGGCGCGTCAAAATCACCTTCATACCGACCAGGAGAGATTTCGGTCAGCGCAAGTTCTGTCTTGGCCCCATCCGGCCCGGTGAGGATCACATCGCCGGGGGGCGTGTCAGCAATGGTGCGGCGGGTCACGGTCAGGCGTTGGCCTTCGACGGTCGCACCCAAGGCCTCTTCTTCCAGTTCCGGCTCTTTCAGCATCCAGTGCGCCAGACGCCGCAGCAGTTCCAACTGCGGTCCGCCGCCTTCATAACCCCGGCCCCACAGCCACATGTGATCGGACGCCAGAATGGCCACCCGGCCTTCATCCACGCGGTTCAGGATCAACAGCGGGCGCTGATCCGGCCCTTCCATCACCACTTGCCCCGCGCGGGGCACCACATCGACCATGCGAAACCAGCGGCCCCAGCCACCCTCGGGCGCAATGTCCTCCAGCCCTTCGGTCACCGGATGACGGCGGCCCAGATCGGTCAGCGCCGGGGAAAAGCCGCCATCCACCACCCGCGCCGTGGGGTCGGCGGGCAAAATCTCGGCCATGGGCGACCGCCAGATGCTGTCAACCGCGCCATACTCCGGCCCGGCAGCCACCAGAACGGTGCCCCCCCCGCGGACATAATCGACGATGTTCTGCATGTAGGACATCGGCAGGATGCCCCGCATCGGGTAGCGGTCAAACACGATCAGGTCGAATTCGTCGATCTTTTCCACGAACAACTCGCGGGTCGGAAAGGCGATCAGGGACAATTCGCTGACCGGGATGCCATCTTGCTTTTCCGGCGGGCGCAGGATGGTGAAATGCACAAGGTCCACGCTGGCATCCGACTTCAGCAGATTACGCCAGACCCGCTCGCCGGCATGGGGTTCACCCGACACCAGCAGCACCCGCAGCCGGTCGCGCACGCCATTGATCTGCACCACGGCGGCATTGTTGCGGTCGGTCAGTTCCCCCTGCGCGGTGGCAACGGTGAATTGCAACACGTTCATGCCGCCATGCGGCAGCGTTACCGGCAGTTCAAGGTCTTCACCCACCGGCACGGAATAGGTTTGCGGCAAGCCGGCATCGAAGGTGATCGTCAGATCAACCATGCCCCCGGCGCTTTGCGGCACGCTGCCCTGGTCTTCGACGCGCAGTGTCAGCATCACCTCTTCGCCCATGATGGCAAAGGCAGGGGCGTTCTTGACGATCAGCCGGCGATCCCAATCTTCCGGTGTTCCGGTCAGCAGCACATGCAACGGCGCGGGCAGGCTGGGGGCAAGGTCAAGGTCGTGTACCTGCCCGTCGGTCAGGATTACCGCCCCGGCAAGGCGGGCGCGCGGTTCTTCGGCCACAGCTTCGGCAAGCGCGGTCATCGCCAGGGTGCCTGCATTCTCGGGGCCATCGCCGACCCGGATCAGCCGCAGTTCAGTGTTGTCCAGCGCCGCCACCTCTGCCTGCAAGGCGGCAAGCGCGCGGGCGGTCTGGTCGGGGCGGTCGGCAAGGCCTTGGCTGGCGCTGTCATCCACCACCGCTATCACGATATCCGACTGCGGGCTGCGGTCTTCTTCCTGCAACGCCGGGTTGGCCAAGGCCAGCAAAGCCACCGATGCCGCGACGGCGCGCAACCCCCAGCCCGCGAGGCCTCGCCAGACCGCCAGCGCCAGCAGCGCCACGGCAACGGCCAAGGCCGCCCAGATCACCAGCCACGGCACCAGCGGGGCAAACACAAGGCTTTGCGTCATTGGCCAAGTCTTTCCAGCAAGGCAGGCACATGGACCTGATCGGATTTATAGTTGCCTGTCAGCACATGCATGATAAGGTTGACGCCAAAGCGATAGGCCAACTCACGCTGCCTCTCACCGGCAAAGCCGCGCCCCACCGGCACCAAAGGCGCGCCGTTGGCATTGACCGCCCAAGCCGAGGCCCAGTCGTTGCCGCCAATCACCACCGGCGTCACGCCATCGTTCAGGTTGCGAAACGGCATGCCTTCGACCTGTTCGGCATCGGGCGGCGCGGCTTCCACCCACAAGGGGCCGCGCGGATGGCGACCGGGAAAGTCCTGCAACAGATAAAACGTGCGGGTCAACACATGATCGGGCGGGATCTGCTCCAGCGGCGGGATGTTCAGCCCGGCCGCAAGGCGTTGCAGGTGCTGGGCTTCGGGCGAATTGCCCCCGATCAGATCGGAATCGCGGGTGTCAAACAGGATCATCCCGCCGGTTTGCAGATAGTCGTTCAGCTTGGCATAGGCCGCAGCCGAAGGCAGCGGTTGCGCGGTGGATACCGGCCAATACAGGAACGGAAAGAACGCCAGTTCGTCAGACTCGATGCTGACGCCAATCGGCGCATCGGGTTCAATCGAGGTGCGCGCCATCAGCACATCCCCCAAACCGCGCAGCCCGTTTTCGGCCACCTCGTCGACGCGCGCGTCTCCGGTCAGCACATGGGCCAGCACGAACCCCGTGGTCGCCTCCAGCGCCAGAGTGTCATCCTTGGCCTGTGTCTGTGTCTGTGCCTGCGCCTGCGGGGCCACCAGCAGCAGCGCCAGCACAACCGTTGCCGCGCGGGTGATGCCGCCCAAGCGGCCCGAGACCCAAAGCGCGGCCAGAATATCCAGCAGCAACAAGCCAAGCCCCGCTGACAGGAACGCGCCCTTCAAGGCCTGTTCCGGCGGCGCCTCCAGCCCTTCGATCACCGTGCCGGCGGGCCAAGTGGTGGCGCGCAATTCGGTTTGCGCCCCGATCACGTTCAGCGCCACCCGTCGGTCCGCCCCGGCATAAAGGCCGGGCGGCTGGTCAGGGCCCGGCCCTGCGGTCATCGCCTGCGCCAATACCTCGCCGGACTGGCCAGACACGTCACCCGCCTCTGCCGCCTGACCATAGGCGTCCAGCACCAGCTCTGGCACCCAGACCTGCCCGACCAGATCGGCCTGTTCCGGTGCAATCGGGCGGGTGGACACGGCCAGCCGTTCCAACATCTGCATGAACAGGCCAGACAGGGGCAGGGTAGACCATTCGGCATTGGCGGTCACATGCACCAGAACCACCTGCCCTTGCCCCACTGCCTTGCGTGTCACCAAAGGCGTGCCATCGGCCAAGGCTGCAATGGTGCGGGCTGCGAGATCGGGGTCAGGCTGCGCCAGAACCTGCGCGCTGATCGACACATCATCCGGCAATGGCAGACCGTGAAACGGCGAGTCTTCGGAAAATTGGGCGAGGGTCTTTGGCTCGCCCCAACTCATTGCGCCCCCGACCGCGCGGCCACCCTCGCGCAGGCGCACCGGCATCAGCGGGTCTTCGGCGGTGCGGCTGACATCGCTGGCCGCCAGTTGCGGCCCGGCAAACCGCAGCAGCAGCCCGCCGCTGTCCAGCCAGTCCAGCAGCGCGTCGCTATCGGTTTGCGATAGCCGCGCGATATCGGCCAGAATCACCACATCTGGCGCGGCGAGCAACAGGTCGGTGAGCGAGCCTTCCATAAGGTCGGCAACCGGTTCCAAGGCCTGACGCAAGTAATGCAGAGGCGACAACAGTTGCAGCCCCTCACGGTCCGCGCCGCCGCCGATCAACGCCACCTTGCGCCGCTTCAGGCTGTCGTCGGTCAAGGACACCGCGCCCGCCGAGCGCAGACCGGCGATTTCAAACCGGGTGATGCGGTTGCGCAATTCGGGCGGCAAGGACAGCGCGGCTTTGGCCTTTGCCTCACCCAGACCGAAATCGAGCGCAATGCGGGCCAGTTCACGGTCAATCCCGGCAGGATCCGGCCCGCGCGCCGACACCTCAACCGATAGCGGGTCGGCGGCCGGCAAGCGGCTGGCGGTCAGTTGAATGGCCCCGTCGGCAAAGGTGGCAGGATGCAGCGCCAGAACCGGGCGCGGGCTTTCGAACACTGTCACGCGGCCCTTGGCAGACACCGCCGCCATCAGGTCTTCGCGCCCCGGATGGGCGATGCCATCCGACAGCCAGAACGTATCAAAAGCCCCTTCGGGCAGGGCCGTGGCCCAAGCGGCCAGATCGTGCGGCGACCATGCCTGTGGCGTGACACCCGCCAGCCGGGTGGCCACCGCATCGGCGGCCTGAAACGCCACTTCGGAGGGCGCATCGGTCAGGCGGATCACAGCCACGGGCCGACCATCGCGCCCGGCCTCGTCGATCAGGGCGCCGGCGCGGTCAATACGGCGGGTCCAGTCGCGGGCATCGGCCCAGGTGGCATCCATGGCAATCATCAACGGGCCATTGCCTGCCTGCCGCTCCACCGGGTTCAGCACCGGGCCTGCAAAGGCGATGATGGCCGCGGCAATCGCCGCCATGCGCAGCAGCAAAAGCCACCATGGCGTCTTGTCGGCCTCGGCCTCGTCATCGCGCAAGCCCAGAAGCAGCGCCACACCGGGAAAGCGGCGGCGGACCGGGGCGGGCGGCACGGCACGCAAGAGCAGCCACAGGACCGGCAGGGCGAAAAGGCCCAGCAAAAGCATCGGCGTGGCAAAACCGATCGGGCCCAGCATGAACATCAGCGGCCCCCCTGCAAGGCGCGGTAAATCCACAACAGCGTGGCCTGCGCCGGTTGGCCGGTGTGATGCGTGGTGACATGCCAGCCGACCGCGCGGCCAATCTGCATCAGCCGGTCCTTGCGTTCGGCCAACCGCGAAAGGTAGCGGTCGCGCAGATCGCCCGCCTGCTGGGTTTCATGCCGCATGCCGCCGCCCATCGATTCAAAAATGGTGCGGCCGGTGAAGGGGAATTCTTCCTCGGCGGGGTCCAGCACTTGCACCATGGCCCCGCGCACCCCGCGGTCTGCGGCGGCGGCAAGCGCAGCCTCGACCGGGGCCAGATCACCCAGAAAATCCGACACGAACAGCGCGCGGCCATGGCTGACCATGCCGGTGGCGGTGGGGGCACCATATTCGCCTGCGTCTTCAATACCCGACAAGATCGCCGCCAGCTTGACGATCTGCGACCGACCGGGGCGCGGCGGCGCTGCATCCCCGGCAAGGCCCACCCGTTCGCCCGCGCGCAACAGCAGCACCGCAATCGCCAATGCCAGCAAGCGCGCGCGATCCGACTTTGGCGCACGGGATTTGTCGCCGGTAAACGCCATCGACTTGCCCGGATCGACCCACAGCGTCACCGATTGCGCCGCCTGCCATTCGCGTTCACGCACGAAATGCGCGTCGCCCCGGGCTGAGCGACGCCAGTCGATCAGCCGTGCCGAATCGCCCGCATTGACCGGGCGGTATTGCCAGAACTCGTCGCCCTGCCCCGCGCGCTTGCGGCCGTGTTCGCCCATCATCACCGTGGCCGCCAAAAGCTCGGCCTCTGCCATCAGCGGCGGCAGCGACTGGCCGAGGGTTTCGGCGCGGGATTGCAGGTCAAGGCTCACGCAGCAGCCTCAAGGCCAAGGGTGCGGGTGGTGACGCGGTCGATGATGCCAGACAGGCTCTCGCCCCGCGCCCGGGCGGCAAAGGACAGCGCCATGCGGTGCGTCAGCACCGACCGGCTCATGGCTGCCACATCGGCAACCGACGGGGCCAGACGGCCATCGAGCAGCGCGCGGGCGCGAACCGTCAGCATCAACGCCTGTGCGGCACGCGGGCCGGGCCCCCAGGACAGGCTGCCCTCAAGTTCACGCCCCTCGGCCTCGCCTGGGCGGCAGGCGCGGACCAGATCAAGGATCGCCTCGACCACCTTTTCGCCGACCGGCATGCGGCGGATCACCGATTGCGCGGCGATCAACTCATCAGCGGTGAACACTTGGGTCGATTGCGCGTCCTCGGCCCCGGTGGTGGCGATCAGGATATCGCGTTCGGTCGCACGGGTGGGGTATTCGACATCGACCTGCACCAGAAAGCGGTCAAGCTGCGCTTCGGGCAACGGATAGGTGCCTTCCTGTTCGATCGGGTTCTGTGTCGCCAGCACGTGAAACGGTTTACCCAGTTTGCGGTGCTGGCCGGCAATCGTGACCTCTTTTTCCTGCATCGCCTGCAACAGCGCCGACTGGGTGCGGGGGCTGGCGCGATTGATTTCATCCGCCATCAGCAACTGGCAAAAAATCGGGCCCTCGATGAAGCGGAAGGCCCGCGCCCCGCCATCGGCGGTTTCCAGCACCTCGGACCCCAGAATATCGGCGGGCATCAGGTCGGGCGTGAACTGGATGCGGTTCGCCGACAGGCCCATCACCGTGCCCAGCGTGTCAACCAGACGGGTCTTGCCCAAGCCCGGCAGACCCACCAGCAAGGCATGGCCGCCGCACAGCATCGACGCCAGCACCAGATCAACCACCTTTTCCTGACCGATGAAGCGCTGGTTGATCGACGCCTTGGCCTGCGCCAGCTTGTCCCCCAATCCTTCGATGGCTTGGACCAGGTCGGTAGCGGGGGATTCAATCGCCATGACAACGTCTCCTCGGACTGTATATGCTGACCATTAGACCCAACTATGCCGCGCGGCACAAATGGCAAAAGGCGAAGACGGACAAATGATCGTGAAACCTTCCGTCGACGGGCTGACCGCCGCGCTGTCTGCGCTGCCGAAAAAGGGCCCAGCCCCGGTGCATCTGTGGAACCCGCCCTATTGCGGCGAAATGGATATGCGCATTGCCCGCGACGGCACGTGGTTTCATGATGGCACGCCGATTGGCCGGGCCGGGATGGTCAAGCTGTTTTCCTCGATCCTGCGGCGCGAGGGCGCGCGGTATTATCTGGTGACGCCGGTGGAAAAACTCGGAATCCAGGTGGATGACGCGCCGTTTGTGGCGGTGGATGTGGTGTCGGCAGGCGCGGGGCCAGACCAGCGGCTGACGTTTCACACGCAGACCGACGACGTGGTGACGGCAGGTGAAGGCCATGCGATCCGGGT
>JAFGXY010000058.1 GCA_016936395.1 Paracoccaceae bacterium | reverse complement strand
TCATCCGTCCTAACTGTGCCCATGGTTCATCTCCTTTGCTGCACATTACGCTATCAAAGGAGCGGCACCAAACCGCGACAAAACCAGATTTCCTCGTCGGTGAGGTGGGCTTGGTAAAACGATGGCGTAAAGACAGCGCCACTGATGCTATTATCCATAGCATGTGCTCCTAGGTCAGAGTGGGATTTGCACTGTCTATACAAGGGCGTTGGGACTGGTCGGGTCCTGACGCCCTAAATCGTTTCGTGGTGTCAGAATATACTGACGGGCCACCTCCCTTAAACCAACAAACGCAGCCTTTAGCCGAACGCTGGCCTCACATCATGGCACGTTCAAATTCAGCGTCGCTGATGGGTCGAGAACGGCGCTTCTCGGAAACAAGCACAAGGCCCAGGGCGTCGGGCATGATGTAGCTGTCGGGGTATGGATGCGGCCACTGCCCCTTCTCAACTTCCTTTTCGAGCTTGGCCAGCAGGTAGCGCTCAAAGGCAGCTTGGCCTGGCCGCCGCAGCAAGCGCATCAGCATCAGAACCTGGTCACAGCTATAGGTCCTCGGACGGGGTTTGATGTGTTGGGTGTCGAGCCCGCGATCATCGATGATGGTGGCATCCCACAGCTTGTCCTTGGTGATACCAAGCACGCTTGCGACCTTTGTCGCCCGAACAAGTGTGCTGGGCATATCGGACGGGAACGAGCGAGGTCGAATTGCCGGTTTCCAAGTGACCGGCACGAGCATATATTCCATGATGTAGCTTGCCTTTCGATGGGCGGTTGCGTTGAGACTGACCTTCCAAAATCAAGTCTTTAGTGAGCATCGGGATTGCAGTCCCGGTGCTCACGACTCAGTTTGCCACACCACGTCAAGCCCCGACAACCAACACTTGCAGCCCTGAACGATGGTTCGGGCCACAACGTGCTTGCGACAGTGTGCGCAGGTCTGTCGAAGACTTCTGGTTAGCTGAGCGGATTGGCCCCCGGACGATCACAGACCAAAACGCCCGCCAGGTCCGGTGACCAGGCGGGCGTTTTTTCATTCCAGCAGGTGCAGGCGATCAGGCCAGGGGCTTCTGGCGCCTCGCTTCCATCCACTCTCGAAGATCAGCCACGGCATACATCACCTTGCGTCCTACGCGGACAAAGGGTGGTCCCTCGCGCTTCGTGCGCCATACCTCCAGGGTGTTGCTTTGGAGGCCCAGGAACGAGGCAGCAGCATCGTTGTCCAGGTATTCCCGTTGCCCCTGGCTCAGCAGCGTCTCAATTCTGTCCAACCTGTCAAGTATCTCTTGCATTTGCCTTTCCTTTTCAACAGTTTGGAATGATATTGGAAGCTTTACGGGGCCATGCAAACCCTCAAAGGGGAGTGGGCTTACCCCTGAAAGACAGGATGCGGGCAGCTACCTTTTCTTGAGCCACACGCAAGTGGCCGGTGAGGTTTGCCCTCGTGACGTAGCGATGGGAGACGTGAGGCGAGAAGTGATCTAAAAGGTAGAGGCTGTCTTCGAAGCTGACGCCGGACTCAAGGGCATGCTGCCTAAAGCTATGCCTGAGACTGTGTGGTTGATGCCGGAAGCCCCGGTCGGACCTGAGCACACTGATATGGCCAGTGCGGGTGGTGGTCGCCGGGAACATCCACGGTGACGCCAGGGGCTTGGTGTGTTCCCGCAGCGCTTCCAGTTGTTGCAGCATGAACCTCGGAAGCGGGCAGCGGAACACCCTGCCACCCTTGGTCCGAGGGATTGTGAGCACCCCAATGTCGAGGTCGAGAGCCTCCCACCGGGCAGTGCGGGCGTTTGTCGATCGAAGGCCCGTGAACACCAGGAGCATCCAACAGGTGCGGACAATCGGGTCTTCCAGGGCGTCCAACTCAGCCCACATCTTGGGCATCTCTGCATCTGGGATTGCCCAGTCTCGCGGACGTTCAACATTGAACCTCACTGCCAAAGAAACCGGGTTTGGCGGGAGTTCGTGATCCCTCAGCACATCGTTGTAAATCATCCGGAGAGTGCGGAGACTTGTATTTGCCGCCACTGGTCCATGCTTTGCCGAAAGCTTTTCGTGCAAGGACCTGCACAAGCTGCGATCGATGGCGGACATGGGCAGCTTCAAGATGCTCTTGAGAGGCCCAACGACGCTGCGACGGTAATCCGCCAATGTCGAGGGCTGCAAGTTTCCCTGGTTCATGGCGATGTAGTGTTCAAGGGCAGCCTGCACGGTAGGCACCTGGCTCTTGGGTCGCCGTGGGTCAATGCCATTGGCAAGCTGCTGCCTAATCTCAACTGCGCGGGTGCGAGCGGTTTTCAAGCTCATCTCATCAACGCGCCCAATGGTCACGGTCACATACAACCCGCTTGAGTTGTTAATGCGCCCCACCTGCTTCCAGGAGGACGATTTGCTGCCAACCACCATCCTCAGGCCCGAGACTTCCTCGTCATAATAGATACTCCCTGGCGGGGACGTTTCTGCCAGTTTGGTTGCCAGTGATTGCGTGAGTTTGGTTGCCATCTTTCATCCTCCGGTTGTAAAGCCAGACCGAGTTTGAGACTAAGTGCAGAGCACAGTTCAACAAAGCTCAATCAGGCTGGATAGGGAGATTATATCGAGAAAACAATGGATTGGGACCATGAAATAGGGCTGCATAAAGCCCTACAAAACGCCCGACCAGTTATTGTCGATCATCTGCCGCAGGCGCAGTGGCAGGCCGGTAAACGGGGTCTTGTGGCCGGGCAGCACAAGCTGGCGGTCGGTCGCCAAGGGCTGAAACCTTCGGCAGCTTTCCAGCCAGTCGCGCAGCGGGTCGGCCTCGGGTTCGGTCGGATAGACGCCGATATTGGCCGAGATGGCGGGCAGAAGCTGATCGCCACCAAGGATCAGATCGCCCGACCAGAAGGTCGCATGGTCCGGTGCGTGGCCAGATCCGAAGCGAATGGTCCAGTTGCGCCCGCCCATCCGGATCTGGCCGCCATCTGCCAGCGCGGCAAAGCCCTGCGGCATCGGTGCCACCACATCACAGAAGTTGAACGGCCGCTCGGTCGCGCGCGTGGCCAGCATCTGGGCGGGCAGACCGGCGCGCTGGTAGAACCGCATCGCCTGCGGTGTGGGCGTGGGCTGTTCGTCCAGCACCAGCATGCGGGCATAAAGCCATGCGGTGCGGGTCATCAAAAGCTGGGCCCCCCGCGCCTGAAACCATCCGGCAAGGCCGACGTGGTCGGGGTGATGGTGGGTGACGATCACCCGGCGCACCGGGCGGCCTTGCAATGGCCCTGCCAGAAGCGCCTTCCACAGTTCACGGCTGCGCTTGCTGTTCAAGCCAGTGTCGACCAGCGTCCAGCCGTCGCCATCGTCCAGCGCGTAGACGTTGACATGATCCAGCGCCATCGGCAGCGGCAGGCGCAGCCACAGGATGCCGGGGGCGATTTCCAGCGCCGCGCCCTCGGCGGGGGCGTCGGGGAACGGGTGGCGGATGCCTGCCCGACTGTCTGCGGCGCGGCTGTCCATGGCGCGGCCTTCAGGCGGCAAAGTCATCAGGCGACAGGGCATAGAGATCGGCGGCCCCGTCGCGTATCTGCGCCAGAAGACCAAGGTGTTCGGGCAGCAGCCGCTTGATTGCCAACCGGGCCAGCGCGCCACGTGGGCCGCTGCCGCCGGTTGCCATCGCCGCCTTCAGGTGGAAATGCGCGCCCAGAACAAGGGCAAAGGCCCGCAGATAGGGAACTGCCCCGGCAAAACGGTCGGTCATGTCTTGCGTCAGCAGCGCCTCGGTGGCCTCGCGCAAGGTTTCACAGGCTTGCCAGACGTCTTCCGCCAGATCGGGCAGGCCGGTGCGGGCCGCTTGCGCGCCAATTTCGATCTCGCGCATCAGGCGAAAGGCGGCCTCGCCATTATCGGCCATCTTGCGGGCGACAAGGTCCATCGCCTGGATGCCGTTGGTGCCTTCGTAGATCGGGGTGATGCGGGCATCGCGCAGGAACTGGGCCGCCCCGGTGTCTTCGATAAAGCCCATGCCGCCATGCACTTGCATGCCTTCCGATGCGACCGCGACCCCGACATCAGTGCCATAGGCCTTGGCAATCGGGGTCAGAAATGCGGCGCGGGCCTTCCAGTCGGCCTGCCCGGTGGCATGGCCCATGTCGATCGCCACGGCGCAAGACAGGCCGATGGCGCGGGCCGAAAACACCTGCGCCTTCATCGTGGCCAGCATCCGGCGCACATCGGCGTGGCCGATGATCGTGGGCTGGTCCGGGTCAGCCGTGCGGCTTTGCTGGCGGGTCATGGCATAGTCCAGCGCCTGCTGATAGGCGGCCTCGGCCACGCCGACGCCTTGCAACCCCACGCCAAGCCGGGCGTTGTTCATCATGGTGAACATCGCGGCCATGCCCTTGTGCGGCGCGCCCACCAGCCAGCCGGTCGCGCCATCATATTGCATCACGCAGGTGGGGCTGCCGTGGATGCCCAGCTTATGCTCAAGGCTGACCACATGCAGGCTGTTGCGCGCGCCGGGGTTGCCATTGGCATCGGGCAGGAACTTTGGCACCAGAAACAGGCTGATCCCGGCCGTGCCGGGGGGGGCATCGGGCAGACGGGCCAGCACCAGATGCACGGTGTTGGGCAGAAAGTCGGCATCCCCCCAGGTGATATAGATCTTTTGCCCGCTGACCGCATAGGTGCCGTCGCCATTCGGTTCGGCGCGGGCGCGCAACGCCCCCACATCTGACCCGGCCTGCGGTTCGGTCAGGTTCATCGTGCCATTCCATTCGCCCGAGATCAGCTTGGGCAGATACAGCGCCTTCAGGGCATCACTTGCGTGGTGTTCCAATGCCTCGATCTGGCCTTGGGTCAGCAGCGGGTTCAGTTGCAACGACAGGCAGGCCGATGACAGGATGTCGTTCACGGCACTGGCCAGGGTCAGCGGCAGGCCCATGCCGCCATGATCGGGGCTGGCAGCAATGGCGACCCAACCGCCCGACGCAATGGCGCGGTAGCCTTCGGCAAAGCCGGGCGAGGTGCGCACCACGCCGTTTTCCAGCCGTGCGGGCATCTTGTCACCGGCCCGGTTCAACGGTGCGATCACGGTTTCGGCCAACTTGCCTGCCTCGGTCAAGATCGCTTCGACCGTGTCGGGGGTGGCATCGGCAAAACGGTCGGTCCCGGCCACCTGCGCAAAGCCCGCGACGTGATCCAGCAAAAAGCGAAAATCGGTCAGGGGCGCACGGTAGGGCATCGGAAACCTCGGGTCATGTGGCCTGCCTTGGCAAAGGTGCCGGGCGGGGCTATGGACGTAGACTACAGGTTAGCCATCGGGGCCGACCGCTCAAGCCATACGCTGCGTCACATGCACCTTGATACGCTGGATATCCAACCCGACGAAGCGGGGTTGGCCCGCGCCGCGGCGATCCTGCGCGCGGGCGGGCTTGTCGCGATGCCGACCGAAACGGTTTACGGGCTGGCAGGCGATGCGCGCAACGGCAGGGCGGTAGCGCGGATTTTTGCCGCCAAGGCGCGGCCGCAGTTCAACCCGCTGATCGTGCATATCCCCGATCTGGCGATGGCGCGGCACCTTGCGGTGTTCGATGCGCGGGCCGAGGCGGTGGCGGCTGCGTTCTGGCCGGGGGCGTTGACGCTGGTCTTGCCGTTGCGTGCGAATGCCGGCCTGTCGCCCTTGGTGACGGCGGGGCTGACCACGGTGGCACTGCGCTGTCCGGCGCACGCCGTGGCGCAGGCGTTGCTACGCGCCTTTGGCGGGCCGCTGGCGGCGCCCTCGGCCAACCCGTCGGGGCGGGTGTCGCCCACCCGCGCCGACCATGTGCGCGCGGGATTGGGCGGGCGGATCGAGGCGATCATCGATGGCGGTCCCTGTGCGGTCGGGGTGGAATCGACGATCCTTGGCCTAGACGGCGTGCCGCTGTTGCTGCGCCCCGGCGGTGTGGCACAAGAGGCGCTTGAGGCGCTGCTGGGGCCGATCGGCACAGGCGGCAGCGCAGAAAAACCCAACGCACCCGGTCAGTTGGCCAGCCATTACGCGCCCGACGCCGGGGTGCGGCTGGGGGTGACAGCCCCAGCGCCGGGCGAGGTCTGGGTCGGTTTCGGGCCGGGGTGCGAGGGGGCCGCGTTGAACCTGTCGCCGTCCGGCGATCTGGTGCAGGCGGCGGCGGCGCTGTTTCAGGTCTTGCGCGACGCAGATCATCTGGCAGGCCCCGGCGGCCGCATCGCCTTTGCGCCGGTGCCCGAACAGGGGCTGGGCCGCGCGATCAACGACCGCCTGCGCCGGGCCGCAGCGCCGCGCAGTTAGTCGAAAACCCCCATCACCCGCCCGAACAGCATGAAGGCGCGGGCGGTGCGGGTGTCGGCCAGTTCGGCAATTTCGGTGTCGGTGGCGTTCTTTTCGAACTGCTGGAACATGCGGTCAAAGGTGCGCAGGAAATGGTGCCCGGCGTCACGGAACACCGGGTCTTCGCGCATCCGCCCGGCGGTCAGCGCCAGCGAGGATCGGTCGCGCACCCCGCCCACCCCGGCCACGCCACGGCCGCGTTCGCCCGCCGCAAACCGGCGCCAGACTTCGGGGCGGGCACGGTCGGGGCGCAGGTCATCCATGTAGATGCCGTCCTCGCTGAGCAGGGTCAGGACATCCTGTGCGGCGCGGATGAGCTTGGCCACATCGCGGTCTTCCAGCGCAAGGCGCAAGGCGCGGAAGCCGTCCTTGTCATCGGGGTTTTCGGGAAATTGCAATGCGCGGATAAAGTCCGCAACCGCAAGCGGCGGGCGCAGCGCCTCGGCCGGGGTGCCAAGCGCAAGGCCGGGTTGCTCTTCGGGCGGCACCGCGGCAATGGGTGCCACAAGCACGGCCTTGCGGTCGGCCGATGCCACCGTCAGCCCGACATCGCGGCGCGAGGTGAAGGTGGCCAGCGTGGTTTCGGTCTGTTTGGCGGCTTGGGCCAACTCGTCCAGCTTCTTTTCTACCGACGGGCGGCTGCCGGTCTGCTGGTTGGCGATATAGGCATTTCGCATTGCATCGACCGAGGCTTGCAACCGCGCCGCTTCGGCCCGCAGGATGCGCACCGACCGCAAGGTGGTGACAGCCGCCCAGATCAGCGCCAGCGGCAAGAACACCACAAGCAGCGTCATCACCATCCCAAGGGCACCGGTGCCGTCGGGGGCGGGGTCGGGCGCGCGCAGGACGTACACCGCAACCGCAACCACCCAGACCACAGCCAACAGCGCCGCGACGATTTCGGTTGCCGAAAAGCGCTGGTCATCGGCGCGCCCGAATATGCCAAGGTCGATGGGTCTGTCGTCGCGATCAGGCATGGCGTGCGCTTTCGTTCAGGTCCGGAAAATCAGACGTAACGGATGCTGACCACTTCATAACTGCGATCCCCGCCGGGGGTCTTGACCTCGACACTGTCACCGGCATCCTTGCCGATCAGCGCCCGCGCCAGCGGCGAGCGAATGTTGAGCAGACCGCGCTCGATATCGGCCTCGGTCTCGCCAACAATCTGATAGGTCTTTTCTTCGTCGGTGTCTTCGTCGACCAGTTTGACGGTCGCGCCAAACTTGATCGAGCCGGACAGTTTCGACGGGTCGATGACCTCGGCCAGCGACAGGATGCCCTCAAGCTCTTTGATGCGGCCTTCGATGAACGACTGCTTTTCGCGCGCAGAATGGTATTCGGCGTTTTCCGACAGATCGCCATGCTCGCGGGCTTCGGCAATGGCCCGGATCACGGCCGGACGTTCAATGCTCTTCAGGGTCTTGAGCTCTTCGTCCAGAGCATCAAATCCGGCGCGAGTCATCGGAATCTTTTCCATCATCTACTTCCACGAAAAGGGAGGCCACGGCCCCGGTAAGGAGCCATGGCCCGAATATCTGCCCCTTACCCAAACGGATGGCGCGCGGAATTGCAAGAGGGATGGCGCGGGGCGGTGGCAGGTTGTCGCCGCCCGTAAATAATATTGCGGGATTGCTGCAATGCGGAAACGTGATGTTGCGTCACGGTTGACCACAGGCTAGCCATGGGGCAAGGACGTTGGGGCAACGACGTTTGGGCAACGACTTGGGCAAAGACCGGGCAGCGGCCCGCTTCGTGGAGACGATAGATGAGCCAGATCCTGCGCGAGAAGATGGAATACGATGTGGTCATCGTGGGCGCAGGGCCTGCGGGCCTGTCGGCCGCGATCCGGCTGAAGCAACTGGACAGCACCCTGTCGGTGGTGGTGCTGGAGAAGGGCTCAGAGGTGGGTGCGCATATCCTGTCTGGCGCGGTGCTGGACCCGTCGGGCCTGAATGCCCTGCTGCCCGACTGGCGCAACATGGGCGCGCCGATCAAGACTGCGGTCAAGGAAGACAACTTTTTCATTCTTGGCGCCGCCGGGCACATTCGCATTCCCAGCTTTCCGATGCCGCCGCTGATGAACAACCACGGCAATTACATCGTCAGCATGGCCAATGTCTGCCGCTGGCTTGCCGGTGTGGCCGAAGGTCTGGGCGTCGAGATATTCCCCGGCATGGCCTGTTCCGAACTGGTGTTCGACGGTGACCGTGTGGCGGGCGTGGTGGCGGGTGAGTTTGGCCGTGATCCGCAGACCGGCGAGCCCGGCCCCAACTATGAGCCGGGGATGGAGCTTTGGGGCAAATACGTCTTCTTGTCCGAAGGCGTGCGCGGGTCGCTCGCCAAGCAGGTGATCGCGAAATACGATCTGACCAAGGGCCATTGCGTGCAGAAATACGGCCTTGGCATGAAGGAAATCTGGGAGATCGACCCCGCCAAGCACCGCGAAGGGTCGGTCACGCATACGATGGGCTGGCCGCTGGGCAGCAATGCAGGCGGTGGCAGCTTTATCTATCACATTGAGAACAATCAGGTTTACATCGGTCTGGTGGTTCACCTGAACTATGAGAACCCGCACCTTTACCCGTATATGGAATTCCAGCGCTTCAAGCATCACCCGATGGTGGCCGAACTGCTGGAAGGCGGCAAGCGCGTGGCTTACGGTGCGCGGGCCATTTCCGAAGGCGGCTATCAGTCGCTGCCGAAACTGGTGGCGCCCGGCGTGGCGCTGTTGGGGTGCAGTGCGGGCATGGTGAACGTGCCGCGCATCAAGGGCAATCACAACGCCATGCTGTCAGGCATTGTCGCCGCCGAGGCCGCACAGGAAGCGATCCGCGCAGGCCGTCAGGGCGATGAGCTTTCCACCTATGAGGTGCGGGTGCGCAGCGGGGCGATTGGCCGCGACCTGCACAAGGTGCGCAACGTCAAGCCGCTGTGGTCGCACTATGGGCTGCTGGCCAGCATGCTGGGCGGGGGCCTTGACATGTGGACCAACACCTTCGGCTTTTCCCTGTTCGGCACCTTGCGCCACCGCAAGACCGATGCCGCCGCCACCGGGCTGGCCAAGGACCACAAGCCCATTGCCTACCCCAAGCCCGATGGCAAGCTGTCATTCGACCGGCTGACCAACGTGGCCTACAGCTTTACCAACCATGACGAAGCGCAGCCGTCGCATTTGCGGCTGCGCGATCCGTCGATCCCGATTGCGGTGAACCTGCCGCAATATGCCGAACCGGCGCAACGCTATTGCCCGGCCGGCGTGTATGAGGTGGTGGCCGATGCAGGCCGCGATCCGCGTTTTGTGATCAATTTCCAGAACTGCGTTCACTGCAAGACCTGCGACATAAAAGACCCCAGCCAGAACATTGTCTGGGCCACGCCGCAGGGTGGGGGTGGGCCGAACTATCCCAACATGTAGGCTGCGGGTCTTGCCTGCGTCTGACATTTGCGCGATCTGGGGCTTGGGCGTGCGGCTGCCATTGCCACCATCGCGGGCGGGGGCTAGCTTCGGGGCAGAGTTTTGATGAAGACAGGCCCCATGACCCAATTCTTGCCCCGTGCCTTTTATGCGCTGTCGCTTGCCGCACTTCTTGCGGCGGCGCCCATGGGCACTTTCGCCCAAACCGATGCGGCATTGGCAGATGTGGGTGACGCCGGGGCCTATCTTGCGGCCCGCTCGGCCGCCGCGCAAAGCAACTTTGCCGAAGGCGTGCGCTGGTTCGCGCGGGCTTTGGAGGCCGACCCCGACAATACCGAACTGCTGGATGCGGCGATCGTGTCCTATCTGGGCACCGGTGATTTCCCCAAGGCGGCGGCCGCTGCCGATCGGCTGGCGGCCCTTGGCGGGCGAACCATTGGCGCCAACATTGCCTTGCTGGTCCGTGATGCGCAGGCTGGCAACTGGGATGCGATCCTGACCGCCCCCGAAAACCGCAAGATCGGCAATCTGATCGACCAGCTTTCGCTTGCCTGGGCGCAGTTTGGCAAGGGCAGCATGTCCGAAGCCCTGACCGGATTTGACAAGATTGCCAAGACGGATGGGTTGAAGGCCTTTGGCCTGTATCACAAGGCGATTGCCATGGCGGCGGCGGGTGATTTCCAGGGGGCGGATGACATCTTGTCAGGCAAGGCCAGCGGCCCCCTGACGGTCAACCGGCGGGGCATTCTTGCGCATGTGCAGATCCTTAGCCAGTTGGAACGACCCGCCGATGCCCTTGCCCTGATGGACCGCAGTTTCGGGTCTGACCCGGACCCTGAACTTGCCCTGCTGCGGGCGCAAGTGTCGGCCGGAAGCCGGCTGCCGTTTTCGATTGTGCGCGACGCCAACGAAGGTCTGGCCGAGGTGTTCTTTACCGTGGCGGTGGCCCTGAACGGCGAGGCTGAAAACGCCTACACGCTGCTTTATGCCCGCGCGGCCTATGATCTGAACCGGAACCATTCTGACGCCCTGTTGCTGTCGGCGGGGCTGCTTGATGCGCTGGATCAGCGCGCCTTGGCGGGCGAGACCTATGCCCTGTTGCCCCCGGACCATCCTTCGTTTCACGCCGCCGAAATCGGGCGTGCCGAGACACTTTTTGAGCTCGGTCAGAAAGACGAAGCCCTCGCGGTGCTGAAGGCTCTGACCGAAAGCCACGCCGATCTGCTTTTGGTGCATATGGCCTATGGCGATGCGCTGCGCCGCGACGATCAGTTTCTTGAAGCGGCGGCTGCCTATGACAAGGCCATCGCTTTGGTTGACGCGCCTGAAGCGCGGCATTGGAGCCTGTTCTATTCGCGCGGCGTGGCACATGAACGGTCTGACCAATGGGCCAAGGCCGAGCCCGATTTTCGCAAGGCGCTGGAATTGAACCCCGACCAGCCGCAGGTGCTGAACTACCTTGGTTACAGTTTCGTGGACCGGGGCGAGAACCTGACCGAGGCCTTGGAACTGATCGAGCGCGCGGTCGCTGCCCGCCCGGATCAGGGCTATATCATCGACTCGCTGGCCTGGGCCTATTACCGGCTTGGTCGCTATGAGGATGCCCTGCCGCACATGGAACGCGCCAGCCTGCTGGAGCCGGTCGATCCGGTGGTGACTGACCATCTGGGCGATGTCTATTGGGCGGTAGGTCGGCAACTGGAGGCGCGCTTCCAATGGCGCCGTGCCCTGTCGTTCGAGCCAGCCGAAAAGGATGCCGCCCGGATCAGGCGCAAGCTTGAGGTGGGTCTGGACATTGTGCTGCAAGAAGAAGTCGCGCCGCCCTTGGCTTCGGTGACCAATGGCAACTGACGCGGTCGAGTTTGCCCCGGCCAAGGTGAACCTGACGCTGCATGTCACCGGGCAGCGGGCGGATGGCTATCACCTGTTGGACAGTCTGGTGGTGTTTGCCGAGGTGGGCGACACGGTGACGGTGACGGTGGCGCCCGCGCTGTCGCTGGCGATCACCGGCCCGCAAGCGGGCGTGCTGCCGGTTGCCGATGACAACCTTGTGCTGCGCGCAGCAAGGTTGATGGGCGGGGGCGCAGCCATCACGCTGGACAAGGTGTTGCCGGTGGCGTCGGGCATCGGGGGCGGGTCGGCGGATGCGGCGGCCACCTTGCGCGCCTTGGCCCGGATGACCGGACAGGCGCTGCCCGATGCAGCGGCGGTGCTGTCGCTGGGGGCCGATGTGCCGGTGTGCCTGCAGGGCCGCGCCCTGCGGATGCGCGGCGTGGGCGAGCAGTTGGACCCGGTTCCCACCTTGCCGCCCGCATGGCTGGTGCTGGTCAACCCCGGTGTGGCGGTCTCTACGCCCGCGGTGTTTCGGGACATCACGCGCAAGGACAATGCGCCCATGCCCCGCGATCTGCCGCGCCTGACATCGGCCGCCGATCTGGCCGCGTTTCTGCTGATGATGCGCAACGACATGGAACCTGCCGCAATGGCCTTGCAACCGGTGATCGGCGCGGTCAAATCGGCCCTTTCAGCGCAGGCCGGGTGCCTGATCGCCCGCATGTCCGGTTCAGGAGCCACCTGCTTTGGACTGTTCGCCGATGGCCATGCCGCCGGTTCAGCCGCGCGCAGCCTTCAGGCGCAACGGCCAGATTGGTGGGTGGCCGCCGCGGAAATGCGGGTGGATCAGTTGATCCGTTCCACCACGTAATCGGCCAGATCGGCCAGCATGTCGCGCAGGTCGTGCGCGGGCAGCACGGCCAGCGCATCGCGGGCCTTTGCGACCCAGGCCAAAGCATCGTGACGTGCGGCCTCCATCGCACCATGGCGCGCCATGATCGTGCGGGCCTGTTCCAGATCGCCCTCGGCCTGTTGGCCCTTTTCGATCACCCGCGCCCAGAAGGCGCGTTCCTCGGGCGTGGCCTGTGCAACCGCCTTGATCACCGGCAACGTCAGCTTGCGTTCGCGGAAATCGTCGCCGGTGTTCTTGCCGATCACGGCATCGGTGCCGCCATAATCGAGCAGGTCATCGACGATCTGGAAGGCGATCCCCAAGGCATCGCCATAGTCATACAGCGCGCGCACCTGTGCATCATCCGCCCCGGCAATCACCCCGCCCACCTCGGTTGCCGCCGAAAACAGCGCTGCGGTCTTGCCGCGCACCACCTTCAGGTAAATATCTTCATCGGTGCGCAAATCCTGCGCGGCGGTCAGTTGCAAAACCTCGCCTTCGGCAATCACCGCCGAGGCATTGGACAAGATCGCCATCACCCGCATGCTGCCGGTTTCGGTCATCAACTGAAAGCTGCGGGCAAACAGGTAGTCGCCAACCAGCACGCTGGATTTGTTGTCCCACAGCAGATTGGCGGTCGGTCGCCCGCGCCGCTGATGACTTTCGTCCACCACATCATCATGCAGCAAGGTGGCGGTGTGGATGAATTCAACCGTCGCCGCCAGATGCACGTGATAGGGCCCGTCGTAGCCGCACATCCGCGCGGCAGCCAAGGTCAGCATCGGACGCAGCCGCTTGCCGCCCGCCTCGATCAGATGGGCTGTCACCTGCGGAATACGCGGGGCATGTTCACTGGCCATCCGTTGCCGGATCAGCGCATTGACCGCCAACATGTCATCGGCCAGCCAATCCGCCAGTCGTTCTTGCGGGTGTCGCCCCGGTGTCGCCTGATCCAACCCCATCCCCCAACGCTCCGCTCTCGCCTTTTGGCCCAACTAGCCTTAAGTCTGGATGCATGAAAGAGCTGTTGCGCACAACTGATCCCACCGTGATCGCCTACGCCCAAGCCCTTCTTGATGGCGAGGGTATAGCGACCTTTGAAATGGACGTCCACATGAGCGTCCTTGATGGCAGTCTTGGCATATTGCCGCGCCGTTTGATGGTGCTGGACCAGGATTTGTTCATAGCCAGAGCGGTTTTGCGCGACAATGACATTGACGCAGGCCAGTGATGTTCGCTGACACGGACTTGTCCGACGACAAGTTCCTCTGCGGCAAATTGCGCCTGTTGCAGCCGATCAAAGGGTATCGCGCGGCGACAGACCCGGTTTTGCTGGCCGCCGCCTGCCCGGCGCAGGCGCGGGACCGGGTGCTGGATCTGGGCTGTGGGGCGGGGGCGGCGGCGCTGTGTCTGGGCGCGCGGGTGCCGGGGGCGCAGGTTTCGGGGCTGGAGGTGCAGCCGGCCTATGCCGATCTGGCCCGCCGCAACGCGCAGCGCAACGGCCTTGCGCTTGCCGTCCATGACGGTGATCTGGCGCAGATGCCCGCAGCCCTGCGCACAGAATTCGACCATGTCATCATGAACCCGCCCTATTACCCGCCCGGCGGCACACCATCGCCCGTTGCTGGCCGGGCGCAGGCGATGCAGGTTGACCTGCCGCTTGCCGACTGGGTGGTCGCAGGTGGGCGCAGGCTGGCACCCGGTGGCTGGCTGACACTGATCTGCGGCGCCGATGGCTTGCCCGATGTGCTGGCGGGCATGGGCAAGATGGGATCGGTCGCGGTTCTGCCGCTGGCCCCACGGCAGGGCAGGGCAGCCGTGCGCATCATCGTGCAGGCGCGCAAGCGTGGGCGCGGCCCGTTCCGGCTGCTGGCCCCCTTTGTCATCCATCAGGGCGATGCGCATGATGGCGACCGTGAAAGCTATACCGCTGAAGCAAGCGCCGTTTTGCGCGGCGGAGGCGACCTTTTGGCGCATTTTCGCTGAATGAAGGGAATTCGCTGCGTTGCAGCGGTTGATTTTGGGCGACACGACTCGGGTCTTGTGATGTTCTTGTTACATTGGAATCGATCACAGGAGGTTAAAGATGACCGTTGCTTCGCACCTGCAGGAACTCCGCCGCAAGCATGAGCACCTTTCGGAGATGGTAGAGCGTGAACAGCGCAGCCCCGCGACCGATGCCCTGAAAATCGCCGACATGAAAAAGCAGAAGATGAGGCTGAAGGAAGAAATCACCCGTCTGATGCAATCCTGACAGGTTTCGCACTGGCCCGCGCTGCCAGTGCAGCGCCGCCTGCGATCAACACTGCCGCTGCCCCGATAACGGGGGTTGCGGGTGTGATGCCTGCGGCGACAAGCGCCAGAGTTGACAACAAAGGCGCGGCATAGGAGGCGACACCCAGAAGCTGGATGTCGCCTTTTTTCATGCCGATATCCCAGGTGAAGAACGCGGCCCCGACCGGCCCGATGCCAAGCGCCAGCACCGCCGCCCAACCAGTAACGCTTTGCGGCCAAAGCGTTTCCTCAAGCACAAGATGCGCGATGACCGACAGGGCGGCGGTGGCCAGACAAAACACTGTCACACTTTCGGTTGGCACATCGCCAAGCCGGCGCGACAGCACCGAATAGGCGGCCCAGGTGATCGCACAGGCAAAGCCAAGCGCCAGACCGGGGGCCGAGGCCCCGGCCAGATCAACCCCGCCGCGCAGCACGATCAGCGCCGCCCCGGCAAAGGCTGTCAGCGCGCCAAGGATGTGCAGGGGGCGCAACCGCTCGCCGGGCAGCAGGCCCGAAAACAGCACGATGAACAGCGGCCACAGGTAGGCAATCAGCCCGGTCTCGGCAGTGGGGGCGATGCGAAAGGCGGTGAAATACAAAAAATGATAGCCAAAAAGCCCCAGCGTGCCGAAGGCATAGACCTTCGACGACACCGATCGCAACACGCCAAAGCCGCGTCTTGCCGTCCAGATCAAGCCGATCAGGCCGCCGATGCCAAAGCACAGCGCGTTCAGCAAGAACGGCGGCACCGGGGCCGAGCCAATGGTGAACAAGGCCAAAAGCGCCCACATCAGGACGGCAGAAAATCCGATGATCGTGGCCTTGGTCTGGGTCATGCTCTGTGCCCTTCACGGCGCTCTGCGGCGTGACCAGACGCCAAGCCCGGCACCGCGTCAAGGCGGGGCTTGCAGCCGATGGGCAACGGCCTTGCGCGCGCTGCATGCAGGACGATCTTGCAAATCACCGCCTTGGGGCGCATTTCTTTGGGCAGGGAGGGCATATCCACAGGAGATGTCCGAATATGGAACCGCTTCAAACCGTCAATCATGACGAAATCATGCGCAAGGCCCGGCAGATGCGGGCCGAGGCCTTGTCTCAGATGTTCAGCGACATGGTCGCATGGTTGCACCGCAAGCCAGTGGGGCGCAAGGCGAAGGTCTGACCGAACAGGGCCGCCCGAAACGGGGCGGCCCTTTCGCAGCGCCGAACCAGATCAGACGACGAACTGACCGCCATTCGCGCTGAGTGTCGAACCGGTGATAAAGCCCGCATCATCGGCGGCCAGAAACACCACGCAGCGCGCAATTTCCGAAGGCTCGCCCAGACGACCGACCGGGATCTGCGGAATGATACGCTCGTTCAGCACCTTTTCATCGATCGCCCGCACCATCTCGGTGCCGATGTATCCGGGGCAGATGGCGTTGACGGTGATGCCTGCGCGGGCGCCCTCTTGCGCCAAGGCCTTGGTAAAGCCCAGATCCCCCGCCTTGGCGGCAGAATAGTTCGCTTGCCCGGCCTGACCCTTTTGGCCGTTGATCGAACTGATGTTGATCACACGGCCGAACTTGCGGTCGCGCATGCCCGACCACAGCGGATGGGTCATGTTGAACAGGCCGGTCAGGTTGGTGTCGATCACCTCTTTCCATTGGCCGGGGGTCATCTTGTGGAACATCGAATCGCGGGTGATGCCGGCGTTGTTGACCAGCACATCGACCGGGCCAAGATCGGCCTCGACCTGCTTTATGCCCGCAGCGCAGGCGTCATAATCGGCGACCGACCATTTGTAGCAGGGGATGCCAGTTTCGGCGGTAAAGGCGGCTGCCGCCTCATCATTGCCGGCATAGTTTGCTGCAACCGAGTATCCGGCCGCCTTGAGCGCCACGGAAATGGCCGCCCCAATCCCCCGCGACCCCCCGGTAACCAATGCAACTCTCGCCATGATGTCCTCCTCCTAATGGCATGTCTTTGAAATGTAGTTATCCATAAGGGAATAGGCGCGCAAGATTATTGCGCGCCTATTATGCAGATGCAGAAACGATTTTCGGCAGGCGTCAGCGTTCCAGACACATGGCAACGCCCATGCCGCCGCCGATGCACAGGGTTACCAGACCCTTTTTCGCATCGCGGCGGGCCATTTCATGCAGCAAAGTGTTCAGAACCCGGCAACCCGAGGCCCCAATCGGGTGGCCAATCGCAATCGCACCGCCATTGACGTTCACAATCGACGGATCCCAGCCCATGTCCTTGTTCACGGCGCAGGCTTGTGCGGCAAACGCCTCATTGGCCTCGACCAGATCAAGGTCACCGACCGACCATCCGGCTTTGTCCAGCGCCTTGCGCGAGGCGTAGATCGGCCCGACGCCCATGATCGACGGATCAAGCCCGGCGGTGGCATAGGATGCAATGCGCGCGATCACCGTCAACCCGCGCTTGGCGGCCTCTTCTTCGGTCATCAGCAACACAGCCGCTGCACCGTCGTTGATGCCAGATGCGTTGCCCGCAGTCACCGTGCCGTCTTTTGTGAAAGCCGGACGCAGTTTTTGCATGCTTTCCAGCGTGGCCCCGTGGCGGATGTATTCGTCGGCATCCACCACGATCTCGCCCTTGCGGGTCTTCACCGTGAAGGGGATGATCTCGGCCGCGAACTTGCCGGCCTTTTGCGCGGCTTCGGCCTTGTTCTGGCTTTCCAGCGCGAACTGGTCCTGCATGTCCCGGCTGATCTGCCACTGATTGGCAACGTTTTCGGCAGTCTGGCCCATGTGATAGCCGTTGAAGGCATCCCACAGCCCGTCCTTGATCATCGAATCGATGAAGGACAGGTCGCCCATCTTTTGCCCGGCGCGCAGATGCGCTACATGCGGGGCAAGCGACATGCTTTCCTGGCCACCCGCAACCACGATGCGCGCATCGCCAAGTTGCACGTGCTGCGCACCCAGGGCGACGGCGCGCAGACCCGAGCCGCAGACCTGATTGAGCGACCAGGCACTGCTTTCGATCGGAAGACCGGCCTTGATATGCGCCTGACGGGCGGGGTTCTGGCCTTGGCCTGCGGTCAGCACCTGACCCAAAATGGTCTCATCAACCTCGGCCTTGTCGATCCCGGCGCGGTCAACCACGCCCGCGATGACGGCGGCACCCAGATCATGCGCCGGTGTGTTGGCGAATGCGCCATTGAAGCTGCCCACGGCGGTTCTCCCCGCGGCGACGATTACGACATTGGTCATCTGATCCCTCTCCCTGGGCCAAGGAAGCGGAGGGCGTTTCCTCCGCCTTCGGTAATGACCTATGCCGCAATGCCGCATTTCGCAAGATTCTTGCGCGGTCTGCCGGTGACTTTGGGTAAGTTTGCCTAAGCCGAGACCCGTGCGCGGTCCGCCAGCCAGACCGGCGTCACCGTCGGAACCCCGAACAGATAGCCTTGCAGACAATCAAAACCAAGGGCTTGCAAGACCTGCGCTTCGGCTGGGTGTTCGACCGATTCGGCGACGCACAGCATGTCGAACTGCTTGCCTATGGCCAGAAGGGCCGCAGCGACCACCTGATTGTCGCGGTCGCGGTGGATGTTGCGAATGAACTGGCCGTCAATCTTGAGGATATCAAAGGAAAAGTCCCGGAAGTAGCGAATCGCGGTGAAGCCAGCGCCGAAATCGTCCAGCGCAAAGGCAATGCCATCGGCTTGCAGGCTGTCCATGAAGGCAATCACGATTTCCGGCACCAGCATGGCCGAGCTTTCGGTGATTTCAAGGATCAGGCGCTCGCCAAGTCGTGGATGGCTGCGCAACGCCTTGCGCAGGATCGCGGTCCATTTCGGATAGCCGATCGAGCGCGCCGACATGTTGATCGACAACCGCACCTCTGGCTGGCGCAGCAGCGTGTTCAGACCCATGGTCAGGGCCGCGCAGTCAATCTCGCGGCCAAGCTCATCAGCCTCGACCGCTGGCATGAAGTCGCGTGCGGGGATCACGCGGCCCGTGGGGTCCATCACCCGCATCAGCCCTTCGTAAAAGCCGATCCTTTCGGTATTGGCCGACAGAACCACCGGCTGAAAGGCCAGCCGCAGGCGGCGGGTCTGCACCGCTTCGCGGACCATCGACAGGGTCTGATGATCATTTTCGTTGACCGCAAAATCAAACGGGCTCGCCTGTGCCCGTGGAACACTTACTGCCGACCTGCCCCTGTCCGCCATGTCGCGCCTCTTTGTGGATCACCCTGCTTCTTGCGCCACCGTGCTGCCACATCGGTAAAGCTTGCATGAAGCTTCGCATTTTGTTCCAATTCGCTGGGTTTGCGGAACGACGGTGCAGCATGATCGAGGCAGAGACAGACGCGCGCTGTGGCTGGTGCGGGACCGAGCAGATTTATGTGGATTGTCATGACCATGAATGGGGCGTGCCGGAACGCGACAGCCGCGCGCTTTGGGAAAAGCTGATCCTTGACGGGTTTCAGGCCGGCCTGAGCTGGATCACGATCCTGAAAAAGCGCGACAGTTTCCGCGCGGCGTTTGATGGCTTCCGCCCCGAGATCATCGCCACTTGGGGCGAAGCTGACATTGCCCGATTGCTGTCAAACCCCGCCATCGTGCGGCACCGGGGCAAGATCGCCGGTGTCATCACCTCGGCGCAGGCCTATCAGCGCATCCACCAGCGCGAAGGGTTCGCCCATTTCATCTGGAAGTTTCAGGATGGGCAGGTGCTGCAAAACCAGTGGCGCACTCTGGCCGAGGTTCCCGCGCAGACCGTCACCTCACAAGCCATGGCCAAAGCCTTGAAGGCGGAAGGCTTCAGCTTTTGTGGGCCCACCATCGTCTATGCCTTCATGCAAGCCACCGGCATGGTGAACGACCATCTGGTCACCTGCCCCTGCCACGCGCGGCTGGCCACCCGCGACCCCGTCAATTCGTGATCAGGTGATAACTGTTGCGCCTGTCCCCGGTGTTGTGGACGCTGATCTGGAAATAGCCGTTCCATGCGGGCACGAAATCGCAGATCACCCTGTCTGACCCGCTGACATCGATGCAGATGGGATTGCCGTTCTCGTCGGTGATCCGCACATCAAGATTGGCATCGCCATCGCCCACAACGGCGACTTCGGCCAGGGAATGACCAGCAAACGGCACCTCCCAGACATCAGTCATGCCGGCGGGCAGGTGGGACAGGCGGCGGATTGCGCCACCCGGGCCACCCTGCACGCCTTCGACTTCGGCCAGATCGATCAGGGCAAGGATCGTCTCATCCTCGCCCGCCAGCTCCTTGGCCTGCGCCATCATGGCCGCGGCATCCAGCGGGGTGTCGGCGGCACCCGCGTCATCGGAAGTCGCCTTCCCCGTGGTTTGCTTCTTGATTTCGGGCACCCCCGCCTTGCCTTCGGTCATGTCGGCCGATGCTGCCAGTCGGGCGGCGGTCAGCACCATCAGCGCATCCTTGCCGGCAAGGCCGATGCGATACAAATCCTGTGCAAGGACAAAGGCTGTCACTGCGCCGGGCGTGCCGATGGCGACAGGGTCGATATTGATGCCCGTCCTGTCTTGTGCCAAGCCCGTCGCGGCACCCGCGACAAGGGCCGCCACCGCAAGCAGGACAGGCAAGGGCTTCAAACGCATCAAATATCCTTATGGCAGCGGTCGGCCTGCCTCGCTGCGACGGGCAGGCCAAGACTGGCATCTTGCCCCCGTTATGAGAAGCCTTTTCATCAGGATACCGGCTGTCATCCCTGTCTTGCACCCCCCGACCAATAGGGTAAAGCTGCGCTGACATTACAAGGGGCCTCGCATGGCAGTGGAACTGAAGTCGCTGGCCGATGTGCTGCATCTGGACTTCGACGATATCATCGACGTGCGCTCGCCCGCCGAATATGCCGATGATCACCTGCCGGGGGCGATCTCGCTGCCGGTGATGGACAATGACGAACGCGCCCGGGTTGGCACGATTTACAAGCAGGTGTCGCCGTTTGACGCGCGCAAGATCGGTGCGGCGCTGGTGGCAAGGAACGCCGCGCTGCACCTGCAAGGTCCGTTGGCCGACAAGCCGGGGGGCTGGCGGCCTTTGCTTTATTGCTGGCGCGGCGGGCAACGCTCGGGGTCGTTCGCGACGATCCTGACCCAGATCGGTTGGCGGGCCGAAGTGGTGACAGGCGGCTACAAGACCTGGCGCGGGCTGGTGGTGCGGGCGCTTTATGACGATCCGTTTCCCTGCCGGGTCATCGTGCTGGATGGCAACACCGGCAGCGCCAAGACCGATGTCCTGAACCTGCTGCCCGCGCGCGGTGTGCAGGTGATCGACCTTGAAGGGCTGGCCAATCATCGCGGTTCCTTGTTCGGATCGATGGGCGAACAACCGTCGCAGCGTGGCTTTGAAGGCCGTCTGGCCATCGCCCTTGCCCGGCTTGACCCGACCCGTCCGGTGGTGGTCGAGGCGGAAAGCTCGAAAGTCGGCGACTGTCGGCTGCCGCCCCGGCTGTGGCGCGCCATGGTTGATGCGCCGCGCCTGACCATCGCCGCCCCTTTGGCGGCGCGGGCCGAATACCTGACCCGCGCCTATGCCGATATCGTGGCCGACCCCGTCCGGCTGGACGAAGTGCTGACCCGACTGAAACCCGCGCACCCGGCCGAGCGGATCGCTGACTGGCGCGCAATGGCGGGCAGCGGCGCGTTCACCAGTCTTGCCGCCGGGTTGATGCAGCACCATTACGACCCGCGCTATGCAAGGCACCGGGCGCGGATGGCGCATCCGATGATCGAAATCACCACGGACAGCCTGACCGAGGCGGCTTTGCCCGGCCTTGCCGATCAGGTCGCCAAGGCCGTGCTACAGGGCTGACGACCCTGGCTTGCTGCTTTTGAAATACTCCCGCGCGGCATGCATCCGATACCTGCCGCCGGCGCCGCGCGCGGTTCAGCGCACCACGATCTTTGCCGTCCCGGGGGTCACATGCCCAATCACCACTGCTGTTTCACCGGCGGCCTGCAAAGCCTGCATCACCTGCTCCAGCTTTGCCATCGGCACCGTCGCCAGCAAACCGCCGCAGGTTTGCGGATCGAACAGCAGGTCCTTGCGCGCGCCGGACGGGCCTTCGACCAGACCTTCCAGTGCCGCGCGGTTGGCGGGCGCGATCGAGGACGCGATGCCGCGCGTGGCCAGCCCTTCGGCCCCCGGCAGGATCGGAAGGGCGGCAAACGACAGATCCGCCCCCAACCCCGTGCCCTGCACCATCTCCCACAGATGCCCGGCCAGGCCAAAGCCCGACACATCGGTCATCGCAGTCGCCTGATCGCGCAAAAGGGCGGCGGCGGCTCCCAGCGGGCGGTCCATGCTGGCAAGGCAGGCCTGCCAGATTTCGCCCAGCATCAGCCCGCCGGTATCGCGGACACTGGGGCGTTCCAGTGCCATCTCGGCGGCAAGGATGACCCCGGTGCCCAGCGGTTTGGTCAGCACGATCGCATCGCCCGCCTGTGCGCCTGCCTTGCGCTTAGGTGCCGGGGCAAGGCCGGTGACCGTAAAGCCGATGCTCAACTCGTCGCCCATCGACGAATGGCCGCCCACCACATCGGCCCCCGCCGCGGTGAAAACCTCGGCGGCACCGCGCATCACCTCGGCCAGCATGTCGGCTTGCAGCGCATCGGACAGATGCGGCAGGGTCACCTGTGCAAGGGCGGCCTGCGGCTCGGCCCCCATTGCCCAGATGTCGCCAAGCGCATGGATCGCGGCCAGCCGGGCCATCAGATAGGCATCGGCGGTAAAGGCGCGCAGGTGGTCGACACTGATCGCCTGCAACTGCCCGCCCACCTGCAACAGCGCCGCATCGTCGCCACGTCCCGCCACCACATCGGCGCGGGTCGGTGCGGGCAGGGTGGCCAAGGCCTGCTCCAGCGCCGTCGACCCGACCTTGGCACCGCAACCCGCACACAGCGGATGATCACCCACCGCCTGCGCCAATCCCTTGGCCGCCTGTCGCGGAATGCCAACGCCGCGCGGCTTGGGGTAATCGGCAAACTTGGCCATGAACTTCTGGTCGATCCGGTCCTTCAGCGACCACAGCCATGGCCCGCCGGTGCGCAGACCGAACTTGTCGGCCACCGCCGTCTTTCCGCCCATCGAGATCAGTTTCAGATAGTCGGATTGCGGCCGGTATTGCCACATCTCGCCCCCTGCGACCGCGGCGCGCAGATTGTGCAGCAACACCGGCGCTTCGCGCACCGCAAACACCCCGGCCTTGGGGCGCGGTGCATGGGTCAGAAAGGCGGTATCCCCGGCGGCAAAGATCAGCGGGTCGGACGATTGCAGGGTGGGCCCGACATCAATGAACCCATCGGTCAGGGCAAGGCCGGTGTCTTGCAGCCAGCCTTGCGGTTGCGATCCGGCCACCGACAGGGTGAAATCAGACCCGATCCGCTGCCCGTTTGACAGCACCACCTCGTCTGCCAGCACCTCGGTTGCGGTCACGTCGGTCAGCAGGGTGACGTCATGCTTGAGCATGGCATCGCGCAGGGTAATCCGGGTATTGAAGCCAATGCCTTGCAGCGCCGCATTGCCGCGCTCCACCAGTGTCACCTGCGGGGCCTTGCCCGCGGCGCGCAACCGATGCGCCGAGGCCAGCGCCAGTTCCACCCCGCCGACGCCCGCGCCGATGATGGTCAGCCTTGGCGCATCCGGCGCATGGGCAACAAAGGCTTCCCACCGGTCGGCATAGGCCCCCAGCGGTTTGGCCGCAACGCCATGTTCGGCATAGCCGGGCACATCGGGCAGGCCCGAAGCGATGCCGATATCAATCGAGGCCACGTCATAGCGCAGCCGCCGCCCCGAGCTCAGCAGCACCTGCTGCGCGGCGCGGTCAATCCCGCAGGCGCGGTCCAGCACCACACGCGCCCCGGCAAAGCGCGCAAGGCGCACCAGATCAATCATCAATTCATCGCGGCTGTAATGCCCGGCAATCGCGCCCGGCAACATGCCCGTGTAGGGTGCAACCGGGCCGGGGTTGATGACTGTGATCCGCGCGCCCGCCAAAGGCGCCATCCCCCATTTGCGCAACACAAGCGCATGGGCATGGCCGCCTCCGATCAACACAATGTCGCGGGTCAGGGGCAGGGGAGAGGCGTGCATGATCATATCTCGTTTTCGGAATGGGTGCGCAGAACCTATCCGCTAGATGGGCCGGGGGCGAGTCAAAGATGCTGATATGGTCCCGCCATCCGTCACGCTCTGGTCGGCCGGTCTGGCGCGCGGCTTGCAAGCCACCGGCGGCATCGCCTAGGATCACGGCATGACATCACGCTTCAGGATCGGCGTCAGCCAAAGCCAGCGGTTGCAACTCAGCTCCGGGCTTCATGCGGCCCTGCGGGTGCTGCGCAGCGATGCGGCCGGTCTGGCGCGCTATCTGGACGAGCAGGCAGCCGAGGCCCCGGCCTTGACCCTGCATCCCGTCCTGCCCGCGCCCGGCGACTGGTTGCCGCGCTGGTCGGGCGTGCTGCCACGTGGCTGCGATGATCTTGCCGCAACTCTTGCCGCTACCGGCCCCAGCCTGATGGCGCATGTCATGCAGACCTTGCCGTTGCTGGTGCCGCAGACCCGGCACCAGCGCATCGCCCTGTCGCTGGCCGAGGCGTTGGAGCCAACCGGCTGGCTGGGCCGACCGCTGTCTGACATTGCACGCGAATTGACGCTGCCACTGGCCGAGGTCGAGACCGTGCTGGCAAGCCTGCAAAGGATTGATCCGCCCGGCCTGTTTGCCCGCGATCTGGCCGAGTGTCTGCGCCTGCAGGCGGCGGACGCCGGGTCGCTTGATCCGGTGATGCAGGCCATGCTGGCCCGGCTTGACCTTGTGGCCTCGGGGGATTGGGCTGCGTTGGCCCGGCTGACCGGAGCGTCTGAATCGCAGATCCATGCCCGCTTTCGCACCATCCGAAGCTTCAACCCAAAGCCGGGAACGGCTTTCAGCCCGATGTCCAGCCCCTTGCGCGAACCTGACCTGATCGTGCGACAGGCGGGAACCGGGTGGGAGGTGACGCTGAACCGCTCGTCCCTGCCCGGAATGGCGCTGAACCCCGACGCCGAAGGGGCTGCCCGCGCGCGTGAGGTGATGAAACTGGTTGAAAGCCGCAACACCACGCTGCTTGTGGTGGCCCAGGCTGTGCTGACGCATCAGGCGGCCGCCCTGAACCAGGGCCCCGGCGCCTTGCGACCGCTGACGATGCAGGCGCTTGCGCAAGATCTGGGGTTGCACAAATCCACCATCAGCCGGGTGGTGGCGGGCACGGCGGTGGACACACCGCATGGCACATGGTGGCTGCGCAGCCTGTTTTCTGCCGACATGGGGGCCGATACCTCTGCCGCCGCGTTGCAGGCAAGGCTGGCGCGGTTGATCGCGGAAGAAGACCCGTCGCAACCACAAGGTGATGTTGCCCTTGCCTTGGCGCTTTCGTCCAACGGAACCGATGTTGCCCGCCGCACGGTGGCCAAATACCGGGCCGCCCTGAACATTCCGCCCGCGCATCGCAGGCGCAAGACCTAACGTCTTGTGCGCAGAACCTTGCGCTTGGTGCTGGCCGCCTTGGCCGCCGCCTGACCCGGTTTGCGCGGGTTGAACCGCCCGCGCCGCTGCTGCCCACGGGGCAGGCTGCCGCCCTCGATGGTCAGCAACTCCAGTGTCAGCCCCCCCGTCACCGGGGTCGCCTCGGCCAGCCGCACCGTCACCTTCTGGCCGATGCCGATGGTCATGCCGGTATCAGCCCCGGTCAGCGTCTGGCTGTCTTGGTCATAGTGGAAAAACTCGCGCCCGACGCTGCGGATCGGGATCAGACCATCGGCCCCGGTTTCATCCAGCTTCACGAACAGGCCAAAGCGTTGCACGCCCGAGATGCGGCCCGAAAACTCGGCCCCCACCCGGTCGGACAGATAGGCGGCAAGGTAGCGGTCGGTGGTATCGCGTTCCGCCGCCATGCTGCGCCGTTCGCTGTCGGAAATCAGCTTGGCGGTTTCCTCCAGCGTTTCCACATCCTGCGCCGACAAGCCGTCATCGCCCCAGCCATGCGCCGAGATCAGCGCCCGGTGCACGATCAGGTCGGAATAGCGCCGGATGGGCGAGGTGAAATGCGCATAGTTCTGCAAGGCCAGCCCGAAATGGCCAAAGTTCTGCGGGTGATAATAGGCCTGCGTCATGCTGCGCAGCGTGCTGATGTTCAGAAGCTCGTCAAACTCGGTGCCCTGTGCCGCCGCCAGCAGCGTGTTCAGATGCCTTGTCTGCAACACCTGCCCCTTTGCCAGCACAAAACCTGATGCCTCCGCCACCTCCCGCAGGGCATCCAGCTTTTCGGGTGTCGGTTCCTCATGCACGCGGAACAACAGCGGCCGCTTCAGCCGGATCAATTCCTCGGCCGCCGCGACATTGGCCAGGATCATGAACTCCTCGATCAGCCGATGCGCGTCAAACCGTTCCTTGAAGGCGACCGACTTCACCGTGCCATCCTCGCCTAATTCGATCCGGCGTTCCGGCAGATCAAGGTCCAGCGGTTGCCGCAGCGCGCGGGCCTGTCTGGTGGCGGCATAGGCGGCATAAAGCGGCTTCAGCACCCTGTCCACCAATGGTCCCGTCACGTCATCCGGTGCGCCGTCAATTGCCGTCTGCACCTGCTCATAGCTCAGGCTGGCCACCGACCGCATAAGCCCACGCACAAAGCGATGGCTGACCTTGGCCCCTTGCGCATCCAACCGCATCCGCACCGCAAGGCAGGGACGGTCCACATGCTGATGCAGACTGCACAGATCGCCCGACAGCACATCGGGCAGCATCGGCACCACCCGGTCCGGGAAATAGGTGGAATTGCCGCGCTTGCGCGCCTCACGGTCCAGCGCCGATCCGGGGCGGACGTAATAGGCCACATCGGCAATCGCCACCCAGACGATGAACCCGCCGGGGTTGCCCGGCTCGCGGTCATGTTCTGCATAGACCGCATCGTCGCGGTCGCGCGCATCGGCCGGGTCGATGGTCAACAGCGGCAGGTCGCGCAGGTCTTCGCGCCCGGCCATCGGCGCGGGCTGCGCCCGGTCGGCCTCGGCAATCACCGCATCGGGGAACTGGTCGGGGATGCCATGCTGGTGGATCGCAATCAGCGACACCGCGCGCGGCCCCGACGGATCGCCCAACACTGCCGTCACCCGCGCCTGCGGCAAGCCCATGCCCCGCCGCCCCACGGCCTCGCCTTCCACCAACTCGCCATCCTTGGCGCCAAGGGTCATGTCGCGCCCCACGCGCCATTCCTTGTCCTGACCCTTGTCGATCGGCACGATGCGCCCGCCCTCGGCCCCTGCCCGGAACACCCCCAGCACCCGCAACGGATTGGTGCCGATATGGCGGATCAGCCGCGCTTCATACTGGTATTCTCCCACATCCACCGGCGACAGCCGGGCCAGAATCCGGTCGCCCGCAGCCAAAGCCGGATCGCCCTTCTTCGGCACGAATAGAATGCGCGGCGCGTCGTCGTCCCCCACCCATTCCATCGGGCGGGCAAACACGTCGCCCTGCGCATCCGGCCCGGTGATGATCAGGATCGACACCGGTGGCAGGCTTTCTGGGTCGCGGTAACTGCGGCCTTTCTTGGCCACCGCGCCCTCGTCCTCCAACTCGCGCAGGATGCGCTTCAATTCGATCCGCCCGGCCCCCTTGATACCAAAGGCTTTCGCGATGTCGCGTTTGGCCACCAGGCCGGGGTTGTCGGTGATCCATTGCAGGATCTGCGCTTTGCTGGGCAACTGTTCCATGCACCAGACCTAGCACGCCAACCCGCCCCAAGAAAGACGCCAAGCATTTGCTGCTTTCCAAATACTCCCGCCGGAGGCACGTGACGCCCCCCAAGGACGTTACCAGCGGCTTAGCGCGTCCTCATCGGCATCTTTCGCCGCCACCCATGTGGCCCCATCCGGCCCGAGTTCCTTTTTCCAGAACGGCGCGCGGGATTTCAGATAGTCCATCAGGAACTCGGCGGCGGCAAAGGCATCGGCGCGGTGCGGAGCGGCGGTGGCGACCATCATGATCGGCTCACCGCCCGCCAGACGGCCATGGCGGTGGATCACCAGCGCATCGACCAGCGACCAGCGCGCCACGGCCTGATCCATGATCGTGGCAATCGCCCGTTCGGTCATGCCGGGGTAATGCTCGATCTCCATCGCCGACAGTGTGCCACCATTGTCGCGCACCAGGCCGGTGAAGGTGACAACCGCCCCCGCACCTGTGGCTGTCTTGGTAAAGGCGGTGGTTTCCGCGCCCGGGTCAAAGGCCTGCGCCTGCACCGAAAGCCGCATCTCAGCCGCCCGTCATCGGCGGGAAAAACGCCACTTCGCGCACCCCGGCAAGCGGCGCGTCGAACGACGACAGCTCCTGATCCAAAGCCACCCGCAGGGACGAAAGGTCGGAAAACGCCAGGGCATAGCGCTCTTCACGCGCCGACAACTCGGCCACCAGCTCGGCCACGGTCGTGGCCTGGGTGTCCAGCCGTTCGCGCGGCAGGCCGATGCGTTCGCGCACCCAAGCGAAATACAGGACCTCGATCATGACGCCTCGTCCTTGAGGAAGGGCAGCGATTTGCGGAAATAGTCCCAGCCGGTCAGCAAGGTCAGGATGGCCGCGATCCAGATCAGCCAAAGCCCGGCCAGCGTGGCCAGTGACGAGCAGCCCCGCGTGCCGCAGGACCGGATCGGATCGGCCAGTCCCTGCGTCACCAACACCGCGTATTCGTCCGTGGTCATGCCGCGCCGGGCAATGCCCTCGACATGCTCCAGCCCGGTGCCCAGAAACAGGATGGCAATCGCCACCATCTGCGCGGTGGTTTTCCACTTGGCCAGCTTGGTCACCTTCAACAGCCCCGCCCTGGCCCCCAGAAACTCACGCAGGCCCGACACGAACACCTCGCGGAACAGGATGATGGTGACGGGCAGGATCAGCCAGGGGTTCATGCCGGAATAGCCGGTCAGGATGACAAGCGCGATCACCACCATCGCCTTGTCGGCAATCGGGTCCAGCATGGTGCCGAACTTCGATTCCTGATGCCAGCGGCGGGCAATGTAGCCGTCAAACCAGTCGGTTACGGCGGCGGCGACGAACAGAGTCAGCGCAAACCAGTCGGCCCAGGGGCGGTGGAAATACAAGAACATGATCGCCACACCGGGGGCTGCGATCAGACGCATCACCGTCAGGATGTTCGGAAGTGTCCACCTCATGGCAGATGCTTAGCCCATTCTGCGCACCCGAGGAAAGCGGATTTGATCAGAACGGCACCGGGGCGGCAAAGGTGACCAGCGCCCCGGTGGCCGGATGATGCAGCGTCAAGGTCTCGGAATGCAGCATCAGGCGCGGCGCATCCCCCGCCGGCCCGGTGGCATAGATCTGGTCGCCGATGATCGGATGACCCAGTGCCAGCATATGCACCCGCAACTGATGGCTGCGCCCGGTCAAGGGATGCAGGCGCACGCGGGTCTCATTCGGGCTGCGGCCAATCACCTTCCAATCGGTCTGGGCGGGGCGGCCATGTTCAAAGCTGACCATCTGGCGCGGGCGGCGCGGCCAGTCGCTGCACAGGGGCAGATCGACGTGCCCGTTGTCCTGCGCCATTTCGCCCCAGACCCGCGCGACATAGGTTTTCCGCGCCCGTCGCTGTTCAAACTCTTGCCCCAGAAAGCCCTGCGCCTGTTTGGTGCGGGCAAAGATCATCACGCCCGAGGTATCGCAATCCAGCCGGTGCACCAAAAGCGCATCCCAACGCGCGGCCTGCAACCGGGTGATCAGGCAATCCGACCGGCCCGCCAGCTTGCCCGGCACGCTGAGCAGACCAGCGGGTTTGTCGACGACGATGATCTGCGCATCCTCGTGCAGAATGACCAGCGGCCCCTGTGGCGGGTCATAGCTGAAATCGGGGATCAGGCTGGGGGCATGGTCAGGCACGATGCGTCGGGTCATAGGATGCTGTGGCCCGCCTGTTTCAGACGCTCGGCCAGATGGCGGATATGGGCAGGCCCCACCTCGCAGCAGCCGCCGACGATGGTCGCCCCCATCGCCACCCATTTCATCACGAAGTCGGCGTATTTTTCCGGCGTCAGGTCATGGCGGTGGGTGTAGTCCGGCGCGTCATTGCTTTCCGGCAACGGCAGGCTGGAGATTTCGGAAAACCCGTTGGCATAGGCGCCGAACGGGCGGCCCATGGTGGACAGCACCGAAAGCGCCGCCGCCATCGCCTCGGGCATCGAGCAATTGGCCAGCACGGCGGCGGTGGGATGTTCGGCAATCACCTGCGCCAGCTCGGCAATCGGCTCGCCCGACCGCAGGCGGCTGCCATCGCGGTCATCGACCGACACCGACAGCCACACCGGCAGACCCGCTGCCTGCGCGCCTTGCAAGGCACCCCGCGCAAGGTCCAGCGAAGACATGGTTTCGCACAGGATCACATCGACATGCGGCGCCATCAGCCGGGCCTTTTCGGCATAAAGTGCAGTCGAAACCGCAACGGGCGGTGTCAGATCCGGGCGGTAGCTTTCGCCCAGCGGCCCCATCGACCCGGCAATCAGGCCGCGCCCTGCCTCGGCCCGTGCCTCATGCACCTCAAGCAGCGCGCGCAGGTGCAGGGCGTGATAGTAATGGTCCAGCCCGACGCTGGTCAGCCGGTCGTGCAGGATGTTGTAGGTATTGGTGGTGGCAACCGAGGCCCCGGCGGCAAAATACTCGGCATGGATCGCGCGCACCAGGCCGGGGTGGTCGATCATGGCGCGGGTGGCCCACAAGGGGGTGCGGTCATCCCCGGCGCGGGCAACAAGTTCCTGGCCCATGCCGCCATCCAACAAGGTGATTTGGGTCATTCTGTGGTCTCTTTCCATCAGTTCGCGCAAAGCTGGCGCGGGTGTCGGTTGAACCGCCGGGGGGCTGTCTGCCCCCCGGACCCCCCGAGGGTATTTGGACCAAGAGGAAGGGGATCACGCGGCGTTTTGGAAGACATCCTTCAAGAGGTCGGAAAAGAAGGCTTCGTCCTTGGCGGTGAAGGCGGCGGGGCTGTTGCTGTCGAGGTCAAACACACCCAAAAGGTCACCGGCACCGTTGCGGACCGGCAGGACCAGTTCAGACCGGGTCGAGGACGCGCAGGCGATATGGCCGGGAAAAGCATCGACATCGGGCACGTTCTGCACCATGCCAGTGCGGGCACAAGCGCCGCAAACCCCGCGCGAAAACGGGATGACGAGGCAGCCATGGCCGCCTTGATAAGGGCCGATTTTCAGCAGTCCGGGCGCCACTACGCGATAAAACCCGGTCCAGTCGGCAAGTGGGTGGGCATGATGCACTTCGCAGGCGATGGTCGCCATCAGGGCCACCGTGTCGGTTTCGTCCCTAGTCAGCGCCAGGATGGCGGTCTTCAAGGCGTCGTAATCCGGGGTCATGTCAGTGTCCTTGCGCCAGACCGTTCGGGTGTGGGCCGGACCTGCCGACCGACACGCCACCTGCCCCTAGCACGTTGGCCGGGCCGCCGCCAAGCGGGGTTCGGGGCGGGGAGACCTTTTGGCCAGGGCGCACAGGGGGCAAAGTGCATCGCCCGCACGGGGCTGCGCTGCGGCAGCTTTTTGGCGGTGGATGGCAGGGAACCTCGGCGCTGCGAACTGGGTGGGGGCAATGATCCACAGCGCCGAGGGAAGCTTTATGCAGCTACCAGACAATTTTCGCCGGACGGCGCGGTAAGATTAGGGGGAAACTTGGGCGGTTTCGCGTCAATTGCGAAGGCGTTGCAACAATGCTGGCGCTATTGCATGAATTGTTTCGCATCGATGCGAAATGACAGGAGGTTACGCCCCTCCTCGCGGCGGTAATGCAGGTCTTGCGACAAGGCCCGAATCAGGTGCCAGCCAAAGCCGCCTTCGGGCAGATCGCCGGTCTTGGGCAGCGGGGCCAGATCACCCGGCGGCAGACAGGCACCCGGCATCGGCAGGCCCGCATCGGTGATGCTGCACACAAGGCCGGTTGCGGAAAACGTGACCGTCACCTCGATTTCGCCGGGGGATTGGGCATAGGCGTGTTCAACGACGTTGTTCAACGCCTCGGCCAGCACGATCTGGGCCGCGTCGCGGGCGGTTTGCGTGATCGCACCGGTCATCAGCCCGTCGAAAAGCGCGCGCAAGGCTTGTCGCACGGCGAGGGGCGTCGAGGGGATGACAAGCCTTGTGCTGTCAACCGGACCGTCATGCGCCATGGTGGGCGGCATGTGTGGCAGGAAGGGGAAGGCTGGCATGGATCGGAAAGACGCTTTCCATCCGCGTCAGGCGGAACACTTTTTCGACTGCAGGTGTCAGCGCCGCCAGTTCCAGCGGACGATCAGGGCCGAGGGCCTTGCGCACCGCCACCACCGCCCCCAGACCAGAGCTGTCGATGAAGCCGACACCTGAAAGATCCAGTATCACCCGCCGGTTATCGGCCTGTGTCAGGGCGCGCATCTGGTCCTTGAAATCAATCGCCCCGGCGGCATCGATCCGCGTGTCGCGCACATGGACAACGATAAGATCGCGATAATCCGAACATTCCAGCAACATGTCGTCTTCCTTCTGCCTTGGCAGAGAAAATGTAGCAACGAGAGGTTACGGATTGGTCAATGCGGTCGGACGGGTCAGTTCAGTTGAAACTGCAACGGATAGCGGCCATCCTCAAAATCGCCGAACAGGTCGGGCAGATCGGGGTGCGACACGGGTTCACCGGTTTCATCGGGGACAAGGTTCTGCTCGGACACGTAGGCGACGTAATAGCTTTGGTCGTTTTCCGCCAGCAGGTGATAGAACGGCTGGTCCTTTGACGGGCGGCTGTCTTCGGGGATGTTGTCATACCATTCGTCGGTGTTGGTAAACATGGCGTCAACGTCGAACACCACACCCCGAAACGGATGCTTGCGATGGCGCAGCACCTGACCAAGATGGTATTTGGGCGTTGATGTCAGCATTTCATTGCATCCCCTCGGTCTGACTCATAGTCCCGAAGCCTAGGTCTTGTCCACATTACAGGCCTCGCAAGCGGGAAACAAACTGTGGTCCTTATCCCTACAGTTTGGAAATTGTTGCGCTTTTTGGCGGTGATCTTTTGGGCACTTGTCGCGGGGGGCAGTGGGTGCGACGACGACCTTGCAGGAGGTGGCGACGTGGGCGATCACTCTCGGATTTCTGATCTGGCGCGGGGATATGCCCCATTTCCCCTGGCGCGATTTTGGCCTATCTTCCTGCGCAACAAGAAAAACGTGCGAGGGGCAGATGAGCAGACTTCTCCGCGCGTCGATGCTGTTGTTGTTGTTGGCCGCCTGTGGTGGTGGCAGCAGCCGGTTTTCGGCGCCCCGTGATTTGGACAACGCCTGTGCCATCGCGCGGGAAAGACCGCAGTATTTCAACGCGATGAAGGCGACGGAACGCAAGTGGGGCGTTCCGGTGCATGTGCAGATGGCGACGATCCATCAGGAGTCGAAGTTCATCGGCAACGCGCAGACCCCGCACCGTTTTGCGCTGGGGATCATCCCGATGGGACGGCAGTCTTCGGCCTATGGATACAGCCAAGCCCTTGATGGGACTTGGGAAGAATACCAAAAGGACCAACGTCGGGGCGGGGCGCGGCGGGACCGGATTTCGGATGCGACCGACTTCATGGGCTGGTACATGGACCAGTCGGCCGAGCGGTTGGGCATCTCCAAATCCGACGCGCAGGCGCATTATCTGGCCTATCACGAAGGTCGCACCGGCTTTGCCCGCCAAAGCTATCTGGAGAAGCCATGGCTGGTTGATGTTGCGGCGAAAGTGCAGGCGCGGGCAGACATGTATGCCCAGCAACTGGCGGGGTGCAGGCGGTAAGCCCGCCGCTTACAAGCCGCGTTTGCGGGTTTCGCTTGAGATGTCGAAATAGGACGCGGGGAACGCCCCCCCCTTTTTCATTTCACCTAGAATAACAGTGGTTTGGTTGCCCACGTCATCGGTGATGATCCACTGCCGCAACGCGACAGGGGCAGCGGTGAACACCAGTTCGATCGTGCCGTAAGACGGGTTTTCCGGGTCTTGCGCGATGACCCTTGTGGTGTTTTCCACCTCTTTGTGACCGACCACCATTCTGGCTTTGCCAAGGTCGATATCAGCGGCAAGGATCAGGTTCAGGGGGGTGCGTTTCAGGGGGTATTGTTCGGGGGGCTGGTTGGATTTTGCATCAAAAATAGCCACTTGGCTGCCGCCCGCCATCACCAGACTGCGGTCGGGCGGGGCATATTCAAAGCGCACGCGGCCGGGGCGGCGGATGAAAAGCTTGCCGGTGGCGATGGTGCCGTCACCGTTCACTTGGGTGAAATCTGCCTCGACCGTGGTCAAGCTGTTCAGATAGCTGGACAATTCTGCCAAAGATATCTTGGCGGCCAAAGCCGGGGAGCCAAGGGCAAGCAGGGCAAGCGGGGCCAGAAGGGCGGTTCTGCGGTTCATGATCCAGATATAATCGCAGGTGCCGCGTCTTGCATCAGGGATTGCAGGCCTGTTGCGAAGAAGTGCCGAAGTCGTGACGGGATGCGCGTGCCGTGCAGGTGTTTTTCCCGTGGGCATGCCGTGGTCACGGGCCGCGCGGCCGGTTCGGGCGGCGTTAACCCGGCGCGGGCAGGCTGGCGCACACAGACAGGAGCCAGACCATGCCCACACGACCCAGCCCCAGAACGACCCCCAAAGCCACCCCCAGACCCGCCGCCGAGCACAAGCGCCGGGCCAGCTATACCCACCTTGCCCAGACGTTGCGCGGGTTGGAGGATGACCTGCGCTGGGGGATGCGCGGGTCGGCGCGGATTCCGCCCGAATGGCACGCCATCGCGCAGGCCGACCCGGTGCCGGGCAAACGCCATATCTCGATCCGGGTGGATGAGGATGTGCTGCAGTTTTTCCGGTCGATGGGGGCGGGGCATCTGCCACGGATGAATGCGGTGCTGCGGGCCTTCATGCTGGCGCGCCTTGCGGGCGTGGTGCAGGGTCCCGAGGACGTGGACCACGGTCAGGATGCGCTGCACGATCTGGACCGCGAAGCCGCCGGGCTGAAGCGCGACTTGCCCGGTCTGGTGCAAGAGATGTTGCGCGGGGCAAAGCCCGATACCGCCGCCACGCAATTGCTGGCCCGGCTGGAGCATTGGGCCGAGACGGTGAAGGGGCTGGAGTGAGGCGCGCTGGCCCGGTGCTTGCGGCCTTGGGTTGTGGGCGGGGTGAACCCCGCCCTACACCTCGGGGACCAGAATTTCGCGTTTGCCGACGTGGTTTGCCGGGGTAACGACCATCTGTTCTTCCATCTGTTCCACCAGCTTGGCGGCCTTGTTGTAGCCGATGCCCAGTTTGCGCTGGATGTAGGAGGTCGAGCATTTGCGGTCTTTCGCGACGATGGCGACGGCCTGATCGTAGAGCGCGTCTTCGCCGTCGCCCGTTGACAGGCCCAGCACCACGTCGATGTCAGATGCAGTGTCTTCGTCCGGGCCTTCGACCACGCCCGACATATAGACCGGCGGGCCAAAGGATTTCAGGTGGTTGACGATTTCTTCCACTTCCTCGTCGCTGACAAAGGGGCCGTGGATGCGGGTGATCTTGGCGCCGTTGCCCATATAGAGCATGTCGCCCATGCCCAGCAATTGCTCGGCCCCCTGTTCGCCAAGGATGGTGCGGCTGTCGATCTTGGAGGTGACCTGAAAGCTGATCCGGGTCGGGAAGTTGGCCTTGATGGTGCCGGTGATCACGTCCACCGACGGGCGCTGGGTGGCCATGATCAGGTGGATGCCAGAGGCGCGGGCCATCTGGGCAAGGCGCTGGATGCAGGCCTCGATTTCCTTGCCGGCGACCATCATCAGGTCGGCCATTTCATCGACCACAACCACGATATAGGGCAATGCCACGGGGGCGAATTCTTCGGTCTCGAACACCGGCTCGCCGGTGTCTTCGTCAAAGCCGGTCTGGATGGTGCGCTTGAACATCTCGGCCTTGGCAAGGGCCTCGCGCACCCGGCCATTGTAGCCTTCGATGTTGCGCACCCCCATCTTCGACATCTTGCGGTAGCGTTCCTCCATTTCCGCCACCACCCATTTCAGGGCGACGACGGCCTTTTTCGGGTCGGTCACCACGGGCGACAGCAGGTGCGGGATGCCATCATAAACCGACAGTTCCAGCATCTTGGGGTCGATCATGATCAGGCGGCATTCCTCGGGTGTCAGCTTGTACAAGAGCGACAGGATCATGGTGTTGATCGCGACCGATTTGCCCGAACCGGTGGTGCCCGCGATCAACAGGTGGGGCATCTTGGCGAGGTTGGCGACGATGGCGTCGCCGCCGATGTCTTTGCCAAGTGCCAGCGGCAGGCGCATGTTGCTGTCGCCAAAGTCGCGGGCCGACAGGATTTCGCGCAAGACCACCTTTTCGCGGGTGGCGTTGGGCAGTTCGATGCCGATGACGCTGCGCCCCGGCACGGTGGAGACACGGGCCGACAGCGCCGACATGGAGCGCGCGATGTCATCGGCCAGACCGATGACACGGCTGGCCTTCAGGCCCGGCGCGGGTTCCAGTTCATACATGGTGACCACCGGGCCGGGGCGGACCGACACGATCTCGCCCTTGACGCCGTAATCATCGAGCACCGATTCCAGCATGCGGGCGTTTTCTTCCAGCGATTCATCGGAAAGGGCAAAGCGCTCGACGGTGGCGGGGCTGGCCAGAAGCGACAGGGGGGGCAGCTCATAGGGTTGGGCCGCCATGTCGTCAAACCGCAGGCGGGGCTGGGTTTCGGCAAGGGCCTGACGCGAAGGCGCAAGCGGCTTTTTCACGATGTGCTGCACCACGGGCTTGCGGGCCTCGGGCATCGGCGGGCGGGGCGGCATCGGGGTGGGGTCGTAGTCGGGCTCGAAACCGTCATCGGGTTGCCAGTCGGCGTCGTCCTGATCGGCATATTCGGGTGTTGGCGGCAGGTCAGGGACGAACAGGTTTTCGTCACTCGGCCACACCTGGGGCTGCTGCGGGGCGGGGGGCGTGAAGACGGCGGTGACGTGGCTGGCGGTCAGCGGCGGCTCGGGGGGCAGGCCAAGGCGGGTGACCGGGGCCGCGGGTTTGCGGGTGTCGGCCAGCAAGGGCTGCGGGCCGCGCAGGCGTTGGGTCAGGCTGCGGGCAACGGGCGGTTCGCGCCGGGGCTGCGCGGCGGCAGTGACCGGGTTCAGCGCGGGCCCGCTGCGCAGGCGCGCGCGGATCGCGTCGGAAATGCGGGCCTTGATGCGGTCATGATCGGGGGCGAGATCATCGGAATAGTCGGGGGCTTGCGGTTCCACCAGTTCGGGCAGCGGGTCGGCGGCGCGGCGCATCAGTTGCGGCATCCGGGCCAGAAGGCCGACCTTTTCGCGCGGCGGGGCGTAGTGCGCGGCCTCGGCCATCGGTTCGGGATAGCGCGGATCGGCGCGCAGCGGGTGGGCGGGGTGGGACAGCGGGGCGGGCTGGGCCCCGGTCGGCGCGCGGTGGATGGCGGCGCTGCGGGTGCCAAAGGCGGGTGGGGCCATCGGAGCGGTCAGGGGGTGCGCCTGCCAGTCTTGTGACACGGCGGCGGCGCGGTTTGACATGGCTTCGGCCTTGGCGGCGCGGCGATCGGCAAGGGCGGCGGCGGCGCGGACACGGCCCTTGCCTGCGGCGGCCAGCGCCTTGTCATAGGCAAAGATCGTGCCCATCGCCAGAAACCGCCCGATCGCCGACAGCTCGGGCATGGTAAAGCCGGTGACCCAAAGGCCCATCACCACCAGCAAACCGCCCAGCAGCAGCGACATCAGGTTCAGGCCAAGCCCTGCGTTGACCGGGGCCATGCCCAGCAATGTGCCAAGGATGGTGTCGCCAAACAGCCCGCCCAAGCCAAAGGCATGCGGCCAGCCCGCACCGGGCACCAGCGTGGCGGCAAAGACCGAAGCCAGCGCCACCGCGATGACGGCAAAGACGATGCGGCCTACGGCGCGGTCAGCGCCGCGGTGGCTGACAAAGCGGGCACCCCAGGCACCCAGGATCAGCGGGATCATCCAGGCACCCTTTCCACCGATGATCATCAGCGTGGATGCAACCGCCGCGCCAAAGCGGCCAAGCATGTTGTGCGCCGGTTGGTCGGTGGCGACCATCCAGCCGGGATCTTCGGGCGAATAGCTGCCCAGCATCAGCGCAAAGGCCAAGGCCACCGCCAAGAGCGCCAGCCCCATAAGCTCGCGCCCCCGGCGTTCCAGCATGGCCGCGGTGTTCTGATCGACAAGCGGGTCGCGCTGACGTGCGTTTATGGATGCCATGGCCTAACCTGTCCTTAACCGTAGAGGCAGTCACGCAGCCGGGTCAGCCCGTGCTGCAAGTCGTCTTTTGGGGCGACCAGCGCCACCCTGATATAGCCGCGTCCGGGGTTCTGCCCGTCTGCGTCGCGCGAGAGGTAGGCACCGGGCAGCACCCGCACCCCGGTTTCGCGCCAGAGCGTCAGGGCCGCCGCCTCGCCATCGCCGATCGCGGCGGGCACCGGCAACCAGAGAAAGAACCCGCCTTCGGGCGAGACACGGTTGGTCAGCCCGGCAAAGACCTGATCGGCGAGGTGGAACTTTTCCTGATAAAGCGCAAGGCTGTGGGCGACATGGGCCTCGTCCGACCAGGCCGCTTGCGACACATGCTGGATCGGCAGCGGCAATGGCGCACCGGCAAAGGCGCGCAACTGCCGGATGCGCGCCATCGACTGCGGCCCGGTTGCCACAAAGCCAGAGCGCAGGCCGGGCAGGTTGGAGCGTTTCGACAGTGAGTGAAACACCGCCACACGCTCGGGGTCGGTGCCGCTGGCCCGCGCCACGGTCAGCGCACCGGGCGGCGGGGCGTCGCGCCAGATCTCGGAATAGCATTCGTCGGCAAACACCCGGAAATCATGCTTTTCAGCCAGAGCCAGTAGGCGGGCCAGATAGTCTTCGGGCGCGATAACGCCTTGCGGGTTGGCGGGCGAACAGAGGTAAGCCACGGTCACGCGGTCCAGAATGTCCGTCGGCAGGCTTTCATAATCGGGCAGAAAGCCGGTTTCCGCCGTGGCGGGCACATAGACCGGCTCGGCGCCCACGGTCAGCGCGGCGACGGCATAGACCTGATAGAACGGGTTCGGCATCAGAATGACCGGACGCTTGCCAGCCTTGGTTTCCGGCGCAAGGGCGATGGCCGCGTTGAACAGGCCTTCGCGGGTGCCGTTCAGCGCCATGATGCGGTCGGGGGAAAGCGCCACGCCATAGCGGCGCTGCACCCAAGTCGAAATCGCGGCCAACAATTCGGGCGTGCCATCATTGGGGGGATAGACGCCGAACCCATCAAGATGTTGTGCTAGGATGGGGCCGACGAAATCGGGCATCGGGTGGCGGGGTTCACCGATCGTCATCGCAATCGGCGTGCCGCCCGGCGCATGCGCATCCAGCAGCTTCCGCAAACGCGGAAACGCATACTCCGGCAGGTTCGAAAACCGCTCTGGAAACGCCATGACTGCCTCAACCTTTGGGATCGTATCGCCCCTTTGAGGCAACGATAGCCAGCTATTGCCGCGCGGTCCAGAAAAAGCCGGTGGCCCTGTGGGTTGGCCCGGCTGCATTGTGGCTTTTTCGCCCGCGACGGGCGGCCGGGCTATTGCAGGGCGTGGGCAGCCGCAGTGCCAAGGCGCAACAGGCGGTCTTCGGTCATCGGCGGTGCCATGAAGCTGATGCCGCAAGACGGCTGCAAGGTCGGCAGTGTCAGCGCGCAGCCGTCCATCAGATTGCCGATGCGGGTGTTGCGCAGGGCGAGCAGGTTTTCGGCAACGTAATAGTCGTGGTCGGTCAGCAGCCGATGGGCATTGGGGGGCAGAATGGGCGAGGTGGGCAGAATGACGGCATCATAGCCCGCCACGGCCTGCGTCCAGATCCGGCGCAGCGCGTGCAGCCTGCGCCATGCGGCGACATAGTCATGCGCCGCGACCCGCGCCCCGGCCCGGAACCGTTCGAGAATGCGCGGGAACATCTTGTCAGGCGCGGCCTCGATGGTCTTGCCCCAGATGCCATAGGCTTCGGCGGTGAACAGGGCGGCGGCAAGGTCCATCGCCTCGGCCACTTCGGGGACGCGGGCATGGTTTATGCGTGCCCCCGCCCGCGACAGCCGCGACAAGGCATCATCAAAGCCCCGGGCCGGACGGTCGCGCAGATCGTCGAGTGCGACGGTTTCCAGCACCAGAAGCCGCGCGCCATGCAGGCTGGTGCCGCGCAGGTCGGGGGCGGCCCGCCCTTCCATTGCGGCCAGCAGCAGGGCGCAGTCTTCAACGCTGCGCGCCAGCGGGCCGACGGTGTCGAACATCTCGCACAATGGCACCACGCCGCGCAGCGACAGCCGGCCATGCGTGGTCTTCAGCCCGACCAGATCGTTCCACGCAGCAGGGATACGCACCGAACCGCCGGTATCAGAGCCGATGGCGGCCGGGGCCAGACCAAAGGCGACAGAGGTGGCCGCCCCCGAGGACGAGCCACCCGCCACGGCCTGATCATCGTTGATGCAGGGCGGTGTGGCGGTGACCGGGTTCAGCCCCAGCCCGGAAAATGCCAGTTCCGACATATGGGTCTTGCCCAGGCAGACCAGACCTTGCAGCGTGGCGATGCGCAGCACCTCGGCATCTGCCGCAGGTGTGCGGCCGCGCAACAGGGCCGAGCCTGCCTCGGTGGCGCGACCGGCGGTGTCAAAGAGGTCTTTCCAACTGATCGGCAGGCCATCGAGCGGCCCGCGACGCAAACCGGCCTTGGCGCGGGCGGCGGCAGACATCGCCTCGGCCCGGCTGCGGTTGGGCATGACGCGGGCGTAGATGCGGTCGCGCAAGGGGTGGTGGTCAATGGCGGCAAGCTGCATCTCGCACAGCTCTACCGGGTGGATGCGGCCGGTTTCAATTTCGGCACCCAGTTCGGCCGCCGTCATGTTCGCCCAGGTTTTTGCCATGCGCTGCCCCCGCTTTGCAGCCAAAGCTACCGTCAAGGCCGCGCATGGACAATCCCGCGCGTCGCGCCATATGATGCGGCATGAAACATGATTGCGACATCCTGATTGCCGGGGGGGGATTGAACGGCCCGGCGCTGGCCCTGGCCCTGGCGCAGGCCGGGTTGCGGGTCACGGTGGTGGATGCCCGCCCGGCGCCGGCGCGGGCCGAGACCGGGTTTGACGGCCGGTCCTATGCGCTGGCGCTGGCATCAAAGCGCCTGCTGACGGTGATCGGGGTCTGGCCAAGGGTGGCCGATCTGGTGCAACCGATCTTGCAGATCAAGGCGTCGGATGGTGTGGCGGGCAAGGGGGCGGCACCGTTCTTTCTGCATTTCGATTCGGCCGAGATCGAAGACGGTCCGATGGGCTTTATGCTGGAAGACCGGCATCTGTACCGCGCCTTTCTGGATGCGATGCGCGACACCCCGGGCCTGACGCTGCTGTCGGGCGAGGCGGTGGTGGCGCAAGCGGTGGGGCCGCAGGGTGTGACGGTGACGCTGGCTTCGGGCAAGACGCTTGCCGCGCGGCTGCTGGTGGGTTGCGACGGCCGCGGGTCGGGCACGGCGGCGCGGGCGGGGATCGGTTATGTTGGCTGGGGCTACGGCCAGACCGCGCTGGTGACTGCGATCCGCCACGCGGGCGACCATCAGGGCATCGCGCATCAGTTCTTCATGCCCGAAGGTCCGCTGGCCATTCTGCCGCTGCGGGGCGGGCATCTGTCGTCGATCGTGTGGAGTGAGACCGACGCCAATGCCGCCACCATTCAGGCGCTGGACGACGATGCCTATCTTGAAGTGCTGCGCCCGCGCTTTGGCCGGTTTCTGGGCGAGATCGCGCTGGCCGGCGCGCGCTTTACCTATCCGCTGAGCCTGAAGCTGGCCAAAAGCTATGTCGCCCCGCGCGTGGCACTGGTGGGGGATGCGGCGCATGGCGTGCACCCGATTGCCGGGCAAGGGCTGAACCTTGGCCTGCGCGATGTGGCGGCGCTGGCGCAGGTGCTGGTCGAGGCCGCGCGGCGTGGTGAAGACATTGGCGCTGCGGATGTGCTGGACCGCTATCAGGTCTGGCGGCGCTTTGATGCCACCGCGCTGGCCTTGGGGATGGATACGGTCAACCGGTTGTTTTCCAACAACAACCCGCTGTTGCGGCTGGGACGCGATCTGGGCATGGGCGTGGTCAACGCCGTTCCGGCCCTGCGGCGCGGGTTCCTGCGGCAGGCGGCTGGGGTAAGTGGCGATCTGCCACGGCTGCTGGCCGGTCAGGCGATCTGATCCGAAGCGGACCTCTGCCCGGGCGCGGGGGGCCCGCCGCGGGGGGCATCGAGCCCCCGCTTGGCGGCGTTTCCACGCGGCAGGCGCCCGGCGTAGCTGCGCTGGGCCAGCCTTGCCTGCCTCCGGCGGGAGTATTTGCCAAGCAGCAATCCGCATTAACCTTGATGCAAGATTTGCCATGATAGAGCGTGTCACGCCCAATCGGGTTTGTATCCTGCGGCGATGAAGTAGTTGAGGCATTCGTCTTCGGTGAAGAGGTCGCAGACGGT
>JAFGXY010000057.1 GCA_016936395.1 Paracoccaceae bacterium | reverse complement strand
TCTGGGCTCGGCGCAGTATCGGCCCGTGGGCGTGGCCCTGCTCGAGACCTTCATGAACCTCGAGATCCGCGTGGCCGCAGCGTTCACCATGATCTTTCTGGGCGTGCTGGGCCTGGTCTTCGGCGGGGCGGTTCTATTGAGGATTCAAGGGCGTGAGCAAACAGGATAGCCTTGAGGACAAGCCTTGCAGGAATGCAATATGACCAGTCGTTCGAGACGTGCCGGACCCGACTCTGTTGCACAAATCAGCTGATGGCCGAGGTTCCCCTTTCCCCGGACAGTGTCATCCCACGGCCTCTGTGACCGGGATGCCGAGCGATGTGAAGGCGTTCAAGACGGCGACACGGACCTGGAACTCGGCAACCTGACGGTCGAACTCGCGCGCGGAGAGGCGTTGACCCAAGAGCTTGACGCAATGCATCTTGGTCTCGGCGCGGCTTCGGCGGTGATAGCCGCTCCATCGTCGCCAGATCGTTCGACCGAAGCGTTTCGACGCGCGAAGCGCCTCGTTCCGCGCAATCGCTCCGGGGCTATCGGGCTTCCATGGTTTGGCATTTTTTCGGGGCGGTATGATGGCCGTAGCGCTGCGAGCGGCGATGGCGTCGTGGCACTTGCGGGTGTCGAAGGCGCCGTCGGCGGTGACGCTGCCGATCTCCTGCTCGGGCGGGATCTGGTCGAGCAGTTCGGGCAGCATGGGGGCGTCGCCGATGTCGCTGGTGGTGAACTCGGCGGCCCGGATTTCCAGTGTTTTCTCGTCAATCCCGATATGGATCTTGCGCCAGACGCGTCGTTTCGGGCCACCATGCTTGCGCGCGTTCCACTCCCCCTCGCCTTCAACCTTGATGCCCGTGCTGTCGACCAACAGATGCAGCGGACCGTCCGAGCCGCGGTAGGGGATGTTCACCTTCAGGGTCTTCTGCCGTCGCGACAGCGTGCTGAAGTCCGGCACGGTCCAGTCCAGACCGATCAGGCGCAACAGGCTTTCGACGAACCCGGTCGTCTGGCGCAAGGCCATGCCGAACAGCACCTTCAGCGTCAGGCAAGTCTGTATCGCGGCATCGCTGTAATCGGGCTGTCGGCCGCGCTTGCCAGTCGGCGCGGCGCCCCAGGTCATGGCGGGGTCGAACCAGACCGTCAGCGAGCCCCGGCGCTTGAGCGCCTCGTTGTAGGCCGGCCAGTTGCGAGTCTTGTAGGCGGGGGGTGTGGGTCTGCTCATGTGCCCCAGCTATCATGCTGGAGTCACGACATGAATCCCCTCAGGCGATTTGTGCAACAGAGCCGGCCCAAGCCTTCGCGGTCTTCTCTTTGTCGAAAGAGCGCGACTCTTGGAACCCGTGGCCCCTACGTACGATCTGCGCTAAATAGACGGTCGAGCCGTCCTTTCTGGTCCGTCCAACTATCGTTGCCATGTATGACTCCACTCGAATCCGTATGACTCGGTGTCATACTAGATAATGAAAAAGGCGGAAATAGGCCAAAATCGGCCAAAATCAAGTAAGTGTGTGTGACTGCGAAAATGACAAAATATGAAGAAAAACAAAGCACTTACGGAAGTCACAGACTATCTGTGGCCCCGATGATGGACTGGACGGATCGGCATTGTCGGTTCTTCCACCGGCTGATGACACGTCGGGCGATGCTGTATACCGAGATGGTCACAGCGCCTGCCGTTCTGCATGGGCCCAAGGCGCGGCTGCTGGATTACAGCGCGCAAGAGCACCCTGTCGCATTGCAACTGGGCGGGTCGGACCCGGCGGAACTGGCCGCAGCGGTGCGGATCGCGCGGGACTGGGGCTATGACGAGATCAACCTGAACGTCGGCTGCCCGTCAGACCGGGTGCAGTCGGGCTGTTTCGGTGCGGTGCTGATGGAGCGGCCCAAACTGGTGGCCGACTGCGTCGCGGCAATGCAGGCCGAAACCGACGTGCCGGTGACGGTGAAATGCCGGATCGGGGTGGATGACCAGATACCCGAGGAGGTTCTGCCTGATTTCATCGCTCAGGTGTCACGCGCCGGTGTGCGGCATTTCATCATCCACGCCCGCAAGGCCTGGCTGCAAGGCCTGTCGCCAAAGGAAAATCGGGACATTCCGCCATTGGACTACCCGCTGGTGCTGAAGATGAAACATGCCTTTCCCGAGTTGACGATCTGCCTGAATGGCGGTGTGGCCACCCTGGATCAGGCAAGGGCGCTGTTGGCGCAAGGCCTGGACGGGGTGATGATCGGGCGCGCGGCCTATCATGACCCGGGGGCCACGCTGATCGGGGCCGATGCGCTGTGGGGGGATGACCCGGGCCCCGATGCCGAAACCGTGGTCGACCTGATGCTGCCCTATATCGACGCGCATCTGTCGGCGGGGGGCAAGCTGCATCAGATCACCCGGCACATGCTGGGCCTGTTTGCCGGGCGGCCCGGGGCGCGCGGCTGGCGGCGGGTGCTGTCAGAGGGCGCCACGCGCGAGGGGGCGGGGCCCGAGCTGGTGCAGCGCGCGCTTGGCCACCTGCAGGCCGGGGCGGCCTAGGCGGATGATCTAGGCGGTGATTCCGGCACTGGTCGCCGCCGCCGCGCTGCGCTATCTGGGCAAGATCGCACAGGAGTGACCCATGCCCGAGCTTTCCGTAATCTTGCCGATGGTGGCGATGCTGGCCGCGATCGGGGCCATAGCGGGTGTGATTGCCGGGCTGTTGGGTGTGGGCGGCGGCATCGTGCTGGTGCCTGCGTTCTTTTACGCCTTCACTGTCATGGGCTATGCCGGACCCTACCTGATGCAGGTCTGCCTTGCCACGTCGCTGGCCACCATCATCGTCACCTCGGCGCGCTCGGTGCTGTCGCACCACAAGAAAGGTGCCGTGGAATGGCCGATCCTGCGGGGGTGGGCGGTGTTCATCAGCATCGGAGCGGTGGTCGGTGTCATCACCGCCTCCAGCCTGAAATCGGCGACGCTGCAGGCGATTTTCGGCATCGTCGGCATTTTCATCGGGCTTTACATGGCCTTTGGCAAGTCCGACTGGCGGCTGGGCACGGTCATGCCGCAAGGGGCCGCGCGCATCGGGGTCGGGGGGATCGTCGGGTTCCTGTCGGTGCTGATGGGTATTGGCGGCGGCAGCTTTGGCGTGCCGCTGATGACCCTGTATGGCGTGCCGATCCACCGCGCCGTGGCCACGGCGGCTGGCTTTGGCGTGCTGATCGCGGTGCCATCGGTCATCGGTTTCATGCTGATCCCGATCAGCGGCGCGCCGCCATTCAGCCTTGGCGCGGTCAACCTGCCTGCGTTTTTCCTGATCATCACGATGACGCTGATCACCGCCCCCCTGGGGGTAAAGCTTGCGCATGCGATGGACCCAAAACCGCTGAAACGGATTTTTGCGGTGTTCATCACGCTGGTGGCGCTGAACATGCTGCGCAAGGTGCTGGGCTGGTAGGGCCTATCGGGACAGGCGTGCCGCCCGCCCACCCCGGCGCTTTTGCAACAGGGCGGCGCGGGCGGGCAACTCGGCCATCACCGCGTGCCGCGCGTCAGGCGTCATCCGTGACCAGGCGGTGATCTCGTCGATGCTGCGATAACAGCCCACGCACAGGCGCGTCTCGGGGTGGATGGCGCACAGCTTGACGCAAGGCGAGTCGACCTCGTCGCGTTTCCAGATTTCGTCGGTCATGCCCCAGAGTCCCGTATTGCCCTGTCCCGTGTTTCCGCGTCCCGTGTTTCCGCGTCCCGTGTTGCCGCATCGCGGGCGGCGGCGGCCGTGATATGGCCCATCCGGTCCAGCGCGCCTTGCAGGATATAGCCTGCCGCCACCTGATCAATCACCTCGCGGCGCCGTTTGCGCGATGTATCGGCCTCGATCAGCGCCCGTTCCGCGGCGACGGTGGACAGCCGTTCATCCCAGAACGCAATCGGCAGCGCGGTCAGTTTCTCCAGATTGCGGGCAAAGGCGCGGGTCGATTGCGCACGCGGGCCTTCGCTGCCATCCATGTTCAGCGGCAGGCCCAGCACGATGCCCGCCACCTCGCGCCGGGTCAGCAGGTCCAAAAGCCGGGCGGCATCGACGGTGAACTTTTCGCGCCTTATCACCTGCGCCGGGGTGGCGACGCCACGCCGCAGATCGGAAATCGCCACGCCGATCGTCATCGTGCCCAGATCAAGCCCCGCCACCGACCGGTTGGGCGGCAGGATTGCGGCAAAATCGGCGATGTCAGGCAGGATCATTCGGCGACGCCCGCGCTGACGGCGGCTTCCTTGAGGCCGGCCAGATCGACGCTGCGTCCGGCAAAGCGGGTTTGCGCCTCGGCATAGATCGCGCGGGCCTGATCCGTGCGCCCAAGATTGGCCAGCGCCGAAATCAGCCGTGCCCATTCTTCGGCAGTGCCGCCTTCGTTGGCAAGCCGTTCACCCAGGCGTTCCACCATGCTTTCGATCATCGCCTGCCGGTCTTCCGGGCTCATGTCGGCAGCATTTTCCATATCCTCAGCGGTCGGCCCGGGTGCGCCGGCAACGGCTGCGCCTTTGGCTTCGGGCAGGGTATAGTCGATCCCGGCCCGCATTGCGGCCTCTTCGATCTGCTCACGGATTGGCGCCACCCATGGCGCTTCGGGCGGGCTTTGTTCCAGCAGGCGCTTCCACAGCACGAAGGTGCGGTCAAAGCGGCCGACTTGCGCGAACATCACCCCCGAATAATAGCGCGCGGTGCCGTTTTCCGGGTCAATCTGCAAGGCCTGCGCCAGCACGGTTTCGGCCTCGGGCGAGATATAGCCACCCGCTGCCATGATCATCAACTCGGCCAGGGCGGCATGGTCTTCGGCGGTTGCGGTATCACCCTTGACGCGGATCACCGCCTCTTGCGCCTTGCGCGCGGCACCGATGTTGCCAAGTGCTGCCTCGTTGCGGGCCAGCAGTTCCAGCCCGCGCAGATCGTCGGGGCGGGCAATCACGGCGGCGCGCAGCTTTTCCATCAGTTCGGCAAAAGCCGGTTCCACATCGGCGCGCGGTGGGGGCGGCGGGGTGTTGCCCTCGGCCTCGGCCTGCGACGGACGTGTCTCGCGCAGCTCATCCGACATGGCAAGTCGCTGTTTCAGCGGCAGGTCAGGATAGCCGGGGGCACCCAGATCCCAATACAGCGCGACCGATCCGATCAGGATCACCCCGATCAGCGCCGCGATGCCCCAACCCGCCGATCCGCGCACCTGCGGCGCGGACGCCCGCGCGGCGCGATCCGCCTCCAGCAAGCGGCGCGACACTTCGGTGCGCAGCCGCGCGCCTTCGTCGGCTGCAACCACGCCGCGGGCAATATCACGCTCGATCTCGGACAACTGGTCACGATATACCGCAAGGTCATAGTCGGCCGACGCCCGCACATCGGCCTTGGCCCGTGCCATCGCGCGCGCCAAAATGGCCGACACCATCAGCACCACGGCGGCAACCACCGCCCAAAAGCCCCAGACACCCATCTTTGGTTCCCTTTTTGTCGTTGCCTTCATGTAAGGCGCAAAAGCCGCCGACAAAAGATGAGAATTGGCCGCAGCGATCACAGCTGTGCCATTTGTCCACTGAAGGGCCGGTTTCAGCGACGGTGGGTTTGTGCGATTGTGGGTGATGTCGCAATGTTCCCGGATGTGCCGCTTGCGGTTGCGGCAAGAACGCGGTCAGGGTTCAAACAATGTGCAAGCGCGCGCGCGACGGAGTGACCCCGGATGAAACGCTATTCCCTGTTTGCCATCGCCCGTGAGGCGTTGACCCATCATCAGGGATGGGAACGGGCATGGCGGTCGCCCGCCCCGAAACCCGGCTATGATGTCGTGATCATCGGCGCGGGCGGGCACGGTCTGGCGACGGCCTATTACCTTGGCCGCAACCATGGCATCCGCAATGTGGCGATCCTGGAAAAAGGCTGGTTGGGCGGCGGCAACACCGGGCGCAACACCACGATCATCCGCTCGAACTACCTGCAAGACCCGTCTGCCGCGATCTATGAAAAGTCGCGTTCCCTGTATGAAACGCTGTCGCAGGACCTGAACTTCAACGTCATGTTCAGCCCGCGCGGCGTGATGATGCTGGCGCAAACCCACCATGAGGTGCGGGGCTATCTTCGCACCGCTCATGCCAATGCGCTGCAAGGGGTTGTGACCGAATTCATCAGCCCGGCCCGGGTGAAAGAGCTGTGCCCGATCCTGAACATCGACGGCCCGCGCTATCCGGTCCTGGGCGCGCTGTGGCAGCCGCGCGGCGGCACCGGGCGGCATGACGCAGTGGCCTGGGGCTATGCGCGGGCCTGTTCGGCCATGGGGATGGACATCATCCAGCAATGCGAGGTGACCGGGGTTCGGTCGGAAAACGGCAAGGTCACCGGGGTGGAAACCACCAAGGGCCACATTGGCACCGGGAAGCTTGGCATCGTGGTGGCCGGTCATTCGGGGCAGGTGGCGCAGATGGCGGGTTTCCGCCTGCCGGTCGAATCGATGGCGCTTCAGGCGCTGGTCAGCGAACCGATCAAGCCCTGCATGGATGTGGTGGTGATGGCCAACACCGTGCACGGCTACATGTCGCAATCCGACAAGGGCGAGATGGTGATCGGCGGCGGCACCGACGGTTTCAACAACTATACCCAGCGCGGCAGTTTCCAGCATATCGAGGAAACCCTGCGCGCCCTGATCGAAACCTTCCCGATGCTGTCCCGGCTGAAAATGCTGCGCCAGTGGGGCGGCATCGTTGACATGACCGGTGACCGCTCGCCCATCATCTCGAAAACCCCGTTGGGCAATTGCTTCATCAACTGCGGCTGGGGCACCGGCGGGTTCAAGGCTATCCCTGGCTCGGGCTGGGCGATGGCCGAGTTGATCGCCAAGGGCGAACCCAGCCCTCTTGCCGCCGCGTTTGACATGGGGCGCTTCCGCGAAGGCCGGTTCATCGACGAATCCGTCGCCGCCGGGGTGGCGCATTGATGTGCCGCCATGCCCCGCGGTCTGGCGGCTTCGCGCTCTATCGTCGCGCCCCCACCCCGGATGCCTTGACGCGGGCCGCGCAATACCCAAATGTGCCGCGAAAGCACCGGAGTATTCTGCCATGGCCACCCGCTCATCTTCGTTGTTCCCCAGCAGACAGGCTGTCTTGGGACTGCTGCTTGGGATTTTTGTGCCGCTGGTTCTCGCTGGCCTTGTCAGGGTTGCCTATAACGGCGGCTTTTCGGATCAGCCGGCGCTTAACGAACAAGCCTACATCATCGAGTAGCACCGCCGCAGGTCCGGCAGCCGCCGCCGCCGGTGACCCCTCTGCCAGCAGGGGGGACCGTCGCCCTCCTTTGCCCCATCGTCAAAGTGAGTGCGCCGCATGCTTTTGCTGATCTGCCCCTATTGCGGCGTTGCCGCCGAAGAAACCGAACTTGCCCCCGGCGGCGAGGCGCATCTGAAACGCTTCGGTCCGGGGTCTTCGGATGCCGAATTCGAAGCCTATCTTTTCGCCCGAAAGAACCCCAAGGGGGTGCATTTTGAACGCTGGCGCCACGCCTATGGCTGCGGCAAGTGGTTTCTGGCCGCCCGCTGCACCGCCACGCTTGAGGTGTTTGGCACCTACCCGGCGCAAACCTCGGGTCCGCCCGATGACATCATTGACAGAATCAAGGCCCGCCGCCCGGATTGGAAGGGGTTCGCATGAGCATCCGACTGACATCCGGCGGCCGACTGATCGACCGCAGCGCGCCTATTGACTTTACCTTCAACGGCAAACACCTGCGCGGCTTTGCCGGCGATACCTTGGCCTCGGCGCTGCTGGCCAATGGTCAGATGCTGGTGGGCCGGTCGTTCAAATACCACCGCCCGCGCGGCATTGTGGCCAGCGGCGCGGAAGAGCCGAACGCGCTGGTCAATCTGGGCCAAGGCGCGCGGGCCGAGCCGAACCAGCGCGCTACCACGACCGAGCTGTTCGACGGGTTGCAGGCCCGCAGCCAGAACCACTGGCCCAGCCTTGAGTTCGACGTGGGCGTGTTGAACAACTATGCCGCGCGGCTGTTGCCCGGCGGGTTTTACTACAAGACCTTCATCCACCCCCGCGCCGCTTGGAAACATCTGTTCGAGCCGATCATCCGCCAGACGGCGGGCCTTGGGGCCGCGCCGAAAGACCGTGACGCCGACCGCTATGAGCAGGTCTATGCGTTTTGCGATCTGCTGGTGGTGGGCGGCGGGGTGGCGGGCCTGCATGCGGCGCTTGTGGCGGCCCGCGCCGGGGCACGGGTCTGGCTGGTCGAGCAGTCCGCGCATTGGGGCGGCCGCGCACCGGTGGATGGCGATATGATCGACGCCTTGCCCGCCGCCGATTGGGTCAATGCCACGGTTGCCGAACTGGCCGGCATGGCCAACGTCACCTTGCGCGCCCGCACCATGGCGGCGGGGGTTTACGATCACGGCTACGTCCTGCTGGACGAAAGGCTGGCCGACCATACCCCCGGCGACGGGCGGCCCCGGCATCGGCTATGGCGGATGCGGGCGGCAAGGATCATCGCGGCAACAGGTGCGATCGAACGGCCGCTGTCCTTTGCCGGCAATGATGTGCCCGGGGTGATGCTGGCCTCGGCCCTGCGCGATTATCTTGTGAACTGGGCGGTGTCGCCGGGGCAGCGCACGGTGGTGGTCACCAACAACGACGATGCCTATCGCACGGCAATCGCGCTGCATCAGGCCGGGCAGACCGTTGTCGCCGTGATCGACGCGCGCGATCAGGCCGACGGGGCCTTGCCCGCACAGGCCCGCGCCTTGGGCATCAGGGTGGAAACCGGCAAGGCCATCGCACGGGTCAAGGGCGGCAAGCATGTGACGGGCGTCGAGGTTTGCCGCCAGACCGGCGACGGCACGATCTCGCGGTTTCTGGCCTGCAATGCGGTGGCGATGTCGGGCGGCTGGTCGCCGGTGGTGCATCTTTACAGCCATTGCGGCGGCAAGCTGATCTGGGACGAGGCAGGGGCCATGTTCCGCCCTGACGCGGCCCATCCGCCCATCACGCAGGACGGCAGCGCGATGGTGATCGGCGCCGGTGCCGCCAATGGCGCGTTGCGCGAGGCCATCGCCGATGCCGATGCTCAGGTCAGGATCGCGCTGAAAGCTGTTGGGATCAAACCGAAAAAATCCGCAGTCCCACGCCAAGATCTGCCGGACGAGGCCGCGTTGCAGCCGGTCTGGATCATGCCGCAAGCGGCCGGTGTCGGGTTGCGGGCAAAGGTGTGGCTGGACTATCAGAACGATGTCAAGGTCTCGGACGTGCAACTGGCGGCGCGTGAAGGCTATGGGTCGGTCGAACACGCCAAGCGCTATACCACGCTGGGGATGGCAACAGATCAGGGAAAAATCTCCAACATCAACGGTCTGGCGGTTCTTGCTGAGGCATTGAATGAACCCGTCCCGCAGGTGGGCACCACCACCTTCCGCCCGCCCTATACCCCGGTGCCCCTGGGCGCTTTGGCGGGCGAGGCGCGCGGGGAGATATTTCAACCGCTGCGCAAGACCCCGATGGACGGTTGGCACGCGGCGCAGGGTGCTACGTTTGAACCCGTGGGCCTGTGGCGGCGACCCTATTGCTATCCCCGCCCCGGTGAAACACCCCGGCAGGCCGTGGCGCGCGAGGTGAAGAACACCCGCCAAGCCCTTGGTTTGCTGGATGCATCCACACTTGGCAAGATCATTGTGAAAGGCCCCGATGCCGGGCGGTTCCTTGACATGCTTTACACCAACGTGATGTCCAGCCTGCCGGTGGGCAGATGCCGTTACGGGTTGATGTGCAATGAGCAGGGATTTCTGTCCGACGATGGCGTGATGGCGCGGATCGACGATGACACCTGGCTTTGCCACACCACCAGCGGCGGCGCGGATCGCATTCACGGCTGGATGGAAGACTGGCTGCAATGCGAATGGTGGGATTGGCAGGTGTTCACCGCCAATGTCACCGAGCACTATGCCCAGATCGCGGTCGTCGGCCCGAACGCACGCAAGTTGCTGGAGCGGCTTGGGGGTATGGAGGTGTCACAAGACGCGCTGCCCTTCATGGCCTGGGCCGATGGCAGCCTTGCAGGCTTTGGCTGCCGGGTCTATCGGATCAGCTTTTCGGGCGAGCTCAGCTATGAAATCGCGGTGCCCGCCAGCCAGGGGGCCGCGTTCTGGCAGGCCTGCCATGATGCGGGTGCTTCGTTGGGCGCGATGCCCTATGGCACCGAGGCGCTGCACGTGATGCGGGCCGAAAAGGGCTTTATCATGATCGGCGATGAAACCGATGGCACCGTGACGCCGCAAGACCTGGGCCTTGACTGGGCGGTGTCGAAGAAGAAGGCGGATTTTCTGGGCAAACGCGGGCAAGAGCGCAGCCATCTGACCAGTCCCGACCGCTGGAAACTGGTCGGTTTTGAAACGCTGGATGGCTCGGTCATTCCGGAGGGGGCCTATGTCATCGCCCAAGGCAGCAATGCCAATGGCCAACGCCATGTGCAGGGCCGCGTGACCTCGACCTACCGGTCGCCCACGCTGGGCCGCGGCATTGCCATGGGGCTGCTGCTGCGCGGGCCTGAGCGGATGGGCGAGGTTGTCAGCTTCAACACGGTCGATGGCAGCACGGTGCAGGCGCGTGTGGTCGGCCCGGTGTTTTACGACAGGGACGGGGAGAAGCAGAATGTCTGATGCGATCAGCCTCATGACCGAGGCCGGTTCCGACGGCTTTGCAAAGGTCCGCCAGATCGGGCCCTTGGGCATGATCACCCTGCGCGCCAAGGCGGGCACCAAGGGGCTGCGGGCGGCGGTCAAGGCCGCCACGGGCTGTGCGCTGCCAGACCAGCGCCAGATCATTACGTCAGGCGATTGCGCCGCAGGCTGGATGAGCCCGGATGAAACCCTGCTGATCCTGCCGCATGCGGGGGTTGCCGCCGCGCTGAGGCGCATCGACCACGACCTGAAAGGTCAGCACCATCTGGCCGTCGATGTCTCGGACGCGCGGGCGGTGTTCCGGATCGAGGGGCCCAAGGCCGATCAGGTGTTGCGCAAACTCTGCCCGGTGGATTTTGACCGGCTGGAGCCGGGCGAGTTGCGCCGCACGCGGGCGGCACAGGTGGCGGCGGCGTTCTGGAAGGATGACAGCGGATTTAGCTTGATGTGTTTCCGGTCGGTGGCGGGCTACGTGGGGGATTTGCTGCACGTCTCTGCCCAACCGGGGTCTGAGCTTTAGGCGGCGCAGGGGGCCTCGGCCCCCCTCGGCGCATCCGCGCCTCACCCCCCGAGGATATTTGTCGAAAGAGAAAGCGTCACAGGCCGAGCAGACGGCGAATGTCTTGCGGCGTGGCGCCTTCGGCACGGTAGCGCGACAGGGCGCGGGCATTGTCGCGCTTGGCCAGCCGTTTGCCCTGATCATCGCGGATCAGGCGGTGGTGATGATAGAGCGGGTTGGGAAGCTGCAAGAGATGTTGCAGCAGGACTTGGATTTCGGTCGCGTCAAACAGGTCCATGCCGCGGGTCACCTCGGTGACGCCTTGCAGCGCATCGTCAAGCACCACGCACAGATGATAGGCGGCAGCGCCGATATCGCGGCGCGCCAGCACCACATCACCCACCCGGTCTGTCAGGTGCGGCACACTTAGCCGGTGATGGCCGGCCCGCTCCGGCCCGGTTTCGGTAAAGCTTAGCCGGGTCGGGTCCAGTGTCTGCAGCGCCGCGCGGATGTTCAGCCGGATCGCATCCGTTGGACTGCGGTCAGACATCGGGCGATGCCGACAGGTGCCGGGGTAGACCATGCCGTCGGGCGGCAGATGGGTGACGCCCTCTTGCGGGGCGGAAACGGCGGCATGAATGTCGGCCCGGGTGCAACGGCAGGGGTAGCACAGGCCCATGGCGATCAGCCGGTCGAGGGCTGCCGCATAATCGGCCAAGTGCTCAGACTGCCGACGCACCGGGGTTTGCCAGCGGACCCCCAGCCAGTGCAGATCGTCGTAGATCGCGGCCTCATGCTCGGCGCGCACCCGGGCGCTGTCGGTGTCTTCGACCCGCAAGAGGAACTGGCCACCCCGCGCTTGCGCCCGGTCAAAGCCGGTCAGGGCCGAAAACGCATGGCCAAGGTGCAGCGGCCCGGTGGGGGAGGGTGCAAAGCGGGTTACGTAAGCCATGCCGTGAAGGCGTCTTTGGCGCGGTCGGTATAGGCCTTGTAGCGGTCCTTGCGGCCCCGGCGCCCGCCACGTGCGTCAATCGGCGGGAACAGGCCGAAGTTCACGTTCATCGGTTGAAACGTCTTGGCCTCGGCCCCGCCGGTGATGTGGGTGATCAGCGCGCCGCTGGCGGTTTCGGGCGGCGGCGGCGGCAGGGTCTGGCCCAGCAGTTCGGCGGCGGCCATCCGGCCTGCGAGCAGCCCCATGGCAGCCGATTCAACATAGCCCTCTACACCAGTGATCTGGCCGGCAAAGCGGATGTTGGGGCGCGATTTCAGCCGCATCTGGTTGTCCAGCAGCGTGGGGGAGTTGATGAACGTATTGCGATGGATGCCGCCAAGGCGCGCAAAGCTGGCATTGGTCAGGCCGGGAATGCTTTTGAAAACCTCGGTTTGGGCGCCGTACTTCATCTTGGTCTGAAAGCCCACGATGTTGAACAGCGTGCCCAGTTTGTTGTCACGGCGCAGTTGCACCACGGCATGGGGTTTCAGATCGGGCCGGTGCGGATTGGTCAGGCCCACCGGCTTCATCGGACCAAAGCGCAGCGTTTCACGCCCTCGTTCGGCCATCACCTCGATCGGCAGGCAGCCGTCGAAATAGCCTGCGGTTTCGCCCTCGTGGAACTGGGTCTTGTCGGCGGTCAGCAGCGCGTCGATGAAAGCCTCATATTCATCGCGGGTCATCGGGCAGTTGATATAGGCGGTCTGTTCCTCGAACGTCTCGCCCTTGTCATAGCGCGACTGCATCCAGGCCACCGACATATCGACCGTGTCGGCATAGACGATGGGGGCAATGGCATCGAAAAACGCCAAAGCCTCGGCCCCGGTTTCGGCGCGGATGCTGTTGGCGAGGCCACCGCTGGTCAAGGGGCCGGTTGCGATGATCCAATGCCCTTCGGTGGGAAGATCGGTGATTTCTTCGTAGGATACAGAAATCAGCGGATGCGCGAGTATCCGTTCGGTCACGCTTTGCGCAAAAGGATCGCGGTCGACGGCAAGGGCACCGCCGGCGGGCAGGCGGTGTGCTGCCGCCTGCTGCATGATCAGGCCCCCGGCGGCGCGCATTTCCCAGTGCAAAAGACCCACGGCATTGCGCTCGTCATCATCCGAGCGGAACGAATTGGAACAGACCATTTCGGCGAGATAGCCGGTGCGATGCGCAAATGTGCCAACCTGTGGCCGCATCTCATGGATGACCACGCGCACGCCCATGTTTGCCGCCTGCCAGGCGGCTTCGGACCCGGCCATGCCGCCGCCAATGATGTGAAGTGTTGTCATGGCGACGTCATAGCCGCAGGCCGCGCGGGGTGCAATCACCCCGCACGGCCCTGTGATGCTGTCACCTGATGCGGATCAAAGGCCGGGCAGCAGGTCAACCACGCTGCGCTGGGTGAAGGTTGCGCCGCGTTTGGCACCGAAGTTCACCTTGACGCCAATCCCCATGAAGACTTCCGACCCAAGGCCTTCGATATCGGCGCTGCCGACTTCTCCGGTCAGGCCAAGACCCGGGGTTGCAATGAATTCGCCATTCAGCGCGATTGTCGAGGCCCCATAGCCATCGACATTGATCTTGTCATAGGCAAGACCAAGGCTGGCGGTGTCAGAGAAGGCGTAGTTTCCGGCCAGACCAAAGACCGCGCCGGTTTCGCCATCCGCATCGGCCTCGCTGATGTAGGTTTCAAGGCCGATGGGCCCGGACTGATGCCCAAGTTCGATGCCGAAATAGTCAAGGTCGCCACCGTCAAAATCGTCACGTCCGGCAAATGCACCCAAGGAAGTGGTGTCGCTGACGTGGAAAATGGCATGCAGACCAAAATTCAGGTTGTCGATGTCGGAATATCCGAACTTGGAAAGGCCAAGATCACCTTGCACCGAAAACTGTTTGCTGAAACCCATTTCAAGCGAACCGCCCAGCGTGACCTTGTTGAGGGCATCCAGATCGCTGTCGGTCAGGGTGGAGTAGCCAAGGGAAAGAGAGCCGCCGGTCACTTCGAAAGCTTGAACTGACGGTGCGAAAAAGGCTCCGGCCAACGCCAGAAGTAGGGGGTATTTCATAACTGCCTCGACTTTTTTTATACTGCACGAATTGATCGTAACCAATTATTAACCTTCCCATCCCCGCAAGTAAATGCTGTAGGCATTTGCCCGATCCCCGCTGTTGCACAGCGGAAACACGTGAAGATTGCGGGTTGATGCCGAAATCGCGCAAGGCTTGTTGCGCGCGCTAGTGCGGGCCGCAGTCCGGGCGGGGTGCCATGACAGGATCTCGACTTGTCACAGCCGCGCCGAACAGGCCGGCGCGTTGCTGCGCCACAAAGGCAACAGGGTCGGTGGTGTCGAACCCCAGGCTTGTCGCCTTTGCAAAGAAACCGGGTGCGGGCTTCTCTCCCGCAAGCCGCGCCTTGCACAGCGCGGCACCGAGGGGGCGTCCGGCGGCAGCGTCTGCCTCCATCAGCGCCTCCAGTGCGGCGGTAAGCTGCCCGATGCGCCAGCCCAGATCGCGCGCAAGATCGCCATAGGTGATCGTTTGCCGTGCCGCTGCCAAGGCCGACAGGCGCACAGCAAGCAAGGTTTGTGCAGGATCGGTCATTCGGCGGGGGCCTTCCGGTGCCTGTGCCCGGTCCAGCCGTCAACCGACAATCGCCCGGCCCCTTGCACGGCAAAATGCAGATAGCCGCCCGACAGCGCGATGTTCTTCAGCAGGTTGACCAGATCGGCATGGTTGGCCAGAACGGCATAGGCCATCAGCGCCGAGGCAATGGAAAACACCGCCATCGCCAGGCCCACCCAACGGGTCTGCCAGCCAAGCGCCAGGGCAATGCCGGTTCCGGTCAGGAAATACATCACCAGACCCACCAGATAGGGCGCCAGACCCTCGGCCTGCAACCGGGTGGAAAAAGCCGGGATATCCAGAAAAGACTCAAGCCCGGCCAGCAGGAACAGGCTTGCCATCATCAGCCGCGCAATCAGGGTGGCGACATCGGCCAGACCTGTGCCCCGCTTCTGCTCATCGCCCTGTGCCCCCATGGCCTTGCACCCCCTTGCCTGATAGACGTCAGCATCTTTTCCTGGCCCGGCTGGCTTATCCTTCAGCAGCCGGACCATCTTCGCCCTGTTCGGCAACGCGGGCGACCGAAACAACCTCTTCGCCCTTGCCGGTGTTGAACACTTTCACCCCGCCCGCGCTGCGCGAGCGGAAGCTGATCTGGTCCACCGGCACCCGGATCGACTGGCCGGTGCTGGTGGCCAGCATGATCTGATCGGTGATGTCCACCGGGAAGCTGGCAACCAGCGGGCCGCCGCGCATCGCGCCATCCATTGCCTTGACGCCCATGCCGCCGCGCCCGCGCACCGGATAGTCATGGCTGGACGACAGCTTGCCCGAACCCGACATGGTGATGGTCAGGATCAGATCCTCGGCGGCCGACATTTCGGCATAGCGCTCGGGGCTAAGCTGGCCCGCGGCCACCGCGTCCTCGTCGTCATCGGCTTCCGCGTCGTCCTCGACCGCGCCCGCCATCAGGCGGCGCTGTTTCAGATAGGCAGCGCGCTCTTCGGGTATCGCCTCGAAGTGGCGGATGATCGACATGCTGACAACCCGGTCGCCTTCGGCGAGACGGATGCCGCGCACGCCCGTAGAGCCGCGCGATTTGAACACCCGGATGTCGGTGGTGGAAAACCGGATGGCGCGGCCAAGCGCGGTGACCAGCATCACGTCGTCATTTTCATCGGCAATCGCGGCATTCACCAAAGACACGCCCTCGGGCAGGTTCATCGCGATCTTGCCGTTGCGCTTGACGTTGGTGAAATCCGACAGATCATTCTGCCGCACGTCGCCGTCGCTGGTGGCAAACACGATCTGCAGGGTTTCCCACTCTTCTTCCGGCACATCGACCGGCATCAGCGCGGCGATGGAAATGCCGGGCAGAATCGGCAGGATGTTGACAATCGCCTTGCCCTTGGCGGTGCGCCCGGCCAAAGGCAGGCGCCAGGTCTTCAACTTGTAGACCATGCCATCGGTTGTGAAGAACAACAGCCAAGTGTGTGTATTGGCAACGAAAAGCGTCGTCACCACATCGTCTTCCTTGGTCGCCATCGACGACAGGCCCTTGCCGCCCCGGTTCTGGGCGCGGAACTCGGCCAAGGGCGTGCGCTTGATGTAGCCACCGCTGGTGATGGTCACCACCATGTCTTCGCGCTCGATCAGGTCTTCGTCTTCCATGTCGCCCGACCAATCGACAATCTCGGTGCGGCGCGGCACGGCGAACAGCGCCTTCACCTCGCGCAGCTCGTCCGAGATGATGGTCATGATCCGGTCCCGGCTGCCAAGAATCAGCAGATAGTCCTTGATCTTGGCGGCCAGCTCTTCCAGCTCGTCGGTGATTTCCTTGACGCCAAGAGCTGTCAGCCTTTGCAGGCGCAGGTCCAGAATGGCACGGGCCTGCACTTCGGAAAGGTTATAGGTGCCGTCGTCGTTCATGGTGTGGCTGGGGTCGTCGATCAGCCGGATATAGGCGGCAATGTCATGCGCGGGCCAGCGCCGCGTCATCAGCTTTTCGCGGGCCTCGGCGGCATCGGCGGATGCGCGGATGGTGCGCACCACCTCGTCGACGTTCGACACGGCAACTGCCAGACCGCACAGGATATGGCTGCGCTCGCGCGCGCGGCGCAACTCATACGCCGTGCGGCGGGCCACAACTTCTTCGCGGAAGGCGATGAAATGGGTCAGAAAATCGCGCAAGGTCAGGGTTTCGGGCCGCCCGCCGTTCAGCGCCAGCATGTTGCATCCGAAACTGGTCTGCATGGGCGTAAAGCGGAACAACTGGTTCAGCACCACATCGGGGGTCGCGTCGCGCTTGAGTTCGATCACCACCCGAATCCCGATCCGATCGGATTCGTCCGCCACGCCCGAGATGCCTTCGATCCGCTTTTCGCGCACCAGTTCGGCAATCTTTTCAATCATCGACGCCTTGTTCACCTGATAGGGAACCTCGTCGATGATGATGGCAAAACGGTCTTTGCGCACTTCCTCGATATGGGTCTTGGCACGGATGATCACCGACCCGCGCCCCTCGAGATAGGCCTTGCGCGCGCCCGAGCGGCCCAGAATGGTGGCACCAGTGGGGAAGTCGGGGGCGGGGATGATCTCCATCAGCGCCTCGGACGAGAGATCCGGGTTGTCGATCAGGGCCAGCGTGCCGTCAATCACCTCGCCCAGATTGTGCGGCGGGATGTTGGTCGCCATGCCAACCGCGATGCCGCCCGCGCCATTGACCAGCATGTTGGGAAAGCGGGCGGGCAGAACTGTGGGTTCGCGGTCCTTGCCGTCATAATTGTCTTGAAAATCAACGGTTTCCTTCTCGATATCGGCAAGCAGGAAGGCAGAAGGCTTGTCCATCCGCACTTCGGTATAGCGCATCGCAGCAGCGCTATCGCCGTCCATCGATCCGAAGTTGCCTTGGCCGTCCAACAGCTTGAGGCTCATGGAAAACGGCTGCGCCATCCGCACAAGGGCATCGTAGATCGCGCTGTCACCGTGGGGATGGTATTTCCCCATGGTGTCGCCGACGGGGCGGGCGGATTTGCGGTAGGGTTTGTCGTGGGTGTTGCCGGTTTCGTGCATCGCGAACAGGATGCGGCGGTGGACTGGTTTCAGACCATCGCGCAGGTCAGGAATCGCGCGGGACACGATCACGCTCATCGCGTAGTCGAGGTAGGCGGTCTTCATCTCGGCCGCGATGTCGATCTGCGGGCCGGTGTGAACCGGACGCTCCGGGGTTTCGCCTGTGATATCAGTGTCTTCGGGCGTATCGCTCATCTGGCGGGGGCCTCCTTGGCGCGGGGCTATATCTTGTTGGCATGACCTTACACCAAGCAAGGGATGGGGTGCAATGCCGCGCCGCAAGGGGTTTTGGCAGCCAAGGCATATCAGTGCCAACATATTGAATTTGTTGATTTTTAATCTGACTTTGGCATGATTCTTTCCGGGGGGCTGGAAAGGAGACTCATATGGAAAAATCCGAAACTGAACTGATGTTGCGCGGCTATGGTCTGACGACGGCGGAAATGTTCTATCGCCTGCCGGATTATCGAAATGTTCTCAATACTTTCGTCTGGCAGGACTATGATCTTGCCCCCGATTACCCTCGGCTTTTCAAATTCATCGAACATTGGCAGGAAACCATCGAAGGCCCGCTGCATTCGGTGCGGTTCACCCACAAACGGCTGATCTCGCCGGGGGAATGGCGCAATGTGGTGGGCGAGTTGCGGCTGCATTAGCAGCGGTGCACGGCGCGTGTTTGGTGTGTGGTGCAAACGTGTGCCTTGCGTGACCACAAGCACGGTGCCGCCGGGTCTGGTCGCCGGGCCTTTGGGTCGCTAAGGTTCGCGCGATCACGCAAGGAAAGGCGATGCCATGGACCAGCGCAGCATTCTGATCACCGGGGCCGGGTCGGGCATAGGGCGGGCCACCGCGCGGGCCTTCATTGCGGCGGGCTGGCGTGTGGCGCTGGTCGGGCGGCGCGAAGATGCCTTGCGCCAGACCGCCGGCACGCACGAGGCGCTGATCTTGCCCGCCGATGTGACCGACCCGGCGCAGGTAGAGGCAGCATTTGGGCGGGTTCAGGCCGAGTGGGGGCGGCTTGACGTGCTGTTCAACAATGCCGGCATGTCGCTGAAAGGCGCGCCGATTGACGAGATCGCGGTGGAAGACTGGCTGGCGCTGTCGGGCGTGAACATCACCGGCATGTTCCTGTGCGCCCGCGCTGCCTTTGGCCTGATGCGGCGGCAAAGCCCGCAAGGCGGGCGCATCATCAACAACGGCTCGATCAGCGCTGACCGCCCGCGCCCCGGATCGGTGCCCTATACCATGTCGAAACATGCGGTGACCGGGCTGACCAAGGCGCTGGCGGTGGATGGGCGGCGGTTCGAGATTGCCTGTGGTCAGATCGACATCGGCAATGCCGCCGGCGAGATGACGGCCGGGTTTTCGTCAGGCATGCCGCAAGCAAACGGCGAGATGCGGCCGGAGCCCCTGATGCCGGTGCAGCATGTGGCCGAAACCGTGCTGCACATGGCCAGTCTGCCGTTGGATGTGAACATGCCGTTCGTGACCATCATGGCGCGCGACATGCCATGGCTTGGCCGGGGGTAGGGGGCAGACGCCAGTTTCAAGCCTCGGTCCCGGCCTCAAACCTCGGCGCGGTGGCAGAACATGTCATAGACCAGCGCGATGGTGCGGCTGACCTTGGGGTCCTGGATCGAGTAGAAGATCGCCTTGCCCTCACGCCGGCATGAGACCAGACCTTCCAGCCGCAGACGGGCGAGTTGCTGGCTGACGGCGGCCTGGCGGCTGTCCAAGAGATGCTCAAGCTCGGTCACCGATTTTTCGCCCGACGACAGATGACACAAGATCATCAGCCGGCCTTCGTGGCTGAGCGCCTTGAGGAAATTTGCGGCAAGCGTGGCCTGCTCTTCCATCTCGACAGCGGTCATCAGGCCGCAGGCGACCCCGTCGGCGACCGCAATGGCAAGGTCATCATCTGCAACGGTCTGGTCCAAAGACATTCCCCCGATCACCCCAAGCCTGACATGTTCACAAAACCTATGTTGGGCGTCATGACCATAGTGCAAGAGATGCGCCTGCCCTTGTTTTGCCCGATGCGGAGTTTTTGTGCAAGTCCGGCGGCGTCAGCGCCCGCGAATGCGCGGATCAAGCGCATCGCGCAAACCGTCACCGATGTAGTTTACCGACAGAACAGTAAGGGAAATCGCGATGCCGGGCCACATGACGCGTTCGGGGTATTGCTGGATGTAGTCCACCCCATCAAACAGCAGCCGCCCCCATGTCGGGAAATCGGGCGGAAAGCCAAGGCCAAGAAAGGACAGGGCACTTTCGGTGATGATGGCAGACGCGATGCCAAGGGTTGCCGCCACCATGATGGGCGACACCACATTGGGCAGGATGTGGCGCAGGATCATCCGCCGCGACGGCGTGCCGATCGACCGGGCGGCCAGCACGAATTCGCGTTCCTTCAGCGCCAGCACCTCGCCCCGCACGACGCGGGCGGCCTGCATCCAGCTTGTGACGCCAATGGCAAAGACGATCAGCAGGAAGGTGCCGCCTTCTGGCCCCATGGCTCGGGCCAGCGGGTCGCGAAACAGCATCACCATCACCAGCAGAAGCGGCAGCAGCGGCAGCGCCAGAAACAGGTCGGTCAGCCGCATCAAGGGGCCGTCAAGCCGCCGGAAATAGCCTGCCATGACGCCAACAAGGGTGCCGAGCAGAATCGAGATTGCCATCGCCACCAGACCGACGGCGATGGACACCTGCCCGCCCTTCATCATCCGGGCCAGCATGTCGCGGCCCAGCTGATCGGTGCCAAGCGGGAACTGCCAGCTTGGCGGCTTGTTGCGGGTGCGGATCATTTCGGCCGCGTTGGGGTTGATATAGGTCGGGTCCTTGGTCCAGATGAACGGCCCCACCGTGACGAACAGGATCAGCAGCACAAACACCGTCAGGCCCGCAAGCGCGCCCTTGTGGGTCTTGAACTGCGCCCAGACATCGGCCCATTGGCTGCGTGGTTTTTCGATGGCGCTGGTGTCAGTCATAGCGGATCCTTGGGTCGAGCATGCCGTAAAGGACATCGGCGATCAGGTTGAACATCACGATCAGCACGGCGAAGATGAAGGTCAGGGTCTGCACCATCGGCAGGTCTGACCCCTGGATGGCATTGATCAGCAGGGCGCCAAGGCCGTTCACCTTGAACACCTGTTCGGTGATGATGGCACCGCCAAAGATGGTGGGGATGCCAAGCGCGATCACGGTGACCATCGGGATCAGCGAGTTGCGCAGGACGTGTTTCAAGACCACCGTGCGTTCGGGCATGCCCTTGGCCCGCGCGGTGCGCACATAATCCTGCCCCAGATTATCCAGCATGGATGAGCGCATGTAGCGGCTGATCTGTGCGGCGTTGTAAAGCGCCAGCACCGCGACCGGCATCGCCATCTGCCTGACCTGCTTGAGGAAGGTTTCCCAGTCCGTGACCTTGAGCGTGGTGTCATAGATCGACGGGAACCAGCCCAGATTGACCGAGAACACCAGGATCAGCACCACGCCGGTAAAGAAGGTCGGCACCGAAAAGCCGATCATCGCAAACAGCGTGCCGAACTGGTCGAACCACGAATATTGCCGGTAGGCAGAGTAGATGCCGATCGGCAAGGCGATCAGCACGCCGATGATATAGGCAGACCCCACCACGGTCATGGTTTGCGGGATGCGCTGCCAGATGATGTCCATCACCGGGCTGCGCGACTGCCAGCTTACGATGCGCTGCATGCCTTCGGCATAGGTGGTGCCGAAGATGCCGTCGATCATCACCAAGGGTTCGACCCAGAAAAACTGTTTCAGCCAAAGAAGATAGCGCACGAAGATCGGCTCATTGGCGCCCATCGCCTCGATGATCTTGGCACGCACTTCGGGGGGGACGGTCAGGGGGATCTGGCTCATGGGGGAACCGGGGGCGAAATCGACCAGCAGGAAGATCACCAGACTGATGAACAGAAGCGTCGGGATGGCCAGCAGCAACCGACGGATCGTGAAGGTGAGCATGGGGCAACGCCTCGGGTCAGCAGTCGTGCGGGCGCGAATTTTCTGCGAAAATTCGGACCGGCGCGAGGGGAACAGAAAGGAAAGGGGCGCGCCGGGCACACGGCGCCGAAGCGTCGTGCTAGGCGCGCCCCAAAGTCAGATCATTTCACGCGGAACCAGTCGGAGGCGTTCCACAGTTCCGAGTCCCAGGTGTTCAGGACCACACCGCCCAGGGTGTTGGAATGGGCCGACAGGCGGCCACGGTCCACCAGTGGCACCACGACATAGCTGTCCTTGGTCAGCATCTCGTTCAGGCGGATGGCGATTTCGCCGCGCTTGGCCATGTCGCGCGTCTTGGCCAGTTCGGCAACCAAGGCGTCATAAGCCGGGTCGCAGAAGCGGTTGATGTTTTCACCCTGCCAGCCGTTGGCCGGGCTGGGCGCCTTGTCGCACAGATATTGCGCAAGGTAAGGCTCGGGATCGGTGCCGTCGAAGTTGTTGGCATACATTTCCACGTCTGCGTAGAACTTCTGGAACGTATCGGGCGAACCCGGATCGCCACCGAAGAACACGCCACCGTCGATGGACTTCAGCTCGACTTCAATGCCGAGTTCGTTCCACCAGCCCTTGATCAGCGCCTGAAAGTCCTGACGCACGGCGTTCACCGAGGTCTGATACAGCACTTTCAGCGGCTTGCCGTCTTTTTCGCGCACGCCATTGGCGCCCATCATCCAGCCGGCTTCATCGAGCAGGGCCTTGGCGCCTTCCATGTCTTGCGCGATGCAGTCGGTGTTGGACGAGGCATAAAGGGCCGGAGCCGGCACAAGGTTGCAGGTCGGGCGGCCTGCGTTGCCGTAACCGACCTCGACCAGCAGGCTGCGGTCAATCGCCATCGACAGGGCCTTGCGCACGCGGATGTCCGACAGGAACGGGTGTGGGTGCTTGGCGGTGGAGCGCTCGCCCTCGGGCAGGTCGGGCGACGGGTCGGTCATGTTCATCTCGATCCGCTCGACCAGCGTGCCGAAGGCCGACACGAAGGTGCCTTTGCCGCCTTTTTCCATCTGGGCTTGCAGTTCGGGGTTGATCTGGGTGTTCCAGGCGTAATCGAACTCGCCGGTTTCCATCACGGCACGGGCCGCACCGGCCGCATCGCCGCCGCCCTTGACGGTCATCGTGGCAAAGGCGGGCTTGGCCGGGTCGCGGTAGTTCGGGTTGGCGGCCAGTTCGACCACGTCATTCACCTTGAAATCGGTGACCATGAACGGGCCGGTGCCGATGGGCTTGAAGTTCTGCTCGGTGCAGGTGGGGGCGGCGGTGCCGAGGCAACCCGCAAACTGGGCCTTTTGCAGGATCGGCGAGGTCGAGCCGACAAAGGCGGTGAACGGGTTCGGCTTGGGCGCGGTCCAGGTGATCTTGACGGTCAGATCGTCCAAGGCTTCGACCTTTTCGATGCCCTCATAGCGCGCGGCCTGCGAGCAGCCGCCTTCGGGATGGGTGCAGTATTCATACGAGAACACGGCATCCGCGGCGGTGACGGGTGTGCCATCGGACCACAGAAGGCCGGGGGTGATTTTCCAGGTGATCGTGGTCAGGTCTTCGGAAATGCCGCCGTTTTCGATGCTGGGGATTTCGGTGACCAGACGCGGGATCACGTTGCCGCCTTCGTCAAACCCGGCCAGCGGTTCCAGCACAAGGCTGCCCACTTCCACATCCTTGGTGCCGGACGAAAGGTAGGCGTTCATGATCGACACGGCCTGCGAATACAAGACCTTGACGTTGCCGTCGGTCCCGCGTTCGGCAAAGGCTGCGGGCGCAAAGGCCATGCAGGCGGCAGCGCCCAGAAGGGCGGTTTTCAGTTTCATTGTGACACTCCTTGTTGTTTGTGCTCTTTGGCCTCGGTTCCGCCGGTTGATCCGGCGGCTTTGGTATCGGGAAAAAGGTGGCAGGCGACAAAGCGCCCCGGTTCCACCTGAAGCAATTCCGGTTCCACCTGACGGCACATCTCGAACGCGCGGGGGCAGCGGGTGCAGAAGTTGCAGCCCTGCGGCGGGTTGGCGGGCGAAGGCACGTCGCCTTGCAAAATGATGCGCTGGCGGCTTTGCGCCAGCGTCGGGTCGGGTTCCGGCACGGCCGACAGCAGCGCCTCGGCATAGGGGTGCAGCGGGCGGGCATAAAGCGCGTCGCGGGGGGAAAGTTCGGCGATGCGGCCCAGATACATCACCGCCACGCGGTCGGCGATATGGCGCACCATCGACAGATCATGGCTGATGAACAGATAGGTCAGGCCGAACTTTTCCTGCAAATCTTCCAGCAGGTTGACCACCTGCGCCTGAATCGACACATCCAGCGCGGCGATCGGCTCGTCACAGACGATGAAACGCGGGTTCAGCGCCAGCGCCCGGGCGATGCCGATGCGTTGGCGTTGACCGCCGGAAAATTCGTGCGGAAAGCGGTTGGCAAAGCGGCGGTTCAGGCCGACGGCATCCATCAATTCATAGATCCGGGCCAGCTTTTTGGGCTTGTCCCAGTCGGTATGCTCGTCCAACGGCTCGCCGATGATGTCGGCAAGGCTCATCCGTGGGTTCAGGCTGGCTTGCGGGTCCTGAAACACCATCTGCATCTGGGGCCGCGCGCGGCGCAGGTCTTCGGGGCCAAGGCTGGCGACATCAATGCCGTTGATAACGACTTTTCCGCCGGTGATTTCGTAAAGCCGCAACAGCGCCCGACCGACGGTGGATTTGCCGCAACCGGATTCGCCCACAAGGCCAAGGGTTTCGCCGGCCATGATGTCAAAGCTGATGCCATCGACCGCCTTCACATCGCCGGTATGGCGGCGCAAAAGGCCCGAGTAGATCGGGAAATACATCTTCAGCCCGCGCACCTGCACCAGCGGCGTCTGCGCTTTCGGCGTGGCGTCAAGCATGGGTGTCCCCCGGCGTCCAGTGGCAGGCCACGTCATGCCCGCGACCCAGCGGGCGGCCATCAATCGCGCGGCGCTGCGGGTTTTCCGTGCGGCAGCGGTTGTTCACATGGGCGCAGCGGGCATGGAACGGGCAACTGGTGGGGGCACCGGCCAGTATGGGCGGCTGACCTTCGATCACCGACAGCCGCGCCTCACGCGCGCCGGTCAGCGACGGGATGGTTTTCAGCAGGGCGCGGGTATAGGGGTGCTGCGGGTTAGCGAACAATTCGCGCACCGGGGCCTGTTCCACCACCTGCCCGCCATACATCACCATCACCCGGTCGGCGATGCCCGCGATCACGCCGAGGTCATGGGTGATCCAGACAATCGCCATGCCAAGCTTTTGCCGCAAGTCCTTGATCAGCTCAAGGATTTGCGCCTGAATCGTCACGTCCAGCGCTGTGGTGGGTTCGTCCGCGATCAGCACATCGGGGTCGCAGGCAAGCGCGATGGCGATCATCACCCGCTGGCGCATGCCGCCGGAAAACTGGTGTGGGTAGGATTTCAGCCGCGCCGCTGCATCCGGGATGCCGACCAGCGACAACAGTTCGGCCGCCCGCACCGCCGCCTGCTTTTTGGTCATGCCCATGTGGCGGATCAGCGGTTCCATGATCTGGTTGCCCACCGTGAATACCGGGTTCAGGCTGGTCATCGGGTCCTGGAACACGAAGCCGATCTTGGCGCCGCGCACATCGCGCAACTCATCGGCGCTGATTTTCAGCAGGTCGCGGTTGCCCAGCATCACCGTGCCCGCGCGCACATCGGCGGGCGGTGAGGGCAACAGGCCGATCAGCGACATCATGGTGACGGATTTGCCCGAGCCGCTTTCGCCGACAACGCCCAAAAGTTCACCAGAGTTCAGGTGGAAGCTGACGGAGTTGACGGCATGAACCTCGCCCCCGCGGGTGCGAAACACCGTGTTCAGCCCTTGGACATCAAGGACGGGTGCAGCCCCATCAGCCATCAGACACTCCCCAAGTCTTTGTTTATTGACGTTTTTTGGCGTTTGTTTTTCAATCGCGCGACGTCTTCACATAAGTGTCAATTATTTTTCCACATCCTGCAAGCGCGATGTTGAGGCTGCCCTTGCGTCAGCTGGGCCACGGTCCTTGCCGACCCGTTGCGCGGCGCAACCGACCAGATTTTGCACCTGTGGCCCGGCGATCGGGCCGGATGTCCAAGCGGCAGGGCAGGGGCTGGCCCTGCTTTGACCATCGGGTCAGAAATCCGGCCCGCGCCCCCTTGAAGGCGGGCGCAATCCGGCCCACCATTGCCAAGTGCGACGCAAAGGAGGCCATAATGCCCGTCAAGAACCGTTTTGCCGAACTGCTGCCCGAAATCACCGCCTGGCGGCGTGACTTTCACCAGCATCCGGAGTTGTTGTTCGACGTGCATCGCACCGCTGCAAAAGTGGCCGAGTTGTTGCGCAGTTTTGGCTGTGACGAGGTGGTGGAAGGCATCGGACGCACCGGGGTTGTCGGTGTGATCAAGGGCAAGACCGATACCTTGGGTCGTGTCATCGGGTTGCGTGCCGATATGGACGCCTTGCCGATCACCGAGCGGACCGGAGTGGACTATGCCAGCACCGTCCCCGGCAAGATGCACGCCTGCGGCCACGACGGCCACACCGCCATGCTGCTGGGGGCGGCGAAATACATGGCCGAGACCCGCAACTTTGACGGCACCGCGGTCGTGATCTTCCAGCCCGCCGAAGAGGGCGGCGGCGGCGGGCGCGAGATGGTGGCCGATGGCATGCTGGACCGTTTCGGAGTGCAGGAAGTGTACGGCCTGCACAACATGCCCGGTCTGCCGGTGGGCAGCTTTGGCATCCGCCCCGGTGCGATCATGGCGGCGGCGGATCAGTTTGACGTGGTGATCACCGGCAGGGGCGGCCACGCGGCAAAACCGCATGACTGTGTCGATACCACCGTGGTGGCGGCCCATATCATCGTGGCGCTGCAAACCATCGCCTCGCGCAATGTCGACCCGATGAAGCAGGTGGTGGTCAGCGTCTGCACGGTGCAGACCGATTCGACCGCGCACAACGTGATCCCGCAGGTGGTCAAGCTGAAGGGCACGGTGCGGACCATGGACCCTGGCGTGCAGGATTATGTGGAACGACGACTCTCCGAGATCGTGACCGGCACGGCGCAGGCCCTTGGGGCCACGGCCGAGGTGAACTATCAGCGCGGCTATCCGGTGACGATAAACGCCGACGCCAACACCCGCCACGCAGTTGACGTGGCGCGTGCGGTGTCGGGGCAGGTGGATGACAACACCGCACCCCTGATGGGGGCCGAGGATTTCAGCTTCATGCTGAATGAACGGCCGGGGGCCTATATCTTTCTGGGCAACGGCGAGACGGCGATGCTGCACCACCCGGCCTACAACTTTGACGACAACGCGATTCCCTTCGGGTCAAGCTGGTATGCCGGCATGGTCGAGGCACGGATGCCGGCGGCCTGACGGCTGGCACCCGGGCCGGGTCGCGGCGGCGCGGTCGCGCCGTTGCATGGGTATTTTTGCCAAGAGGAAACCGGCACGGAAACCCAGGGCGTCAGCCGCCGGTATGGCTCATGTGGCGGGTCATCTGGCCGGTCACGGCCTTGCGGGAATAGTCAAAGTCGTGGCCCTTGGGTTTGTGGGCCATGGCGGCACGGATGGCGGTTTCAAGCTGGCTGTTGTCCGGGCTGGCGCGCAGGGGCGCGCGCAGGTCGGCCATGTCTTCCTGCCCCAGACACATGTAAAGCGCGCCGGTGCAGGTCAGCCGCACCCGGTTGCAGCTTTCGCAGAAGTTATGCGTCAGCGGCGTGATGAAGCCGATCTTCTGGCCGGTTTGTTCCAGCCGGACATAGCGCGCCGGGCCGCCTGAACGCTCTGTCAAGTCGGTCAGGGTGTAGCGCTCGGCATAGCGGGCGCGCAACGCACGCAGGCTCCAATACTGGTCCAGCCGGTTTTCATTGCCCAGATCGCCCATCGGCATGACCTCGATCCAGGTCAGGTCATGGCCTTCGCGGGCGCACCAGTCGGTGAGGGAAAATTGCTCATCCTCGTTGAAGCCTTTCAGCGCGACCGCATTGATCTTGACCCGCATCCCCGCCGCCTGTGCTGCGGCGATCCCGTCCAGCACCTGCGACAGGCGGCCCCAGCGGGTGATGTCGGCAAACTTTTTTGCGTCCAGTGTATCGAGCGAGACATTGACGCGCCGCACCCCGCAGGCCGCCAGATCGGCGGCAAACTTGCCAAGCTGGCTGCCGTTGGTGGTCAGCGTCAATTCCTTCAGCGCGCCCGAGGCCAGATGCCGGGACATGGCGTCGAAAAAGGTCATGATGCCCTTGCGCACCAAAGGTTCGCCGCCGGTGATGCGCAGCTTTTCCACGCCCATGCCGATGAAGGCCGAACACAGGCGGTCAAGCTCTTCCAGCGTCAGAAGGTCGGCCTTGGGCAGGAAGGTCATGTTTTCCGACATGCAATACAGGCAGCGGAAATCGCAGCGATCGGTGACAGACACCCGCAGGTAGGTGATGGCGCGGGCAAAAGGGTCGATCAGGGCGGGTGTGTGCATCATCGGGCCAAGGTAAGGGCCTGCCTGCACCCTGACAAGCGCTGTTCGCGGCCTTGCGTGCCGGGATTGCGTGCCGGGATTGCGTGCCGGGGTGGGGCAGACTATCGTTGCGCCATGCGGATGATCCTTGCCCTTGTGCCTGCCTTGACCCTGGTTTCCGGCTGCGGCCTGCTGGACGGGCTGCGCCCTGCGCCGGAAGACGGCTATCTTGCCGCGCAGCCAGCGGGGCCCGCGCCTGATGTGGCACCTGTGGCGGCAGCGCCGGTGCCGGTTCTGGGGCCGGGCAAGACCGCCGCCGCGCTGGACACCACCACGGCGGCGCAAAAGCAGGCCGCGCTTGCCGCCCCCGCCGCCAGTGGCGAGCGGAACTTGGGCAAGGTGGCTGTCAGTCTGGGCAGCCCGGCCGAGCCCGGCATCTGGCTGCGCAGCGCGCTGGTCAAGGCGGCGGGCAAGGGGCGGGTGGTCACGGCGTCAGGCACATCGGTTGCGGTGGATCTGATGCCGGGCCAAGGGGCGGCGCAACTGTCGCTGGCGGCCTATCGCGCGCTGGGGCTGGGGCTGACCGACCTGCCCGAGGTTACGGTTTACGTCAACTGACCCTGTTGGCCGCAGTCACTGGCCGCAGTTACATGTCGCCGTCGATCTGTTGCGCGGCCTCGGCGGCCAGGATATCGGCCAGACGCTTGCGAAACCGCGGCGCTTGCAGGCGGCGGGTCACACTGCGGCAGATCAGCTTTTCGTGCCATGTCCGGCCCGCAGCCTCGGCACGGGTCAGCAGCGCGCGCAGATAGGGGCCATAGTTGCGCCGCGCGCGCCAAAGCTGGGCAAAGCGCAGCGGCGTCAGGCTGCCATCCAGCGCGGCTTCGACCATGGGTTGCAGCAGGTTCATCTGGGTCAGGGCCGCCTCGATCCGGCCATCGACATGCGGCAGCCGCAGATGCGTGACATGCGGGCCGCGGAACAGCGCGGCATGCATCGCGTCTTCGGCACAGTCGGGGTCATGCAAGATGAACACCCGTCCGGCACCGTCGATCATGTCGGGCGCATAACCATAGCGGCTGGAGAAATCGAGGGCGCGGGCGCGGGTGTTGCGCTTGTCCCAGCCGGCTATGGCGGGGTTCAGCGTGGCGCGCGGCGCGATGGCAATCACCGTGGACCCCGGCGCCGCCACACAGAAGGCCGCGGCGGCATAGGCCTGCGCATCACTGCCAAAGAACAGCACCTGATCGAAATCTTCAAAGAACGCATCATCCACCAGACGGTCGAAGTAGCCATAGACCCGCCTGTCGCGATAGAAGGTCTCGCCCTCGGCGATCAGGCACAGGTGTGACCAACCCCTCGCCTTTGCGATGTCATGGCCCAGCGGCATCTGGCCCGGACGCGCGCGAATGTCGGTGGCCTGTTCAAAGCTGACCACAAGGGTCGGGCTTTCATCAATGAACAAGGCCCAATGCCGCGCGCCAAGCGTCTCGAAATACCCCGAAGCATCGCCCGCCTTGTCCAGCAGCGCCAGCCAGAGGGCGCGGGCGTCCGGCGTATCGTGCGGCTTGACAGGCGTCTGAGCCACAGGTTTCAACGCCGGTTCGGGGGAGGTCACATTGTCCGACATCGCAATCTCTTTTCCGCCAAGGGCGCAACGGCAAGCGCCGTTCTTCACGGCATTCCCCTTTCACTGTCGGCTTTTACGGCGATTCAGGCAAGAAGGCATGCCGGGACAGACTGTTTCCGGCTATGGCGCGCGGTGGCGGCGGATCAGGGCGGCCTGTGACGCGGTCAGGCTTTGGGCGGGCGGGGTCATCAGCAAGCGCCCGAACAGCGCGCGCCAGGGTTCTTCGGCCATCAGCGTGGCAAAGCGGCGATGCCGCCATGCAACCGCAGCTTGGTGCAAGGCGGCAAGGGTGGGGTCGGCGTGCAAGGCGGCGCGCAGGGCGGCGCTGTCGACGCGCTGGATCGTGGTATCGGCATCGGTGCAGAAATTGCGGTCGCACCAATAGGACATGTCAAAGGCCGCCCCGTCGCGGTTGGCTCGGCCCCGGTCACATTTGACGATATAGCTTTCCATCGCGCCAAGCGCGTAGTGGTTCAGTTGCGCATCGCGGTAAGGGTCGGTGCCGGGGGCGGAAAACAGCCGCTCGCCCAAGGTGGGATCGGACCAGACCGGGTTACCCTTTGGCCCGCGCGGGCGATGCACGCCCAGTTTGCCAAATGCCGCGCGGCGGAACAGGGTTTTCACCATCAGCGCCCGCCACGGCCAGTGCAGCACGCGCGGCGCGCATCTGGTGAACTGGCGGGTCACGGGGCGGTCTTCGTAGCCCACCACGCCGGCATTGCCGAACATCCGCCAGGTCAGCGGGATGGCATCGGCCTGCGGATATGCAGCCAGCAGATCGGACAGCGTGCCGTTACCTGCATGGATGTTCACATATTCATCAACGTCCAGCACCATCACCCAATCGGCGGCTTGCAGGGCAGGGTGGCGGTCAGCGACCCGGAGCGCCGCCCATTGCGGGCCTTCCGGCCAGGGGCCGGGGTTGGGCACATGCGTGAGTGCGCCGATCTGTGCCAGACGGTTCAGCATGGCATCGGTGCCATCGTCGCAATCGTTTGAAAACACCAGAAAATCGGTGAACCCGACCGCGCGGTGATGCGCCAGCCAGTCCAGCAGGAAGGCGCCTTCGTTCTTCATCGTGGTGATGGCGGTGAAGCCGCGCGTCATGACAGCGCGATCTTTCTGCGAAAGATCAAGACCCACACTCCTTCTGCGAATTTTCGCGGAAAATTCCTGCGCTCAATGTTCGGCCTCGCCACTGTGCTTGACGGTGAAGAAGAAATCCGGCGGCAGGTCACGCTGGTGCAGATCGGGTGGAATGGCCGCGGGCCCCGCCGCAAACACTGCCGAGCCGAAGTGGTGCTGCAACCGGCACAAGGCCCGCATCCTGCCGCCGGTCAACTCGGCATAGAACGCGCGGTAGGTGTCGGTTTGCAGCAATTCGGCAATCTTGGCACGGTGGCAGGCAACCGAATGGGCGTGTGCGGCGCGAATGTCGGGGTCGGCCAGCAGCCGGTCAAACTCGGCGCGCGCCGCCGGGATCATCCGCTGGATCGAGATATCGCGGTCGGCATTGTGGTTCATGCGAAACCAGTAGTTCAGCCCTTGGTCGCGATCAACATGGTTGACCCGGCCGCGGTCACGCTTGACCAGAAAGCTTTCGGCCGAGCGCACCGCATAATGGTTCAACTGCACCCAGTCATAGCCATAGGTTTCCAGCGTGCTGCGCCAGCCATTGCGGAACATCTCGCGCGGCATCGGCTTGCCTGACCCGTTCAGCCAGCGCACCTGATCCCACAGGTCGGGGCGCAACCCCTTGGGCCGATGCACGCCCAGTTTCTTGTAGATGTCGATGTTGCGAAACAGCGTCTTGAAGCCCCAGGCCTGATGCGGCTTGCGGATCACTTCGGGCGCGCAATCGGTGAATTGCTCGATCATGAAGTGGTCGGCGTAGTGCGCCACGTCGGAATTGCCGATCAGCCGCCAGGTCAGGCTGATCATGTTGGCGTTGCCCATTGCGGCGAAAAGGGCTGTCAGGGTGCCGTCACCGATCTTGATGTTGATGAATTCATCCACATCCATGCAGATGCCCCAGCCGCAATTCTGCATCACCGGCTCAGACTCGGCGGCCTGCAAGGCGGCGTGCTGCGGCTTCAACGCGCCGCCCGGCACCCAGGGGTTGGCGCGGTGCTGGCACAGGCCTTTGGCTTGCAGCAATTCCAGCATCGTGTCGGTGCCATCGGTGCAATCATTGGTATAGACCAGAAAATCATCCACCCCGATGGCGCGGTGATAGGCGATCCATTCCAAAATGAACGGGCCTTCGTTTTTCATGGTGGTGACAATTGCGGTGCGTCCGGCTTCGGTTGCGGCCTTTGGCGCGGGGCGAGGGGCCGATACCGGCGCGCGCACCGGGTTGTGGCCGAACACCCCTTCGGCCATGGCAATCAGCGCCGGGTCTTCGATCAGCGAGGTTTTGGGGGCAAGCTCGCCCGGTTGCCGCCCCGGCACCCGAATGGCCATGGCGCGCAGAAAGGGCACCACCTGCGTGGGGTCAGGCTTGGCATAGGCCACCCGCACCATGCGCCAGGTGTTGGCGAGCCCCGCCTTTTCCGGCGCCACCCCCCAGCGGGCTATGCCGCGCCGCGCATCAAACTGGCGGCAGATATGGTCGCCAAAGCGCGGCTCTGCCTTCGGGCGCACCCGCCACGGATAGATCCGCCGACCGACCAGCAGGATGACGCCGTGCTTGGCCTGATGGCACAGATCAAAGGCATTTGGGGCATCCGGTGCCAGGATATCGGTCACATCCAGTGTCAGCACGGCGCGCGCCTGCGACAGGAACCGCCATTTCACCGCCTCGAAAAGGATCGGCTCGGCCAGAGCAGAGCGCCAGGGGTCGGGGGCGGGCACCTGCATCCGGTCCTTGCCGGGGGCGTCGGGGGCGAAATAGGGGTGGTTGACCGGGCCTTCACCCGGCCGACCCAGGGGAAGCGGACAATCCAGCACCACCACCGCAAGGTCGGTGTCGTGCAGCGCCTGTTGCAGGGCCTTGGCGAAGGCGGCGCCATCGGTCAGCCGGTTGACGATCAGCGCAGCCTGCAAACCATGGTGGCGGGTGTGGTAGATCAGCCCCTCGGCCACCTGGGTGGGGGTTTCCTCCAGCCGAAAGCCGAAGAGGGTGTTGCGCCCGGCAAACAGCTCTGGCTCGGCGGCAAGGGGAGAAACCGAGAGCGGCGCGCCGGTGGCCAGGGCCAGTGGCCCCGTGCCGGTGCTGACCACCATGGTGCCGCCGGAAATCTCGCGCAACTCCTCGGGCAGGGCACAGCCCGGCGCGCCATCGGGCGCAAAGGCGCCGGGAAGGGTGCCGCTGGCAAAGAGGCTGCGCAGCCGTCCGTCGGGCGTGGCGATGCAGTCCAGCAGACGGCCCACGCCATCGCGACCGATGTCGCGCGCCGCCATCAGTCGATGATACACCTGTGCCTTGGGGCTGCCCGCCATCTGCCCTGTTGCCTTTGGTCTGCCGCACGGTCTGCGCCGCCTTGGCATGATCCATAGCATGGTGGCGCTTTCGCGGCAAAGCCATCGGCGCGGATTTTTGCCATTGCCTTGGCAAACCGCCCCAATTTCGTCAGACTGTTTCGCTAAGGCCGACAATGACGGTGTGACGCGGGGCAGGGTGCAGCTATGGGCAGGGTCAGGGAGGTGGGCACGCTGTGGATCGGCGGCAGCCTGTCTTGGATGGAGCAGTTATGCCTGAAATCCTTTGTCGATCGCGGCCAGCAGATCACGCTGTTTTCCTATGAGCCGATCCCGAACGTGCCCGCAGGTGTTGTGCGTCGCGACGGGCGCGAGGTGCTGGATACCGACAACTTCCTGAAATACGAAAAAAAAGATAGCTTTGCGCTGTTTGCCGACCTGTTCCGCCTGCATATGATTGCGCAAAACCCCGGCATGATCTGGGTCGATACCGATGTCTATTGCCTGCGGCCCATGGACTATGACGACGATCATGTGCTCGGGTTCGAGTTGCCGGGGGAAAGCCGCGTCAACAACGCGGTGCTGGGCCTGCCGGCAACCGGGGCGCTGTTGCGGGCGATGCTGGACTACACGTCGGACGTTTACGGGATTCCGCCCTTTGTGAAGGGCAAGATGCAGGACGACTATCGCGCGGCGGTCGCTGCGGGCAGCCCTGTGCATGTCAGCCAGCAGCCCTGGGGTGTCTGGGGGCCGATGATGGTGACGCATTTCACCCATGCGCTGGGGCTGGCGGGCAAGGTGCAGCCGCTGGATGCGTTCTATCCGGTCACCTTTCCCGACCGGCTGAAATTCCTGCGCCCGGCCGCGGTGGCGGAAAGCATTATCACCCCGCGCACCACGGCGCTGCACCTGTGGGCGTCCAACAAGCGCGAGCTTGGCCTGCGCCATCACGGGGTGCCCCCCGTGGGAAGTTATCTTGAAAAGCTACTGAAATTGCATGGTATTCAAACAGAGGCCGCGCCAATCAAGGGCCGGGGAAAACGGGTGTTTGACGCCGCCCTGATCGACAGGCTTGATCTGGAAGAGGTGGCAAGCTTTGCCGATGTCGGCGGCACTGCGCAATCGCTGGCCTTGTCGGCCTGGGCGAAATGGGATTGTGACATTTTCCTGATTGATCTGGACCACAAGGGCAACTGGCCGGAGGCCGCGTCGCCTTGGGTTGCGCCCTACACCGCTTTTCTGACCGCGCAGGGGGTGCCGCAATCGAAGATTTCCCGCATCGCAGCAGAGCGTGATTTGCGCCCCGTTGATGTGGTTGCCAACCTGTCGGGCTTTGGCGATGTAAACAAGATCAAATACCTGGAGCCCGTTCTTCAGAAATTACTTCAAGCGGATACCCGGATGCTGACCGATATCCGCAAAGGCTCGGGTGCCTATCCCTTGCTGAACGGCTATGGCCGTTGCGAGACCCTGACCACGCGCGAAGCTGATGGCGTGCCGATCGTGCGCGCGCTGTTCCGCGCCGGTCCGCAGGTTTCGGCCCCGGCACCCAAGGATGGCAGTTGGTCGGCCATCGCCAGCGGCCTTGCCGGAGCGGACGGGTTCTTTCGCGAAAGCCCGGATCATTCGTTCCTGTTCATCCAACGGTCTGACACGCTGGTGGTGACATTTGATAACCTCGACATCGCCATGACCAAACGTGAAGATCGCCGCCCCTGGGGGTTTTCCTTCATCGAAAAGCAGGGTTGGTCGATGCTGGGGGTGATGGCGAACGGCTGGACCTGGTATCGTGACCGTTGGGTCTGGCAGCAGTTCGATGATTTGCGCGACAGCGGCTTTTTCCAGCGTTTCAAGCGGGTGGTGTTCTATGGCGCGTCGATGGGCGGCTATGCGGCCTGCGCTTTCGTGCCTGCCTGTCCGGGGGCCGATGTGGTGGCGATCTCGCCGCAATCGACGTTGGACAAGACGCTGGTGCCGTGGGAAACGCGCTATCACACCGCATGGGGCCGCGATTTCAGCGGGCCTTACGGCGATGCGGCGCAGGCCTGTGCGGCGGCAGGCCGGGTGTTTTTGCTGTATGACCCGTATGAATCGCTGGACACCGGCCATGCCGACCGTTTTGCCGGCAGCAACGTGGTGAAGTTGCGCACGCCGCTGTTGGGGCATCGGCTGGGGTCCAGCCTGCAGCAGATGGGCATCCTTGCGCCGATCACCCTTTCGGCGTTGAATGGCACCCTGACCGAGGCCGAGTTCTATCGCACCTTGCGGGCCCGCAAGACCTTTGCCCGCTATCAGCGCGAATTGTTCAAGCGCGCGCTGGACCGGGGCCGCCCCGGCCTTGCCCGCAAGCTGGGCCGTTGGGTGCTGACCCGCGGCGACAACCGCTATATCCGGCAGGGCATGCTGAGCCTGTAGCCCGGCTTGCCTTGCCTGTGGTGTGGCCGGGGCTGGCTGGGGCCGGTGGTTTCGGCCCCGGCGCGGCGGAATCTGATCGGCTGGCTTGGCGTTGCTACGCGATACTTTGCGCAAGACCGGCCTTGCTATCGCATAGCAAGGGCAGACGGGTTAGGGAATTGCCATATCGAACGGGGTCGCAAGACCCCATGCCAGGGCCGGTTGTCGGCTTGGCTGTGAAAGGAAGATCATGAAACGTTTGCTCTCGACCACCGCCCTGCTGTCCCTTGTGCTTGCCCCGGTCCAGCCTTTGACAGTGATGGCGCAAGGAGTTGAGCTTCGCCTCGCAGAAGACGGTTTTGTGGTTGCGCCGGACGGCAGCGTGCTGTGTGTGCCGACCGCTGATCTGGCCTGCGACCCTGTCGCCATTGCCGACGCACTGAATGCACAGGCAGCCGTTGAGGCAGCCGCCAAAGCCGAAGCCGATGCAGCAGCGGCAGCGCAAGTGGCAGCAGATGCCGAGGCAGCCGCGAAGGCGGAAGCTGATGCAGCGGCAGCAGCGCAGGCGGCGGCAGATGCCGAGGCAGCCGCGAAGGCG
>JAFGXY010000056.1 GCA_016936395.1 Paracoccaceae bacterium | reverse complement strand
TTCAAGCCGGGGCAAGGTTGCACATGGGTCAATTCTCAATGACAATTTTGGCTGCTGCCGGGTCAAATCTCAGTGGCAATCAACAGATGGAGGTTTGAAAAGAGCCATCCATCCATTAATTTTCGCGCAAGGGATTTGAAAACCGATGGTGGTTTGCGCCTTTGCGTGGCCACGACGACGATCCCTTCGCTCCATCCCACAGGCCTATCTTCCCCCGCTATCTCCACCTGCTTCCTTGCGACTTGGTCGCAACTGCCCTCGAAAACCAGACCACTTGCCTTGGCATCAAGTAGTCTGATCCGCTAACCGATTCTAACCAAAGCAGGATCATCGTTCGCCCCGGTCAGTTTGCAACATTGCTTGCAACATTGCTTGCAACAATGCGGATAGTCGGCAAACTAGGTCGCCTATTACCGGGCGGTGACACGCGCATCCTTCCCGATCACGCAGAATGCCCCGCGAACCCCACACCACCCTTCATCTGCTGCGGCGCTGTCGCATGTCCCGACGTATCGCCCTATGCCGATGCCCGAACGCGGTTGGCCCCGCGTGCGCCCGCGCTGCCACAACACCTCATTTGCCCCCGGCTCCACCTTCATCTTTCGCCAACGCCCCCACAGCGGGTTGTAAACGTGATGGCACATCACAGGAGCAAACCCATGACCTTCACAGCCGCCCTCGACGGGTCCACCGCCACCATCACCCTGACCGGGATCAACAGCACCTCGAACCTCAAGATCGAAGGTGCGACCAGCCTTGGTGATCAGTTGATTGCCTTCGCCACCGACCCCTCGACCGCCCCCGTGGACAGCACCCCTCACTATCAGGTGTATCCAACGGACACAGGCCTGCGCATCACGGCCATCCACGGTCACATCGACCTGCCTTGGCGCTGGGTGCAATCCATCGGCAACGCCCTGAACGCCTGACAGTTGCGCCATGACTGTTATGCCACCGATCTGGCGCACCCGCGCCTCGACGCCTGAGCAATCCCTTGCTGCCGCGATCCTCGCCCAAGCCTTCACGGACATGTTCCATCTAGGCACGCGTGAAGACGTCGATACCGAAGCCGTTCAAGCCATGCGCTACTTGACTGATCGTTACGGACAGTTGGCACACTGGCGCAACAGGTGGTGTTCCTACCTCGACCTTGATGGTGATCTGCTCGCAACCCGCGTGCGGATGATCCTAGACGGCAAGGTTGACCCACCCGGGGGCGTGCACCTCGCCCAACGCCTTGAACGCGCTCGCGCCCGCTGGGCCTCATTGGGCCACAGGCCCACACCATCGGCCAAGCCCGCAACCGAACCCAAGCCCACGTCCATGGGCACCCCGACGCCGCCCCGACGCCAACGACTGCCGATCATCAAGCCCGTACCGCAACGGATCGAACCTGAGGACGTGGACGTGACCGTGGTTGATGACCCCCTCTTTGTCTCATGTTCTGGGCACTTGCGGGCTTCTCGGCAATGGAATGACGGCGAAACCTCTCGCATCCTTGGCCCCCTTCCGTCCCTGCGCACCCCCATCGGTCAGGCGTTGTGGACGGTCACGCAGGCATCCCGTGCTGGATTAAACTCCCTCACCTTCCTTGCGAAAGACCCCCACGCCTTTGTCGAAACCCTCCGCGCTGCCCTCCCGAATGTCGAAATCGACTGGACGGCAAAAGGAAAGCGGCTGCCCCAATATCAGCCGAACGCAGGCTTGCGCCTCTACCTCAAAGAGTCCCGCAAGGCGGCCTGAATTACCTCGTCCTTTTCTTGCGGAGCAACCGGGAAAGGTTCCATCGTCAAGCTAAGACGCGGCGCGCACCCCTTTCCTGACACTCAGGGCGTGGCGAAAGTCGCGCCCATTTTTGTCATGAGAGGACCATCCAATGCCTGACGATACGACCGCCGCAATCCAAGCCTTGATGCAGCAAGTCGCATCACTGACCGAGACCGTCCAAAAGCAAGGCGCGCTTATTCAGGGAGTTCGCGATCACAATGTCCGCCTCCTGGACGAGGTGAAGGACGCAAGGCGCGCGGCCAAATCTCCCGCACCCGACATCTTCGACAAGCTGGAACAGGAAGAACGCGACCGCAAGCGCGCTAGCCTGAACCTCGTCACGCAACCGGACGGCTCTGTGCGCCTTGCCTCCGGTGGCGGTGATCATGGCAACGAGGTCGTGCTGACAAGAGATCAGGCGCGCAACGCTCAAGCGTACCGGGAAGCCAAAGCCGCCGCTACCTCGCGTGGCGTTCCTCTCCGTATTCTGGACAGCGGCGAAGACCCAACCATGCGGAACAATGCACGCCCAGAAGTCATGAAGTCGAAAGTTTTCACCTTCGATGATCGGCATGAAATGGTGCGCTGGCTCCGGGCAGACATGCAGACGGGTGAAGGCATCATCAATCGCCGCATGGCCGCTGAACGCGAAGGCTTCAAGGTTCGCACCTTCAACAGCCTCGACGATCTGCCCGCCCACGCCCGGACCATCTTCGAACTTCAGGAGGCCGCAGCAAATGCCCAAAGCGACTCCTGAGGATCGTGCCTGTCTCGACTACGCCTTTCGGGTCGTAGTCGGCATGAATGCGGAGGACGAGGTTATCGCCCTCCGCGATGGCCTTTCCATTGCGACGCGCAACGGCGTCGAAAAGGTCGATGCGTCAAGCAGCACGACCAACGCGCTGATCCACGTTCTGGCTCAGGCGATGCAGTTGCACCTCGGCGGCGTCAATCTTGGCAATGTTCGCCATGATCTGCTCACGCGCGGCATGGGGGTGAAGGCGGCAAATCGCGTCTACGATCATTTGGTCGATCTCTCCGTTGAGGAATGGGACAGGCTTCGGGCGCGTGTCCGATGGTATGCGGACGATAATTGCCGCCCCATCACCTCCGCAACACAAGCGTCGGGTGTTTCTTAAAATGGCTGATCCGAAAGGCAGGGGCCGTAGGAACACGATCCTACTGCATCCAGAGCGCAAGACCATCATCAAGCAGATCATCCTCGGCGAGAACAACCTTCCCGGCGGGATGACGAAAGCCGCGATCTCGAAGCGTCTCGGCTTGCACCCGGACACGCTCGTTCGCTTCCGCAAGGAGCATATCGACGAGGAAATGGTGCGCGCCGTGCTGGCGGACGTGCGCCTATCGAAGATCGAAGGCGACACTGCAATCCTGAATGAGGATCGCCTTGACGTCGGGCGGACATACGAGAGCCTTGCCGCGCGCGTCGAAAAGCTGATCAGCCGCGCCGAGGAAAACGAGGATGACGCGTTCGCGTTGTCGGCAATGGAAGGCCTGCGGAAGATCCTCCGAGACATTTCCACCATGCACGGACGCATGAGCACAAACCTGACCGTCTCCGTCAACCTGTCTCAATCACCCGAATGGGTCCAGCTTCGGAACATCCTGCAACAGGTGTGCATGGAAGTTCCAGCGGCCCGCGAACCGCTGCTCCGCCTGATGCGGCAGAATGTGCTGTCGGTCACGAAAGAGGACGCGGGCATTGGCATTTGACGGCTTAATCACTTGGGCGGAGGGTCTAGAACGCTCTTTGGATGCGAAAGCCCGCTTGCAGCATTGGATGGGCCACGAGCCAGATAGCTGGCAGGTCGAGGCGTTCAGCGTCCGCCCGCCTGCGTCCGCCTTGCCCGGTGGCGCCGTCGCATCGGAAGTGGCAATGCGCGTGGGGCGGCAGTCTGGCAAGACTTCTGTTCTCGCCGCCCGCTGCGTCGAGGAACTGCACGTCGCAGAATCCCTGTCGCTGTGCATCGCACCGTCGGAACGGCAAGCGAAGATCATCGCCCGCGAAGTCACCCGCCAGCTTCGCCGCACGGACCTCGTGGTCACGCGGTCAACCCTTACCGAACTGGAAATGTCGAACGGGGCGCGAGTTATCGCGCTCCCCTCGACCTCCGACACGATTCGGGGTTTCCCGTCGGTGTCGCTCTTGGTGATCGACGAATGTGCATTTCTTAAGGGCGACGACACGGAGGACGTGCGCGGCGAGGCGTTGATCTCAGGCGTGCTGCCGATGCTCACGACCCAAGGGCAGGTCTATTTCAGCAGCACACCAGCCGGGAAGAACAACTACTTCGCCCGTTTGTTCCTCGACGAGAACGGGCGCGAACGCTTGGACAACGATCTACACCGCATCGTGGTCAAAGGCACTGAATTGCCACGACTGTCAGAGAAAGTCGAACGGATGCGCCGCACCATGTCTGCCACTCGTTTTCGGCAGGAAATTGACGTCGAGATGTTGTCCGACGGGGTCAGCTACTTCGACATTTCGGCCATCGAACAGGCCACCAATATGCAGGAGGGCGCAATTTGTCCGAGAATGTGAACTACCAGTACAACGCCCTCAACCTCGCCTATCTGCCAGACGGGCGCGTGGTCAATGAAACAGGGCAAGACCCTGCCATCCCGCGCGTCACGGGTTTCAGCCGCTTCCAGATCGCCGCTGACTTGGGGCAAGCAAACGATTTCTCAGCGGTCGTCGTGATCAAGGACGAGGCCCTGCCCATCGTGGACGACACCACGGTCATCGTTGGCCCTCGCAGTCGTACCATAGTCTTTGCCGACAGGTTTCGCGGCGCGTCGTATGTCTCGGTCGTCGATTACCTGATCCGCCTCAAGAACGCTCCGCCACTTGGCGGGAAGTCGGAACTCGCGATTGACGGCACAAGCATTGGCCGCGTCGTTTCAGACATGCTCTGGGATCAGGGGATCGACCACAAGGCCATTCAAATGACGGGCGGTCAGGACTGGAGCAAGAAAGGGCGATACGTCAACGCAGGGAAAACGGCCCTCGTTGAAAACTTGGCCGTGATGTTCGCAGCAGGCGAGATCAAGTTTGCGCACGACTGCCCGCTCCGCAGCGAGATCGAACAAGACCTTGCCAGCTTCTCTACCCAGACGACGGCTGCGGGAAACCAGATCATCGCGCAGTCGCGGTCAGCCGCAGGTCACGGCGATCTCGGGATTGCGTTGATCATCGGGGCTTTTGCGTCAGAGAAGTTGCAGCCGCAGATCACGGGACAGCACAGACTTCGCGGCTGGTTTTGATTCCGGCAGAGCGCCCGCGAGAGCTGGGCGGCGCTTGGTGCATCGGCGTCAGCGGGCATCGTGGTGGGGCGTGATCATCACCCCGCCTTAGACGGGCGCTGCTGGAATGGCGCGCAGCACGATTTCTTCTTCCTCACGGTCGTTGCAGATGAACGCAACTTTGCCCGGCGTGATCACCAGTTCATGCACGATGGGGTTGGGGTTGAAGTAGAAGCGATGCCCACGGGCGAAGTCTTCCGCCACCTTGCGATTGCGTGTCCACGACAGCCCCAGCGGCGCACTGGAATCTTGCCCGCGATAGACCTTCATGCGGCGAGGCAATCCTTCGACCTTTGGACGCCAGCGACGGAAGATGTGGAACCACTCCGCAAACTCCTCGTGCGGGATACGGTCGAAGCCTGACCATGCACGCGTCACGATGGGCCAGAACGCAGCGCCTGCGCCGACTTCTTCAATCCAGTGCAGGATGAAGGCGGGGCGTGCCGCACTGCCGCCGCGAACGCGCATCATCGCTTCCCAAATGCGATCCGGGTTCGCGCGGTCAGGGCCGTCGAAAAGATCATCGCTGAAATCGTCCATCGCCGTCTCCGTTGCTTGCCGGGACGATAGGCGATGACCGCGCGGCTTCAAACCGTGCGATCAGGAGTCACCTCATTCAGCAGCAAACTTGTAAGGTGCAGGCCGCGGTGTCTTCGGTTTGTCTTCGATCAGCGCAAGCGCACGGCGTCGGCCTAGCCGTGGGTTGGGCAGGTCGCATCGTTGGGACTGGCGCAGCACGAGGGGAAAGGGCCGTTCGGGCAAAGCGGGCGCAGGTCTGGTGAAAAACATGGGTGAGCCTCCGTTGATGAGGCTCACACAACGAGAATAGAACCACCGGGGACGTCAACCAGCCGTCGCGACCAATTGCTTGAAGTCGGTTTCACGGATGATGCGGATGGGGTAGCCCGCCGCTGCCAATTCTTCCGCCTTGCGATGCTTCGATGACTTCTCGTGCCCGGCCAACCGCTGGACGTCCATGTCACCGACAACAAGCATGGTCGTCTTCTTCGTGACGCCTGCACCGACTTCGCACCCAACCGATGCCGCAAGGTCTGCGGCCTCACGGCGCGGTATCTCAAGGGCACCCGTGAACACGATCACCTCTCCTGCAAACTCACCATCGGCATTCCCGTCGCGCTTGATGGATGCAGCAGACCCGCTGGCCGAAGGGTCGATGGGTTGCAGGACGCGCTTGAGCATCGTGTCAAGGTCCATGCCGCTATCGCGCATAGCGGCAAGCAGGACGTGTCCTGACGCCTTCGCATCTTCCAGCGCGTTGTGGTGGTCGAACGTGTAGCCGATGCGCTTGCAGACGGCAGACAGGCCGTAGCCTGATCGAGCGCAGTCTGCCCATGTCCTCCGCACGACGCGGGCGGAATCAAGCCAAGTGCAGCGAACAGCGGGCACTGACCATCGCGTCGCGGCTTGGTGCATCGCAACGCGGTCGAAGTGGGTGTGGGTGACGACGATCTGGTCGCCAATCCGCCGTTCAATCTCGGCCATCGCTGCTTTGAAGGTAGGTGCGCCGCGAACGTCGGCTTCTGTGATCCCGTGGATCGACACGTTCATACCGTCGAAGTAGTCTTTTGGGTCGATCAGCGAATACCACTCGTCCGCAAGCTGACCGTCCTCAAAGACAGCGGCCCCGATTGAGCATATCGACGCCATGTCGGCGTTCGCGGTTTCAACGTCAATGGCAACAAAGCGCATAGATCAACCTCCCGTTTTGGTTGAAAGATAGCGGCATGGCGACACTCGTGGCAAGCGCCGTTGAGACGCTACCCACACGACTTCAATCACTCCTTGAACCGTGCTTGATCGCTGTCGGGCGCTCCGTCCAGTGTCGGCCTATCAACGGTGACGCTTGGGGCGTTCCAATCGAAAGGATGCCAGATGATAGTCTCCGAAGCCGCCGCCACCCTGCTTGAAATCACCCGCCTTCGCCTCGTCGCGTCACAGGCTTGGTATGAGGCGATGATGCTGGACAAAACCTGTGCCCATCTTCGCGAGGACTCGGCAGCGTTCCTCCGCCGTGCCGAGGAAGATCACGCGTGGGCGACAGGCATCGTGGCCACCGAGTTGAAGGTTGCGGCCCAAGCGAAGCAATGGCTGGACACGGTGCGATAGATGCGCGCGACCGACCTCGTTTTGACCACCAACCTGTGCAAGGAGAGTGCGGAAGGTATCCTTGCGCTGATCTCCTATCCTTGGCAGGTCAAAGCTGTCTATCAGAAGATCGTCTTGCCTCGTGTTCTTGATCAAATCGACGCGGTGCCGCAGGAGGTGGTGGATATTCGCGTTGAACTTGATCCGAAGCGACGCCCCATTTTGACCATCGCGCGCGGCGGTAAGCACCGCGTCAAGGTTTGGATACCCGGCGCATCTCTTGAGGAAATGGCCGCGCTGCGTCTCGACTTCATCGGCCCGAAGGATTCCCTTCGACCGTTCAAGGATGACATTGCCGACAATCAAGACGAGGGGCCTATCTGATGGTCGGAATCGTCAACGGCGTGCTTGCCCACGTCCCGTTCTATCGCGACCGCGACGCCGCCAAGGCGATGGAAATGCCTCTCTACGAGGCCGCAGACGAACCGTGCCCGCACCATGGCCCCTATCCAGCCCGATACACGCAGACGGGCGAGTGCCGCGACTGCTGGCTCAACACAAAGGAAACCCTATGATCGCTTTGACCCTGTTCGACGTGACCTTCGCTATCTCCGAGAAGGACGCCAAGCAGTTCGCGCGAGACATTGCCGTCCTGCTCGATGGTGGTGGTGAAACTGCGTTGCTGGTTCACAAAATGTCAGTCAAGCGGACTGAGGGCGGCTTGTTCCGCATATGGTACAACATTCGGAACAAGCCTCATTTGGAAGGGCTGACAGCCGCCGACGTCGCAGCCGAAGCCATCAAGCTGACAAAGACGTCGCTTGATCCGCAGGCAAAGGTGGTTGCCGCGTTGACGAAGCATCTTCGTCAGGCTGATGCCCTGTTCTGACAGTCCCAAGATAGCCGACGTGGACAGCGCCTGCGTGATCCCGTGCTAAAGCCTTGATGACTGCGCGAAGGTCACACTGCCGCACGAATGCCTGCGCACTGTCATGGGCGACGAGGTAGCGTCTGGTTTTGTCGGTCAGCGCCAGCTTGCTCTTTCCGGTGGCACCGAACGACTTCGCGTCTAGGAGGGTCAGCAGAGTGTCGCCATAGACAAACTGTTCACCCTTCTGCCTATGGCCGTTCCTCGGTGGCTTCTCCCAGAACAGCTTCCACAGGTCGTCCTCAGAAGCGATCTCAGCCATCGGGAGGCCCTTTCGGTTGTTGCGGGCGCGTCGCGATGCGATCACGCAGGACGCGGAAGTTTGCACCGTCCACTTGGAACGGCTGCAACGCAATCTTGAACTTCTCGACCACGGCCTTGGCTGTTTCCTCGACCGTGACAGGCGCGTCCGTCCGCGTCTTGCGGATGGTCACGATTATATCGTTGTCCGTAACATGCACTGATTTCTGGGACCAACCGGCTTTCACCAACTCATCCGGCAGCACGAAGGCAGCTTCATCTTTGACCTGCTGCGTCTGCTTGGCAACTTCCGCCTTTGCGACTGACTCGCAGGAAGGCAGGAGGATAGGGTCGATCTCGCCCGTCTCTGCATAGTGCGCGGTTGCCACCTCCTGTGCCGCAAGGCGTTCATCCATCCGTGCAAGCATCCCCCGCAGCATCGCAAGACGGCCTTCTGTCCGGCTGATCTGTGCCACGATACGTTCGCGCGCTTCGTGGGTTTCCGCAAATGCAGGCAGAAAGGGAGAGTCGAGTCGCGGGTTCATGGTGCCGTCGAGCATCCGGTTCAGCACGTCGGCAGGTGCGGACCCGTCTGGATGGAAGAATAGCCCTTCGGACACCACCCTCATGACAGCACCGGCACAGGATCGACCGGGCGGTCAAGTGCAATGACCCCGCGCACGTTCGGTGCCTTGAACAAGAAGTAGGACACATCGCCATGGACGAACTTGAACTCGTCCGCCACCTTCAACGCACGCAGTAGTTGCTTCTGGTCGAACGCAACGTCCGCCTTCGTGTGAGTGACCATCCGCAGTTCTATGTCAGGAGCGAAGTCATACATCCCCCCAACTATGCGGTCAGGTGTGAAGTAGACGAGTCCTTTACTGCGCTTATACCCAACGCGGTCAGGCGCAGACTTGTAGGAAAACCGCCCGATGATCTGGTCACGCCAGTCAGGGTCCATCTTGATGAAGTCGTCCCAATCGTGCGCCGCGATAAGCGGAGTCACCTGCTCAACCAATTCTGGGAAGGTGCGGAACTTTGTGATCAAATAGTTGCCGTTCGCCCATTTCAACTTGAGGCGACTGTCGAGATTCACATGGGAAGGTGCCTCGCCAAACGCTGTGATCTGCGCAACCTGCACGGGTAGGATGGAGAAGTCGGGGCACTCGCCAACGCTGTACTCGACAAGGCACTTCCCGTCGGTCGCGATTACCTTGCCCCGCGCAACATGCACATGGTCGAGGTAGGCGCGATGATGCCCCCACATCTTCGAACTGCCGATAAAGCGGGCAGCGAACGTGATCCCGTCGAGGATTGCAGGAAGCGGGTGCCATTCCGTGTCTTCGGCGGGCGGCATGATCTTGAGGAAGTCGTCGGAACGATGAGCAGCGCGCAAGCTGTAAGCCGTGCTCGCCGTCTCCTCGATCTTTGCGACTTGGTTCACAGATTCGCCCCCACTCGTTCAGTTGAGGGGTAACGCCCTGATGTGGCAGGAGTTTGTCGAACATGGGGCAAGGGGCGTCAAGGCACCCATGTTTAAACGTGGTGATGCAAATGTTGCAAGAATGTTGCAAACTGCTCAGAAACGCGAAGGCCGCCCCGAAGGGCGGCCTGCTAACGCATTGTAATCATTTGGGAATTTTGGTGGAGCCACGCGGGATCGAACCGCGGACCTCTTGAATGCCATTCAAGCGCTCTCCCATCTGAGCTATGACCCCACCGGGTTACCGTAGCGTCTCCGCTGCGATGCGCGGTGTTTAGGCGAGGGCGCGGGGGGGTGCAAGTGGTTTTTTGATCCCGTTCCCGCGCATACGCGAAAACTCAGACCTCGTCTTCGTCGCCGGCCACGTCGGCCAATTCATCCAGCGAGACGTTGTCATCGCTATCGTCTTCCAGCAGGTCATCATCCAGTTCCGTATCGTCCGCCGGAGTTTCCAGCAGATCATCTTCGGCTTCCAGATCATCGACCAGCACCTCATCGTCCTTTTCCGGCACGACACGGGCAATCACCGAGGCCGCCAGCTTGCGACGCGCGGTTTCGATATCCACGACCTCACCCGTGTAGGGGCTGACGATCGGGGTGCGGTTCAGGTCGTAAAAGCGTTTGCCGGTGGTCGGGCAGATGCGCTTTGTACCCCATTCTTCCTTGGGCATGGTGTTTCCCTTAAGGCTGTGCAGATTGTGAGACAGTGTCGCTTGCCACAAGGGCCCGCGTCTGTCAAAGGCTTTTGGCCCCATTGCGGCCAATGTCAAGCTGGCTATTCTGGAGGGGTGGTTCAAGAGCGTCAGATGCCCCAGCTTCCCGGTTCCCCCCCTGTTGATATCACCCTGCGCCGGTCAGCCCGGTCGCGGCGGTTTTCGCTGCGGGTGTCGCGGCTGGATGGGCGGGTGACGTTGTCGATGCCGTTGCGCGCGCGCGAATCCGAGGCGCTTCGCTTTGCCGCCGAGCAAGAGGGGTGGATTCGCCGGACCCTGGCCGAGATGCCGGGACGAAAGACCGTGGGTCTGGGCGATCTGGTGCCGCTTGAAGGGCGGATGGTGCAGCTTGTTCCCGGTGCGGGGCGGTCGGTGCGGTTGGGGGAGGATGCGCTGCTGGTGCCCGGCGATCCGGCGCAGGCGGGGGTGCGGGCCGGGGCCTATCTGAAGGTGCTGGCACGCGACCGTCTGGCGGCGGCCTGCGACCGGCATGCCGCTGCCCTTGGCCGCCCCTACACCCGGCTGACGCTGCGTGATACGCGGTCTCGCTGGGGGTCTTGCGCGCCGGATGGGGCGCTGATGTTTTCGTGGCGGCTGATCATGGCCCCTGCGTCGGTGCTGGACTATGTCGCCGCGCATGAGGTGGCGCACCTGGCCGAGATGAACCACTCGCCCGCGTTCTGGGCGGTGGTCGAGCGGTTGTTTCCCCGCTGGCAGGTTCAGCGCAACTGGCTGCATCGTGAAGGGCAGGCCTTGCACGGCTATGTCTTTGGGCCGGGCCAAGATGCAACGGATTGACCGCGGGCGCAAAGCGGTGCTTGGCTAGACGCATGCCGATTTCTCCGCGCCCCACCGACCCCAATGCCGCCGCGCATGAACGGCTGTATCGCAGACTGCGCCAACAGGTGATGCACGGTGAGGTGCCACCCGGCCATCCGCTGACCCTGCGCGGTCTGGCAAAGGATCATGGCGTGTCGATGACCCCCGCGCGTGAGGCGATCCGGCGGCTGGTGGCCGAAGGGGCGCTGACGATTTCCTCGTCGGGGCGGGTGTCCACGCCGGAACTGTCGCCGGAACGGATCGAGGAACTGGCCGCGATCCGGGCGCTGTTGGAACCCGAGATGGCGGCCCGCGCTTTGCCGCGCGCCCATTTCGCACTGATCGAGCGGCTCGCTGCGATCAACAGCTTGAATGCAGATGCGGTGCAGCGGCAAGATGCGGTTGCCTATGTCCGCACCAACCTTGAATTTCACCGCACGCTGTATCTGCGCGCTCAGGCCCCGGCGATGCTGGCGATCTGCGAGACGGTCTGGCTGCAACTGGGGCCGACGATGCGGGCGCTGTATTCGCGCCTGCGCCGCCGCGAACCGCCGCATCATCACCGGATCATCCTTGCCGCGCTCAAGGCGGGCGACGAGCCGGGCCTGCGGCTGGCGGTGCGCACGGATGTGACGCAAGGGCTGCGGCATCTGGCGGGGTGAGAGGCGATTGGAAACGGTCCGGTGGACCGTTTCCGCCGCGAACACCCGTGCAAATCTGCACGGGCCGGGGGGGCGCCGCGATCAGGCGTGGATCGCGCCATCGCCGCAGGCGAGGGCTGCCTCACGCACGGCCTCGCTATAGGTTGGGTGGGCGTGACAGGTCAGCGCAAGATCTTGGGCCGAGGCGCCAAACTCCATCGCCACACAAACCTCGTGGATCAGGTCGCCTGCCATCGGGCCGATGATATGCGCGCCAAGGATGCGATCGGTGGTCTTGTCGGCCAGGATTTTGACAAAGCCCTCGGCCTGAAACACCGCTTTGGCGCGACCGTTGCCCATGAAACTGAACTTGCCCACCTTGTAGGCGTGGCCTTGGTCTTTCAACTGTTCCTCTGTCGCGCCAACGCTGGCCACTTCTGGCGTGGTATATACCACACCGGGGATTACCCCATAGTTAACGTGGCCGTGCTTTCCGGCGAGGATCTCGGCCATCGCCATGCCTTCATCTTCGGCCTTGTGCGCCAGCATCGGGCCGATGATGGCATCGCCGATGGCATACAAGCCCTTGATATTGGTTGCAAAATGCCCGTCGGTCTTGATCTGGCCGCGCGGCAGCATCTCGACCCCCAAAGCGTCAAGCCCCAAGCCGGCGGTATAGGGTTTGCGCCCCGTAGCGACCAGAACCACGTCAGCCTCAACCTCATGCGCCGAGTCATCCTTGCGCAGCTTGTAGGTGACTTTCGCCCCTTTCTTGCCTGCCTCGGCGCCTTGGACTGCCGCGCCCAGAACGAATTTAAGACCCTGTTTGGCAAGGATTTTCTGAAAGGTCTTGGCGACCTCGGCATCCATGCCGGGGGTGATGGTGTCAAGGTATTCGACCACCGTCACCTGCGCGCCAAGCCGGGCGTAGACCGAGCCCATTTCCAGCCCGATCACACCCGCGCCGATCACCACCATGGATTTGGGGAGTTTTGGCAGCGCCAAGGCGCCGGTGGAGGTGACGATCGTCACCTCGTCCACCGTGACGCTGGGCAGGGTGGAGGGCTCGGAACCCGTTGCAATTACTATGTTTTTTGCTGAATGTGTGTCGTCGCCCACCTTGACCTGGCCGGGCGCGGGGATGCTGGCCCAGCCTTTCAGCCAGGTGACCTTGTTCTTCTTGAACAGAAACTCGATGCCCTTGGTGTTGCCGGCGATCACATCGTCCTTGTAGGCCTGCATTTTCGCCCAATCGACCCTTGGCACGGCGCCCATCAGGCCCATTTTTTCAAAGTTTTCATGCACTTCGTGCAGATGGTGGGTGGCGTTCAACAGCGCCTTTGACGGGATGCAGCCGATGTTCAGGCAGGTGCCGCCAAGGGTATCGCGGCCTTCGACGCAGGCGACTTTCAGCCCCAGTTGCGCGCAACGGATGGCGCAGACATAGCCGCCGGGGCCGCCGCCGATGATGATCACGTCAAACTCTGCCATGGGTCGTTCCTTTGGGTTTCAGCGTGTGGATCGCGTGGTTGGTCCGTGGTGAAAACGTGCCACGGGCGTGGTCACACGCGGGGAGGGTATCTTGTTACAGCAAGGCGGCGATGATCATGATCAGGGTCGCAAGAAAACCGACGCCCCAGATCACCGACCGCCACGGGCGCAGGCCAAAGGCATAGGCGGGAACATAGAGGACGCGGGCGATCAGATAGACCCAGGCCGCGCCTTGCGTCAGGGCGGTGGACTGCTGGCCAAGGGTCACGACCACGACGGCGAGGGTGAACAGGATCAGGCCTTCGAAGTGGTTGTTCAGCGCGCGCTGCAACCGGCCCGCCATGGTGGACAGCGGCCTTTCGGGTGCGCGGTCGCGCGGGCCCGCGGTGTATTTGGTGCCGAGTTCCATATTCGCGGGGATGGCGAAGATGAGGAATTGGACGGCTTGCAGGAGGCCTGCGAGGGCGAGGGCGGTGAGTTCGGGGGTCATGGGCGTGGCCTCGGGAATGATGCGCTTCCCCTCCCCCTTGTGGGGAGGGGATGGGGGTGGGGGGCTGCGACTTGGCCCTTGCCGGGTGCCCCCCCCTCCCCATCCCTCCCCCACGAGGGGGGAGGGAGGCGCTGATTGGGCGAGGGCGGTGAGTTCGGGAGGCATTATCCTAACGCCTCGATTTCAAGCTGAAGCGACATGCGCACCTCATCAAGTTTGGATTGGTCAAAGAGGTGGCTGTCAAACAGCAACTGTGCCGCTTGACTATGTGCCGCGACCAGTTCTGCTCCTTTTCGCGTCAGCATTCCCCTATAAACAAAGTTGCCGCTCCCAAAGACTAAAGCCTCCTCCGCCGACTGCAACACCGCAACAGCGGCTATTTGGTTTGCGGAAAGTCCGCGTTTAAACCCTTCGAGACACCAAGTTGGGTCAAGCCGCCTTTTCACACGTTCTAGGATATCGACATGTTGCAACTTCGGGTTTCGGTCTAGGAGTTCTTCTAGTGCTGCGCGGGTCCACCTAACTTCCTTCGATCGAAAAATCCGAGCAAACATTACAGATCCATCAACAACCGGCGCGGGTCTTCCAGCGCTTCCTTGACCCGCACGAGGAAGGTCACGGCGCCTTTGCCATCCACGATCCGGTGGTCGTAGGACAGGGCAAGATACATCATCGGGCGGATGACGATCTGGCCGGCCACAACCACCGGGCGGTCCTGGATCTTGTGCATGCCAAGGATGCCCGATTGCGGCGGGTTCAGGATGGGTGAGGACATCAGCGAGCCGTAGACGCCGCCATTCGAGATGGTGAAGCTGCCGCCCTGCATTTCGGCCATGGAAAGCTTGCCGTCGCGGGCGCGGGCGCCCAGTTCGGCGATCTTCTTTTCGATCTGCGAAAAGCCCATCTGGTCGGCGTCGCGCACCACCGGCACCACAAGGCCGTTGGGGGTGCCGACCGCTACGCCCATGTGGACATAATGTTTGTAGATGATGTCGCCGCCGTCGATCTCGGCGTTGACCTCGGGCACCTCTTTCAGGGCATGGGTGCAGGCTTTGACGAAGAAGGACATGAAGCCCAGCTTGACGCCGTGCTTTTTCTCGAAGGCGTCCTTGTATTCGTTGCGCAGGGCCATGATGCCGGACATGTCCACCTCATTGTAGGTGGTCAGCATGGCGGCACTGTTCTGCGCGTCTTTCAGACGGCGGGCGATGGTGGCGCGCAGGCGGGTCATCTTGACCCGTTCTTCGCGGGCGGCGTCATCGGCGGCAACCGGGCCGCGCGGCACGGTGACCGGGGCGGGGGCGGGCGTCGGCATCGGGGCAGGGGTGGGGGCGTGTTCCACCGCGCGGGCCACGTCTTCCTTCATGATGCGGCCATCGCGGCCGCTGCCCTGCACCTGATCGGGCGAAAGGCCGGCCTCGGCCATGGCCTTTTTCGCGGCGGGGGCATTCTCGACATCGACGCGCAGGGCCGGGGTTTCCGGTCCGGCGCCCGGCGCGTTGACGGCTGTGGCCTCGCTTGCCTTGGGCTCGGTCTTTGCGGCGGTGGCCGCAGCACCTTCGGTGATGATGCCAAGCCGGGCATTGGCGGCGACGGTGGTGCCTTCGGGCACAAGGATTTCGGCCAGCACGCCCGACACCGGCGCGGGCACTTCGACCGAGACCTTGTCGGTTTCCAGCTCGCACAGCATTTCGTCTTGCTTGACCGCATCGCCCGGCTTTTTGAACCAGGTCGATACGGTGGCCTCGGACACGGATTCGCCAAGGGCGGGAACCATCACGTCGGTCATATTCTTCTTCCTCTGAGCCACTTCGGGCGGTCTGGACGGGGGGCGGGCAGGGCCGGACGGGGCCCTGCGGCGATCAGAGTGTCAGCGCCTCGGACACGAGGGCCTCTTGTTCGGCCTTGTGGCGGCTGGCCAGACCGGTTGCGGGCGAAGCGGCGGCGGCGCGGCCGACATAGCGCGGCCGGGCATGGCTGGCCCCGATCTTGGTCAGCACCCATTCGATATTGGGTTCGACAAAGGTCCAGTAGCCCTGATTCTTCGGTTCTTCCTGGCACCAGATCACCTCGGCGGTCTTGAAGCGCCCAAGCTGCTTGACCAGCGACTGCACCGGGAAGGGGTAGAACTGTTCCAGCCGCAAAAGGTAGATGTCATCGGCCCCGCGCGCATCACGCTCGGCCAGCAGGTCGTAATAGACCTTGCCCGAGCACATGACGACGCGCCGGATCTGGTCATCGGGTTTCAGCGTCAGGGTGGAATGGCCCTTTTGCGCATCATCCCACAGCACGCGGCGGACCTTTGACCCTGTGGTGAATTCGGTCGCATCGCTGACGCACATCGGGTGGCGCAGCAGCGATTTCGGCGTCATCAGGATCAGCGGTTTGCGGAAGCGGCGGTGGATCTGGCGGCGCAGGATGTGGAAATAGTTGGCCGGAGTCGAGACATTGGCGACGATCCAGTTGTCATTGGCCGACATCTGCAAGAACCGTTCCGGCCGGGCGGACGAGTGTTCCGGCCCCTGACCCTCATAGCCATGCGGCAACAGGCAGACGAGGCCCGACATCCGCAGCCATTTGCTTTCGCCCGAGTTGATGAACTGATCGAACATGATCTGCGCACCATTGGCGAAATCGCCAAACTGGGCTTCCCACATCACCAGAGCGTTGGGTTCCGACAGCGAATACCCGTATTCAAAGCCCAGAACAGCATATTCCGACAGCATCGAGTCGATCACCTCAAACCGGGCTTGGCCGGCGCGGATGTGGTTCAGCGGGTAGTAGCGTTCTTCGGTGGTCTGATCGACAAGGCCCGAATGGCGCTGGCTGAAGGTGCCACGGGTGCAGTCCTGCCCGGCCAGCCGCACCGGAAAGCCCTCGGTGACAAGGCCGCCAAAGGCAAGCGCCTCTGCGGTGGCCCAGTCAAAGCCGCGGCCCTCGGCGAACATCTTGGCCTTGGCGTCCAACAGGCGGCCCACGGTCTTGTGCAGATCAAAGCCTTCGGGGGCGCGGGTCAGGGCGACGCCGATTTCGGCCATGGTTTCGGGCTTGAGCGCGGTGTGACCGGCGTTGTGGTCTTCGCTGTCGCGGTCAAAGCCGGACCAGCGTCCATCGAGCCAGTCGGCCTTGTTGGGCTTGAAGGAGCGCCCGGCCTCGAACTCTTCGTTCAGGCGGGCCTGAAAGGCGGCCTTCATGTCCTCGATCTCGCCCTCGGGGATCAGACCATCTTGCACCAGACGTTCGGTATAGCGTTGCAGCGTGGTCTTGTGTTTCTTGATCGTGGTATACATCGCCGGGTTGGTGAACATCGGCTCGTCGCCTTCGTTGTGACCAAAGCGGCGGTAGCAGAAGATATCCAGCACCACGTCCTTGTGAAACTTCTGGCGGAACTCGATCGCCACCTTGGCGGCATGCACCACGGCCTCGGGGTCATCGCCGTTGACGTGGAAGATCGGGGCTTCGACCATCAGGGCAATGTCGGTCGGATAGGGCGATGAGCGGCTGAACGACGGCGCGGTGGTAAAGCCGATCTGGTTGTTGACCACGATATGGATGGTGCCGCCGGTGCGGTGGCCTTTCAGGCCCGACAGGCCGAAACATTCGGCCACAACGCCCTGACCGGCAAAGGCCGCATCGCCGTGCAGCAGGATGGGCAGCACCATGGTGCGGTCGGTGTCGTTGAACTGGTCCTGCTTGGCGCGGACCTTGCCCAGCACCACCGGGTTGACCGCCTCAAGGTGGCTTGGGTTGGCGGTCAGCGACAGGTGAACCTTGTTGCCGTCAAATTCACGGTCGGACGAGGCGCCAAGGTGGTATTTCACATCGCCTGAGCCGTCCACTTCCTCGGGCTTGTAGGACCCGCCCTGAAATTCGTGGAAAATGGCGCGGAAGGGTTTGCTGAGCACATTGGCCAGAACCGACAGGCGGCCGCGGTGCGGCATGCCGATGACGATTTCCTTCAGGCCCAACTGGCCGCCGCGCTTGATGATCGCTTCCATCGCGGGGATCAGGGCTTCGCCGCCATCAAGGCCGAACCGCTTGGTGCCCATGTATTTGACGTGAAGGAATTTCTCGAAGCCCTCGGCCTCGACCAGCTTGTTCAGAATGGCGCGGCGGCCTTCGCGGGTGAAGGCGATTTCCTTGCCATAGCCTTCGATCCGCTCTTTCAGCCAGCTTGCCTGTTCCGGGTCGGAAATATGCATGTATTGCAGCGCGAAAGTGCCGCAATAGGTGCGCTTCACGATATCCATGATCTGGCGCATGCTGGCCACTTCCAGCCCCAGCACCTTGTCGAGGAAAATCGGGCGATCCATGTCGGCGTCGGTAAAGCCGTAAGAGCCCGGGTCAAGTTCCGGGTGCGGGGTCTTGTCGCGCATGCCCAAGGGATCGACATCGGCAATCAGGTGGCCGCGGATGCGGTAGGCGCGGATGATCATCAGGGCGCGGATAGAGTCGAGCACGGCGCGCTGCACCTGTGCGTCGGTCAGGCTGACGCCCTTGTCCTCGGCCTTGGCGACGATCTTCTGGGCGGCGGCGCGGGCTTCGCGGGCGGGGGGGGCGGCGGGCCATTCGCCGGTCAGCGCGGCGGTCAGATCATCGGTGGGGGTGGGCGGCCAATCGGCGCGCGCCCAGGACGGGCCATGGGCGGCGCGCTTGGCATCCAGTTCACTGTCGCCAAGGCTGCGGAAAAACTCGGCCCACTGCGCATCGACCGAGGCCGGGTCGGTGGCATAGCGCGCCTGCAACTGGTCAATGTATTCGGCATTGGCGCCGTCAAGGAAAGAGCCTGCACGGAATTGGCTGTTGGGGGATTGTTCGGTCATATCTTGCACCTGTCCTTTGGGTGGCGCCGGATGGGGTGGGGGCCCGAATTTTCTGCGAAAATTCTGCCCCCGGTCGATGTGTTCAGTTCAGCAGGCTTTGAATGGCTTCGGTCAGCGGCAGGTTGGGCCGGGCGCGATCAAGCGTGAAGGGCACGATCAGAACCAGCAGGGCGGTGAGCGCCAGCAAGGACGCGATGCCGGCGCGTGTTCGATTGTCCATGACCCCGTCCCCCCTGTGCGTCCTTGCGTTACTTGCCGATGGCTTTCAACACCGCTTCGCCCAAGCCCGCCGGGCTGTCGGCGACGATGATACCGGCGCTGAGCATGGCTTCGATCTTTGACTCGGCGTCGCCCTTGCCACCGGCCACGATGGCACCGGCATGGCCCATGCGGCGGCCGGGGGGGGCGGTGCGGCCAGCGATGAAGCCGGCGGTCGGCTTCCAGCGGCCACGCTTTTTCTCATCAGCAAGGAATTGCACGGCTTCTTCTTCGGCGCTGCCGCCGATTTCGCCGATCATGATGATCGAATGGGTTTCGGGGTCGGCGAGGAACATCTCGAGGATGTCGATATGTTCGGAGCCCTTGATCGGGTCGCCGCCGATGCCGACGGCGGAAGATTGACCAAGGCCCACGTCGGTGGTCTGCTTGACCGCCTCATAGGTCAGGGTGCCAGAGCGGCTGACCACACCGACCGAGCCACGCGAAAAGATGCTGCCGGGCATGATGCCGATCTTGCATGCGCCGGGGGTCATCACGCCGGGGCAGTTCGGCCCGATCAGCCGCGATTTCGAGCCTTGCAGCGCGCGCTTCACCTTCATCATGTCCAAGACCGGGATGCCTTCGGTGATGCAGACGATCAACTCCATCTCGGCGTCGATCGCCTCAAGGATGCTGTCGGCGGCAAAGGGTGGCGGGACGTAGATCACCGAGGCATTCGCGTCGGTCATGGCTTTGGCTTCATGCACCGAATTGAACACCGGAAGGTCAAGGTGCAGGCTGCCGCCCTTGCCGGGGGTGACACCGCCGACCATCTTGGTGCCGTAAGCGATGGCCTGTTCCGAATGGAACGTGCCTTGGCTGCCGGTAAAGCCCTGGCAGATCACGCGGGTATTTTCGTTAACGAGAACGGCCATCGGGGCCTCCTGAAGAGATACGTTGCATTTCGGGCCACATCTGTTGCCCGCGAAGGGTCTGCCTGCCCGGGGACCGGCCTTAGGAGCCGTAGTCACCAATTCCGTGGGCGGGGCAGGAAATCGCTATCTCGCCGGTTGGAACCTTGCCGGCCCGCGCCATGTCGGACTGCTCTTGGCAGATTGCGATATGCTCGTCGACGCCAGAAACATCGGCCCCCACGTTGCCACCGCAGGCTGAAAGGGCCGCAAGGCTGACCAGACCAGAGACGAGAGAGACGCGCATCAAGTTTACCCTTTCACCGCTTTGACAATCTTCTGGGCCGCATCCGAAAGATTGTCGGCTGCGATGACATTCAATCCGGATTTGTTGATGATCTCTTTGCCGAGGTCAACATTGGTGCCCTCCAGCCGGACCACCAGCGGCACCTGCAGGCCGACCTCTTTCACCGCCGCGATCACGCCTTCGGCGATGATGTCGCAGCGCATGATGCCGCCGAAGATGTTCACAAGGATGCCTTTGACGTTCGGGTCAGAGGTGATGATCTTGAACGCTTCGGTCACCTTTTCCTTGGTGGCGCCGCCGCCGACGTCAAGGAAGTTTGCCGGTTCGGCGCCGTAAAGCTTGATGATGTCCATCGTCGCCATCGCGAGGCCCGCGCCGTTGACCATGCAGCCGATCTCGCCTTCCAGCGCGATATAGTTCAGGTCGAACTTCGACGCCGCCAGTTCTTTCGGGTCTTCTTCGGATTCGTCGCGCAGCGCGATGATATCGGCGTGGCGATAGAGCGCGTTCGAGTCAAAGCCCATCTTGGCGTCAAGGCATTTCAGGTTGCCGTCGGTGGTGACCACCAGCGGGTTGATTTCCAGCATCTCCATGTCCTTGTCCTGGAACAGGCGATACAGGTTCTTTACCAGGGCGACGCATTGCTTGATCTGGTTGCCTTCCAGCCCCAGCTCAAAGGCGACGCGGCGACCATGGAAGTCGGACAGGCCCGAGGCGGGATCGACGGTGAAGGACAGGATCTTTTCCGGCGTGTCATGCGCCACGTCTTCGATCGACATGCCGCCTTCGGTCGAGACGACGAACGAGATGCGGCTGGAAACGCGGTCGATCAGCATGGCCAGATACAGCTCGCGCTGGATATCCGAGCCGTCTTCGATGTAGATGCGGTTGACCTGCTTGCCGGCCGGGGTGGTCTGAAGCGTCACTAGCGTGCGGCCCAGCATCTGGCGGGCGAATTCGGCGGCCTCACCCACCGAACGGGCGATGCGGACGCCGCCCTTTTCGCCGGCTTCGGGTTCGACAAAGCTGCCCTTGCCGCGACCGCCGGCGTGGATTTGCGCCTTGACCACCCAAAGCGGCCCATCCAACTCGCCCGCGGCGGTCTTGGCTTCTTCGCCGCGCAAAACGACGCGGCCGTCCGAGACAGGAACCCCATAGGACCGCAGAAGCGCCTTGGCCTGATATTCGTGGATGTTCATGGATTGCGTCCCTTGGGTCGTTATATTTCCAGCGTGATGCCACGAAATTGGGCGCAAACCAATTGGCTTTGTGCGAAACCCCGGGAATTCTTCGCAAAAAGCGCCTTCTGTGGTCACAGGAATTGAGGCTGTGATCACAGTGGATAAGGCTGTGATCACATGACCGGTTGCGAAGGTGTGATCACAGGGGGGCAGGCCACCGCATCCCGATTCGCCACGCGGTGTGATCAGTCAGATCAAGGTCCACAACGTTTGTCCACGCGGCAAGATGACCGATGACGGCAGCGCGCGCCAACCGGCGGCTGAGGCCGTCGCCCGCACCTGATCGCTGGTGCTGTGATAGGGCGGGCGATCCGGGTGGGTGACAACGCCATCGGCCTGACGATACGCGGCCATGGCACGGTCTGGCGGGGCAAGAAACACCGTCAGCAAAAGGGCTTGCACCCCGGACAGGTGCTGGCGGGCTGTGGCAAGGGCCGCGCGCAGGCTTGCCAGCGGCAGATGGGTGAAGACACCGAAGGCGATGGCGTAGTCGATCGTTTGCGGCACGCCGGGAAAGGCAAAGGCGGCATCCTCGATCAGGTGATCTTCGGGCAGGCGGGCGGGATCGGCCAGTTCCAGCGCGCGGCCCCGCAGCATCAGGGCGCGGCTGGCATCGGTGGCCCAGTAATGGCCGGGGTTCAGCCAGGGCACCGCCTTGCAGCCCAGCCGCAACGACCCCGCGCCGATGTCCAGCAGGTGGTGATGCGGCTGCATCCCGGCGTCGCGCAAAAGCTGCATCTGGATGCGCCCGGTTTCCTCCCATCGGCCGCCGACGATATCGCGGTGGCGGCCCTTGGCCAGCGCCGTGTCGTAGAACCCGGGCACAAGGTAGGGCGAAACCGGATGCGGCATCGGCGCGGCTATCCTGCCTTGCGGTGGTCTTGGCAGGGGGCGGTCATGCCGGGTGCGCCCCGTCCGCTGCCTCTTGCACCAGCGCAAGGCACAGTGCCGTGGCCTGCGCCATGTCTTGCACCGAGACATATTCCAGCGGCCCGTGGACGTTTTGCATGCCGGTGAACAGATTGGGGCAGGGCACGCCCATTTCGGTCAGCCGCGAGCCATCGGTGCCGCCGCGAATGGGCACACTGATGGGTTCAATCCCGATGCGGGTGCAGGCACGGCGGGCAAGCTCGACCGGGGTCATGTCGTTTTCCAGCCAATAGCGCATGTTGCGGTATTGCGGCGTGATGGTGCAGGTGATTTCGGCGCGCGGTTCGGTGGCCTGCACGGCGGCGCAGACCTGACGCAGGATGTCGCCCTTTTGCGCAAGGCCCGCGCGTTCAAAATCGCGCAGGATGAACTGCAGGGTCATTTCCGACGAGCCGCCTGTCATCTCGGTCGGGTGGATGAAACCGTCGCGGCCAGAGGTGGTTTCGGGCGTCATCGTGGCTTGCGGCAGGGTGGCGATGATCTTGGCGGCAAGGGTGATGGCGTTGACCATCTTGCCCATGGCGGTGCCGGGGTGGATGCTGACGCCCTTGACGCAGACCACCGCGCCATCGGCGGAAAAGCTTTCGTATTCCACCTCGCCCACCGCACCACCATCGAAGGTATAGGCGAAATCGGCGGCAAGGTCGGCGGGCAGGCGCGCATCGACACCGCGGCCGATTTCCTCGTCGGGGGTAAAGGCGATGCGGATCGGGCCATGCGGGATGGCGGGGTTTTCCAGCAGGTGCCGCGCGGCGGTCATGATGATTGCCACCCCGGCCTTGTCATCGGCGCCCAAGAGCGTGGTGCCCGAGGCGGTGATGATGTCATGCCCCTGTCTGGTGGCCAGATAGGGAAACTCGGTCGGCGACAGAGTCAGGCCGGGGGCATCGGGAAAGCTGATGTCGCCGCCGTTGTAGCCGCGGATGACGCGGGGCTTGACGCCGGTGGCATTGAATTGCGGCGCGGTATCGACATGGGCCAGAAGACCGATGGTCGGGCCGGGGGCGGTGCCGGGAAGGGTGGCCAGCACGGTGCCATACTCGGTCAGCCGCACATCCGCTGCGCCGATCTGGGTCAGCTCGGTTTGCAGCAGACGCAGGATATCCCATTGCCGCGCGGTAGACGGGCCGCTGGGCGAGGCCGCATCGCTTTGGCTGTCGATGGCGGCATAGCGGATCAGGCGGTCGGTCAGTTCGGCATCAAAGCGGGGCATGGTTGGGCCTGTCCTTGGGATGGGACCACGGTGGCAAGACCGGCAGGGGAATGTCAAGAGAGGCCGGGGCGTCAGGTTGTGGCGATCCGCGGGTGGGTGACTTGGGCAGGGCGCTGATGCGTTCGGCCTGTCCCTGCGGGAGTGCAGCGGTCATGGTCATTTCGGGCAGATTGCATTGGATTTCCGCTGTCCTTCGGTTAGGTTTGCAAAGCTTGGAAGAAACTCGGACAACTGCCTTTGATGTTCCGGATTTCATGGCCGAAACAGGAGCTTCCGATGTCGCAGGTTTCCGCATTGGACCCTTGGTCAACCCTCCAGACCGGCAGCTTGCGGGACGAAGCCACGCTGGTCGCCGATCTGGTGGCGCAGGCAAAGCTTTCAACCGATGCCCGTGCCGCGATTGTGGACCTGGCCACCGATCTGGTCCGCCGCATCCGCGCCGGTGCCAAGCCGGGGCTGATGGAGGTGTTTCTGGCCGAATATGGCCTGTCCACCGATGAAGGCATCGCGCTGATGTGTCTGGCCGAGGCGTTGTTGCGGGTGCCCGATGCCGAGACCATGGACGCGCTGATTGAAGACAAGATCGCGCCCGGCAATTGGGGGCGGCATCTGGGGAAATCGGCCTCCAGTCTGGTCAATGCCTCGACCTGGGCCCTGATGCTGACCGGGCGGGTGCTGGATGACCGTGAGCCCGGCGTGGTGGGCCATCTGCGCGCCGCCGTCAAACGGCTGGGCGAGCCGGTGATCCGGGCGGCGGTGGCGCGGGCGATGACCGAAATGGGCCGCGCCTTCGTGCTGGGCGAAACCATCGACACCGCGATGGACCGCGCGCGGGAGCTGGAGGCCAAGGGCTATAGCTACAGTTACGACATGCTGGGTGAGGCTGCGCGGACGCGGGACGATGCGGGGCGCTATCATCTGGCCTATTCCCGCGCGATCACGGCGATTGCCGCGGCGGCCAAGGGCAATGACATTCGTGCCAATCCGGGGATTTCGGTCAAGCTGTCGGCGCTGCATCCGCGATACGAGGTGGCCAAGCGCGCCCGGGTGATGGCCGAACTGGTGCCACGGGTGCGCGAATTGGCGGGGCTTGCCCGGGCAGCGGGGCTTGGCTTCAACATCGACGCCGAAGAGGCCGACCGGCTGGAGATGTCGCTGGAGGTGATCGAGGCGGTGCTCTCGGACCCGTCGCTGGCCGGATGGGACGGCTTTGGCGTGGTGGTGCAGGCTTATGGCCGCCGGGCGGGGGCGGTGATCGACTGGCTGCACGATCTGGCGGGGCGGCTGGATCGCAAGCTGATGGTGCGGCTGGTCAAGGGCGCCTATTGGGACAGCGAGGTGAAGCGGGCGCAGGTGCTGGGCCTGCCGTCGTTCCCGGTGTTCACCCGCAAAGAAGCGACGGATGTGTCCTATATCGCCTGCGCCCGTAAATTGCTGGGCATGACCGGGCGGATCTATCCGCAGTTCGCCACCCACAACGCGCACAGCGTGGCAGCGGTGTTGCAGATGGCCGCCGAGACCGGTGTGGACCCGACGGCGTTCGAGTTCCAACGCCTGCATGGCATGGGCGAGCGGTTGCACGACATCGTGCGGGCCGACCGCGGCACGCGCTGCCGGATTTATGCACCAGTCGGGGCCCATCGTGACCTGCTGGCCTATCTGGTGCGGCGGCTGCTGGAAAACGGTGCAAACTCCAGCTTTGTCAACCAGATCGTGGACGAAGGCGTGCCGCCCGCGCGGGTGGCCCGGTGCCCGCTGACGACGGTAGAGGGGCTGGACCTGCCCAACCCGGCGCTGCTGACCGGGCCCCTGTTGTTCGGCAGTCGCCGCAATTCGCGCGGGTTCGATCTGACCGCCACCCCCGATCTGGCCGTGATCGACGCCGCCCGCGCGCCGTTTCGCGACACCGTGTTCGAGGCGGCGCCGCTGCTGGCCGGGCGTGCGGCCGGCGGCGTGCGGCATGAGGTGACAGACCCCGCCACCGGTGCCCGGGTCGGTTTTGTGACCGATGCGGCGCAGGCCGATGTGGACACCGCGCTGCGGCTGGCCGAGCCATGGGCTGCTGCCGCGCCTGAACGCGCTGTGGTGCTGCGCCGAGCGGCGGATCTGTATGAGGCCGATTTTGGCCCGATCTTTGCGCTTTTGGCGCGCGAGGCGGGCAAGACCCACAGCGATGCGGTGTCGGAGTTGCGCGAGGCGGTGGATTTCCTGCGCTATCATGCAGATGGTGCGGGCGGCTTGATCCACCCCGTGCGGGGGGTGTTTGCCTGCATCAGCCCGTGGAACTTTCCGCTGGCGATCTTTACCGGCCAGATCGCGGCGGCGCTGGCTGCGGGCAATGCGGTGCTGGCCAAGCCGGCCGAACAGACGCCGCTGATTGCGGCGCATGCCGTTGGTCTGCTGCACCGCGCAGGTGTGCCGGTGACCGCGCTGCAACTGCTGCCCGGTGACGGTGCGGTGGGGGCGATGCTGACCCGCGATCCGCGCGTTGCCGGGGTGGCCTTTACCGGCGGCACCGATACGGCGGGGCGCATCCGCGCCAGCATGGCCGAACATCTGGCCCCCGGCGCGCCGCTGATTGCCGAAACCGGCGGGTTGAATGCGATGATCGTGGACAGCACCGCCCTGCCTGAACAGGCGGTGCGCGATATTCTGGCCTCAGCCTTTCAGTCGGCGGGGCAACGCTGCTCGGCGCTGCGCTGTCTGTATGTGCAGGAAGACGTGGCCGACAGCGTGCTGGAGATGCTGTTTGGCGCGATGGACGAACTGGCGACGGGCGATCCGTGGGATCTGGCTACTGATATCGGCCCGGTGATCGATGCCGAGGCGCAGGCCGCGATCTTTGGCTACGTCGAGGCGGCGCGGGCCGAAGGCCGGGTGCTGAAGGAGGTGTCGGCCCCGGTGGGTGGCACCTTTGTCGGGCCGACAGTGCTGGCGGTGACGGGTATCGCGCAGATGCAGCGCGAGGTGTTCGGGCCGGTGCTGCATGTCGCCCGGTTCAAGGCCACTGCGCTGGACGCCGTGATCGCGGCGGTCAACGCCACCGGCTATGGCCTGACCTTTGGCCTGCACAGCCGCATCGACGACCGGGTGCAGCAGGTGGTGGGGGCGGTGCGCGCGGGCAACATCTATGTCAACCGCAACCAGATTGGCGCGGTGGTCGGCAGCCAGCCGTTTGGCGGCGAAGGCCTGTCGGGCACCGGACCAAAGGCGGGCGGGCCGCAGTATCTGGCGCGTTTCACCCGGCAGGCGGCCCCGGTGCCGCAAGACGATGGCCGCACAACCTCCGCCGCCGAGTTGCGCGCGGCCCTCGCGCTTGTGCCTGACGCCGCCGCCCCGCGGGTGATCGACCTGCCCGGGCCGACGGGCGAGTCGAACCGCCTGTCTGCCCATGCCCGCGCGCCGGTGCTGTGCCTTGGGCCATCGGCCGCCGGCGCACGGGCGCAGGCCGAGGCGATACGGGCCCTTGGCGGGCGGGCGGTCGAAGTGCCCGGCCTTGCACCAGAGGCGCTGAGCACGACGGACGGGTTTTCCGCCGCGATCTGGTGGGGCGATAGCGTCCGCGCCCGTGCCTGTGTTCAGGCGCTTGCCGCCCGCCCCGGCCCGATTCTGCCGCTGATCACCGACCTGCCCGACGCAGGCCATGCGCAACTCGAACGCCATTGCTGCATCGACACCACGGCGTCGGGGGGCAATGCGCATTTGCTGGCGGCTGTCGCGGGGTAAGGCGGTCAGGCAGGCTGTGCGGCTGCGCCGCGAGGATTTGTCTTGGCACCGCGCCTTCGCGCGGCACCGCGGGCGTGCCTCCGGCGGGAGTAATTGGCAAAGCAGCAAATCCGGGTTGCGCTTTTGGCATCGGACCGGGATGCTTTGCCGTGCCGGGTGTTTGTCTGGCGGGCATTAGAAAAGGTGTCGGGCCATGTTTCCAATTCGCGATCACAACCCATCGGGCCGTGTGGCCTTTGTCACCTATGCGCTGATCGCCGCCAATGTGGCGGTCTTTCTGGCGTATTACCTGACGTTACAGGAACCTCAGCTGAGCTATTTCTTCTATAACTGGGGGTTTGTGCCGCGTTTCGTAAGTGAAGGGCAGGGCTTTGCCGGGATCGTGACGCATATGTTCTTGCATGGCGGCTGGATGCATATCATCGGCAACATGCTGTTCCTGTTCGTTTTCGGTGACAACATGGAAGACGAGATGGGGCATTTCGGCTTTGCCCTGTTCTACCTTGCGGTGGGGCTTGCGGCGGTGGCACTGCAATATGCGGCCGAGCCGATGTCAGAGATCCCGATGGTGGGGGCGTCGGGGGCGATTGCCGGGGTGATGGGGGGCTATCTGCTGCTGTTTCCACGCGCGCGGGTTGATGTGCTGGTCATCATCGTGATCCTTGTGCGGATTTTCCCGATACCGGCCTGGATTGTGCTGGGCGTCTGGTTCGGCTTGCAGCTGTTCAACGGCGCGGTGACGCCGGTGGATGGCGGCGGCGTGGCCTATTGGGCGCATGCAGGCGGCTTTATCGCCGGGGTGGTGCTGACGGTGCCGGTCTGGCTGCGGCGCGGCGGCATCGGGTTCTGGAACCGCACCCATGGCACGCCGCCGCATCCCGAGGCGGCCTATGCCTTGGGCAAATCGCGGGTGCCGCAGGTGCCGCGCCGGCCGCGATAACGGCCCCGGTAATAGCTGCCCCGGTCAGTCTTCGTTGCGGATGATCTTGCGGAACGGCTCGAACAGACCGTCGTTGCCGGCGATCAGGCTGCCGTCTTCCAGCGGATCCTGGCCGTCGCGGATGCCGGTGACGATGCCGCCTGCTTCGCGCACGATCAAGATGCCGGCGGCCACGTCCCAGGGCGACAGTTCGCGTTCCCAGAACCCGTCATAGCGGCCGGCCGCCACATAGGCGAGGTCAAGGGCGGCCGACCCCCAACGGCGCACGCCGGCACAGCCCGGCATCAGGCGGGCCAGATCCTGCAAGGTGGCGGGCAGGGTTTTCTTGGCGGCAAACGGCACCCCGGTGGCAAAGATGGCGTCACTCATCTGGCGGCGGCCCGACACCCGGATGCGGCGGCTGTCGTTCAGCCAGGCGCCCGCGCCTTTCTCGGCCCAGAACATCTCATCCTTGGCGGCGTCAAAGATCACGCCCGACACGATTTCGCCCTTGTGCTCCAGCGCGATCGAGACCGCCCAATGCGGCAGGCCGTGCAGGTAGTTGGTGGTGCCGTCCAGCGGGTCGACGATCCAGCGCCGCGTTGGGTCGGCCCCGGCGCTGGTGCCGGTTTCCTCGCCCAGCCAGCCATAGGTCGGGCGCGCGCCCATCAGGTCTTCCTTGATCAGGCGTTCGGCCTCACGGTCGGCCTTGGTGACGAAATCCCCGGGGCCTTTCGACGAGACTTGCAGGTTTTCCACCTCGCGGAAGTCTTTCACGAGGCTGCGGCCAGCCCGGCGCGCGGCCTTGATCATCAGGTTCAGGTTGGCGCTGCCTTGCATGGGAAAAGACTCCGTTCCGCTTTGGCGCCTGCCTACAGGGCTGCCGGGCGCAAGGGAAGGGGGGATGCGGCGGAGACGGCGGACTTGGCGCTATTCGCGCAGATAGGCACCGGCAACATAGCCGGTCACGTCCATGCCGGTGGTGGACCGGATCAGGCACCAGCGGGTCTTGCCGGACATCTGGCAGCCCAGATTGCGGACCCGTTCGCCTTCGCGCAGCGTGGCCAGCACCCTGCTGCTGGTCGAGGGCGCCTGGCGGACGTTCAGCGTATCGCCGGGTTTGAGGCCGCGCACACGCCAGTAATCCGGCCCGCCGGTCAGGTTGTCATCGGGAAGCGGCTTGGGCGGGGGTGGGGCAGCCCCTTCGCGCAAGTAGCGACCGTTGACATAGCCGGTGATGTTTGGCGCAGAATAGGTGCGGATCTTGCACCAGCGGGTGCTGCCCTCCATCCGGCAGCCAAGATTGCGAACCGTTTCGCCGTTGCGCAGGCTGCCCAGCACCCTGGACTGCGCCGAGGGCATGCTGCGGATGTTCAACCGGTCATTCGGTTTCAGGCCGGTGACCTGCCAGGCATCCGGCCCGCCTGCCAGCGAATCGTCCGGCGTCGGATCGGTCGGGCGTTGCGGGGCGGGGGTAAGGTATTTCTGCGCGATATAACCCTTGGCGCGGGTGCCCGACAGTTTCTCCACCCGGCACCAGCGCTCGCCCAGCAGTTTGCCACAGCCGAGGTTGGCCACGACCTCGCCGCCACGCACCGTCCCGGTTGTCTCAAACAGCATCGTCGGCAGCTTGGTCAGGGCGATTTGCTGGTTTTGCGCGATGCCGGTGACACGCCACCGCTCTGGTCCGCCCTCCATCGACAGGCGCATCTCTTGCGCGTGGATTGCGCCGGGCAAAAGGACACCGACCATGATCAAGATCAGCGCCCGCAGGTGGGACAATACAAAGGCAGGTGTCAGGGTCATGGCACGTCTCGCGGCAAAGGCTTCGCCGATTACGCCAGAGTTGCGTGAGTCGGGCAAGGCTGTCGCCAAGGCGCCGTCAGCGCAGGTTTGCCTTGCCCTTCGCGCGGACCCTGTTGAACAGCACCCTTTCGATGTCGGTGTGCAGCCGCACGCAGCCCGCGCTGGCGGGGCGGTCAGGTTTGGTCACCTGACCGGTGGCGCGGACGACATAGGGGCCGCCTTGGAATTTGGCACAGGGCATCGGCGCGTTTTTGTGGTGGCTGGAGCGATGGTTACGTGGCAGCCGCAGCGCGCCACGCCACTGTCCGGTCGAGGTGATCTTGCCGGTGCGGGGGGGCCTGACCGACATGGTCGGGTTCGCATCTTGGTGCATGGGGTTTGCGGAGGCCGGAAAAGCTGGGCTTTCAGATGACGCCCCGCCTATCGATGCGGCAGCGGCTTGGACCGTATCAAAACCAAATCAAGGGCGAATACCAGAATCGTGATGACTTTCGGTAAACTTTTAGCTAAAGAGTTAATGCTGCCGCAGGCAGTGTATTCGGGTTTTGTAAATAGAAAGGTCTATCATGACTTCTGAATTGCTCAAGAATGCCGCTGTCGCAATTTCGCTGGCATTTGTGGTGCCGGGGTTGGCATCCGCTGCGACGGTCGACACGGTTGAAGCGCCGACCGGCTACTTCGTGCCGTCGGATGATCTGAAATACGATGCCACCTACTGGCGCAAAGCATATGAGGATTGGGGTTGGGTTCACGGCGCCATCGCCAGCCCGTTCACCACGGCATCCCTTCTGATCAGTGCCTTCGACGTCGATTACAATCAGGGCGAACGCGATGAGATCTTTGCCTATGACGCCGCCACGATGTCCTGGCTGTCACTGGGCTTTCTGATCGGTGCCAATGACGCTTGGGAGTTCACTGAGTTTGTTCTGGGCGCCGACCTGTTGGATGACGTCGTGAACGGCCTTCAGGTCAAGATGGATATCGATTCGACAAATTCAGGGTGGTACGTGACCTTGGCGAAATCGTCGCTTACCACTGACGGCGCTGCGCCGCCGAAGCCAGAGCCGGGTCCGTCGGTCGTGCCGGTGCCTGCGGCAGGGTTGATGCTGTTGGCTGGTCTGGGTGGTCTGGCGGCCTTGCGCCGCCGCAAGACGGCCTGAGCGACATAGTGGCGGGCTGAAGCAAGTGTCAGTCCCCGAAAGGCCCCGGAGAGCCATCTCCGGGGCCTTTTGCTGTCAGGGCCGGTCGGCAGGCGCGGGTGCGGCAAGGAACCCCGATGCCCGCTGCAATTTTACGGGCTCGGACCGCCCCAGTTTCAGGAAATGTGCCATGTAGGGTTTGGCCGCGTCTTCGCTGCGGGTGGCGGCATAGAGGCGTTTTGTCACCACTTCGGGGCCAAGCGGGCGGGTGATGTAATCGGCGTTGGATTTCACATCGCGCAGCACCCAGTCGGGCAGGACCGAGACGCCCCGGTTGGACCCCACCAGCATCAGGATCACGGCAGTCAGTTCCACCGGGCGCTGGGCGCGGGGTTCGACGCGTACGGGCGTCAGCAGTTCGGTGAACACATCCAGCCTGTCGCGGCTGACCGGATAGGTCAGCAAGGTCTGGTCGCGGAAATCCTCGGCGGTGATGAAATCTTTTGCCGCCAAGGGGTTCTGGGCCGACCCGACGAACATAGGGTGGTAATCGAACAGCGGGTTGAAGGTGATGCCGGGCAAGGGCACCGGGTCGGACGAGATCACCAGATCCACCTCTTCGCGGTTCAGGGCGGGCAGGGCGTCAAAGGCCAGCCCGGCGCGGATATCGACATCCACCTCGGGCCAGGCGCGGCGGAACAATTCCAGCACCGGAAACAGCCAGTCGAAACAGGCGTGACATTCGATGGCGATGTGCAGCCGCCCGGTCTTGCCCGAGCGCAGGGAGCGGAATTCCTCTTCCATCTGCTCGATTTCCGGCAGGATGCGCTCGGCAGCGCGCAGCATCCGAACGCCTGCCGCCGACAGCCGCATCGGTTTGGAGCGGCGCACGAACAATTCCATCCCGGCCTGATCCTCGAGATTGGCGACCTGATGCGACAGCGCCGATTGCGTCATGTTCAGGAGGTCGGCGGCACGGGCAAGGCCGCCCGCCTGATGGATGGCGCGGATGGTGCGCAGGTGGCGCAATTCGATATACATGAGGTTCACCGCAAGATGATCGTGAGGATTATGAATTGGTCTCACATCGGCAAGTCTGCGACAAGGGGCGCATCATAGGAGACTGCCATGGCCAGCCCACGCATTTCGTTCGAGTTCTTTCCGCCGCAAAGCCTGGATGCGTCGTTCCGGCTGTGGGAAACCGTGCAGGCGCTGGCGCCGCTGAAGCCCGGCTTTGTGTCGGTCACCTATGGTGCGGGCGGCGCCACCCGCAAGCTGACGCATGAGGCGGTGACGACCATTGGCCGCCACTATGGGCTGAACGTGGCGGCGCACCTGACCTGTGTCGATGCCACCCGTGCCGAGACGATGGAAATTGCCGCCGCCTATGCCGAGGCGGGTGTCACCGAGATTGTTGCCCTGCGCGGCGATGCGCCCAAGGGGGCCGAGCGGTTCACCGCGCACCCCGAGGGCTTTGCCTCGGCGGTGGAATTGATCGAGGCCTTGGCCGCCACCGGCAAGTTCACGCTGCGGGTGGGCGCCTACCCAGAGCCGCACCCCGATGCGGCCGACGCAATCTCTGGCGTGCGCTGGCTCAAGCGCAAGCTGGATGCCGGGGCCAGCAGCGCGATCACCCAGTTCTTCTTTGACGCCGAAACCTTTTTCCGCTTTCGCGACCTGTGCGTGAAGGAAGGCATCACCGCGCCCATCATTCCGGGTATCCTGCCGATCACCAGTTGGCAGGGCGCCAAGAAGTTCGCGCTGCGCTGTGGCTCGGCGGTGCCGGTGAAGCTGGACGAGGCCTTTACCACGGCCGCCCGCGACGGGCGCGAAGAGCTGTATGCGCTGGCCCATTGCACCCAGCTTTGCGACCACCTTTTGCAAGGCGGTGTGGAAGACCTGCACTTCTACACTCTGAACCGCCCGCACCTGACCCGCGAAGTGGTGCGCGCCCTTGGCATCACGCCCGAGGTAACGCTGGAAAAGGTCGCCTGATCGCTGGGTGAGCCCGGCAGTCTGATCCGGCCCGGGTGTGGATGGTCCCGGCCTGTGCGGCGCGCGGTTGCCGCCTTGGCGCAGACTTCGCGGGGCAAGGCGGGCAAAGACGCCCGATGCGCACCGGTTTTTGCGGGCCGCGCCGGAAAGCGGTTCCTTCCGCTGCGCTGTCTGGCTATCTTCGGGCGAGTTGCGCAAGGAATGCCCATGTCAAAGCCCATCTACATTCTGAACGGCCCGAACCTGAACCTTTTGGGCCAGCGTCAGCCCGAGATCTATGGCCGCGAGACGCTGGAGGATGTGGCCGCGGCCTGTGCGGCTTTGGCCATGGATCTGGGGCTGGTGATCTGCTTCCATCAGACCAACCATGAAGGGCAGTTGGTGGATTGGGTGCAAGAGGCGCGCGGGCAGGGGGCGGGGATCATCATCAACCCGGCGGCCTATACCCATACCTCGGTGGCCATTCTGGATGCACTGCACGCCTTTGACGGCCCGGTGCTGGAGGTGCATATTTCCAACGTGCACAAGCGCGAGGCGTTTCGGCAACATTCCTATGTGTCTTTGCGCGCCGATGGGGTAATCGCGGGCTGTGGCACCGAGGGCTATTTGCTGGCGCTGCGCCGGATGAAGAGCTTGATCGCCGCGTAAGGGTTTCGCCGGTCTTTGGCGGCAAACGGCGGATGCCTCCGGCGGGAGTATTTGGCAAAGCAGCAATCCAACGGGTTCTTTTGGTGCAGCACGGCTGCCGCGTGCCCGGCGGTATGGCTTCAGGCGCGCGACAACAGCGCCGCCGGGCGGGCGCGGGCGATGGCCTGAGTGACCAGCCCGGCCAGAGCCGCCTTGAGGATATCGCCCGGCAGGAAGACCAGCGCGAGCAAAGCAGCCTCGGGCAGGGTCTTGTCCAGAACCACGCTCATCCCCAGGATGCCAAAGGGGTAAAGCACGCCGATGCCGCCGATCACCGCCCCCGCCCCGGCGGCCCAGACCGGGGCCAGGGTGGTGCGTTCCATCACCCAGCCCGCCACAAAGGCGGCGATGGGAAAGCCGATCAGAAAGCCGACCGTCGGGCCGACGAATACGCCAAGCCCCCCCCGCCCGCCCGACAGCAGCGGCAGGCCAAGGGCCACCAGCAGCAAGAACAACAGCACGGCCAGCGCCCCTCGTTTGGCCCCCAGCACGGTGCCGCACAGCATGATGCCCAAGGATTGCGCGGTGACCGGCACCCCTGTGGCCAGATCAAGGCGCGGCACCAGACCCAAAACGGCAATCAGCGCGGCGAAAAGGGCGATGTGGGTCAGGCTGCGTTCCATGGGCTCTCCGTTTGCTGTCTTGATCTTAGCCCACACCGCCGCGGGCGCGCAAGGCATCGGCCACATGGTCGGCATCATCAAGGGCGGCCAGCGCCGCCGGGGCCAGCAAGCGCCAGCCGCTGCGGCGCGGGCTGCGGGCGCGAAAGGCCTGGGCCAGCAACGCCATGCGCTCGGACAGCACCGGGATGAAGCGGATGACCAACGCGATGGCAAGGGCAAGGCGGCGCGGCGGCAGGATGGGGGACAGCGGGCGGGCGAGGCGTTCCAACACGGTCATCATGTCCGACAGGCGGGTGGTCACGGTGACAAGGTTGGCCGCCGCCACCGCCGCCAGCATCCGCAGCACGATGGTGCCGCCCTGCTGGGCCTGACCGGCCCACAGGTGCCACAGCGCCACCACGGCAACAAAAGGCCAAAGTGGGGTCAGCATCCGTGCGCCATGCGCGGCAAAGCGGGGGCCGCCGATCAGGTGCAGGGCGGCGATCAGCGTCAGGGCTGCGGCAAGCAGCACGGTGCTGTGGGTGGCAAACAGCGCAAGGGTTGTCGCGGCCAGCGCGGCCAGCTTGGCCCCGGCGGGCAGGTGGTGCAGCGGCGTGTCAACCGGCGAGGTCAGCGTCAGCATCCTGCCCTCCGATCTGGTGCATGGCGCGGGCAAAGCCGGGAAGCACATCGCCGGGTGTGCCATCGGCAGCGATCCGCCCGGCGTCCAGCCAGATCACCCGATCCACCCCTGCCAGCGTGGCGGGGTCATGGGTGATGCTGATCAGGCGCTGTGGCAAGGCGGCAAAGGCCCGGATCAGGCGGGCCTGGGTTGGCAGGTCCAGCCCGGCCAAGGGTTCATCCAGCAGGATCGTCGCGGGCTGCATCAGCAGCACGGCTTGCAGGCAAAGCCAATGGCGCTGGCCCTGCGACAGGGTCGAGACCGCGGCATCGTGCCAGTGTGCGCGGCCATGGCTTGCCAGATGTGCCGCCACGCGCGCCATCGCCTGCGGCTTGGGTGTGCCCATCTGGATCAGGCCAAACGCCAGTTCCTCGGCGACAATGGGAAACAGGATCTGATGGTCGGGGTTCTGGAACAGGATGCCAAGGCGGTGCAGCATGGCCTTGCGGTCATGGGCCGGGTCGAGGCCATCGACCCGCACGATGCCGGTGCTGGGGGCAATCAGGCCTGCCATCAGGCGCAACAGGGTCGATTTCCCCGACCCGTTGCGCCCGATGATGCCGATCCGCCGCTCGGTCAGGTGCAGCGACAGCCCGTGCAGAACCAGCCTTCCCGACAGGGTGACGGCCGCATCTTGCAACAGGATGCCGTCAGCATCGGCACGTGGCGGAACGGACATGGTGTTGGGGCCTTGGTTCAGGTCAGGCCCCGGTCATATCTGGCAGCGCCTCGGCTGCCAAGCTGTGTAGTGCCTTGGGTGCAGATCAGGCCACTGCGTTCGTGAAGGTGGCGCGGTTTTGCCCGGCCACCCCTCGCATTCTGCCCGCCGCTTGCGCGGTCCGGTCAGCAGGCGGCGGTAAAGCGGCGGCCTTGCTGATCGCGGTAGATGCACTGGCCGGGCTGCCCGGCTGGGCCGATCAGGGTGGAGGCCGCAACACCCACCGCCGCGCCGATCAGCGCGCCTTGGGTGCGGTCCTTGTCACTGGACACCGCAGCACCGACAGCGGCACCGCCAAGGGCTCCAAGGGCGGCGTTCTGGTTGGCGGTCTGGCAGGCGGCCAGCAGGGCCACCATCGGCAGGATAAGGGCGATTCTCTTCATGGGACAAACCTTTCCGGGTTGTTTACCCCCCGACAACGCGCCATCCTGCCGATCCGTTCCAATCACGGTTGCATGATTGCGCGGTATCCTGCCTGCCGCAGACCGCCTTAATGGCGGGCGGCCGCCACCGAAGCCTCGAGAATATCCATCGCCTCGGCGAAATGCGCATCGGGAATGGTGATCGGGGCAAGGAAACGCACCACGTTGCCGTAAACGCCGCAGGTCAGCAGGATAAGCCCGCGCTTTTGCGCCTCTGCCCTGACACGTCCGGTAAACCCGGCATCCGGTTCCTGCGTGGCGGGGTTGGCAAACTCGACCGCCACCATGAAGCCGGGGCCGCGGATGTCGATGATCTCGGGCGCAGTCGAGCGGATCGCCTCCAGCCGTTGCTTCAGGCGGCTGCCCAGTTCATTGGCGCGGGCGCAGAGGTCTTCGTCCTCGATCACGTCAAGAACCGCATTGGCGGCAGCGATCCCTAGGGGGTTGCCGCCGTAGGTGCCGCCAAGGCCGCCGGGGTTGGCGGCATCCATGATCTCGGCCCGGCCGGTGACGGCGGCCAAGGGCAGGCCACCGGCCAGACCCTTGGCCATGGTGGTCAGATCGGCAGCGACACCATAGGCCTGCATCGCGAACAGCGCACCGGTGCGGGCAAAGCCGGTCTGCACCTCGTCGGCGATCATCACGATGCCGTGCGTGTCGCACAGCGCGCGGATGGCGCGGACAAGGTCGGTGGGCGCGGGGTAAAAGCCGCCCTCGCCCTGCACGGGTTCAAAGATGATCGCCGCCACGCGGGCCGGGTCCAGATCGGCCTTGAACAGCTTTTCGATACCGGCAAGCGAATCGGCGGTGGAAATGCCATGCGGCCCCATCGGGAAGGGCACATGAAAGACATCGGGCATCATCGCGCCGAAGCCTTTCTTGTAGGGCTCCACCTTGCCGGTCAGCGACATGCCCATGAAGGTGCGGCCATGGAAACCGCCGCCAAAGGCGATCACCGCATTGCGCCCGGTGGCGATGCGGGCGATTTTCACGGCGTTTTCGCAGGCTTCCGCCCCGGTGGTGACAAAGATCGTCTTCTTGGCAAAATCCCCCGGCACCGCCGCGTTCAGGCGTTCGGCCAGCCGGATATAGTTTTCATAGGGCATCACCTGATGGCAGGTGTGGGTAAAGCGGCCCATCTGTTCGGTCACCGCCGCCATCACGCGCGGGTGGCAATGGCCGGTGTTGACCACGGCAATGCCTGCCGCAAAGTCGATATAGCGGTTGCCCTCGATGTCCCAGACCTCGGCGTTCAGGGCGCGATCCACGTAGATCTGGGTCATCATGCCCACGCCACGCGAAATGGCATCATCACGGCGCAGCGCTACATCGGCGTTCTTCATGGCAAGGGCTCCAAAACGGCCCGACCTCGGGCCTGATTTCCGACATTTGATCAAACTTTGGCGGCCGCGGCAATCGCCTTCCCGACGCAAGGTGGCAAGTTTTCGTCAAAGGCCGCGTTTCTTTTTTTGATTCACCTCCTGTTAACCCTCATCGGTGCACGGTGGGGCTGCGAATGAGGCGAGGCGGACATGGGACTGACATCCAAACCCACACCCCACCCCACACCCCTGGACGATGACCCGGTGGACACTTTGCGCCTCATTCGCTCCCGCAGGGTTGGCGCGGTGACATGGCACCGGCTGATGGCTGAACACGGCACGGCCCGCGCGGCGCTGCTGGCGCTGCCGCAGGTGGCCCATGCGGCGGGCGTTGAAAATTACAGCCCCTGCCCGGTTGAGGTGGCGCGGCACGAGCTGGCGGCAGGTCGCCTGTTGGGGGCCGCGCTGATCGTCTGGGGCAGTGCCGATTATCCGCCGTCGCTGATCGACCTGCCCGATGCGCCGCCGGTTTTGTGGGCCAAGGGCGACGTGGCCCTGCTGCACCGCCCGATGGTGGCGCTGGTCGGCGCGCGCAATGCATCTTCCCTTGGCCTGCGCATGGCGCGGCGGCTGGCCGAAGGGCTGGGGCAGGCGGGCTTTGTCAGCGTGTCGGGTCTGGCGCGCGGCATTGATGCCGAAGCCCATCGCGCCACGCTGGAAAGCGGCACTGTGGCGGTGCAGGCAGGCGGGGTTGATGTGGCCTATCCCGATGAAAACGTTGCCCTTGCTGCCGAAATTGCTGCGAAGGGTTGCCTGATTTCCGAACACCCCCCGGGTCTGCAACCGCAGGCGCGGCATTTTCCGCAGCGCAACCGCATCGTCTCGGGCCTGTCGCGCGCGGTGGTGGTGGTTGAGGCTGCGGCCCGGTCCGGCAGCCTGATCACCGCCCGAAACGCGCTGGATCAGGGGCGTGAGGTGCTGGCGGTCCCCGGCCATCCGTTCGATGCCCGTGCGGCGGGCTGCAACATGCTGTTGCGCGACGGGGCCACGTTGGTGCGCGGCCCGGCCGATGTGCTGGAGGCGATCGGGGCCGAGGTGGTGCCGTTTCCCGCCGCCAGCGGGGTCGTTGAGGATGCCGCGCTGTTGCCCCCCGTGCCCGGCCCCACGCCGCCGCGCCGCCCGCTGGCCGATATCGCCAGCCTGCACGGCCAGATCCTTGCCCGCCTTGGCCCCAGCCCGCTGGCCGAGGATCAGTTGATCCGCGACCTGTCGCTGCCCCCCGCCACCGTGTCGCAACACCTGCTGACGCTGGAGCTGGAGGGGCGCATCCTTCGCGCCCCCGGCGGGCTTCTCAGCCGCGCCGATTGACGCAACCTGTGGCTGAAACCGCGTGATGCCAGACGGTCCCGGATTGGCGCATTGACATTCCCGCCGCTTCGCACACATCTTTCCCGGCCTGTTCTGGCATTGTGGACAAAGGGTAGTGCATGGCCGTCGTCGTTGTCGAATCTCCTGCCAAGGCCAAGACAATCAACAAATATCTCGGGTCGGATTACACCGTACTGGCGTCTTACGGCCATGTCCGCGATCTGCCGGCCAAGAATGGTTCGGTCGATCCCGAGCATGATTTTGCCATGACATGGGAGGTGGCCGCCGATTCGAAAAAGCACATTCGCGCCATCACCGAAGCCCTGAAAACCGACGACACCCTGATCCTTGCCACCGACCCTGATCGTGAGGGCGAGGCGATTTCGTGGCACCTGCAACAGGCGCTGGCCCCGGCGCTGAAGAAGGGCAAGAAAGTGGCCCGCGTCACCTTCAACGCCATCACCAAGGATGCCGTGACCAAGGCGATGCAGCACCCGCGTGAAATCGACACGCCGCTGGTCGAGGCCTATCTTGCCCGCCGCGCGCTGGATTATCTGGTGGGCTTCACCCTGTCGCCGGTGCTGTGGCGCAAACTGCCGGGCTCCAGATCGGCGGGGCGGGTGCAATCGGTCTGCCTGCGGCTGATTGTCGAGCGCGAGATGGAGATCGAGGCGTTCCGCGCCCGCGAATACTGGACCGTGATCGCCACCCTGACCACGCCGCGGGGGCAAGAGTTTCAGGCCCGGCTTACGGTGCTGGGCGGCAAGAAACTGGACAAATTCGACATTCCCACGTCTGAGGCTGCCGAATTGGCCGTGCAGGCTGTCACTTCCCGAACATTGACCGTGCAAAGCGTGGAGGCCAAGCCCGCCACCCGCAACCCCTACCCGCCGTTCATGACCTCGACCCTGCAACAGGAAGCCAGCCGCAAGTTCGGCATGGGCGCCAAGCAATGCATGAACGCGGCGCAACGGCTGTATGAGGCGGGCCACATCACCTATATGCGGACCGATGGCATCGACATGGCCCCCGAGGCGGTGATGGCGGCGCGTGATGCAATCAAGGACCGTTTCGGTGCGGCCTATGTGCCCGACGCCCCGCGGATGTACAAGAACAAGGCCAAGAACGCGCAGGAAGCGCATGAATGTATCCGCCCGACCGACATGATGGCCGCGCCCGAAAAGCTGCGCCTGTCGGAAAAGGATCAGACCAACCTCTATGACCTGATCTGGAAGCGCACCATCGCCAGCCAGATGGCCGCAGCCCGGCTGGAGCGCACCACGGTTGATGTCGGCAGTGCCGATGGGCAGGTCGTGCTGCGCGCCACGGGCCAAGTGGTGCAATTCGATGGCTTCCTCAAGGTCTATGACGAAGGCCGCGACGATGAGGATGAAGAAGGCGGTCGCCTGCCGCAGATCGTGGCAGGCGAGGCCGCCGACAAGCGCAGCGTGGCACCCGAGCAGCACTTCACCCAACCCCCGCCGCGCTATACCGAGGCCACGTTGGTCAAGCGGATGGAGGAGTTGGGCATCGGGCGGCCGTCAACTTATGCTTCGGTTCTGTCCACGATTCAGGACCGCGAATATGTGCGCAAGGACAAGAACCGCCTGATCCCCGAAGACAAGGGCCGCCTGGTCACGGCGTTCCTGACCAACTATTTCCGCAAATATGTGGAATACGACTTCACCGCCGATCTGGAAACCGAGCTTGACGATGTTTCGGCCGGATCGCGCGGCTACAAGGACGTGCTGGAACGGTTCTGGCGCGATTTCTCTGCCGCCGTGGCCGAAACCGCCGATTTGCGCATCGGCGAGGTGCTGGAAAAGATCGACGAGTTTCTGGCCCCGCACCTTTACCCCTTGCGCACTGATGGATCAGACCCGCGCATCTGCCCCACCTGCGGCACCGGGCGACTGCACCTTAAGACCGCGCGGTCGGGATCTGCCTTCATTGGCTGCAAGAATTACCCCGAATGTCGCTACACCCGCCCGATCACCGGCGGCGAAGATGCGGGGTCTGCCGATGGCCGCATTCTGGGCACAGATGAAAACGGTTTGCCGATTTCCCTGCGGGCGGGCCGCTTTGGCCCTTATGTCCAGCGCGGCGAGGCGACCGAAGACCAGCCCAAGCCCGACCGCGCCAGCCTTCCCAAGGGCTGGGCCGCCGACAGTCTGACACTGGAACGCGCGCTGGATCTGCTTGCCCTGCCGCGCCTGATCGGTCCGCACCCCGAAGATGCTGCCCCGGTCGAGGCCGGCATCGGCCGCTATGGCCCCTATATCAAGCACAAGAGCACCTATGCCAACATTCCCGATGTCGAAGAGGTGTTTTCGATCGGCATGAACCGGGCGATGGAGGTGCTGGCGCAAAAGGCCAGCCGCGGGCGCGGGGCTGCCGCCCCCGCCGAGCCGATCAAGGCGCTTGGCGACCATCCCGAAGGTGGGGCGATCACCGTGATGCCGGGGCGCTATGGGCCCTATATCAAATGGGAAAAGATCAACGCGACGCTGCCCAAGGAGATTGCCCCCGAAGATGTCAATCTGGATCAGGCGCTGGAGTTGATTGCCGAAAAGGTCGCGAAGTCTCCGGGCAGGAAAAAGGCCGCGCGCAAGAAGGCTGCAAAACCCGCCGCGGCAAAGGCCGAAACGCCGACCTCCAAAGCGGCGGCAAAACCTGCGGCCAAGAAGGCCCCGGCAAAAAAGCCTGCTGCGAAAAAGCCCGCCGCCAAAAAGACCCCGGCAAAAACGGCGCCAACCTGAGGCCTCAGGCCCCGCGCGGGTTGATCAGCCGCCCCATGATCGACCCCGCGCGCAGCACGCCGATGCGCGCGCCGGCCTCTTCGACCGCGATTTCCCCTGCGCCATCCCGCATCATCGCCATGATCTGCTTGACTGGGGTTTCGGCATCCACCGCCTGAGCGGCCGCTGTCTTCCCCGGCTCCATCACATCGCGCGCCGTCAGCACCGACAGCGGGTTCATGTGGGCCACGAATTCTTGCACATAGTCGTTGATCGGATTGGCGATGATCTGCCGCGCCGTGCCGCATTGCACGATGCGGCCGCCGTCCATCAGGGCAATCCGGTTGCCGATCTTGAACGCCTCATCCAGATCGTGGCTGACGAAGATGATGGTGCGCTTCAGCTTGGCCTGCAGGTCCAGCAATTCGTCCTGCAACTTGGCGCGGATCAGCGGGTCCAGCGCGCTGAAAGGCTCGTCCATCAGCAGGATCGGTGCCTCGGTGGCAAAGGCCCGCGCCAGACCCACCCGCTGCTGCATGCCACCGGACAACTCGCCCACGCGGCGCTCGGCCCAGGCGCCCAGGTTCACCAGCGCCAATTGTCGGTCCACCCGATCGCGGCGCTCGGTCCCGCTGATCCCCGCCAGCTCCAACCCCAGCCCGACATTCTCGCGCACCGTGCGCCAGGGCAGCAGGCCAAAGGCCTGAAACACCATGGCAATCCGGCTCAGGCGCAGCTTGCGCAGCGCCTCGGGCCCCGCCTTGGTGACCGACACCATGCCGCCGCCATCATTTACCCGCACCTCGCCCCGCACCACCGGGTTCAGTGCATTCACCCCGCGCAAAAGCGTGGATTTGCCGCTGCCCGACAGGCCCATCAGCACAAGGATCTCGCCGGTCGCCACGCTCAGGCTGCAGTCATGCACGCCCAGCACCTGCCCTGTGCGGGCCTGCACCTCGGCCCGGCTCAGGCCCTCGTCCATCAGGGGCAGCGCGCGCTTGGGGTGGTCGCCGAACACGATCGACACCCGGTCAAATTCCACCGCTGTCATCGCGTCACCTTCAGCATCCGGTCCAGCAAAATGGCCACCACCACGATGATGATGCCCGACTCGAACCCCAGCGCCGTGTTCACGCTGTTCAGCGCCCGCACCACCGGCACGCCCAGACCATTGGCCCCGACCAGCGCCGCAATCACCACCATCGACAAGGACAGCATGATGGTCTGCGTCAGCCCGACCATGATCTGCGGCCACGCATAAGGCAGTTCCACCTTCCACAAGCGCTGCGTCGGCGTCGCGCCAAAGGCGGTCGCCGCCTCCAGCAGCGCCACCGGGGTGGAGGACACCCCCAGATGCGTCAGCCGGATCGGCGCGGGCAACACGAAGATCACCGTCGCCATCAGGCCCGGCACCATGCCAAGCCCGAAAAACACGATCGCCGGGATCAGATAGACGAATGTCGGCAGCGTCTGCATCAGGTCCAGCACCGGCGACAGCGCCGCATACAAACGGGGCCGGTGCGCGGTGGCAATCCCGATTGGCACGCCCAGACCCATGCAGACCACGCAGGCCGACAGGATCAGCGTCAGGCTTTCCATCGTCTCGTCCCAATACCCCTGATTCAGAATGAACAAGAACCCCGCCAAGACCCCGACGCAGGTCTTCCACTTGCGCTGCAAGCCCCAGGTCAAGGCCACAAACACCGCGATAACCGTCAGGGGATGCGGTGTCTCCAGACACCACAGGATCGCGTCGATCATCGCCTCCATGACCGCCGAGACCGCATCGAACAGCCCGCCCAGATGGGTGTTCATCCAGTCGAACACCGCCTTCGCGGTGCGGCCGACAGGCAGCTTGTGATCGGTCAGCCAGTCCATCACCTTGGCCCGCGCCTTTCTCTTTCCGCAAATATCCCACGGGGGTCCGGGGGTGTGAAACCCCCGGACCCGCCGATGCCAGTTGCGCCGCGCTTATTGCAGCGCTGCCGCCACCGCCGCCCGAGCATCGCCGCCGTCCTTGGTGGTCACCCCGTCCAGCCAGCCCTCCCATGCGCCCGGGTTGGCCGCCAGCCAGGACTTTGCCGCCTCCACCGGGTCAGTCCCGTCGTTCAGGATCGCGCCCATGATCTCGTTTTCCATCGCCAGCGTGAAGCTCAGGTTCTGCAACAGCTTGCCGGTGTTCGGGCATTCGGTGACATAGCCCTTGCGGGTGTTGGTCGCGACCACCGCGCCGCCCAGATCGGGGCCAAAGTAATCGTCGCCACCGGTCAGATAGGTCATCTTGAAATTGGCGTTCATCGGGTGCGGCTCCCAACCCAGAAACACCACCGGCTTGCCGTCTTCTTCGGCCTTCTTCACCTGCGCGAGCATCCCCTGTTCCGACGATTCGACGATCTCGAACCCGTCCAGCCCGAACGGCCCGCTGGCGATCATGTCCAGGATCAGGCGGTTGCCGTCATTGCCCGGCTCGATGCCATAGATCTTGCCCTCCAGCGCATCCTTGTGCGCGGCGATGTCCTTGAAATCGGCAATCCCAAGGGCGGCCCCGGCGCTATTGGTGGCAAGGGTGTATTTCGCGCCTTCCAGGTTCACGCGCACGGTTTCAACCGTGCCCGCGTCGCGATAGGGGGCGATGTCGGCCTCCATTGTCGGCATCCAGTTGCCCAGGAACACGTCAATGTCTTTGCCCGCAAGCCCGGTATAGGTGACCGGAACCGACAGCACCTTGGTTTCGGTCGCATAGCCAAGCGCCTCCAGCACCACGGTGGTGGCGGCGGTGGTGGCAGTGATGTCGGTCCAGCCAACATCCGAGAAGATCACTGTGTCGCAGCCTTCGGCAAAGGCGCTGCCTGCAAGGGCAAGGGTGACGGTGCTGGCAAGAAGGGTGGAACGCAGTGTCATGGTATCTCCCTGTTTTTTGTTGATTGACGAGTCAATAAACTTCAAGCATCCAGAAAAATGCAACCGTTATGTTGGAATTCTGCCGTGCCGAAGCTTGGAATGAAGCCTATCCGAAAGGATGCGCTGGTCAAAGCCACGATCATCGAGATCGGGCGGGCCGGAACTTTGGATGTGACGGTCAGCCAGATTGCCCGGCGCGCAGGCATGTCTTCGGCCCTTGCACATCATTATTTCGGCGCCAAGGAAGAGATGTTTCTGGCTGCGATGCGCCACATCATGACGCTTTATGGGGCCGAGGTGCGTGGCGCTCTGGCCAGCGCCGAAGGGCCCGAGGCGCGGTTGCAGGCGATTCTGCGCGCCAGTTTCAGCCCCGGCAATTTCCGGCGTGAGGCGGTGGGGGCCTGGCTGAACTTCTGGGTGCTGGCGCAAACCGTGCCACAGGCGCGGCGCTTGCTGGCCATTTACCAGCGCCGGTTGCGCTCAAACCTTCTGTCTTGCCTGCGGCCTTTGGCGGGTGCCCGGGCCGAGGCTTTGGCCGATGGCTTGGGGGCCATGATCGACGGGCTTTACCTGCGCGAGGTGCTGAAATCCGGCCCTCCCGATGGTGCGGCGGCGGTGCAGATGGCGCTGGACTATCTGAACACCCAACTGACAGGACAAGACGCATGATCGCGCAGCCACAGGCCAGCCATTTCATCGACGGAGACTATGCCGAAGACGCGGCAGGGGCCGAGATCGCGGTGATCTATCCCGCCACCGGCGAGGTGATCGCCCGCCTGCACGAGGCAACGCCCGCGCTGATCGACCGCGCCCTGGCGAGTGCCGCCCGCGCCCAGACCGCTTGGGCCGCCACTCGTCCGGTGGACCGCGCCCGCATCTTGCGCCGGGCCGCCGACATCATCCGCGACCGGGGCGCGGCTCTGGCGCGGCTGGAAACGCTGGATACCGGCAAGCCCATTCAGGAAACGCAGGTCGCCGACTGGCCCTCGGGGGCAGATGCGCTGGAATATTTCGCGGGGCTGGCCCCCACGGTGGTGGGCGAAACCATCCCGCTGGGCCGTGATTTCGTTTACACATTGCGCGAACCTTTGGGGGTTTGTGTCGGCATCGGCGCGTGGAATTACCCCAGCCAGATCGCCTGCTGGAAGGCGGCGCCCGCCTTGTCGCTTGGCAATGCGATGGTGTTCAAACCCTCCGAGGTCACCCCATTGGGTGCGCTGCAACTGGCGGAAATCCTTGTTGAAGCGGGCCTGCCTGCGGGCCTGTTCAACGTGGTGCAGGGGCGTGGCGCGGTCGGCGCGGCCTTGGTCACGGATCCGCGTGTGGCCAAGGTCAGCCTGACCGGATCGGTGCCCACGGGTCGGCGCGTCTATGCCGCCGCGGCCGAGGGCATGCGCCATGTCACGATGGAACTGGGCGGCAAATCCCCCCTGATTATTTTTGACGACGCCAGTGTCGAAGATGCGGTCGGGGCCGCGATGCTGGCCAACTTCTATTCGGCGGGGCAGGTGTGCAGCAACGGCACTCGGGTGTTCGTGCAAAAAGGCATCAAGGACCGCTTTCTTGCCCGTCTGGCCGACCGCACCGCCGCCATCACCTTGGGCGACCCAATGGATCCGGCCACGCAAATGGGGCCTTTGGTGAGTGCTGTGCACCTTGACAAGGTGATGGGCTATATCGCGGGGGCCAAGGCTGAAGGCGCGCGGCTGGTCACCGGGGGCGACCGGGCCAAGCTGAACGCGGGCTTTTATGTCCAGCCCACGGTCTTTGCCGATGTGACCGACGACATGACCCTTGCGCGTGAGGAGGTGTTCGGCCCGGTGATGGCGGTCTTGGATTTTGACACCGAGGACGAGGTGATCGCCCGCGCCAATGCCACCGAATATGGCCTTGCCGCAGGCGTCTTTACCGCCGACCTTGTGCGCGGCCATCGGGTGATCGGGCAGGTGCAGGCGGGCACCTGCTGGGTCAACGCCTATAATCTGACGCCGGTTGAGGTGCCGTTTGGCGGCGTCAAGGCTTCGGGCGTCGGGCGCGAAAACGGCCATGCGGCCGTGCAGCACTACACGCAGGTCAAGTCGGTCTATGTTGGCATGGGGCCGGTCGACGCGCCCTATTGACCCTTTGAAATCACGAAAGAAACCAAGCACATGCACGCGGATTATGTGATCATCGGGGCTGGGTCAGCGGGCTGCGCGATGGCGTATCGGCTGGCCGAGGCCGGTCGCCGTGTGGTGGTGATCGAGGCGGGCGGGTCGGATGCCGGCCCCTTCATCCAGATGCCCGCCGCGCTGTCCTACCCGATGAACATGGCCCGTTATGACTGGGGGTTGCAATCTGAACCCGAACCGCATCTGAACAACCGCCGCCTTGCCACCCCACGCGGCAAGGTCATCGGCGGGTCGAGCAGCATCAACGGCATGGTCTATGTGCGGGGCCACGCGCGCGACTTTGACACCTGGGCCGAGATGGGGGCGGATGGCTGGTCCTATGCCGATGTGTTGCCCTATTTCCGGCGGATGGAGCAGTCGCATGGCGGCTCTGGCCCCGACTATCGCGGCACCGACGGACCCTTGCACATCACCCGTGGCCCGCGCCACAACCCGCTGTTTGATGCCTTCATCCAGGCGGGCGCGCAGGCGGGATATCCGGTGACCGAAGATTACAACGGCGCGCAGCAGGAAGGCTTCGGCCCGATGGAGGCAACCATCTGGAAAGGCCGCCGCTGGTCGGCCGCCAATGCCTATCTGAAACCGGCGATGGCGGGCGGGAATGTGCAGATTGTTCACGCCACGGCCCGGCGGGTGGTGATCGAAAACGGCCGTGCCACCGGGGTCGAGGTTGACCGGGGGGCGGCCCCTTTCATCCTTCAGGCCAAGCGCGAGGTGATCATTGCTGCCTCATCTCTCAACAGCCCGAAACTGCTGATGCTGTCGGGCATCGGCCCGGCGGCGGAATTGGCACGGCATGGCATAGCGCTTGTGGCCGACCGCCCCGGCGTGGGCGCGAACCTGCAAGATCACCTTGAAATCTATATGCAATATGCCTCGCGCCAGCCGATCACCCTGTATAAATACTGGAACCTGTGGGGCAAGGCTGTCATCGGCGCGCAATGGCTGTTTTCCGGCAAGGGGCTGGGGGCATCGAACCAGTTCGAGGCCTGCGCCTTCATCCGCTCGCGCGCCGGGATCGACTATCCCGACATCCAGTATCACTTCTTGCCGATCGCCGTGCGCTATGATGGCAAGGTGTCGGCGGCGGGGCATGGCTTTCAGGCGCATGTCGGGCCGATGCGGTCCAAATCGCGCGGGTCGATCACCCTGCGCTCGGCCAATCCGCACGATGCGCCGGTGATCCGCTTCAACTACATGTCGCAAGCGTCGGATTGGGATGAGTTTCGCACCTGCATTCGCCTGACGCGCGAAATCTTTGGCCAGCCTGCCATGCAGCCTTTTGTGAAGGGCGAGCTGCAACCCGGCCCGGATGTGCAAAGTGATGACCAGATCGATGCCTTCATCCGCGCCCATGCCGAGTCTGCCTATCACCCCTGCGGCACGGCGCGGATGGGGCGGGCCAGCGATCCGATGGCGGTGGTGGACCCCGAATGCCGGGTGATCGGGGTCGATGGCCTGCGTCTGGCCGACAGTTCGATCTTTCCGCAAGTGACCAATGGCAACCTGAACGCGCCGTCGATCATGGTGGGCGAAAAGGCCGCCGACCACATTCTGGGCCGCGCGCCGCTGGCGCCGATGAACCTTGAGCCATGGATCAACCCCAACTGGCAGACCGCGCAGCGCTAGAGTCTGGTTAACTTTTATTAACTCTTTGTTAAGATTTCCCCTTGTGCGGCGGGCAGAATGCCCTGAAACATCGGGGCATGTTAACCCTTCGTTCGCTTCTTGTTCTGTCTACGCTGCTGTTGTCCGCCCCTGTCGCGGTTGCGCTGACGCAGTCTGGCGCGGTGCGGGTGGTGGATGGTGACAGCCTTGAGCTTGGGGGCGAAAAGATCCGCCTGTTCGGCATCGACGCGCCCGAACGCGGCCAAAGCTGTGACCGCAATGGTCAGACATGGGAGTGTGGCGCGTGGTCTGCCGCCATGCTGGCGCGCGCAGTGCAGGCGGGGCAGGTGACATGCACCCCGCAAGACCGCGACCGCTTTGGCCGCACCGTGGCGATCTGCCATGCCGGCAAGATCGATCTGGGGCAGGCGCAGGTGCGCGCCGGGGCGGCGCAGGCCTATGTTCGCTACTCCGACCGTTACCTGCCCGATCAGGCCAAGGCCCAGACCGCCCGCGCCGGTGTTTGGGCCGGGCGCATGGTCACACCCGAGGCCCACCGGCACCCGGTCGCGCAACTCGCCTCGGAACCGGCCCGCCATGGCTGCGCCATCAAGGGCAACATCAACGGCCCCAGCCGTATCTACCACATGCCCGGCCAACGCGATTATGACGCGACCCGGATCACCCCGGAAAAGGGCGAGGCGTGGTTTTGCAGCGAAAGCGATGCAAAGGACGCGGGGTTTCGCCCCGCGCGCCGCTGACCTGACCCGCCGCGGACTTGATCGGTGTCAAGGTGCTGGTCATTGCCGCCTCCTAGGGTTACGTCCAATCAGCACGAAGAGGAGATGCCCATGTCCACCACACCGCACGATCTGGCCGAAGAATTCCCAGGCGAAGTGGAAAAGATCCACGCGATGAAAATGGCGGATGCGCATTTTGCCAAGCTGGTCGAGCAATACAATGAGGTCAACAAGGCGGTCCACCGCGCCGAAACCCGGCTGGATACCATGACCGAAGCGGCCGAGAACGAATTGCGCCGTCACCGGTCACACCTGAAGGATCACATTGCCCATCATCTGGCCCATGGGGCCCAGCACGGCTGAGGCCAGGGTGCAAGCGGGCACCAAAGGGCGGCCTTCGGGCCGCCCTTTGCTTTACGGCATGATCTCATAGGGCAAGACATTGCGCCGGTCAGGGTCTACCCGCAGCCGCCGCTCCAACGGCGGCACCGAGCGTTGGTGGCAATCGGGCCGCTCGCAAATCCGGCACGAGATCCCGATCGGCTCAAACCGGCCCTTCAGGTCCAGCCCGTCGGCATAGACCAGCGCGCCGGCATGCTGCACCTCGCAACCAAGGCCGATGGCATAGCGCCGGGTAAGGGCATGAAACGACCCGCCGGACTTTGACACATCGCGTGACAGGCACAGATAGCGCACCCCATCGGGTGTTTCGGCCAGTTGCCGCTGGAACTGTCCCGGTGTTTCAAAGGCGCGGTGCACGTTCCACAATGGGCACGCCCCGCCAAAGCGCGCGAACTGCAACCGCGTGGCCGAATGGCGCTTGGTGATGGTGCCGGCCTGATCGACCCGGACAAAGAAGAAGGGTATTCCCTTGGCCCCCGGCCTTTGCAACGTCGACAGCCGGTGCGCCACCTGTTCAATGCTGGCCCCGAAGATATCGGCCAGCCGTTCCAGATCATGCCTTGTGGTGCTTGCCGCCTCCATGAAGGCGCGATACGGCAGCAGCGCCGCCCCGGCGAAATAGTTGGCAAGGCCGATCTTGGCGATTTCACGCGCTTCGGGGGTGTGAAAGCGGGCCAGATCCAGCGTCGCCTCCAGCAGGTCATTCTGGGTGATCAGCGCCACCTGATGCAGCAGTTGAAAGCGCTGGGTTGGCCCCGCCGTGCGGGCCGAGACATCCAGACGCTTTGCCGCTGGATCATAGTGGCGCAAGGGGGCCGTGTCGCTGAAATGCAGGCTGATGCCGCGTCGGTCCAGCGCGTCGCGCGCGGCACTGATCACATCCCGGCGGCCCTGCGGCCCGGTGATGAAATGCTCGGCGGCGCGATCCACCGCATCCAGGTAATTGTCGCAATAGTGAAAGAAATCGCGCACTTCCTCCCATGGCGATGGCCGCAAAGTTGCATCTTCGCGCCCCAACGCCTCATCCAGCGAGGCCAGCCTCTCATGCGTCTGGCGGTAGGCGCGGTGCAGGTCAAGAAAGGCACGCGCAAGGGCCGGGGCGTTTGACGCGGCCAAGCGCAGATCGGCCAAGGGCGGCGCAGCCGTGGCAAACACCGGGTCGGCCAGCGCCTCTTTCATGTCGCTGACCAGCCGCTCGCTTTCGCCCACGGTCAATTCGGTCACGTCCAGCCCGAATTCCTGTGCCAAGGCCAGCACCACCCCGGCTGACACCGGACGATGGTTGTTTTCCATCTGGTTCAGATAGGGCAGCGAGACCGAAAGCTTTTCGGCAAACACCTTTTGCGTCAGCCCAAGGCGCGCCCGCATCTCGCGCAGCTTGGCCCCGGCATAGAGCTTTTGAATGGCCATGCGATCTCCCGATTTTGCAAAGCTATCATCGCCTTTGCAAAGCGGGCGTCAAGCCATCAACCCCAAAGCCCGCGCCCGCGCCCGGACCCACAGGATCGCCAGCAGCGACCCGATGGCCGAGGCCAGCATCAGCAACACCAGCGGCAACTCACCCGAGCCCGGCCCCAGCAGGGCCCCAGCCAACGCCGCCAAGGCCGCGCCGCCGCCGATCATGATCGCGCCGCCAAGGCCCGAGGCCGTGCCCGCCAGTTCGGGCTTGATCGACAGCATCCCGGCATTGGCATTGGGCAGGGTGATGCCATTGCCAAGGCCGACCAGCGAGGTGAAGCCGAAGAACACATATGGTGAATGTACCCCCGCCAGCGTCACCAGCATCAATAGCCCAAGCCCCGTCACGGTGACCAGCGCGCCGATCAGCACCATACGGTTCATGCCCAGCCGCACCGAAAACCGCCCGGCGAGGAAATTGCCAAGCGCGTAGCCGATCGCGGTCAGCGCAAACAGCGCGCCCACGCCCGAGGCCGACAGCCCGAACACCTCGGTGCCGACATAGGGCGCGCCGCCCAGATAGGCAAAGAACGACCCCGAGGCGAAGGCCGCTGCCAGCGCATAGCCCCAGAACCGCTGTGATCGCAGCAGTTGCGGGTATTTCCGCACTTGTTCGATCAGCGTGACCGGGCGGATTGTCGCGGTTTCGCCCAGGTCGGCCCAGGTCAGCCACAGCGTGAACAGCCCCAGCACGAACAGCAGGCCAAAGTTGGCCTGCCAGCCAATCGCCTCTTCCAGCACGCCGCCGATCACCGGGCCGATCATCGGCACGATGCTCATCCCCATGGTGACATAGCCGATCATGCTGGCGGCCTGCGCGTCGGGCACCATGTCGCGCACCACGGCGCGGCTCAGCACCATGCCCGAGGCTATCACCGCCTGCGACATGCGAAAGATCAGGAAAACCGTGGCATTGGGGGCCAAGAGCGTGCCCAGGGTCGCGATCAGGAACAGGATCAGCGACCCGATCAGCACGCGGCGCCGGCCATAACGGTCGGAAATCGGCCCGATCAGAATTTGCAGCACCGCCGACAATGCCAGATACAGCGCGACCGAAAGTTGCATCAATGCATAGGGCACGCCGAACCACGCCGCCATGCCGGGCAGTGACGGCAGGAAGATGTTCATCGCCAGTGCCGACAGCCCGGCCAGCAGGATCAGCGTCGCAATATGCGGCGGTGTGGTGCGATCAAGGAAAATGCTGTTGGTCATCTGGCAGTGCTACGGCGGCACGGCAGCCCTGTCCACGCCATTCCGGCAGGGCGCTCTGTGCGCCTATGCCCATTTGTGGAAAATGAAGAACGCGCCCAGCCCGATGCAGGTAAAGCCTGCAAGGTAATTCCATGTCAGCGGCTCTTTCAGGTAGACCACCGAAAACACCGCGAACACCGAAAGGGTGATGACCTCTTGAATGGTCTTCAACTCGGCCGCGCTGCAATGCCCGTGGCCGATGCGGTTGGCCGGCACCATCAGCATGTATTCAAACAGCGCAATGCCCCAACTGATGACGATCACCGACACCAGCGAGGCATCCTTGAACCGCAGATGACCATACCAGGCAAAGGTCATGAATACATTGCTGGCCAGCAGCAGACCGATGGTGATGACAGGAACCGGAAGGGGCAGAGACATGGCGCACTCCATCAGACAGGGCTTGCGCGGGGTATAGCGTCCGGCTGGCCAAAAGAAAGCTGTCACGTGAGGCGGGGGCGGGCCGTAGTTTGCAGATTTGCGTTTCGCAGAATCAAAATGCGGCAAGATATGCAAATATTCCTGAATCCGCTTTGCCTGCCTGCAAAGCCTGCCTATTGTGCCCGGAATCTGAAGGGGGGACGCCTGCGATGAAAGATATTCTGGCCCAGTTGGAAAGCCGCCGCGAGGTTGCCCGCCAAGGCGGTGGTCCGCGCCGCATCGACGCCCAGCACGCCAAGGGCAAGTTGACCGCCCGCGAACGTATCGACCTGTTGCTGGACGAGGGCAGCTTTGAAGAGTTCGACATGTTCATGGCGCATCGCTGCACCGATTTCGGGATGCAGGAAGACCGTCCCGCAGGCGATGGCGTCGTCACCGGCTGGGGCACGGTCAATGGCCGCATGGTCTATGTGTTTTCGCAGGATTTCACCGTGTTCGGCGGGTCGCTGTCGGAAACCCATGCGCAGAAAATCTGCAAGATCATGGATATGGCCATCCAGAACGGCGCGCCCGTGATCGGCATCAACGATTCCGGTGGTGCGCGGATTCAGGAAGGTGTTGCCAGCCTTGCCGGCTATGCCGAGGTGTTTCAGCGCAACATTATGGCCTCCGGCGTGGTGCCGCAGATTTCGCTGATCATGGGGCCATGCGCGGGGGGCGCGGTCTACTCGCCGGCGATGACCGACTTCATCTTCATGGTGAAGGATTCCAGCTACATGTTCGTGACCGGCCCTGATGTGGTGAAGACCGTGACGAACGAAGTGGTTACCGCCGAAGAACTGGGCGGCGCGGCTACCCATACCCGCAAATCCTCGGTGGCCGATGGCGCGTTTGAAAACGATGTCGAGGCGCTGGCCGAAACCCGCCGCCTGATCGACTTTCTGCCGCTGAACAACCGCGAAAAAGCCCCGGTGCGGCCGTTTTTCGATGATCCGGCCCGCATCGAGAAAAGCCTTGATACGCTGATCCCCGACAACCCGAACCAGCCCTATGACATGAAAGAGCTGATCACCAAGATCGCCGATGAAGGCGATTTCTTCGAGATTCAGGCCGCCTTTGCCGCCAACATCATCACCGGCTTCATCCGGATCGAGGGTCAGTCGGTCGGCGTGGTGGCCAACCAGCCGATGGTTCTGGCCGGCTGTCTGGACATTGACAGCAGCCGCAAGGCCGCGCGCTTTGTGCGGTTCTGCGATGCGTTCGAAATCCCGATCCTGACCTTGGTCGATGTGCCCGGCTTTTTGCCCGGCACTGCCCAGGAATACGGCGGCGTCATCAAGCATGGTGCCAAGCTGCTGTTCGCCTATGGCGAGGCGACAGTGCCCAAGGTGACGGTGATCACCCGCAAAGCCTATGGCGGGGCCTATGTCGTGATGGCCTCCAAACACCTGCGCGGCGATTTCAACTATGCCTGGCCCACCGCCGAAATCGCGGTGATGGGGGCCAAGGGGGCGGTCGAGATTCTGTATCGCAGCGAACTTGGCGACCGCGACAAGATCGCGGCCCGGGTGAAAGACTATGAAGACCGCTTTGCCAACCCGTTTGTGGCGGCCGAAAAGGGCTTTATCGACGAGGTGATCATGCCGCAGTCCACCCGCCGCCGCGTGGCCCGCGCTTTTGCCAGCCTTCGGAACAAGAAATTGGCGAACCCGTGGAAGAAGCACGATAACATCCCTCTGTGACGATACAGCAGGGAATGGGGGTGCAGCCATGGCAAACACGACGGCAGGGCAGGGGGGTGGTCAATGACCGACCCCGTTCTGGTGCAGCGCGACGGCGCGCAGATCGTGCCGGGCGGCGATATGCCGATCCCGGTGCCATCGGGTCAACCCGTGGTGTTGCACGATGTGGTCTGGAACGCCCCCGGCCCCGAAGGCCTTACGCTGCGCTTTCGCTTTTTGGCGCCGCAGATCGCGCGCAACGGCGGCACGGTGGATTATGCCGTCGCGTCCGAAGACATGCAGCACCTGTGCCAGACCTATGCGCTGCCCCGGCTGTCCGAATTCGGGCCGCAACCGGCGCAGGTGATCATCTCGCTGTCGGATGTGCCTGTGCCGTTTGGCGAAGCTGCCCCCGAAGCCACGCAGTTTTTCGAGGCGTTCTCGGTGCAAGACGGGGCCTGCATCTGGGAGATGTATTGATGCGACCCCAATATGTGGTTGTCTTGGCGCTGCATCGCCCATGGTCTGATGTAGCAGAGTCACAGCACGCAACCATGACACAACGTGCATGTCAAACTGCCGCGCGCTGCGCTATGCTGGTGGCTGGTCGAACCCAAGCGACCGTTGCCTCGCATGAAGGGTCTGTTTCCGGGCGTTCTGGAAACGCCTTCCAAGAATACAGGAGTAGAGGATGTCGAAGAGCACGAAAATCACGCTTTCGCTCTGCATGCTGGCCTTTGTGGCTGCCTGCGCACCGAAGCAAGAAGAAATCGTTTATGTGGATGAGCCCGTCACGGTCGAACCGACCTACACCGGCAAATACAAATAATCGGTTCGGGCGGGCATTTGGCCTTGGCCTGATGCCCGCCCACCCTTACCTGTGCGCCCCATCACATCATGGGGGCATATCATGCTGAAGCATCGCGGCTTTCCGGGCCGCCTTCCCGGCACCGACTTTCAATTCACCATCCGCCGCGCCAACAAGAAAGATGGTCCCGCAAAGATCATCCGGCGCGAACGCTATGCCGACCGCAAGACTGCCGACCGCAAGGCGGATGCGGGGTTCATGGCCGCCCTTTGGCAATGCTTTGGCGAAGAGCCATTTGAGCGCGGCAATCTGGACGCAGGCCGTCTGTCTTGGCTGTTTGGCCGCGAAGTGGTGCCCGCCGAAGACCCGTTTGACCCCGCAAGCTATGATGCCCTTCTGCGCATCGACCTGAAGCGCGCCGAAATCTCGTTCCCCGAGGTGTTTGCCGCCAACGCGCCCGCAATCGACTGGGACGACGATGACGATGGGGATGACGACTGATGCACGCCCCTTTACCCGGCCTATGGCCGAAAGCGCCATGCCGTGCCGATACTGCGCTGCCGCGGGGATACCAGCCAAGCTTTGCCAATGCACAAGGCCTTACGTTTTTTCACTGTTCTGTCGCTGTGGATAAGCTATGCTTGGCCACAATAATAACCCTGACACGAGGCAGTCACACATGGTCACGAAACACGTCCTTCTCGCAGCCCTTCTTGCCACATCGCTTGCCGGCTGCATGGCCACCCCGCAAGAGCGCGGCCTTGCCGGTGCCGTTGTCGGCGCGGCCATTGCCGATGCCACCGACAGCAACATTGTTGCAGGTGCGGCCCTTGGCGGTCTTGCCGGTGCTGCATCCTGCGGCGTTCCGGGCCTGCCCGCCTGCTATTGATCTGACCCGCCGCGCGCTGTCGCGCGGCACCGCTATAAAGCCCCGCCGCGCAATCGCGCGCAGGGCATCGCCACCACAAAGGCCATTCGGGGCAGCCCCCCGGATGGCCTTTTCACAATTGCCGCCGGACCGCCTTGGTCCGGTCGGGTTGAAGGGAGAGAGCCGTGTTCCACAAGATCCTGATCGCCAATCGGGGCGAGATCGCCTGCCGCGTCATCAAGACCGCGCGCAAGATGGGCATCAAGACCGTCGCGGTCTATTCCGATGCCGACCGCAACGCGCTGCATGTGACCATGGCGGATGAGGCGATCCACATCGGCCCGTCGCCTGCGAACCAGTCCTATATCGT